>NZ_JBFRCW010000006.1:0-582569 GCF_052113265.1 Novosphingobium sp. YAF33
CCAGACGTACCTTCAGATAGAGTTCCACGCTGACCAGACGTACCTTCAGATAGAGTTCCACGCTGAAAATCCCCAGTCCTCCCTGCCAAGCAGAAAGGCTTCAAGGTGGACGACTTTTACGCCGCCCGCAGCGGACCTATCCCGCCGCTACCGTGGCCGACTATTCCACCGCCGTTCTCAGGTCCCGAAGTCGGGCACTCACCGGCAGATCATCAAGGACGAGTTCTTCACCGGGCTGCGGCTGCTGATCGATGCTGCAGGGCCTTACCTGTCCCGGGCTGGAATCAGATCAGATCGTCAACCGTGACGCCCAGATGCTCGGCCAGGCTCTTGAAGGTCTGGACCGAGCCGCCGCTCCTACCACCTTCGATCTGTGCGATCTGGGCACGGGTCACGCCAGCCACCTTCGATAGCGTGAGCTGCGTTAGGCCGCGATATTCACGCCAGACCCGCAGCGGGTTTTCGCCAGCGAGGATGCGGTTGACCAGTTCGGCCGGCACATACTCATCGTCGCCGCGCTCGACGGCAGCTTTCACGCGCTCGGAAGCACGGATGTCTGCCAAGTCTTCGGCTGCCTCCTGGAGCGCTCTGTATTCTTCGATCGGTATCGAAACCATCTCACCCATGTGAGCCTCCATCATTCATAAATGCTGCCGCGAGGGCCAATTTTCGTCACCGTCAGAACGACGCCATCGTTCATAATGACCCGCCAGTCGCCGACCCGAAGGCGAATGTCGTCGCTGCCCTTGAGGGCTTTGACGTTGTTCGCCTGCGAAGCCGGGTCTGCGGCGTAGGCTTCGACCTTCGACACGATCCGCGCCGACGTATTTGCAGGCAACGAGCGGAGCGTCTTGAGGGCTGAGCGGGCGTACTGGATCGGCTTCATGAACGGGAATGTAACTCTGACTTACATCGGTGTCAATCAGAATGTTAGTCTCAGTAACATCGAAATACCGGTTGCACTGGGCACGGAAACAGGGCAAGTAGATACAGTTGGAATTTGATGCGCCCGCAGCCGAAAGGTGAGCGGGCCTTTTCATATCTGTCCCGCGTTGGTGTAGCTCAACTGGTCAGAGCGCCGGTCTCCAAAACCAGAGGCTGTAGGTTCGAGTCCTACCGCCCTCGCCAACAGTTCTCGCCAGATCGGGCGTAAACCTCCAAGCGGCCATCGTCTAACGGTAGGGCCTCAGCCTTCCAAGCTGATGATGCCGGTTCGATCCCGGCTGGCGGCTCTACCACTGCACCCTCGGAATAGGAGCCGCTGATGCTCGTGAAGTGCGGACCTGAGTGTCATGTCAACCCCGCACTGATCGCGTCCATCCACTGGGATCGCGGTCACACCTATACCAACCTAGTGGTCACGCTTGCCGATGCGCGAGAAATCCGCATCCCACACAACCCCCACCATCTCGGCGGCAACGACTGCTACGCGATCGAGCGGGAGTTGATTGCGGCCTCTGCCAACCCCGCCTGATGTGGTGCTGCCCCACTGACGCTTGGATCGAGTTGCTCTAAGGCAGGGGCAACTGCTCCTACGCTGGTTCAGTCAGCCACCTACTTTTCCCGAGCAATCCAGTTTGCCTCGCGTCTTCCCATCGTTCGACGGCAGCTCGTCCACCACTTTGCAACCAGTCGCTTCGACAACAGCCTTGCGCTGTCTGTCGCGTTCATACGGATCGTAGGCAACGACCAAAGACTTGTTCGCGACGAGAACTATTTCATTGTTGTAGACGGCCACACGATATCTTGTACCGTCAACTTCAACGAAATGATTGACCTTGGTCGCCTTCGCAGAACCAGGTGCGGATGCGACGATAGCGGCGAGAGCGGTGGCGACAAGAAAGGCTTTCATAAGCGTTTGATGCCAGTCGCCAGTTAAAAAGCCAATAATTGATCTTGCCAAGGGAGCCTGACGCTTGCTGCCGTCGACATCAGCGTTTTGGGTCCTTCCTGGCCTCTCTCTCACGCGGGTGTCCAACGCGCGATAAAAGCCCAGCTCCAGGTTGTAAAAGGTGTCCGCACCCAAAATGTCCGAACCACCTGTTCTAGTCAGCGTTCGCGAATTTGCCCGGCTTGACGGCTGCGACGACAAGCTGGTTCGGCGCGCCATAAAGGCCGGAAAACTGCCAATTTCCGCCGACGGAAAGCTGGATCCGTCGCTAGCGGGATCCGGGTGGCGGAAGAACAACAGAAGGTCTCCGAGGGCTGCGGACACAAGTGCGGACATTTCGAAAAGTGTCCGCACTAGAAAAAAGTCCGCACCGACCGCTGCCGAGACCGAGGAAGCCAGCGAGGAGCTGTTCTCCGAGGAGGTGGAAGGCTTCCTCGATAACGTCCTTGCCGGCACCTACGCCGACACGGCCACCGCCGAGCGGGTCAAAGAGAATGCGCTCGCAGCCAAGCACCTGCTCGCCGCGCGGCGCGATGCTGGCCACCTTGTTGAAATTGAACAGGCGGAAATGGTGCTGTTCGAAACACAGCGTTCCCAGCGAGACGCTTGGATGAACTTCCCGACCCGAATTGGACCTTTGCTGGCAGCGGAGATCGGCGTGGACGCGGACAAGGTCGTGGAGGCCCTCACGGTCCATGTTCACCAGCAACTCGACGATCTCGGCGAGCCAGAGGCAGACTTCAGCGCCAAACGCGAAGCTTGACCGGCTCCGCGCCGCCGCGCGCAAGGGGTGGACACCCCCGCCTAGAATCAGCGTCCCGGATTGGGCAGACAGGTACCGCAGGCTAGCCAAGGAAGCTGGCAGCACTTCAGGGAAGTGGCGGACATCGACGGTAGAGGTCGCGCGCGGCGCCATGTTGGCAGTGACCGAGCCCGGCGTTCACAAAATCAGCGTCATGGTCTGCACGCAGCTCATGAAGACCGCGCTGCTCGAGAATACGTTCGGGTACTTCGCCCACCTTGATCCCGGACCCATGCTTATCGTGCAGCCGAAGGAAGACGCTGCAGAGCAGTTTTCGAAGGAGCGCATCACTCCGCTGATCCGGGCAACACCCGTTCTCCGGGGCATTTTCGGCGGCAGTCGCACGCGAAACGCGGATGATACGCTGCTCTATAAGGCGTTTCCGGGCGGATTTGCCGCACTCGCCGGTGCCGGTAGTCCGGATAACCTTGCCCGCCGACCGATCCGGGTTGGCATGTGCGACGAGGTGGATAAGTACCCGATCACCAAGGAGGGTAACCCGCTCGACCTGGTCGACGAGCGCATGGCAACTTTTGCGAACTGGCTATCGGTGCGGGCCTGCTCGCCGACGATCGCCGACGAAAGTCTGATCGAGGCAAGCTACAACGAAGGTGACCAGCGCCAAGCCTCGGTTGAATGCCCGCATTGCGGCCACCGCAATTTTCTGGACTTTTTCAAGCACGTCCATTGGGAAAAGGACGAACATTCCGGCGATCACCGCCCCGCTACGGCTGCCATCCACTGTGAGGCTTGTGGCTCCGCCTGGTCGGAGGGGCAGCGGCTCATGTCCCTCCGCACCGTCCGCTGGCATCAGACCCGCCCGTTCAACTGCTGCGGCAAGCGCCACGAGCCGCTGCTGAGCTACGAGCAGGCATGGTCCAGTGATGATGTGGCCGATGCTGTTGCCGCTGTGTGGGAATGGTGGTCCGCTGACCGATGGGCCGTATATCGCGCCCGCTGTCCGGATTGCGGGCAATGGACGGTACCGAACGAACACGCATCGTTCACCGCGTCGAAGCTGTTCAGTCCATGGCCAAAGGATGCGCCGCCCAAGATCGCTGCAAAATGGCTCGCCGCGAAGGAAGATCCCGATAAGCGGGTCACCTTCGATAACACCCAGCTTGGGAGGCCCCACAAGCGGCAGGCAGCGAAGGACATCGCCGCAGAGGCGCTGATGCGCCGGGCGGAGAACTGGCCTGGCGAAGTGCCCGAGGGCGTGGGTATCATTACCGCCGGGCTCGATACCCAGGATGATCGCGTCGAGATCGAGTTTGTCGGGTGGGGTCGCGGGGAGGAAAGCTGGTCGATCGAACATGTTGCCGTGGAGGGTGACCCGGCTACGGATGAACTCTGGCAACGCGTCGACCGCGAGCTTTTACGCAGGTTTCAGCGCGCCGATGGACGCGTGTTCGTAGTTCAGGCTGCCTGCATCGATTCCGGAGGTCATCACACGCAGGCCGTCTACAAGTTTGCCAAAGCCCGCCTCGGCAGGCACGTCTGGGCGATCAAGGGTCAGAGCAGCCGCAACGGTGAGCGAACGCCTGTATGGCCCACCGCCCGCCCCAGCGCCGCGAACCGGTCTAAGTTCAAGCCGGTTATCATCGGCACGAACGCAGCTAAGGATTCGATCCGCTGGCGGCTCGGCCTCGAAGAGGCTGGCCCCGGATACATGCACTTCCCGGCCTCTCGCGATCTCGGCTGGTATGTTCAGCTGACAGCGGAACGCCTGATCACAAAGGTAGCAGCAGGAAGGCGCTACACCGTCTGGGATCTGCCGAAAGGCAAGGCGAACGAAGCTCTCGACTGCCGCGTCTATGCCTATGCTGCACTCGCTGGCTTGATGCAGCGGGGCATGAAACTCAACATGGTGACCGACGCCACATCGCCTGCGCCGGAACTCCTGCCGCCACAAGCGACGCCACCCACCCCTTCTCCGCCGAAGGTGTCCGCGAAGCCCAAACCGAAGAAGTTCGCGCCCCGCAAGGGATCGAGCTGGATGAAAAGGAGAGGCTGATGGCCTTCCAGCAAAGCGACCTCGACGGACTGGATGCGGCCATCGCCACCGGCGTACGCAAAGTCACGTTCGCCGATGGCCGCTCGACCGAGTATCAGAACCTCGACCAGATGCTTACCGCCCGCGACCTGATCGCGAACGAAGTGGCAGCACCCATCAATACCGCTGCGCGGCGTCGGCGCAGGGTCATTATCGGCCGGGTTGGCCGCCTGTGAAACTGATCGACCGCGCAGTCGCCTACGTTTCGCCGATGGCGGGACTGCGGCGGCAACAGGCCCGCCGCGTTCTCGAGCGCACCGAGGCTGTCGCAGCCGCGACAGATGGGCACCGCCGCTTCGCTGGCGGAAACCGGTTTGCCGACAAGAACTGGGACGTGAACACCGGCAACCCCAACGACGCCAGGCCGAGGCGCCACGTCAACCGCCAAGCCGTTTTGCGTCTGGTGGCGGAGAACCCGTTCGCACGCAAAGCCATGAACGCCCTGCTCAACAGCGTGGTCGGCTGGGGAATCAAGGGCGTTCCCGGAGGATCGAAGGCGTTAAAATCCGCTTGGTCGGAATGGTGCAGGACCTGCGATTTCTATGGCCGTCTCGATCTCTACGGCCTGCAAGAACTGTGGGCCCGCTGCATGTTCCGCGATGGCCGCGTGTTCGTGGTGAAGCGCTTCCTTACCAATGGCGGGAAGGACGGCCTGCGGTTGCAGACGTTTGATCGCGGCATGCTTGCCGTCAACAAGGTCGGAGACAGAATCGAGGGCGGTGTCGAATATGACGCTGACGGGCGTCCGGCGCGGTACCACTTCTACCGTACCCGGCCGGGACAGCGTTGGTGGACCGGCGAGACGGTGGACTTTCCAGCTTCGGACGTGATCGACCTGTTCCACGCCGAGTATGTGGGCCAGACCGACGGCGTGTCGATCTACGACAGCGTGATCAAGCGCCTGGGCGACGTTGAAGAGGGCATTGAAGCCGAGGTGGTCAAGGCCAACATCTCGGCGTGCATGGTCGGTTTTCGCTACCGCCCGCCGCCGAAGGACGGCGATGACGACCAGACGATCGGCCTCCCCGTCGATGGCAGCGAGAATGAACGCGCGCCGATCGAGGAATTCGTTCCTGGCATGATCGAGCAGTTGGAGGACGGGGAGCAAATCACCTTCTCCAATCCGCCCCGCTCGGGAGGTATCGCCGATCTTGCCCGCATCGCACTGCTCGCATCAGCAGCTGGAATCGGCATCACTTACGAACAGATGACCGGCGACCTCTCGAATGTGAACTATTCCAGCTATCGCGCCGGGCGGCTGGAATTCAACCGCACCGTCGGACGTGTCCAGTTCCTCACCATCATTCCGGTGTGCCTAGATCGCGTCTGGGCGTGGTTCCACAATTTCGGCGTCGAAGTCGGGCGCTTTCCCGCCCGGACAGTCCCGATCACATGGACGCCGCCACCGATCGAATCCATCGACCGTCTGGGTGATGCCGAAGCCGACGTCCTTGAGATGGAAGCCGGCCTAGAAAGCCGAGAAAACCTGCTCGCTGGACGTGGATACGACCAAGACGAACTGATCGCGCAGGTCAAAACCGGCCGCGAAAAGGCCGCTGCAGCTGGTCTCACCTTCAAGGGCGATGTGACGGAAGTCACCGAACCTGCGCCGGTCGACGGCGATCGCAGCCTACCGATCCTCGCCCGCATGGTGGGGCGGTACATGGAGCGCGCACGCTCGCGCTGACTGACAGGAGCTTAATGATGTCCGAAGATAAGTCCGCTTCTGGGCGCGATGGCGCGCGTCAGCGCCGCACTGAACCCCCGTTCGAGCCGGCGGCAACGCCGGCGCCACGGACTCCCGAAACGCCGGTGCGGACGCCCGAAGATCCGTCCGGCACGCCTCCCGGAATGTTCACCCGTGATGCGCCGGACTCCGGGGGTGAAATTGCCGAGCGCCGGCAGCCGCAGGTGGGTGGCCGCGGCACTCGCAGCCTCGCCATCACCCCGGCCAGCTATGACAGTTCCAGTCGATCTGTTGAGGCTGTCCTCTCGGTCGGTGCGCCAGTGCGCCGGCACTATTTCACTGAAGAGCTGGAGATCAGCGAAGAGGCCATCGACCTCAGCCGCGTCACTGCCGGCGTCTGCCCCCTTCTCGATACGCACAATCAGTACGAACTCGATGCCGTCCTTGGCCGCATCACCAATGTGCGGATCGAGAACAGCCAGCTGGTCGGGACCCTTAACTTTGCCGACACCGATGCTGGGCGCGCCGTTGAAGCGCGCGTCGCCGCTGGCGAATTGCGGGCAATCTCGATCGGTTACCGCGTCACCAAGTGGCAGATCACTGCCACCGATGAAAACGAACACGAGACTTGGCGCGCCGTCGCCTGGGAATTGCTGGAAGCCAGCCTCGTCCCCGTTCCCGCCGATCCGAACGCCGTGGTTCGATCTGCACCAGGGACCACCGCCCACGGAAATCAAGAGGAAGACGAAATGAACCGGAACCTGCCGGGCGGCGGTGTCGCCCACCCCAATGCCAACCGTGGGGCCGCACCGGCCGCAGCCGCTATCACTGTCGTCGTCGAAGAGGACGGCACCACCCGCACCGAACCCAACGCCTCGGCCGCGCCGGTCGCCCAGCGTAGCCCGACCGTCCCCGCATCACGCATTCTCGAGCTTTGCGGTCGATCCGACGAGCTTGGCTCGGCCTTCGCGACGGAGCTTATCCGCGACAGCGAAGCCGGAACGCTCACCGAAGCGTCGATGCAGGAGCGCATTGCCAACCGTCTCATCGATGCACGGCAAACCCCGACCATCGATGCCCGCGCGGCGTCTCATGGTACGGACGAAGCCAGCTACCGCCAGGCCCTCGCGGACTCGGTCACCTTGCGCGCTCACCCTTCGGACCAGCTGAACGACGACCCGAGCCGCCCGGCCGCGCAGCGCATCGCGGCGGCGCGCGACTTCCGCGGGATGACGCTTATGGAGCTCGCCCGCTTCCATCTTGGTCGCTCCGGCACCGATACGCGCGGGATGGGACGTCTTGAAATCGCAGGATCTGCTCTCGGTCTTCAGCGCTTCGGCGCGCTGACCACCAGCGATTTCGCTTACGCCCTGGCATCGGCCACCAACCGCCGCGTGCGTCAGGCCTTCGCTGCAGCCCCGCAGACTTTCCGCGCCTGGGTTGGCACGGACACCCTGCCAGACTTCAAGCCGACGCAGATCATCGGGCTTGGCGATGCCCCCGCCCTCTTGCTGGTGCCCGAGATGGGCGAATTCCAGCGCGGCGCGATCAGCGACACTGGCTTGAACTATCGCCTGCAGACCTACGGCCGCGTCATCCCGATCAGCCGCCAGGCGATCGTGAACGACGACAAGGGTCTGTTCGGTCGTATCCCAACCATGTTCGGCCGGAAGGCAGCGGACCTAGAATCCGATCTCGTCTATGGCACCCTGCTTTCCAACCCGACCATGGGCGACGGCAAGGCGCTGTTCCACGCCGATCACGGCAACTTGGCCGCGGCCGGTACCGCGATCACTGTGGCATCGGTGGCCGCCGGTGAAACGGCGATGCTCGAGCAGAAGAACGACGAAGGCGCTTCTCTGTCGATCCGCCCGGAATTCCTCATCGTCGGCCCGAAGCAGAAGGTGGCGGCGCAGATCTTCCTGACCGCCGTCAACGCAGCCGAAGCTGCCAACGTCAACCCTTACCCTGGCAACCTCACGCTGATCGTCGAGCCGCGCATCACGGGTTACCAGTGGTTCCTGTCGGCCTCTCCGGACGCATTTGACACCCTCGTCTTGGCCCATCTCGACGGTCAGGAGGAGCTGTTCACGGAAACCCGTGTAGGCTTCGATGTCGATGGCGTCGAAGAGAAGGCCCGCCTCGATGTTGGCGCGGCCGCCGTCGATTGGCGTGGCCTGTACCGGAACCCCGGCGCCGCCCCGGCCTGACGCTACGGGCGCCGTCGAGCGACGGCGCCCGACCGCTGACAACGCCTCGCGCCCAGCGCAGAGGCAGGAGACCTCACATGAAAACCATTCTTTTGCTGGCCACGGCCGTGATTGCCGGTGCCGTTCGCTATCCCACGGAAGGCGCCATCCCGGTTCGGGATGAGGAAGAGGCAGAACGCCTCATCGACATGGGACTGGCCGTCGATCCTGACGACGAAGGCGAAGACGACCAGGAAGGTCCCGATTACGAGCGGGACGGGCTCGCCAACCTCGACCTGAAGAAGGCCGACAAGGACCAGCTCTTGGCCATCGCCGAGCACGAGCAGGCGACTGTCTCCCAAGACAACCCCACCAAGGCCGATCTCGTCAAGGCGATCGAGGCCAAGCGCAGCGCTGCGGCCTCGTAAGCCCGGCATTCGAGGAAGATAGACCATGAAGAACTTCATCCAGCCCGGCGATAATCTCGCCTGCATCGCCCCGTATGACGTCAAGAGCGGCGAAGGCTTGCTCGACGGTGCCGAGTTCTCGGTTGCGTCGACCGATGCCGAAGCCGGTGCGCCGGTCATCGGTGTCACACGCGGCGTATTCTCGCTCAAGAAGGGCGCGGTATCGATCACCCGCAAGACGGTCGCCTACTGGGACAACACGGCGAAGGCCGCGACCAACGTCGCCACCGACAACACCAAGATCGGCATTTTCCAGGCTTCCGCCTTGAGCGCGGATGCCGAGGTTGCTGTGAAGCTGATCCCCGCGATCTGACATGAACCCGTTCGCCGCAGCGCTGGACGCGCTTTTCTATGCGCCTGGCTCTGCGGCGGCGGTCTACGTTTCCCCCAGCGGGGAGCAATCGGAAATCCGCGTCATTGAGCGGCAGCGGATTGGATCAGAGGGCACCGTCAGGAACCGCCCCGTCAGCGTGGGCAAAGTCTTCGACGTTCGTGTGAGTGATGTGGCTGCGCCGGAAGTCGGCGCCGTCTTCCTCCTCGACGGCCGGATTCTCGTCCTTACCCTGCCGCCTGAACTTGATGCTGAAGGGCTCACCTGGTTCTGCGACCTGCCCGGTCTCGATCGCGACTTGGAAATTCTCGGGCCTACGCGCGCGAAGAACGAATACGGCGACCTGGTGGACACGTTCGGCGTGATCATGACGCTGCCCGCCGCGCGCCTGGACCGCTCCGGCACCGAAAGCGACCAGACCGACGCCAATCAGGTTGCCGCTTGGCAGCAGGCCACATTTTTCATTCCTTGGAGCGAAGCGGCCGCAGCGATCACGCCGGCCTATCAGCTCCGTGAGGGCGGGCGGACTTTCGACATTCAGACGGTGGCTCAGGTCGGCACTCGTGCCGCCTTGGAAATCACCGGCATCGCAAAGGCAGCGTAATGCGCACCGGTTTCAGAATTGAAGGTCTCGACGACCTCGACGACAATCTCGCGCGCGCTGCGGAGCTTATGAACGATCCGGATGTCGTCCGACCTGTTCTCGAGGATGCTTTGGGACCTGTTTCTGATGCCGCTAAAGCAATCGTCCATGTTCGAACCGGACGCTTGCGCGATGCCATCGGGGTATCGGACCGGGCCGACGGCGGCAGCAGCGAGCGCGGTATAGCTGCCTACGTCGGCCCATCTGTCGACGCAGACTATGCCGTTGACGTCGAGATCGGCCGACTGCCCAGCGTTGGCGCCGACGGCCGGGAATACGATGCGACGCGTGCATATCCATACATGCGCCCGGCATGGAACCAGAACAGCGACGGCATCCTGCCTGCAACTGCCGATGGCCTTAGCAAGGTTCTCGCCCGCGAACTAAAGGGCTAACCCATGGCAATCTCCGCCGTCCTGCGCGACGTCCTGCGCGATGCGGACGCCGTGCAAAGCTTGGTGGCCGAACGAGTCTACCGCGACGAAAGGCCGCAATCAGATCCGCTGCCTGCGATCGTCGTTCAGCTGATCAGCGACCCGCGCCCTCTGACCTTCAGCGGCCCCCAATCCATTCGACGGGCTTGGCTCACCATTGAGTGCCTGGCGGCGAGCCGAGGCGAGGCGGATGCGATCGGCGAACGCATTGTCACCGAAATTGATGGCCGCGCCTTGGTCGAGCGACCCGAAGTCGAGAGCACGCGCATCATCGACGTGAGGAACGACAGCAGCCGTGCCAACGGCGGCCTGGCAACAACCTTCCGAACCGCCATCGATGTGATGGTCTGGCACTACCCAAGCAACTGAGGAGAATGAGCATGGCAGGAAACAGCCAGGCGATGACCGGTCTCGGCATCATCATCGAGATGAAGACGACGCCGACCGGCACCACCTATGAGCAGATTGGCGAACCGTTCGAAATTACGCCGCCTGAGCAGATGGACGATGAAGTCGAAGTCACCCATTTCCTGTCGCCGGACGGCGTCAAGGAATACATCGGAGGCCTCACCGATCCAGGCGAGTGCACCTTCAACATCAACTATATCCCCGGCGGCGCCACGGAGACGCTGATCCTCGGCGCCAAGGCTACTCGCCGCCCGCGCGGTTTCCGTATCACCTGGCCGAACGGCGCCACCTGGGAATTCGATCTGCTGATCCGAGGCTATCAGCCGACCGCTCCGCTCAATGATCGACTGACCTGTCAGGTCACTGGCCGTGTGAGCGGTTCCATCGTCCGCGCCGCACCGCCGGCCGGAGGCGCTTGACCATGGGTACGCAGATCAAAGGCGAAGTCGGCTTCCAGGTCGAAGGGCAGCCTTGGACGCTTGTTTTCGACTTCAACGCACTCTGCACGATTGAAGAGGATCTGGAGATCGACGTTGCGGACGTGGGTGATCGTCTCGGCAGCCCGACGATGATCAGGTCTATCTTCCGCATCGGGCTCGCGGCACACCACGGCGCCATGAGCGACCTGGAAGCGGGCCGCCTGATCCATGGCTTGGGCGTAAACGAAGCCGCTCAGCTGATTGCCCGAGCGTTTAAGGCGGCGTTCCCGGAATCCAAGGACGACGGGAGCCAGGCGGGAAACGCGAAGCCGAAGAGCCGTGGGACTGGGCGAAAGCCCTAACGACCTGGGTCGAGTTAGATCTGGGTTCTCACGAATCCTTCTTCCGCTCGACCCCCCGCCTCTTGTCCTTGCTGGTCGAGGGTAAAAAGCGCGCTGCTGAGGCAGACCACCATAATCGCGCTTGGCTGGCGTGGACCACGGCTGCGCTAGGCCGGGCGAAGAAAATGCCGCCTCTGAAAGATCTCGTCGGGACCAAAGCAAAGGCGAAGAAGCCGACGGCCATGTCCGCCGATCAGATGATGACGATGGCGCGGATGTGGTCGGCCGTTGCCGGACCGCCAATGGAAAAGGGCAGCCATGAATAACGTCGTTGTCGGCGCCCTTCGCGGTGTCCTGACGCTGGATACTGGCGATTGGACGCCTGCGGTCAGGGGTGCCAGGGGGGATTTGGCCTCCCTGCGCACCGCGTTCGAGCAGATCGGGCGAGTTCTCGATGACGTCTCGCAGAAGGCCCGCAACTGGGGTCTCGGCCTAACGGCTGGCGTCACCGTTCCGCTGGGGGCGCTCGCTGCGACGTCGAATAAGACCGCCAGCGGCTTCGAGGCGTCGATGAAGCGCGTCGAGGCAGCCTTGCGCGGTGTCACCGGCAAGGAACTGAAGCAGCTATCGGACCAAGCGCGCGAGCTTGGCCCGCGCGTTGGCAAAGGCGCCACCGAGGCTGCCGACGGGATCGAGGCATTGGGCCTCGCTGGCGTTTCGACCGCAAACATCATCGGCGGGGCGTTGAAATCGTCGCTCGACCTCGCGGCGGCTGGCGCGGCCCCGGTTGCCGACGCGGCCGCCCTCGTCACAGACGTCATGGGGCAGTTCAAGGTCGAGGCCTCTGCCTTGCCGACGGTGGTCAATGATGTGGTCGGTTCACTCGACGCATCGAAATTTGGCTTCATCGACTTTCAGCAGGCGATTGCCCAAGGCGGCGGCGTCGCAGCGTCGGCGGGCATCAACTTCCGTGACTTCGCCACGGCGATCGCGGCCACCAGCATGCAGTTCTCGAGTGGCTCCGATGCAGGAACCTCGTTCAAGACTTATATCCAGTCGCTAGTTCCGGTCTCAAAAGAGGCCGAATATGCCATGAAGACGCTCGGCATCGAGTTCTTCGACATGCAGACGGGCCGGATGAAGCCGCTTGCCGAACAGGCAGAAGTCCTGCGGAAAGCTTTCGACGGCCTGTCCGACCAGTCCAAGACGGACGCGCTCAAAACCATCTTCGGATCTGATGCTGCACGCACCGCCATCGGCCTCATGGAGCAAGGCGCCAAGGGCATTGCAGACCTGCAAAACGAGATCGCCCAAGGCGACGTCGGCGCGAAGATCGACAAGCGCCTGGAAGGTGAGGCGGCCGCTACAAACCGGATGGCGAACGCTTGGGAAAGCCTGAAAATCGCGATTGGCGAAGCGGGCCTAACGGCAATCATCACCAGCGTGAAAAACGCGGTCGCAGGCTTTCTGGAATCGCTCTCCCGCGCCAGCCCAGCATTACTGAAGGTGGGAGTGATCATCGGCGCCGTTGCCGCGGCACTGGGTCCGCTTGCCATTGCATTCGGCGCGATCGCGTCCTTCATCTTCGCGAAGCTTGCGCGCGGCTTCGGCGCGCTCGGCTGGGCGATCAGCGCTGTCATCGAACCGATCGGCACGCTGGGCGCGGCGCTGGCTCGATTGCTGGCGGGAGCCGGCATTAAGCAGGGCCTTGGCATCCTCGCCCGTGCTTTTCTCGGGATCACCGGCCCCATCGGGTGGGCGGTAACCGCCGTTATTACTTTCGCAGATTCGATCATTCCGGCGCTGCAACAGGTCTGGCAGATGGCGACCCAGACGCTCGGGCCGCCGCTCATCGCGCTGTTCGAGAAAGTTGGCGATGTAGTGTCCAAGATCGCCTCCGGTCCTATCGGGGCCGGCTTCGGCGCACTGATCGAGATCTTCGGCACGGTGCTGGATGTCGCAGGCACTTTCGTCGCCGGGATCGTTGAGCTTCTCGGCGCCGGGCTCGTGAATGCGCTTGAGATCGCCATCCGGGCTATCTCCGGAATCGTCGACGCCGTCAGCTCAGTCGTGGACGTGGTCAGCGCGTTGCTGTCGGGCGATTTTGCCGGAGCTTGGGAAGCCGCTGGCAACGTCGTTGACGCGGTCTGCCAGACCATCGTCGACATCATAGGCATGATGTACCCATCGATCGCAGGGCCGGTCAAAGCGATCTACGATGCTGTGAAGGCAGCCCTGGTCGACGGCTTCAGTGAGATCGCGACGGCATTCACCGCTATTGTGGCATCGGCGGTCACATGGGTCGCCACCGCCTTTCCTGGCATCACAGCTGCGGCGAAAGCCGTCTATGAAGGCGTGAAGGGCTGGCTGGTTGATAAGTTCGGCGGCCTGATGACGTGGATCGGTAACGCCGCGAAATGGATCGGCGACAAGTATGGAGCCCTGAAGGATCGCCTCGGGCTTGGCGGCGCCAAGGCAGACAGCACACCCGCGTCTCCGGAAGCCACTAAGCCCACCGCCGCGCCGCCAGCGTCGGGCGGCAGTCGTATCATCGACTTCACCCCGCCGAAGAACAGCCGGGCAAAGCGCACCCCCAAGGGCCGCGACTCCACTTACGACGCAGGAAACCGTGATCAGCTGCGCATCGAGGCCGAGCTGGATGCCGCTCGCGCCCGCAGCGACAAGGAAGCCGAGCAGCGCATCCAGGATCAGCTGGCCCTCTCCAAGCAAGTGGAAGCCTACCAGCGCACCGGCCTGACACTCGATCAGGCGCGCGTCGCGGCGCAGCGGGACATGACCGAAATCCATGCCGCGCGTGCCCAGGCCGCAGCGCGCGAGATCGCTGACGAGCAGGCGGCAAACGCCATCGACGTAGCGCGCCTCAACAATGACCGCGCGCTCGAAGAAAGTCTCGAACGTCAATCTGAACTGAAGCGCCGCATAGCCTTTTACTACGAGCAGACGAAGAACTTGGCCGAGGCTACCGCGCTCGCGGAGGCCGATCAGGCGCAGATCGACGACGCACGCGCGCAAGCACGGCAGCGTTGGTTTGCTGACGACGCCCAGGACCGGGAATTGCGGCTGGCACAGCAGCGCGGGGATAGCGAGGAGCACATCCGCCAGCTGCAGCGTGAGGTCGATATCCGGGAGCGAATCCGAGATCTACAGGACCAGGGCATGTCGGCCCCCGATGCTGCCGCGAAAGCCGTTTCAGAAGCGAGCGATGAGGAAAAGGCCCGCATCACCGGCGTCTGGCGCTCCACCATCCAGGACGGGATGCGGGCAGCGCTCGACGGGAACATCGGCGATTGGATGAAGAACTGGTGGAAAGACCGGATTGCGAAGGGGATGGAAGAGGCGATCAACAGCCTCGCTGATCTGATCTCGAAGCTGTTCTCGCGCGCTGGATCATCAAGCGGCGGTGGTGGCGGCCTGTTCGGGTCGATCGGGAGCATCGTCGGCGGCATCTTCGGCGGCAGCAAGGTGACCCTTGGAAGCAACGCAGCGGCGGGCGCCGCGGCGGCGGGGGTAAATTGGAATGACCTCCCCGGTTTCGCCACCGGCGGTTCCTTCAAGGTCGGCGGCATGTCCGGCATCGACAACAACCTGATCGCTTTCCGCGCGACGCGTGGGGAAATGGTCGACATTCGCAAGCCCGGCATGGACGGCGGCGCGCGACGCGGCGGTACCGTGCAGAACTTCTACGGACCAGGCGCCGACGTGTTCTGGGGCCAGGTCGACAATCGCGCAGCCGGTGTGGCCGCCCCGATGGCAGCCGCTTCCGGCGCGCATGCTCGTGCAGCAGCTGGTGGCGACATTATGCGGCAAGGCCGCCGGCGTATTCCGGGGAGATAATACTTGGCCGTAATCACCATGCCGGATTCGGCCGTTCCGAACTCGGTAACACCGTATCTCCGCGACTTCAGTACCATCCTGACGCCGTTCATGGGAGGCCCGGAACAGCGCATCATCCGCCTTGGCACAAGGTTCGGCTCGCGGGTCGCTTTGCCCCCCAAAGACGCGGATGACGCGCTTACGATCCAGTCCCGCTTGCTCCGCGCTCGGTACGACCGCCTTTTGATGCCGTGGTACCAGCCCGGGTTGGACACCGGCGCACCGGGAGCCCCGGTGGTGTCCGCCACCGTCGCCAGCGGGACCACTATCCCTCTATCCGGCGTCGCGGCGGGATACCGCATAAAAGAAGGTCAGTTTGCCTCCATCATCCACGCTGGGCGGCGGTATCTCCACATGTTCGCCGCTGATGTCGTGATTCCTTCGAGCGGTTCGGCGACCATATCCGTGTGGCCGATGCTCCGCGTCTCCCTTTCCGCCGGTGACGTCGTCGAAATCGCCAAGCCCATGATTGAGGGCTTCGTGAACCCGGGCGAGGAGCTCAGCTGGCAAACCGCAGTCGATCACCTGTCGGCCTTCAACTTCACCATAGCAGAGGCAGCCTGATCCATGGATCCGACCCTCAAGAATGCCTTGGCGCAATCGGCCGTCGTGCTGTTCGGCGCTGTCAACATCCAGCTCCCAAGCTATGATCTACGACTGCTGGACGGCGCGGCAGTCGTTGTTGCCGAAGGCCTGACCTATGCGGGCCTCGATCCTGCTTTCGGCTCTATCGCTGACCTGTCGGAGTTGAGCGAAGAAACTGGTGACGCCGCGCCGGAAATCACGGTCACCCTTAACCCGCCCGACCTCGCCGCCTCCGCAGCACTGGCCAATCCGCTGAATCAGGGCAGCACCATCCGGGTGCTTGCCGGAGCAGTAGACCCGGTCACGGGCCTGACGATCGGTCAACCCGAGACCCTCTTCCTGGGTGAAATCGACGTTCCGACCATCAATGTCGACCAAAGCGGCGCGCGCACGGTCGAAATTACGGCGGTGAGCGTCTTCGAGCGCCTGTTTGAGGTCGAGGAAGGCCAACGCGCCTCGAACGGCTGGCACCAGTCCATATGGCCCGGCGAAAAGGGCTTGGAGTTCATGACTGGTACCAACGTTAACCTGTACTGGGGCGTGAAGCCTCCCAAAAGCAGCGACCTCTCGAAAGGTGGTTCGCTATGGTCGCCCAACAGCGCAAACGTGTCAGTCGCATGACGCCGCTCGAGCGCCGGCACGCCGCCATTGAGGCGACCATGGCCAAGTTCCGTGCCGAGCCCTTTCAATGGGGCCAAGTCGATTGCGCACGCGTCGCGGCTTTCCACTTGAAGCAGCTCGGGCACAAAATCGCGATCAGCAAGGCAGGCCGGTACCGCACTGCGCTCGGCGCCGCAAAGGCGTTGAACCGGCTGGGATATGCAAGTCTCGCTGAAATGGCTGACGGGCTTGGCCTCATGCCGATCGCGCCGGCGCGCATGCTGATCGGCGACATCGCTGAGCTCGAAGGTGACAGCCCGGTCGGCACGATCGCCCTGTATGCTGGCTCCGGCAACGTCTTCGCCTTCCATGAAGATTATCCCGGATTGGTAACCGCCGCGCCGCACGCGGCTTCCATCCTGCGCGCCTGGAGTGTCCTGTAATGGCCAAGATGCTCAAGACCGCTGGCATAGTCGTGGCGGCCGTCGCGCTCGTGGCAATGACAGCTGGTGCCGCTGCTCCTGCTGTTGTTGGAAGCGCCACAGCGGCGGCTAGCGCTGGCGGTGTCGCCGGTGTCTCTGCCGCGACCCTTACCGCGATCGGTGCCTACGGAGGCTTGGCTGCGTCGGTGCTCACGGCCGCCGCATCTGCGACCGCACCGGGAGTCACTTCCCAAGGCACCGCGACTAAGTTCCAGACGAACCCGCAGAGCGGTTTGCCTTACGCAATGGGCCGCACCCGCATGTCGGGCCTGCGGTTCTTCGCCGCGACCAACACCCGGCCGGGCTACACCAAGTTCAACGACCTGCTCTGGTTTGGCGCCCTGCTGAGCATCGGCGGCCCGATCGGGGGCATCGAGGAGTTCAAGGCCGACGGGGAGGTCGTGACGTTCGACGCTAGCGGCAACGCTGTCGGCAACTTCCGAGACTACATGGCGCAGAAGGTCCACCTCGGCGGGCCTATGTCGACTGCGCTCAACCTTTCACTGGGCGGGGGCACGGCACCCGGCTGGACCGCGCAGCATAAGCTGTCCGGCATCACACATGCGATGTGGTGCCTGCGCTACAACAAGCAGGGCGAGATGTACGGTGCGGGCGCGCCGGAACCCGCCTGGATCGGTAAATGGGTCAAGGTCTACGACCCGCGCCTCGACAGCACATATCCCGGCGGCTCCGGGCCCTGTCGTGCTCTCGACGAATCGACTTACGTCTGGTCGGATAACCCAGGCCTCCACGCGCTCACCTGGGCGCTGGGCCGCTGGCAAAACGGCGAACGCACCTGCGGCATCGGCGCGCCGGTCGAGACGATCCGGATGGCGGAGTTCGTCGAGTGCGCCAACGTCTGCGAGGCAAATGGGTGGACGGTCGGCGGTGTCGAGTGGACCACGGACAGCAAGTGGGACTCGCTGAAGCGCATCCTTCAGGCGGGCGGTGCCCGGCCGACCCAGACCGCCGCGATGATCGGGTGCCTGGTCAACATGCCGCGCACTGCGATTGCGACGATCGAGAGCTGGCACCTCCATGACGGCCTGTCTCTCGCTGCGACGAAAAGCCGCCGCGAGCGTATCAGTTCGGTCATTCCGCGTTACGTGGATGAGGACAGCGACTGGGAGCTGATCAGCGGTACCGCGATCACGGTGGCCGAATACGCCACGGCGGATAAAGGCAAGCGCACCAAGGAAATCGACTTCCCGCTCGTGCAGGTGTTCTCCGGCCAGGAAGCCAAGCAGCCGGGCCAGCTAGCCGCCTACGAGATCGTCAACAGCCGCGAAGCCGGACCTTGGACCTTCACGACCGGACCCGAGTGGATCGGCCTGAAGACGGGCGACGTCGTTTACCTGAACGTCCCTGAAGAGGGATTGGTCAACCAGCCGGTGATGATTACGCGCCGGGCGATCGATCCTTCCACCGGCAAGGTTTCCTTCGCGGTCGAGACCGAGACCTATTCGAAGCACGCTTATGCGTTAGGACAGTCGACCACCCCACCCGCGCCTTTCACCCTATCTGCCCCAGACCTGAAGCCGCCTGCGCCCGTTGCCTCGGGCTGGACGGTCGCCGGCACCACATCAGGCGAGGGTTTCCCGGCCCTGCTCATTGCCGGTGAGAGCGAGATGCCCTCCGCCGACGCGGTCGTCATCGATTACCGCCTCCATCAAGGAAACGAAACGGCGACGGACGGCTGGACGAACTCGGCCATTCTCTCGGCTGTCGACACAGTGCGCCACGTCATATCGCCGCTTCAAAGCGAGACGCGATACGATGTCCGCATCAGCTACCGCGTCGAGGCCATAGATGGCGCCGCTACAATTTTTGAACAGGTGCTCACGGGCGTCGGCAAGATCACGACGATCGAGAACCAGATCGATGATATCGCTCAGGCCGGTAAGGTCACCGCTCACCTCAGCGTGCCCGCCGTCAGCCTCTATGCCTATGCCAACGGCGGCATCCTCGATTACTCGGCCGCCTCCGGMAAATTCTTGGTGCTCCGCGGTACCCAAGACATCAGTGCGAGCTTCTCTTTCGAGATCCTTTCTAACCCGGCGAATCTCGACGTCGCGTTAGATGGTAACGCCTATGCGGTGACGGGCGGTCTCGATGCGGACAGCGCCTCCCTCACTATGCGCGCCTCGGGAACGGGTGCGTATGCCGGGACCAGTTTCGATCTGGTGTTCACCGTCTCGCGCATCATGGGTGGCTACGAGATCGTTTCCGCCCTACCGACGGCGAACTTGTTCGAAGGCCGGATCGTCTACAATAGCGCGGACGGCAAGCTCTACACCTACACCAGCGGCGCCTGGAAGACGGGCGTGAATGCGGCGGACATCGCCGGCGACATCGTGGCGGATCAATTCGCCCCCACCATCGAGCCGGTCACGCTGGTGACCTCGGTCCCGACCGAGAAGAGCACGAACGTCGTCTTCAACACGGCCAACGGCAAGACCTACCGCTGGAACGGACAGGTCTATGTTGCGACGGTCGAGGCCAGCGACATCGCCGGTGGCATCACCGCATCGCAGTTCGCCTCGGGCATCGAGCCGATTACCAACGTCACCTCGCTGCCGTCGACCAAGGTGACGACGGTCGTCGCCTACAACGGCAAGCTCTATCGTTGGAACGGGTCCAGCTACACCGCCTCCGTCGCGACCACGGACCTTTCGGGCAGCATCGTCGCGGCGCAGTTTGCCTCCGGGATCGAGCCCGTCACGCTGGTGTCCGGCGCTCTGCCGACGTCGCGGGTCACCAACGTCATCACCTACGGCGGCAAGCTCTACCGCTGGAACGGCGCCGCCTACGTGGCGAGTGTCCCGACGACCGACCTCACGGGGACCATAACCGACGCTCAGATTGCGGCCATGAGCGCTGCAAAGCTCGCCGGGCAGATCACGTCTACGCAGATCACCGACGATGCGGTGACCACCCCCAAGATCGCGGCCGGGGCAGTGACTGCGGCTGAGATCGCCGCTGGCGCCGTCACCGCGTCTAAGATCGCTGTCGGGGACTTCAGCAACCTGATCCTCAACGGCGACCTTGTGTCCGGCGCCCTCGATGGTTGGTCGCGTGTCACCGCGTCCGCAGTGGGAGCGGCCGGATCGTCCATTATCTGTGACGGTCCAGCTAACGGATGGCCTACCACCTACGGCATCAACATGTACCGCGCCTCCGGCGCCACAGGCGAGATATCGATCGTCAACGGCAACGTGTCGTTCGACAATGCCAATTATATGAACGGCGGCGTGGACCTCGCGGCCGGAGAGCAGATCTACTTCGAATGCTATACGTGGGGCACCAACACCACGGCGGGCCTCCTCGTCGAAATGCTGATGCGCCTGCCCGGCAACGCGACCACTTACGGTAGCCAACCCGCCGCCGCCCTCTCCAATTGCACGGGGGGCTTCTACCTGGTGGCCAAGCCTGGTCAGAACGTGATCAAGATCTCGGGCTATTTCACCAACAACACCGGCGTGGCGGGTAAGGCCTACCTCCGCTTCGTGCACACCGGATTTTCGGGGGTAGCGGCCGGCGCGCAAAATACGAACGTCTACGTGTGGAGCGCCAAAGCGACCCGCCGTAATGCGGGCAAGCTGATCGTCGATGGGGCGATCACAGCGAACCAGATCGCCGGACAGACGATCACGGCTGCGCAGATTGCCACGGACACGATCACGGCCGCCCAGATTGCGGCCGGCGCTATCGCCGCTTCTGAGCTAGCTGCTGGCTCGGTTACCGCATCCAAGATGGCGATCCAGGGTGAGAACCTGTGGCCCGACCCCTTCGTGCAGGACCTTAGCTGGTGGAAAGGCCCTTCCCAAGGGTCGCCAGTCGACAGCGGGTACGTCAACCCGGCCAACAACTCCAATGGACAGTCTGCTGGTTGGCAACTCGTAGACTCGGGGCTAGCCGTATTCGCTGATCGCGTCGGCGGCTCCAAGGGCATGTGGCAGCTCTGGTCGGGTAACAACAACGACCAATTTACGAGCACGGCGATTGCTCAGGTGGTCCCGCCGTCCTTGTGGGCGAAATCCAATACGACATATGAGCTGGGGATTGGCTGCTACAACCAATCCAACCGAAGCCTTACCGTGCAGGTCCAGTATTTTGATACCTCGGGCGCCTATATCGGCGGTACGCAGCTGATCGTATTTGCGCCTGGGGATGTCTCCAGCAAGATCAAAAGGGCGAAGTTCACGACGCCTGCGAATTGTGTGACCGTCCGTATCTACTGGGATAGTCAGGCTGGGGTCGCCTTCAGCGGCGTCTGCAACGTCGGCAACATCACCCTGCGCGAGGCGGCGTCGGGTACGATGATCGTTGATGGGACGATCACCGCCGGGCACATAGCCTCGCAGACCATCACAGCCGCACAGATTGCCACGGACACGATCACGGCCGCCCAGATTGCGGCGGGTGCCATCAACGCGGCTGAACTCGCAGCGGGCTCGGTCACCACGGCAAAGCTGGCCGTAGTTCCAAACAACCTCATACCGGATCCCTACTTCGCCGATACCGCATGGTGGTCGGCGACGCGGCTGGACGCAGGCGGCTGGTATTTCGAGGGCAACAATGGGTCTTCCGGCGGCGCCTTCGAGATGGGTGTGCCAAAGTGCGTTGTGCTCGGGCCGCAGGCCAACTTGCGCAAGCACTGCTGGTCGGCCAGCGTCCCGTTCTCCGGTCAGGGCCAGGTGCTCCGCTTGCGAGCGATGGGCACTAACGGCTCGAACGACCGCATGTACCTTACCGTGCGTTTCCGCGGCGCGGCAGGAGACCTGGGCGATCTGGGCGTCAATTGGGAGCCGCTCGCAGGGAACAATATACTGCGCTCGGCGCAGATGGCGGTGCCCACCGGAACGACGCACTATCAGGTGATCGTCTTCAACGAAGGCAACACCGTATCAAACGGGTACATGTGGATCGGAGCGCCGAAGCTCGACATCGCCGCATCTGCTGACCTGCTGGTTGATGGGTCGATCACCGCAAGCAAGATCGCCGCCGACACCATCACCGCCGGACAGATCGCCGCCGGGGCTATCTCGGCCTCGGAGATCGCTACCGGCGCTGTCACTGCCGCCAAGATGACGGTCGCGGAATTCGAGAACTTGCTTCTCAACGGCGACCTCGCTTCCGGCAACCTCGACGGTTGGTCTCGCAGCTACAACGGCGTCGGGGGAATGATTGTTCAATGCGAGGATGGCGGGGTCGGTACTGGCTGGCCGAGCCGCTACGCGGTCCATATCCTGCGGAACGGCAACACGAGCGTGAGCGAGCTCAGCATCACGAATGGCGTGGGCAACTGGGACAACAACGACAAGCGTTACGGCATCCCCGTAAATCCGGGAGATGAGTTCGCCTTCGAAACCACATGCTGGTGCGCGAATGGGGCCACCGTTCAATTTGACATGATCATGCTGGATACCAGCGGCCAGCTTCAATGGATGGCGTGCGAGTCGGTCCAGAATACGTACCTAAACAGCACCACCAACCTCGGTGCCACGCCGGGAGAGGGATACGTCGTTCTCAAGGGCACGTTTAGAAATGTCAGCGGTAGGCAGGGCCGGGCAAACGTCCGATTCATTGGTCCGCTGGCATCCACGCCCAATGCGCACTGCTATTTCTGGAACAGCAAGATGCGCCGCCGCAACGCGGCCGAGCTGATCGTTGACGGCAACATCACGGCCACCAAGATCGCCTCCAGCGCGGTTACCACGGACAAGATCAGCGCCGGCGCGGTGACGGCGGCGAAAATCGCTGTGACTGAGCTGTCGGCTATCACCGCTAACCTCGGTCTGATGCGCACCGCGACCACCGGTAGGCGGACCGAGATCGATAGCAATGGCATGCGCGCTTACGATGCCAATGGGACCCTACGGGTTCGCGCCGGGGTCTGGGCGGTCTGACGTGGCCGAAGATGCAGGGTTTCTCGTCCAGAACGAGCTCGGGCAGATCGTCTTCAACAGCAACGACAAGATCCTTCGGGAGGCAGGATCGTTTGTTGTGACCGACAGCGGGTCGTTCAACGCCTCCGCCTGGCAGGCGCCCACGAATAACATCATCGCAGCTGTGACGGACGCGGGCCCGACCGAGAGCCCGCTGACCTTCACTTATACCGGCAACATCCAGGTCAATGCGGCGCGGGCTGACACAAGCCGGCCTGTCAACGCCACCGTTAGGGTCCAGCTTTTCTAATGGTCGATTTTGCAGGAGCTCAGACGTTTGCGGCCGACGGCCGGATTCAGTTCGACAGCGAAACGATGATGTTCGGCCTGGTCGGCAAGGGGCAGGTCGGCTTCACCTCCAACGCGGCCGTCGTGAATCCGAACAAGCACCCGATCTACTCGGCGTTCGTTGGCAGTCTGCCATACCATCAATTCGCTGTGCTGGCCTGTACTGCGCCTTGCTCGCTCCAGATCGCCAGCGCCGCCAACACGCCGGTCAACGGCTTCACCGCCAATGTGAAGGCGCTGAGCGGGGTCTCGTTCACGCTCAGCTATTGGCTCTTCAGCGCCTACGCTCTGCTTCCGGATCTCGGCTACGGGTTCCAGGCCTTCAACGCCAACAGCCAGAAGTGCCTCGATCTCGCTTATTCCCCGCTTCGGATAATCGCGAACACGCCGGTTTCCATCAACAACGGCCACAACACGAACCAGGACTATGCCGTGCCAGACACGGCCGGAAAGACCCTTGGTTATCTGCGCTACGGGACCGTCGAGAACCGGACGAGCGAGGTGCTGGTGTCACCCGGGCCCAACGATCCGGCAACCGCCCAGCGCAACTTCCGCGGAGTGCCCGTGGTCGCCGCGCGCTCCAACGGCTTCAACTTCCAGGAGGGCCAAGCGACCTGGCGCGACGGGAGCCCGATCAATGTGGCGGCCGGCGGCATCCTGACCTGCGACATGACGAACCTGTAGCCCGCGGGCTGCCCTACCTACTTCACCAGGAGACTGAAAATGTACATCATCCAGGACATCCCTGGGGCTACGCCCATGTTCCATAAGGTCGGCGCGGTGACGATCGACGGCCCCTCGATCACCGTGGCCGTGGAAACCACGTCCGCGGAGCCGCAGGCAGTCCCCGGCGGCGCGCCCACCACTTTCTATGGCGGCCGGGTCTACACGCTTCCGGAAGGCGCGATCCCCGCAGAGACGGTGTCGCAGCTCGCCGTGAGCCAGTGGATGGTCTCTGCTACCGGGTTCTTCCCGCGCTGCGAGCTCTCCACCGATGCTGCGTTCGCACACATCTCGAAGCGGGCGACTTTCGGCGCCAAGGTCCGCAACGAGCGGGACCAAGTCCGCGACGGAGGCTGTGTCGTTGAGGTCCAAAGCGAGAGCTACCGCGTCGAAACGGATGCCACGAGCCGCGTGAATATTTCCGGGTCTGTCGTGATGGCCATGCTCTCGATGCAGGCCAGCGAGGCATTCCTCACGGACTGGCGGATGGCCGATAACTCGATTGTCTCGCTCGATGCTGCCGAAATGATCCAGCTGGGCAAGACCGTCGCGAACTTCGTCGAGGCTGGTCAGCGTCGCAAGAACGAGCTCGATGCCCTGATCGCCACCATTTCCGAAGCGACTACGGACGAGGAGCTGGCTGAAATCGAGGCCCAGCTCCTCACCGGCTGGCCAGAATAACGGCCGCCCAGCTCACCTTCATCCCAGATCAGCGATCCGATGCCGCGCGGCTGCTGCCGTCGCGGACGAAGGCTGCTGCCTGATGCAGATCTCACCGTAACCAGCGAGGCCAGCATGACCGACCCCCGCGATACGATCTTCAATGCCGCCCGCGCCGCCAAGGGCAGCGGCTTCACTCAGGCACAGGTGGATGACCTCCACGGCGCCCTCGACCGGGCCGGAGTGCCAAGGGAGACGAAGTTGACGGACATCCCCGACGACTACTGGCCCATGCTTTCCAAGATCGAGAGCAATGACCGGCCATACGTGAAGGCGGCCAGCTCCAGCGGCTCCGGCCTTTACCAGTTCCTGAAAGCGACCTGGATCGGCGAAGGCGGCAAGTGGGGCTCGGACATGCGGCTGGCATTCGGCGGTCTGAAGCCGTCCGCCGAGGAACAGCTCACCAGGGCAAAGACCTTCACCGAGAAGAACGCCGCATCCCTGCGCCGCAAGAACATCCCGATCAACAAGGCCTCGCTCTACGCCGCCCACTTCTTCGGCGCCGGCACTGCGGCCGAAGTCATCTCGGCGGACGTCGATGCCCGCGCCGACCTGATCGCTGGCGAGGCCGCCACCAAAGCCAATCCTTCGATCCTGAAGGGCAAGACCGTGGGCGAGTTCCTCACCTGGCTACACGGCAAAACCGGCGCATGGGCCCGGTAAGAGGAGATAGGGGGCACAATGGAACACTTCTCGCTATCCGACTGGCTCACGTCGCTTGGCTATGCCCTGCTGTCCGCCTTCGCGGGCGGCCTCGGCTACGTCATGCGTGAGAACGACAAGGGCAACAAGCTGAACGGATGGCGGGCGCTCACCGAGATCGCTTCGTCAGGTCTGGTGGGCTTCCTGGTCATGCTCCTGTGCCAGGCGATGAAGGTCGACCCGCTGTGGACCGGTTTCATCGTCGGCATTTTCGGCTGGCTCGGGGCGAACGTCTCGATCCGCCTGTTGGAGCGCATCGTCTACGAACGCCTTGGGATCAAGCTTCGCGCGAACACAGACAAGCGTATCGAAGCCGCCAAGGCCCAAGAGGAGGAACGGCCATGAAATGGCTCATCAACCTGCTGACCCCGTTCAAATCCGAGCTCTTCGCCATGGTGGGGGTGCTGGCCGTCTGCGGCATTGGTGCCACGATCGCGGCCTACCTGCACATCCAGCGGCAGAACGACCAGATAGAGACCTTGGACGGACGGGTCGGGGATCTCGTGATCGCCAATAAAGGCTGGGCCGCGCGATACGCGGAGCAAGACCGTCTCCGCGTCCTAGAGCAAGAGAACGTCCTGCTGCTCCAAGACAAGCTCGACCTCATCGAACAGCAGGGCGTGGCTTCGGCCGCCCAGCTGAAGCAACTGGAGAAGACCAATGCGGAAGTTCGCGAACTCATGGCTCGGCGCCTGCCTCCTGAGCTGCGCCGCCTGCTCGAACAGCAAAAGTGATATCGCCTCGGCACCACCGCCCGCCTATCAGGGCATACCGGCCGGGCTGATGGAACGCTGCACCGTTCAGGACGTGCAGCAGGAGACAGTCGCATCGATCATCGAGAGCCGAGGAATCTACATCAAGGCGTTCAACAAGTGCGCGGCGAAAGTCGATGCAATCCGGGAGCACGACGCTAAAGCGAGGGCTCGACCCGTCACAAACTAGTGCGCCCAGCTTCAAGAAACCCTTCACCTGTATTCGCTATCCCTCGGACGATAGGCTGGCTGCGCGCTTCCTGCCGTGCCGCTGACCTCCCCTTGCGCGCTATTGCGCTTGGAACGCAACCTGGCCCCGGAGCGCGACCTCGAGTGCGCCCCGGGGCCTCTTCCGAACAGAGAGCGTAGGGAAGCGCCGTTGCGTGGACGCTGTGACGCCGTATAAGCCGGTTTGCAGCTCCGGCCTCTAAACAAGCGAGAGCGGCGAGCATTTCCCAGGGCCGTAATCTCTGGTGCAATGCGGAGGGACCGTCGTGACGGCAATCCAGGGCGGTCCCTCCAATTTTTTGGGACCCAAGCCTGTCGAATGCGTCGTAATCTTCACTACATCTTAAGTCCGAAGATCCAGGAGACGCCTTCGTTAGCGCGCGTCGTTGGTAGTCTCCACCAGTGCAGTCCGATGCGCCAAGGCGAAAGGGCCGCTTCCTATTGGGAGCGGCCCATCATATCGAAACGCTAGTTAGCCGCGGGCCGGGCTTGATACCGGCTATCAGATAGGGCTCTTCACCACCTGACCCGACCGCCTAAGCGGTTCTCAAGACGGGCACGACCTTCCGTGCTGCCGCGGCTCAGGAAAGGTACCATTCCAACGGCTTGGAACAACTACCCCATTGGGGCTATTATCCCGGTGCCATCTCGCGATGGCGCCACGGTGGCGGACCCTCCCCCGGCCACACCGTTTAGAGGCCGCCCTATCATGCGAGGGGCGGCCTCTTTCGTTTCAGCGGCCCGCGCGTGAGCCGCTAGCTCGGGATGTGCAGCAAACCTCCGACGGCCTTACCGTTCTGCACAGTCAGCAGCGTTTCCTTGTCCCTGCCTTCGCCGACGATCACCGACCACGCTTTGAAGCCGAAGTTGAAATTGCGCTTCGCAGGATCGGGGGCGTCGGCGCTTAAGGGTAGCCAGAGCGTTTCGCCATAAGTGTTCACAGCGCCCGCGGTCAGCAAGCTCAACACACCAGCTCGATAGGACACGTCCCCAGGGTTGATGTCAGCGGCATGTGCATGGACCATGAGGTTGATATCTACCGAAACCCCGATGTTCGGGATAATCACACCTTCCCAATGCTCGTTATTCTCGACCTCAAACCCTTGCCAAGGGCGCCGCATGTTATTCGCGAACGTCGCAATCCTAGAGGGTCCTAGGACAAATGCGATCTCATGCTTGCGCGTAACGAAAATCGAACCGGCGGGCGCTTCGCCGATATAGCCGGTCGTAAGTAGCTTAGAATCAATCATTGTTGGCCCCAAATTAAAATGCCGCGCTACCTTCCGCGGGGTTGTGGGGTTCGTCAACGCTCGCGACTATCTAACCCACCATGTGCCCTTCTATGCAGTGCCGGCAGCTTCCGCCTCACACCCTTGGCGGTCCATTCCCACGGGAACCGCGATGAACCACTCCCGTCGGCTGGCGTCCCAGGAAGCGAGGCCAAGCTCAATGGCATCATCCATCGCGTCCGTGATGCTGTCTCGCCAAGGGCCGCGCGGGCGGCCAAAGGTAGTAATCCGAAACCGATCGCCCGCCTTCAATAGCTCGACYAATCGAGTTCCGCATCGTCCACGGCGTCGAACATTTCCGGGTCAGCCCCGGTTTCGCCCAAGCGCTTGCGCACCGCATCCGGGGCGCCATTCTTCGGGAAACCTCGATCTGACTTGGCGATGGTTGCGAGTTGCCCGATGAAGCCTCCCTGCCCCGTCTGTTGGATGAGCCAGGCGCCGAAGCAAGGGCGCGTATCGATGTCCATCACAATGCTCCTTTTTCGAATCAGCGGAACGGCGCTATAGCATGTTCCCTATTCGTTCTCACAAGGAGTTTGTAGTGGAGCGCACCATCACCTTGCCTATCGAAATGGCAGAACGGCTAATCGAGACGGCTGCCCGCGCGAGCGGTGTGAATGACACACCGACGCTGATGATGTTCGCCGAGGTACGGAAACGGATCGAAGATGCGAGGAGGAAGCTGTGAGCCGGTGCCGGATCTGTAGCGCCAATGACGAGACGGCGCTGGTAGAGCAGATGGCAGAGGCGATGTGGCTGACGCAGGAGACGCGCGATCCTGACAACGAATGGCAGCCGTGGGATCAGGCCGGGCCGTACTGGCAACGGGTAATGCGCGAATTTGCAGCCGCGTCCCTCAACGTTCTCCGGGGTAACTTTGCCAATTCACCGCAGATCGAGGCTTAGTTGACCTTTCTCGCGACCCAGCGCAGCCTCGGCTGATGTGCAACTTGTACCGAATGACCAAGCCCGCCGATGCTGTGGCAGCCCTGTTCCGCGCTAAGAGCGCCGGGGCACCGAACTTCGCCGCCGAGGTCTATCCAAAATACACAGGACTCGTTGTCGCTGAAGGCAAGGTGCGCACCATGACGTGGGGGTTCCCTCGTCATGCGGTGAGTAAGAAGACCGGAAAGCCCCTGAAGCCCACCGCGACGAACAACGCCCGTGACGACAAGCTCCGCGGCAATCCGATGTGGCGGGACAGCTTTCGCGATCGGCGCTGCCTTATCCCCGTCACCGCTTGGGCGGAGGCCGAGGGTGCGGCTGGGAGCATGACGCGAACTTGGTACTCCCTGCCCGACCACGAGCTGTTCGCCGTCGCCGGAATATGGCGGCCAACCGACGAGTGGGGCGCCGCCTACTCCATGGTCATGGTCAATGGCTGCGAGCAAATGGCCGACGTCCACGACCGCATGCCGACCATTCTGAGGCCGGAGACTTGGGCGGTATGGACGGATGGGACGCCGGACGAGGCTTTTGCGCTGTGCCGGAC
Organism: Novosphingobium sp. YAF33; assembly: GCF_052113265.1. NCBI lineage: Bacteria > Pseudomonadati > Pseudomonadota > Alphaproteobacteria > Sphingomonadales > Sphingomonadaceae > Novosphingobium > Novosphingobium sp. YAF33. The sequence goes on from NZ_JBFRCW010000006.1 coordinate 29,369, forward strand.
CTGGAACCGCCCGCTCGTAGTGGACAGGACGGAAGAGCTTTGGTCCACGCATCCCATGCCTTCAACGACACTCCAACGCAGACTTCCTGACAATCCTGAGCTTTTTTAGCGTCAGCGCGAGAGCGAGTTTCGCTACCAAACGCCCCCTATGAGACAATTCCGATAAGAGGCTTTTCGGTGCTTACGGATTGACTGAGGCCGATTAACCGATATTCCGGCCAGACTGATGCGCCAAAGTTACGTGAGGGGGCTCCGTTTGGCAGACGACTATGCAGCTTCGGCTAAGAGGCACAGCGAGGCAGCGTCGGATCTCGCTGCCAACGCCAAATACGATAATGCAGGATATCTGATAGGGTATACCGCTGAATGTGCGATTAAACATAAGATGCGCCAAGTAAGCGGTCAGGCCACCGAACGTATAGAAGGCCATTGTCCTAATATTATGAACGCACTGCGCCTGCGTATCCAGCATCGAGGTCTTACCGGCCAATGGCTGCAAGTTGTAAGAGGCCCTAATCCGCTCTCGGATTGGGAGGTTGATCAGCGGTACGCCAGCAACGGTCACGTAACAAAAGAAAAATTTGAGGATTGGCAAAAATTTGCCAACCGATTGATGAGCTTAGCAGGTATTAAATAAGTCAATGCTTGGAAAGTCAACCATGCAGCCGAAACTAAGGTTCGATGATTCTTTTCCCTCTTTCGTGGGGCGAACCCTTGAGATCGTCGGGCGAGAAGCGCTTGAACGAGGGGCTATTGCATTTTTACGCGATGCGACCGGCGTAATCACCGCCATCGAGCGAGAAGCACTCAAACCCGAAATGAAGGAAAAGTTGGCTTCAGAACTACAAGGGCTAACCCCTTATGTTGATGCTGATTTTCCCGTACTTACGCCAGCAGCAGCCTTCGACGACGCGCTTGGCGACGAAAATAGTTATATAGCAACGCCCATAGCTCTGGGGGACGATGACTCCGTGCGCGTGTTGTTTCTCGACCGGCGTTACGTTGGCGCCGACTGGTTGCGACCCGCGCTAGAAAAATCAGTTGTTATCCCTCCAATTTTCTCCTTCGTGAGCATAAAGGGCGGGGTTGGCCGAACGACGGCCCTTGCAGTGGCAGCACAGGAGTTTGCTGCGAAGGGTCTCCGGGTCTTAGCCATCGATCTCGACTTGGAGGCCCCCGGTCTTGGCTCATTTTTGCTCCCAGCAGAAAATAGACCGCTGTACGGCGCTCTAGATTTTTACGTCGAGCGAGGGGCTTCCAGTTTTGACGGTCTCGAATTTCACGAACTGATGGAACCGTCTCCTGTCCTCACGGCAGGAGCCCCCGTCTTCGTAGTCCCCGCGTTCGGCCTCCGTTCTAACAGCCACCCTCAAAACGTAATGGCGAAGCTCTCACTAGCCTATACGGAAGAAATTGATGCCAATGGCACCGCTTGGACGTTTCTAGATCGCACCAAAAAGCTTATTCGCGGCCTTTGCGAAGCAAGAGACTTCGATATAGTACTTGTGGACGCTAGAGCTGGCTTGCACGAGACATTGGCCGCATCCCTCATCGGCCTTGGCGCAGAAATTCTTATGTTTGGAACGTTTCAAAGCCAAACATTTGAAGGATATTTGCCGTTGTTGAGCCAGCTGAGCTCTAATTCCGCAGATCGATCAACGTGGTCTAAACGCCTCCGAATGATTCATAGCAAGGCGGATGTGACCGACGGCAAAGAAATTCAAGGATTCCGGGACTCGGCTCACTCGTTATTCCGGGCAACTATCTATGACCAGCCTGCGCAAACACTTGAAGATTTTGAGGAAGCGAATCCTAATTGGTATAACGCTGACGATCCAGACGGACCTCATTATCCATGGATTATTGCAAATAGCGCGCAGCATCGGCTATTTGATCCGATTATTCGTCCTGCTCAGGTGGAGCCGGCCGTCTATAATGAGGCATTCGGCGAACTTCTTGCCAATCTATTAGATGCATATGAAGCGCGCATAGAGGCCATCGATGCAAATTGAGCAGATAATGCAGGCAATCCGCGAGGGTTTCGCAAGCATCCCAACGGACGTCTCACATGTCGTCGGGCGCCCCCCGGCAATTGAAGAGATATTCACACCTGTCCGTCACTCCTTAGCGCTCGACCCCGACCTCCCCATCGTTGTGGGCGCAAGGGGCACTGGCAAAAGTTTTTGGGCCTCGGTTTTTACCGATCAGGCAACTCGCAATGCTGTCGCCCCAGCATACCCTCGCTTGCACTTAGCAAATGTCGAGGCGCGACCTGGCTTCGTTGATCAGGCAATATCAACCGCCGTTTCTAAGGCGACGCTTGATGACTTGGCTCGCGATGATGAGGAAATCACACGCCGCCTCTGGCTGATTCTTGCCATTAGAGCAGCGGAAGATGTTTTGGCCGCCAAGACCTTCACCACCCTTGAAGAGGGCCTATCCCTTTACAAACGTTCTGAAACGACTGAATTACGGCTTCACGAGCTTGATACGATACTTGCGAACTCAAACAAGAGGCTGGTTGTCGTCTTTGATGCCCTCGATCGGCTTTCCAATAATTGGGATAGGATTCGAGTTAGAACAACAACTCTGCTGGAGACCTTACTCGCAATAAGAGCGTATAGGTCTATAAAGTTTAAGCTTTTTATGCGCCCAGAGCAGCTCAGCAGCGTTCCATCGGCATTCACTGACTTGTCAAAGCTAAAAGCGGGGTCGTACGATCTTAGATGGCATGCCACGGATCTTTACGCACTTGCATTCAGCAACCTCATCCGAAACCCGAGCGCATCACCAGCATTCAACGAACTCCTTATCTCAATGAATATATTCAGAGAGCCGCAAACTAACTTTTCTTCTGATCTTCCCTATTATTTGATGCGGAGCTCAGATGTTCAAGAACGGGTCTTTAATCGAATAGCTGGTGCTTACATGGGCGCAGACGCTCGTCGCGGGAAAACGTATAGTTGGCTACCAAAGCATCTTTCGGACACCAAAGGAAGGTTGACCCCACGTAGCTTTTTAACAGCGCTTGGAGCGGCAGCTAGACATGAACGCATGCCTACCGCGGAACACGCACTGACGATAGATGGCATCAAGCATGGCGTCAGCGAGGCTTCTGTGCTGCGTGTCGACCAACTGAAGGACGAATACGGCTGGATTGACTTGGCACTTCAACCACTGGCTGGGCAGGAAGTGCCGTGCGAATTTAGTGCCCTGTTCGATCGCTGGTCGGATGCAGACACGCTTGCACTGATTTCCAGCCAAGCAGCTTCCATCGGATACCTACCGCCTTTTACGGGAGACTTCCGGGAAAACGGCATGCGAGATTTGTTGGTTTCTCTTATGGACATCGGCGTCTTGGAAATAAGATCCGATAATCGAGTAAATATTCCCGATCTGTTCCGTATTGCTGCTCTAATGCTGCGCCGAGGGGGGCTACGTCCACTGCCGCCAAATTGAGGACGGCTGTCGATTCGTTATCAGAAATTGCCTAGCCCTAGCGTGTTGTTTTGCGTGAAACTTGCGTGAACTAGGCGCAAAAACCCGGTTTGTTCAAGTTCCGTTCTCATTGCCCTCAGCAGCAAACCTACGGTTTTCCGCCATTTCCCCTACGATGCACTGCGTTGACATCGTAGGGGTCGCAAGTTCAATCCTTGCTACGCCCACCATTCGGACAGTCGGCCAGAACTAGGGCCGACCTTCCCCAAATCTCTACAATTTGACGGAACGCGGATTGCCGCGGCAGCGGCCAGTCCGGTTCGCCCCGGACGATCGCCAGCGCGTAATGCGCGGCGCGCAACTCCGCCCCCGCGCAAAGCGGGTGCCCTGCCCGACAGCGCCTTGCCAGCCGTGCCCCGCCTGCCTAAGAGACCCCCAATTTCTCACCTCCAGGGGAGTTTTCCGGAATGGCAAAAATCAAGGTCAAGAATCCCATCGTCGAGATGGACGGCGATGAAATGACGCGGATCATTTGGGAATGGATCCGTGAACGACTGATCCTCCCCTACCTCGACGTCGACCTCAAGTACTACGACCTCTCGGTCGAAAAGCGCGACGAGACCGACGACCAGATCACCGTCGACGCCGCGAACGCCACCAAGGAACATGGCGTTGCCGTGAAGTGCGCGACCATCACCCCCGATGAAGCCCGCGTCACCGAATTCAGCCTCAAGAAGATGTGGAAGTCGCCCAACGGCACGATCCGCAACATCCTGGGCGGCGTCGTCTTCCGCGAACCGATCGTGATCTCGAACGTGCCCCGCCTGGTTCCGGGCTGGACCGACCCGATCGTCGTCGGCCGTCACGCTTTCGGCGACCAGTACAAGGCCACCGACACCCTGATCCCGGGCGCCGGCAAGCTGCGCCTCGTGTGGGACGGCGAAAACGGCGAGAAGATCGACCTCGACGTGTTCGATTTCCCGGCTCCGGGTGTCGCCATGGCGATGTACAACCTCGACGAATCGATCCGCGACTTCGCACGCGCCTCGTTCAACTACGGCCTCAATCTGGGCTGGCCGGTCTACCTCTCGACCAAGAACACGATCCTCAAGGCCTATGACGGCCGCTTCAAGGACCTGTTCCAGGAAGTCTTCGACAACGAAGGCTTTGCCGCCAAGTTCAAGGACGCCGGCATCACCTACGAGCACCGCCTGATCGACGACATGGTCGCCTCGGCGCTCAAGTGGTCGGGCAAGTTCGTCTGGGCCTGCAAGAACTACGACGGGGACGTCCAGTCGGACACCGTTGCACAGGGCTTCGGCTCGCTCGGCCTGATGACCTCGGTCCTCCTCTCGCCCGACGGCAAGACCGTGGAAGCGGAAGCCGCCCACGGCACCGTGACCCGTCACTACCGCCAGCACCAGCAGGGCAAGGCCACCTCGACCAACCCGATCGCTTCGATCTTCGCCTGGACGCGCGGCATCGCCTATCGCGGCAAGTTCGACGAGACCCCGGAAGTCGTGAAGTTCGCCGAGACGCTGGAACAGGTCTGCATCGAAACCGTCGAAAGCGGCAAGATGACCAAGGACCTCGCGCTGCTGATCGGTCCGGACCAGAACTGGATGACCACCGAGCAGTTCTTCGAGGCCATCGTGCAGAACCTCGAAACCAAGATGGCTGCCTGGGCCTGAGCCTTTCGCATCCAAGCCCCAGGTCTTCGGACCTGGGGTACAAAAAACCCTCCGCCTTCGCAGGTGGAGGGTTTTTTCTGTCCCGGGCAGGCGGCACCCTGCCTAATGGAGCGCGCCTTATTCGAAGGGTTCTTCGCCTTCGAGCTTGGTGCGATGCATCATGCGGCCGCAAGTGGGGTCATAGGCCTCGGCCCGGTGCATGGTGCCGGTGTTGTCCCACATGACGAGATCGCCCACTTCCCACTCGTGGCTATAAGTGAACTCCGGCCCCGTCGCCCATTCGCGCAGGCCATGGATGATCATCGCGCTCTCCAGCGCGGACTTGCCCACCACTTGCGCCGAAGTGCAGCCGATCACCAGGCTCTTGCGGCCGGACTTGTGCTTCCAGACGAGCGGCAGTTCCTGCTCACCGATCTGCGCATAGCCCTGCAACTTGGCGAGGCTGGGCTCGGGCTCGTAATAGAAGAGGCTGGCCCAGGGGCCGTGGATCATACGGTACTGCTCGTATTCGGTCTGCTTGTCCGCCGGCAGCTCCTCGAAAGCGGCGTAAGTGTTTGCGAAGCCGGTGTTGCCCGTGCCGCGGGGGCTGGGCACGCGGCAGGACAGCAGCGAGGCCAGGATGGGCACATCGTTGCGGGTGCCGTCGATGTGCCAATAGAGCGAGCCCTTGAGGTACTCGGCGCTCATCGGGTTTTCCTTGGCGTCAAGCGTGATCTTGGAAATCACCTCCTCGCCGCCCTTCCGCTCAGGCGCGAACGTGCCGAGCGTCTTGGTGAAGGCGACCTGTTCCTCGTCCGTGAAATTCACTTGCGGGAACACGAGCACGCCGCGCGCTTCCAGCAGCTCGCGGATTTCAGTGGCGACCGTTCCGGCGAGCAGGTCTTCCCTGCTGTTGAGCACGCGGCTGCCGATCTTCGGCTTGATCTCTTCGGCCTTCAGCCTGGTCTGGGTCTCGACCGACATCCTGGAATTCTCCCGTCATATTGGGCCCGCTGAATCAGCGGCTCACGAGAGTTCCAATATCACGGCCTGAACGCCTGTTCAAATCGGCGCGAGCGCGTCGCGGCGATGGATCGCCCTTGCGAAAGTCAGCCGGCGCCCTGCAGGCGATCGAGCCAGGATTCGACGATGCGGCGCGCCTGTTCGTGGCCCATCTCGGCGCCCAGCCCTTCCTCCATCACGATGCAACGGCCGATACCGGCAAGGATCACGGTGAGCCCGGCCGGGTCGAAGCCCTCCACGGCCTTCAGCCGATCGCCCAGCAGGCGCTCCAGGATCTCGACCTGGCGGCGGCGCATGGCGATGCTGTGCTCGGCCATCTTTTCGCGCACGGCCGGGCGATGGTTGGCCAGGGCCATGAATTCGACGGACATGGCCGTGCGGCTGGTATCCACGAAGAACCCCCAGAGCGCCCGAACGGGATCAACGGAGGCCAGGGCTTCCTCGATCATCTGGTCGCTGTCCGCCGCGCCCTGGCGGCACACTTCCAGAAGCAGATCGTCCGTGGTGGGGAAATAATAGTGCACCAGCGACGGCTTGAGCCCTGCGCGCGCGGCCACGCGGCGCGTGCTGGCGGCGGCATAGCCTTCGTCCCGGATCAATTCCACGGTCGCCGTGACGATGCGCGCTCGCGTCGCGGATGTCTCGGCCCCTATCCTGCGCGCTGCGCCTGCCATCGGATTTCCCTTCGCTTGTCGGGCCTGCCTAGGGGCTGGCCGGAGCAATATCAACCGAACGGCTTCGGGTTGCATTTTGTTCTCTTTTTGTTCATACGAATCACATGCGAGTTCCTGGGCCAATCCAAAAGGGAAGAGGTGCCGTCAGCGGCCAGGCCAGCCGGCGTTTCAACCTGCCGCAACGTGAGAGCGACGGAGACTGGATGGATGCCGCTGAAGAGATCGACGGTCCGGCGCGGCACCCGGCCACGACGGTTACCGAGGAGCATCCTCGCTCGATCCTGTCGTTCAACAAGTCTCCGGACATCCCTTTCGACCGCTCGATCAACGCTTACCGGGGATGCGAGCATGGCTGCATCTACTGCTTCGCGCGGCCGACCCACGCTTATCACGACCTTTCCCCGGGCCTCGATTTCGAAACGAAGCTCTTCGCCAAGCCGGATGCGGCACGGTTGCTGCGCCAGACCCTGGCGAAGCCTGGCTATCGCCCCGCTCCCATCGCCATGGGCACCAATACCGACCCCTACCAGCCGATCGAAAGCCGCTATCGGATCACCCGCAGTGTGCTCGAAGTCTGCCTGGAAACGCGGCATCCGGTAACGATCACCACCAAATCGGACCGGGTTCTGCAGGATCTCGACCTGATCGCGGAACTGGCCAGGCTGAAGCTAGTGGAAGTGGGCATATCGGTGACGAGCATGGATCCGAAGCTTTCGCGTCTGCTGGAACCGCGAGCGGCTGCGCCTGCCAAGCGCATCGCCGCGCTGGGGCGTCTGGCGGATGCGGGCGTGCCCGCCCACGTTTCGATTGCGCCGGTCATTCCCTCGATTACCGATCAGTTTCTCGAAGACATCCTTCATGCCGCGAAGGATAAAGGTATCGACCGCGCGACATGGATCATGGTCCGCCTGCCCCATGAAGTGGCGCCCCTGTTCCGCGAATGGCTGGATGTGCATTTTCCGGATCGGGCGGGCAAAGTCATGGCCACGATCCAATCTCTGCGCGGCGGCCGCGACAACGATCCCGACTTCTTCACCCGCATGCGCCCCACCGGCGTCTGGGCCGATCTGTTCCGCAGGCGATTCAAGGTGGCGATGACCCGCATGGGATTCTCGAAACCGGCGATCCTGCTGGACAGCACGGCCTTCCGCCGGCCGTCGCTGGACGGTCAACTTTCGCTGCTATAGCCTTCGTTTCGAAATACAGGTGGAGGCTGATTCCATGTTGCTGGCAACTCTCGCTCTTTTGGCCGCCACCGTCGCGCCGGCGGCTTCCACCCCAGCCGCCCCGCCTGCCTCTGCCCCCGCCGCCGCCAACCCTGTCGAGACAACTCGCACCGCAGCCGCACCGCCGGCCTTCCGCGCGCTTTCCTGCGCCCGGGGATGCCTTTCCGCCATCGAGGCGGTAACGTATGCCTCCTATCTCGGCGAAAAAGCCGGGGTGGCCGGCATGTTCGAAATGCCCGTCGTCGAAGTCGGGCAGCAGAACGGACTGTTCTACCTCAACTCCGAAGACGACTACCGCGACCGCAATTGCCTGACCGTGGCCATGACGCCTGCGGCTATGCAGGCCTTCATCGGCACGGTCGATCTCGATCAGGTCCGCAAGCGGCTTCAGAAGCGCCGGATCGTGGTGCGTGGGATTGCCCAGCAGGTGCGGATCAATTTTTCCTCCGACGGCAGGCCCTCCGGCAAGTACTATTACCAGGTCCATGTCCGCGTCGGTGAAGCGAGCCAGGTGCGCGTGACCGTCTGAGGCACTCCGCAACCGAAAACCATCCTCGCGCGTTCCCTGCCCAACGATAAAAATGGACAGGAGGCTGTCATGGCCGATGAAACCGTAACGACCGAACGCGCGCCCGAAGCTCCGACCACCACCACGACGATCATCCGCGAACGCGGATCATCGGGAGGAGCGACGGGCATCGTGATGGCGCTGATCCTGCTGATCGCGGTTGTCGGCGGCATCTACCTCTTCAGCAAGGGTACGCAGAGCGAAACCGCCAAGGACGATGCCATCACCGAAGCGGCCAACAATGTCGGCTCGGCCGCGAACAAGGTCGGCAACGCGGCAGAGAACGCTGCCGACAACGTCCAGAAGAACGACGGTAACTGAGCGGGCCTGCTGAACGGTCAATCCGGCAGGCGATAACCCCGGAAACGTTCGCGCAGGTCTTTCTTGCTGATCTTCCCGCTGCCGGTGTGGGGTATGTCGGTCACGAATTCGATCGCGTCCGGCAACCACCACCTGGCCACTCGGCCTGCCAGGAATGCCAATAGCTGACGCTCGTCGATCGCGCTTTCCGGTCTGCGGATGACGACCAGCAGCGGCCGCTCGTCCCATTTCGGATGCGAAATGCCGATGGCCGCCGCTTCCATCACATCGGGATGCGCCACGGCGGCATTTTCCAGTTCGACCGAACTGATCCACTCGCCGCCGGATTTTATGAGATCTTTGGTGCGATCCGTAATCCGCAAGGCGCCGTCGGGCTGGATTGCGGCCACGTCGCCGGTATCGAACCACTGATCGCTGTCTACGCAGTCCTCCTCGGCACCGAAATAGCGGCGTACGGTCCAGGCACCGCGCACTTGCAGGGCGCCGGACGATGCCCTGCCCTCCGCTCCGATGCCCCCTACCTCGATGCCGTCTGCCTCGCCGCCTGCCTTCTCCTCTCCGGCGAGAGGGACGATGCGGACTTCGCTGCCGTAGAGCGGGCGGCCCTGAAAGCTCTTGACCAGGACCTGCTCCTCGAAGGTCATCTCATCCCATCCGGCCGGTTCGTAAGTGACCGTTGCGATCGGCGAGGTTTCCGTCATGCCCCAAGCCTGGACCACGCGCACGCCGGCACGCATCAGCCGCTCGACCACGCTCGGCGGTACGGCGGCGCCGCCCGACAGGGCCTGGCGGATGGGCGGCATGTCCCTGCCCGTGCTGTCGAGGTGCGCGAACATCGAGAACCAGACGGTCGGTACCCCGGCCACATGGGTGACCGCTTCGTTTCGCAGGAGATCGCAGAGCGTCTCAGCCTCGCTGGTCTGGCACCAGACCATCTTCGCGCCGACCGCGGCGCAGGCCCAGGGCAGCCCCCAATCGTTCGCATGAAACATCGGCACCACCGGCAGGACGCAGGATCGCGGCTCCAGGGCCAGGCAGGACGGCGCGATGATCGCCAGGGTGTGGAGCACGTTGGAGCGGTGGGAATAGAGCACTCCCTTGGGATGCCCGGTCGTGCCGCTGGTATAGCACAGCATGCAGGCGTCGCGCTCGGCTCCCGGCGTCCAGAGCGCCCGGCCGTCCTCCAGCCCGATCCAGTCATCGAAACAGGGCCCGAATGCCGCCGAATCGAAGCAGATGGCATGGGCGATGGAGGGGCAGCGCGGCAGCAGGCGTTCGACGATGGACTGGAACGCCGCGTCGTAGATCAAGACGCGGTCGGATGCGTCGTTGACGATCCAGGCGAGCTGTTCCTCGAAAAGCCGAGGGTTGAGGGTGTGGAGCACACAGCCCGCGCCGGTCACCCCGAACCAGGCCGCAAGGTGCCGCCCGTGGTTCATCGCCAGCGTCGCCACGCGGTCTCCGGGATAGATGTCCAGCCGCCGCAGCGCCTGCACCATCTTCAGGGCATCGTGCCTGATGCCGGCCCAGTCCGTTCGGGTTTCGCTGCCGTCGACCCAGTGCGTGACGATCTCGCGCGTGCCGTGCTCGCGCGCGGCGTGATCGAGCAGTCCCGTCACGCGAAGGTCCCATTCCTGCATCGCCCCAAGCATCGGGTGCCTCCCCTCTTCCTGCAGCTGCCCCCGTGGAGGAAGGCCCGCTAAGGCAAAAGGTAGGTGCAGTTTGCCCCTTATAGCAAGCTGCCGCGACCGGCCGCGCGGCGGACGGACGGATCGAGGGGGTATGCCGTCAGGCCGCGCGGCGAAGGCCTTCCGGCCCCCTTCGTGCGATCAGCGACACGTTGGAGATCCCTGCCACACTGGCAAGGTGCTCGGCGAATTCGCCGTCGAGCGCGAAATCCCGTCCCAGCCGGACTTTCTGCCGGCGCCCCTCGCCCAGATCCAGCACTGCCACCACTTCACCGCAGCCCGGCGCTCCCGGCCGCATGAGCATCGCCAGTTCCTGCACGGCTTCCACCCGGTCTATGTCGAGCGTGAGCAGCATGCGGGCCCCCGCCTTCACTTCGTTGAGCGGCCGCGCGCCCCGCACCGTCACACGCGGCGGCTCGTCCGGGCTGGGGCTGTCGAGTTCGACGTTGAGCAGCACGCATGCGCCCTCTTTCGACCATCTGACGAAGTTCTCAACCAGGCTTTCCTCGAAGCAGGAGGCGGAGAAATTGCCCGACTGGTCCGAAAAGTCGGCCATGACGAAGTCCTTGCCGCGGCGCGTCTTCCGTTTCTGCACGTTCTCGACCATGGCCGCCATGACCGCGTCCGTGCGCCCTGCCCCGCCGCCGTTCATGAGGCTGGAATAGGTCCGCGCCCCGTTGGCCGAGGCCACGGCGCGGAACTGCTCCACCGGATGAGCGGCGAAGTAGAAGCCGAAAGTCTCCCGCTCCTTGGCCATCTGGTCCATGCGGTTCCAAGGGTCCGCATCCACGAAGCGCAAGCCCTGCTCGACATGATCGTCCCCGCCGAACAGGCCATGCTGGGCGCTGTTCCGCTCTCGCGAGGAGCGATCCGCTTCCGCCAGCAGGGTATCGGCATTGGCCAGGACTTTGGCGCGATTCGGCTCCAAGGCGTCGAAAGCGCCGGCAGCGGCCAGGCTTTCGAGCTGGCGGCGATTCATCGAGCCGGCAGGTGCCCGCCTGAACACATCGTCGAGGCTGACGAACTTGCCGTTCGCCTCGCGCTCGGCTACGATGGCGTCCATCGCCTTCTCGCCGACATTGCGAATACCCGCGAGGGCATAGCGCACCGCGTGGCTGTCCGGCGTTTCCTCCACGCAGAATTCGGCTTCCGACATGTTGATGTCGGGCGCTGCGAGCTGAATGCCGTTGCGCCGGGCGTCATCGACGAAGATCGCGAGCTTTTCCGACTGGTGCATGTCGAAGCACATCGAGGCGGCGTAGAATTCGTGCGGGTAATGCGCCTTGAACCAGGCGGTGTGATAGGCGAGCAGCGCATAGGCAGCGGCGTGCGACTTGTTGAAGCCGTAGCCGGCGAACTTGTCGATCAAGTCGAACAGTTCGTTGGCCTTGCCCGCCTCGATCCCGGAAACCTCCTTGCAGCCATCGACGAAGCGCTGGCGCTGCTTGTCCATCTCCGCCTGGACCTTCTTGCCCATGGCGCGGCGCAGAAGGTCGGCATCGCCGAGCGAATAGCCTGCCAGGATCTGCGCGGCCTGCATGACCTGTTCCTGATAGACGAAGATCCCGTAAGTCTCGCCCAGGATACCGGCCAGCTTGTCGTGCGGATACTCGATCGATTCGAGCCCGTTCTTGCGCCTGCCGAACAGCGGGATGTTGTCCATCGGGCCGGGACGGTAGAGCGAGACGAGCGCGATGATGTCACCGAAATTGGTGGGCTTCACGGCCGCCAGCGTGCGGCGCATACCTTCCGATTCCAGCTGGAACACGCCCACGGTGTCGCCGCGCTTCAGCAGTTCGTAAACGGCCGCATCGTCCCAGGCGAGCGTCGAGAGGTTGATCGTGATGCCGCGCCGTTCCAGCAGGTCGCAGGCCTTCTTCAGCACTGAAAGCGTCTTCAGGCCGAGGAAGTCGAACTTGACGAGGCCGGTATCCTCCACCGACTTCATGTCGAACTGCGTCACCGGCATGTCCGAGCGCGGGTCGCGGTAGAGCGGCACCAGTTGCGCCAGCGGACGGTCGCCGATGACGACGCCCGCCGCGTGAGTCGACGAGTTGCGCGGCAGACCCTCCAGCTGGACCGCCAGGTCGACCAGGCGCTTCACCTCGCGGTCGACATCGTATTCGCGGCGGAATTCCGCGACGGGCGGATCCTTGGTGACGCCATGCTGCTTGCGGCCATGCAGCGCATCGGTGAGCGTCCACGGGTCGGTCGGATGGTTCGGCACCATCTTGCAGAGACTGTCGACGCGGCCGTAGCCCATCTGAAGGATGCGACCGCAGTCGCGCAGCACGGCGCGGGCCTTCATCTTGCCGAAAGTGATGATCTGGGCGACGTGATCGTGCCCGTATTTGCGCTGGACGTAGCGGATCACCTCGCCGCGGCGGGTTTCGCAGAAGTCGATGTCGAAGTCCGGCATCGAGACGCGTTCCGGGTTCAGGAAGCGTTCGAACAGCAGGCCCAGCTTCAGGGGATCGAGGTCAGTGACGGTCAGCGCCCAGGCGACCAGCGAGCCCGCGCCCGAACCACGGCCCGGCCCCACCGGAATGTCGTTGTCCTTGGCCCACTTGATGAAGTCGGCAACGATCAGGAAGTAGCCGGGGAAGCCCATGCCGACGATGATTTGCACCTCGAAATCGAGGCGCTTGGCATAGTCTAGGAAATCCTCGGTGACGCCGCGCTCGGCCAGTTCGCGATAGGCGGCTTCGCGCTCTTCGCCCTGAAGGGCCATGGCGGCATCGAGTTCTTCCTCGGTAACGTCCGGCCAATAGGGCGCGAGACGGCTGGCAAGGCCGGCGCGGGAATTGTCCGCCAGCATCCGCGCCTCGCCCTCAAGGTCGCCGGCAAGGCTGGGCAGCAGCGGCTTGCGGCGCGGCGGCATGTAGGCGCAGCGCTGCGCGACGACGAGCGTGTTGGCCAGCGCCTCGGGCAGGTCCGCGAACAGCTCCTGCATCGTCTCCGCAGGCTTGACCCAGCGTTCGGATGAGGACCGGGGACGCTCCGGCGCGTCGACTTGCGTGGAATTGGCGATGCAGAGCATGGCATCGTGCGCGGCGTGGAACTGCGCTTCGGCATATTGCGCGGGGTTAGTGCCGACGAGGGGAATATCGCGCGCATAGGCCAGCGCGATCAGGTCTTCCTCGCTCTCGTCCTCGACTTGCTCGCCGGTGCGGGTGATCTCGATATAGAGCCGGTCGCCGAACAGGGCTTGCAGGCTGTCGCAATAGCTTTCCGCGGCTTCGAACTTGCCCGCCGCATAGAGCCGGGTCAGCGCGCCTTCGCTGCCTCCGGTCAGGCAGATCAGGCCATCGGTGTGGCCGCGCAGCGATTCCAGCGTGACATGCGGGTCGAGCTCCAGTGGACGCTCCAGGTGCGCGCGGCTGACGAGATCGCACAAGTTCAGCCAGCCGGCCTCGCTCTGGGCGAAAAGCGCGAGCCAGTCGATCGGCAGGTCCTGTCCCTGTGCCACCACCCCCGGCCGCGCGACGGCGAGGAAAGTGCCGACGATGGGCTGGACGCCGGCTCCCTTGCAGGCCTGCGCGTAAGTGGGGGCACCGTAGAGACCGTTACGATCGCAGATGGCGGCGGCCGGAAACTTGCGCTCCTTGGCCAGCTTTGCCGCGGCCTTGGGATCGATCGCGCCGTCCAGCATCGTGAAACTTGAGAAGATGCGCAGAGGTACGAAGGATGCATGGGCCATCCGGGGAATTTAGGCATTGCCCTATGCCCCGATCAAGGCGCGTCTGGGGATAAGCCGGGGGAAAGGGATCGCGATGGCTCCGAAACGGTCCGGTCTCGCGCCGGATGGCTGGATTCCGACGAGCGGGTACAGGCCTTGCTGCTGTCGGAGCGCCTTGAAAGTCGGGCGGAATCGCGTCATGTTCGGCCCGTTCCTGTCCTTGCCGGAAGTCCCGACCCGGTGTCTTCAAGAACCATTGATTCATGCACAACCCACGCCGTTTTCGGCGTTTTCGTCTTATGCCGGATCGGCCGTTCTGGAGACGTGTGAATGAAGTTCGCCTATCTCGCTTTCGTTCCCCTGCTGCTCGCACCGGAAGGCCTGCTGCCTCTGGAGTTCGCAGCCATGGCACAGCAGAATCGTCCCGGCGGATCGCAGGGCCAGGGCGCGCGGCCACCGTCGGGTGGTTCGAATAGCCCCTCCGGCCCCGGCCAGCCCGGCGCAGGAGGAAGCCGCCCGCAACCGCAGCCTACCCGCCCCGGCGGCAACCAGACACAGCCGAGTCGGCCCGGTGGCGGCAACGACAATCGGCCGGGACAACCGGGCGGCGGCAATCGACCGGGGCAACCCGGTGGAGACCATCGCCCCGGCCAGCCCGGCAATGGCAATCGCCCAGGGCAGCCGGGTGGCAACTACCGCCCGGGACAGCCGGGCAGCAACTATCGCCCGGGCCAGCCGGGCAGCGGCAACCGCCCCGGCCAACCGGGCTATCCGCGTCCGCCCGTCGTCTCTCAGCCCCATCGTCCGGGCGCAGGAAGGCCGAGCACGTTCCGCCCGATGCGCGCGCCGCCGTACCGCTATCCACGGGGCTACAGCTATCGGCGATGGACGGTGCGGATGGTCCTGCCGGCCATCTTCCTGTCCTCGGCCTATCTGTTCCAGGACTATTCGATGGTCGGCGTCGGCCCGCCGCCCCCGGGCTATTACTGGGTGCGCTACGGCCCCGACCTGCTGCTGGTGAACCGCACCACGCGCCGCGTGGTCGATGTGATCTACAACGCCTTCTACTATTGAGCCGGATGGCAGGACGAAAGAAGGCGCTGCTCGCTCAGAGCAGCGCCTCGATGTCCTTTTCCAGGCTCTCCGGCTTATCGGTGGGAGCGTAGCGACGCACGACCTTGCCGTCGCGGCCGATCAGGAACTTGGTGAAGTTCCATTTCACGGACTTGCTGCCGAGCAGACCCGGCGCTTCGCGCTTCAACCATGTCCAGATGGGCGCGGCATCGTCTCCATTGACGTCCACTTTGCCCATGAGCGGAAACGAGAGGCCGAAGTTCACTTCGCAGAACGAGGCGATGTCCTCGGCCGAGCCCGGTTCTTGCCCGCCAAACTGATTGCACGGGAAGGCGATGACCTCGAAGCCGCGGTCCCGATATCTCTGCCAAAGTGTTTCCAGTCCGGCATATTGCGGCGTGAAACCGCACTTGCTGGCCGTGTTGACCACAAGCAGCACTTGGCCGAGCCTGTCGGCGAGACTTACCGTCTCACCGCCGGGCAAGGCCACTTCGAAATCCGCAATCGTTCGGAGATCAGCTGGTGACGCCATGGGGGAAGTCCGTCCTTCGATAAAGACGGCGTATGTCCCCGATTTCCAGCAGCCTGTCACCGTCCTTCTGAACGGAATAATTCACCTGATCCGCCTCTGGGAGGTGCATCACATAGCGAATCAGATTGGCCACCGTATCTCGGCGTATCGCCTTGAATACGTTGAACAGACCGCTGCCATCAGTGGCCTTGTGCAGTTCCGCACCGTCGTTCCATCCGGGGCTGTCGCCAGCCGGAATGCCTTGGATGGTGGTGGGAAAGTCGCTCATATGTTGCTCCTTTCGCGCGTCTTGCCTCGGCCCATGAAACGCGCAGGAATCGCGCAATGTTCCCTGAGCTTTATCCCCGCCGGGTCAGGCCAGCACCCCTTCGTGGAGTCTTACCACCCGATCCATGGCTGCAGCCAGCCGCTCGTTGTGGGTAGCCACAAGCGCTGCGCTGCCCTGCCCGCGCACCAGTTCGAGGAACTGCGCGAACACAGTGTCGGCGGTGGTCTCGTCGAGATTGCCGGTCGGTTCGTCGGCGAGCACGAGGCGCGGCTTGTTGGCCAGGGCACGGGCCACGGCGACGCGCTGCTGCTCGCCGCCCGAGAGCTTGCTCGGCCGGTGTTCGAGGCGCTGCCCCAACCCCAGCGCGCTCAGCAATTCGCGCGCGCGCTCCTCGCACTCCTCGCGCGGCTTGCCGGTGATGAGCTGCGGCAGGACCACATTCTCGATCGCGTTGAAGTCCGGCAGGAGGTGGTGGAACTGGTAGACGAAGCCGATATGGTCGCGCCGAACCGCCGCGCGGCGGTCCTTGCCGAGCTTCGACGCATCGATGCCGGCGATCTCGATTCGCCCGCCGAAACCGCCTTCGAGAAGGCCGATGGCCTGGAGCATGGTCGACTTGCCCGAACCCGAAGGCCCGAGCAGGGCAACGATCTCTCCGGGGCGAACGTCGAGGTCCACGCCGCGCAGGACATCGATGGTCACGCCGCCTTGCTCGAAGCTGCGCGTCAGCTTGTCGAGGCGGACGACTGCTCCATTGGCGGAAGCATGGACAGTGTCATTCATAGCGCAGCACCTGCACGGGATCGGTGCTCGCCGCCTTGAAGGCGGGATAGAGCGTGGCGAGAAAACTGAAGATCAGGGCCATCACGCAGATCACCGCGATTTCCACGGGGTCCGGGCGCGAGGGCAGCTCGTTCAGGAACCGGATCGAGGGATCCCAGAGGTTCTGGCCGGTCACGATCTCCACGAAATGAACGATGGGTTGGCGGAAGTAGAGGAACACGATGCCCAGCAGCACGCCCGCCAGTGTTCCCAGCACGCCGATGCAGAAGCCGGTCGTCACGAAAACCTTGAGCAGCGAACGCCGGGTCGCTCCCATCGTCCGCAGGATCGCGATGTCGCGCGTCTTGGCGCGCACCAGCATGATCAGCGAGGACAGGATGTTGAACACGGCCACCAGCACGATGATCGAGAGCACGACGAACATCGCCACGCGCTCCACCGCCAGCGCCTCGAACAGGGAGGCGTTGATGGTCTTCCAGTCAGTGACAATGGCGCGGCCCTTCAACTGCCGTTCAAGCGGCGCGATGATCTCGCCCACGCGGTCCGGGTTGGTAGTCGTCACCTCGATCATGCCGATGGTGTCGCCCGTGAGCATCAGCGTCTGTGCGTCCTTCATCGGCATCACGACATAGGCCTTGTCGTAATCGTAGATGCCGATCTCGAAGATGGCAGCGACGCGATAGGCGATCTGGCGCGGGACGGTGCCGAACGGCGTCGAGCGGCCGAGCGGGTTCATCACGGTGATCGTATCGCCGACTTGCGCGCCGAGATTCTGCGCGAGCTGCGACCCGATCGCGACATTGTCGCTGCCGGGAACCAGTTCTCCGAGATTGCCCGCCTGCACCTTCTCGCGCAGGCGCGCGATATCCTCATTGGTGTTGCCTCGCACCAGCACGCCTTCGACGCGGCCGTTGAAGGTGGTCACCAGCGGCTGTTCGATCAGCGGCGAGGCCTTGACCACGCCCGGAGTCGCGCGGACATCCTTCAGCACGCTCTGCCAGTCGTCCAGCCGGCCGCCATAGGCCTGGATGATCGCATGGCCGTTCAGCCCCACGATCTTGTCGAACAGTTCCGCGCGGAAGCCGTTCATGACGCTCATGACGATAACCAGCGCAGCGACGCCCAGCATCACGGCCACCAGGCTGATGCCGGCAACCAGGGCAATGAAGCGCTCGCCCTTTCCGGGCAGCATGTAGCGCTTGGCGATGGTCCATTCGAAAGGGGATAGGATCAAGCGACGGGTCCGTCTGTGATCGGGCAGATGGCCCGGCATTAAGCAGAAGTAGGAAGACTGGCAAGCTGATCGCCTGCCCGAGGTGACGCGGTGCTGAACGCGCAGGCAAAAGTCCAGAGAGCCCCAACGGTCGATCACAATGCTTCTGAGAGGCGCCGGTTCCCGTGGATCGGGGCTGTCATTATGCCGTCACGAAGCTGGCGCAGACGCCCTTGCCGAACCGGAGGCGTTCGACCCCCTTGCATTTACGGGCAACACGCTCCAAATGCGCGGGCGATTTTGGCGCGCCAGCAGCCCGGACGACATCCATGAACATGACACATCCCTTTCGAGACGCCGACGGGGACAAGCTGCGCGAAGAGTGCGGCGTTTTCGGCGTAATCGGCTCCAAGGACGCGGCGAACATCGCCGCGGCCGGGCTTCACTCCTTGCAGCACCGCGGCCAGGAGGCCGTGGGCATTACCAGTTTCAGCGGCGAGGAGTTCCACTCCCACCGCGGCCTCGGCCACGTGGCGCAGGTGTTCTCCCAGCGCGAGCTGGATACCCTGCCCGGCACCATGGCTTCCGGCCATGTCCGCTATGCCACGACCGGCGGATCCGGGCTGCGCAACGTGCAGCCGCTCTTCGCCGATCTGGCCGCGGGCGGTTTCGCGATCGCCCATAACGGCAACATTTCCAACGCGATGACGCTGAAGCGCGATCTCGTGTCGAAAGGCTCGATCTTCCAGTCGACCTCCGACACCGAGGTGATCATCCACCTCGTCGCCACCAGCCGCTATCCCACGCTGCTCGACCGGTTCGTAGACGCGCTGCGCATGGTGGAAGGCGCCTATTCACTCATCTGCATGACGGCAGAGGGCATGATCGCCTGCCGCGATCCGCTGGGCATCCGCCCGCTGGTCATGGGCCGCATCGGTGACGCCACCGTGTTCGCCTCGGAAACCGTGGCCTTCGACGTGATCGGCGCCGAGTTCATCCGCTCGATCGAGCCGGGCGAACTGGTCCAGGTCGATCACAAGGGCACGATCTCCAGCCACCGCCCCTTCGGCAATCCGGCCCCGCGCCCCTGCATTTTCGAGCACGTCTACTTCAGCCGACCCGATTCGGTGATGGACGGCCGCTCGGTCTACCAGGTGCGCAAGCAGATCGGCATGGAACTCGCCAAGGAAGCGCCGGCCGCCGCCGATGTGGTGATCCCGGTTCCCGACAGCGGCGTGCCTGCCGCCATCGGTTATGCCCAGCAATCGGGCATTCCCTTTGAGCTCGGCATCATCCGCTCGCACTATGTCGGCCGTACCTTCATCCAGCCGGGTGACGCGGCCCGCCACGCGGACGTGAAGCGCAAGCACAATGCCAACCGCGCCATCGTCGAAGGCAAGCGCATCATCCTGATCGACGATTCGATCGTGCGCGGCACCACCTCGATGAAGATCGTCGAGATGATGCGCGACGCGGGCGCTGCCGAAGTGCACATGCGTATCGCCAGCCCGCCGACCGAGCATTCGTGCTTCTACGGCGTCGACACGCCGGAACGTTCGAAGCTGCTGGCCGCCAACATGGACATCCAGGCCATGGCGGACTTCATCAAGGCCGACAGCCTCGCCTTCGTCTCGATCGACGGTCTCTACCGTGCGGTCGGCGAGGAAAAGCGCAACAAGAAGCGCCCGCAATTCTGCGATGCCTGCTTCTCGGGCGAATATCCCACCAAGCTGACGGACTTCGCCGAGCGTTTCTCCGGGGAGCTCAACGCAGCGTGAGCGAAAGTATTGGCGGCAAGCCGTTCGAAGGTCAGGTCGCGCTCGTCACCGGCTCCAGCCGGGGGATCGGTGCGGCCACCGCGCTCGCACTCGCTTCGGCGGGCGCACACGTCCTGTTGACGGGGCGCGACACCAAGGCACTGGAAGCGATCGAGGACCGGATCTACCAGGCCGGCGGCGCGGCGACGATCGCGCCGGTCGACCTCGTCGAATCGGACGGCATCGCCCGCCTGGCCACCGCCGTCTCGCAGCGCTGGGGCAAGCTCGACATTCTCGTCGCCAATGCCGCGGTCCTGCCGGAACTGACGAGCGTGGCCGATATCGACCAGCGCGCCTTCAACAAGGCGCTCACCACGAATGTCCTCGCCACGCAGGCGCTGATCGCCAATTTCGATCCGCTGCTGCGCAAGAGCGACGATGCGCGCCTGATCGGCATGACCTCCACCGTCGCCACCGCACCCCGCGCGTTCTGGGGCGCCTATGCCGCTACCAAGGCCGCGTTCGAGGTTCTGCTGGATTGCTATGCGCAGGAAAGCCGCAATATCGCGAAGCTACGCGTGGCCATCGTCAACCCCGGTGCCACCCGCACGGCGATGCGTGCCCGTGCCTATCCGGGCGAAGCGCCGGCATCGGTGAAACCGCCCGAAGCCGTGGCCGAAAGGCTTGTCTCGCTGCTCGCGGAACCCTTTGAAAGCGGCCACCGCGAGACCATTCCCGCCGATTTTTAACCACATGATTTAATGCGGTGGTAACTCTTTCCTGATTTCTTCCCATTGACGGCGTATCATGCACGCCGCTCCAATGTACGGGTCTCGGGACAATGACGACAAAATCCCCGCAAGACATCTACGAACTCGCTGCCCAGGAAGACCGCAGCGCGATTCGCCTGCGAATCTCGATTCCGGCCGGTTTCCGGGCATCGGGCACCAAGGGTTTCCAGACGGCCGTGCGCGATCTCTCGCTTTCCGGCTTCTCGGCCACGGCGATCAGCCGCATCCACCCCGGCACGTACTGCTGGCTGACGCTGCCCGGAATGGAAGCCCTGCCCGCGCGAGTCATCTGGTGGGAAGACGGGCTGGTCGGCTGCGCGTTCGAACAGCTGCTAAACCCGATCATCCTGGAAAACGTGCTTGCGCGGTGGCGCGGCCAGGGAAGCTGAGCGCTTCTTCAGCCCGGCTTGACCAGGGTAACTTGCGCGACGTCGATGCCGCCGCCCATGAAGCCGCCCTCACAATACATCAGGTAGAAGCGCCATAGGCGCACGAACCGCTCGTCGAAGCCGGCGGGGAGCCGCCCTTCCGCAACGGCGGCCTCGAAGTTCCGGCGCCATTCGTGGAGCGTCCGGGCATAATCCAGCCCGAATCCCTGCCGGTCCTCCCACGAAAGTCCGCGCTCCTCGGCCAGGCGGCGGAATTCCGGTTCGTGAATCAACATGCCGCCGGGGAAGATGAAAGTCTGGATGAAGTCCGCGCTGCGGGCATAGGATTCGAAGATGTCGTCGCGAATCGCGATGTACTGGATCGCAGCGCGGCCGCCGGGCTTGAGGTTCCGCGCCACGCAGTCGAGGAAATCGGGCCAGAATTGCCGCCCTACCGCCTCCACCATCTCGACCGAGGCAATGGCGTCATAGGCGCCTGCGACATCGCGGTAGTCCTGCTTCAGGAAATCCACGCGCCCGCCTGCGCCTTTCACTCGCCCGGTCCAGCGATCCCGCGCATAGGCGAGCTGCGCGTCCGAAAGGCTGATGGCATCGACATGCGCGCCCTCGGTTTCAGCGAGGAAGGCAGACAGCGTGCCCCAGCCGCAGCCGATTTCCAGAACACGACCGTCCTCGGGAATGGCAAGCCGGTGGGCGATGGCGCCGATCTTGTTCGACTGCGCGAGGTCAAGCTCGGTGACGAACTGGCTGAGCGCATTGGGGCCGCCCCCGGCGCGCGGATAGATCCCGCTGGAATAGAGCATCGTCTCGCCCAGCCATTGTTCGTAGAAGTCGTTGCCGAGGTCGTAGTGGACGTGGATGTTCCGCAGTGAGCCGGAACGCGTATTGCGGTTCAGCCAATGCAAGGCCTTGGCCGCGATCCGCCAGGGTCCGCGCGCGCGGCCGACATTTCCCAGGCCCGCGGCATTGTCCATGAACAGCGCGAAGATCGGCACTGGATCGGGGCTTTCCCATTCCCCTTCGTCCCAGGCCTGATACCAGCCGACCGAGCCCGCCGTGGCGAGGCGCAGCAGCGCGCGCCAGCTATTGATCTGAACCACGGCTTCGAATCCCGGCGCCCTTCCGCCGAGAAGGCGAGTCTCGCCGCCGGGAAGGGTCGCCTCTATCGATCCGCGCTGGAGACCCTGGTCGATCTTGTCGAGAACCCTCGACACACCGCCAGACCAGAGTTTTGCCAGCCACTGCGGGCCGACGCCAATGGAGCGGCCGCCGTCGACCAGTTCCTCACCCCTGCCTGGCGCCTGTGCGTTCATATCCGGGATATTATCCGGAAATTGGCCGCGGGCAATTGCTTAGAAACCCGCTCTCACCGGTCTTTCGCCTTCGCCCAGGCGGCCAGGGCCCGCTCGCGTCCCGCCCGGTGCTCGACGAGCTTGGCAGGATAGCCGCGAGGGCGCTTGTCCGACGCGGGATCATGGATATCCGCGTCGTCCAGGTCCGCAAGCTCGGGCACCCACTCGCGAATATAGGCGCCCGCGTCGAACTTCTCCGATTGGCTGAGCGGGGCCATGATCCGCACGAACATCTGCGCATCCACGCCCGAACCGGCGGCCCACTGCCAGTTCACCGCGTTGGAGCCGTAGTCCGCATCCACCAGGGTATCCCAGAACCATTTCTCGCCTTCCCGCCAATCGAGCAGGAGATGCTTGATCAGGAAACTGGCGACGATCATCCGCACCCGATTGTGCATCCAGCCGGTGTGCCAGAGCTGGCGCATGCCGGCATCGACGATCGGATAGCCGGTCCTGCCCCGCTGCCAGGCAGCAAGATCCGATTCGGCCTGCTTCCCGGTCCGCCAGTGCAAGTGCGAAAAATCCTCCTTCGCGGAACGGCTCCCATATTCGGGGAACTGCAGGATCACGTTCTGCGCATAATCGCGCCAGCCCAGCTCGCCGAGGAAGGTCTCCACCGAGCCGCCGGCATCGGCCACGGCATGCCAGACTTGCCCCGGAGAGATTTCGCCGAAGTGAAGATGCGGCGAAAGGAAGGAAGTGCCGTCGACCGATGGCAGGTTCCGCTGCGCTTCATAGGCGGAGGCTTCCTCTACGAAAGCATGGAGCCGCTTCTTCGCGCCATCCTCGCCCGGTTCCCACATCTCGCGCATGCCGCCCGCCCAATCGGGCTTCGCCGGAAGCAGCTTCCAGTCCGCGAGCCGATCAGACTTCGGCCAGTGCGCCGGTGCCTCGATCCTGGCGGGCCGGGGATGCGGTTCGACCGGCGGCAGGCGTTCGTGCAGCGCCCGCCAGAACGGCGTGTAGATCTTGTAGGGCCGTCCCGAACCATTGATCACCGACCCGGCCGGCGCCAGGTAATTGCCATGATGAAGGTGCAGGTCCAGCACTTGCCCCACGGCCTTTTCGGCATTGCGCCACCAGGGTTCGTAGTGGTGCAGCGCGTGGACCGACACGGCCCCCACTTCCTCGGCCACTTCCTTCAGCACGTTCTCGCAGCGCCCCTTGCGCAGGATCAGACGCGAGCCCTTTTCCCGCAGCGCAGCGTCCAGGCTTTTCAGCGAATGATGCAGCCACCAACGCGATGCACCGCCCATGCTGCGATGCCTGGGCGTCTCGTCATCCAGGACATAGACCGGGACGACGGGGCCTTGGCTGGCCGCTTCTGCGATGGCAGGCTGGTCGGACAGGCGCAAGTCGCGCCGCAGCCACACGATGATGGGGGGATTCATGCTGCCGGAACGCTTGTCTGCCATGGGCGTTCCCTAAGCCAATGACTGCCTCTTCCGAAAGACCGAACCTGCTGCGGCATCGCATCGATCCGCGCAAATCCCTCATCGCCGCCGCGACCTGCTGGACGGCTTTCGCCTTCTTCGCATGGGCGGTGCCGGCCGGACGTACGACGCATTTCGACAGGATCGGTGTGATGTTCTGGCGCGCGCAGGATTTACGGCCGCTCGGCCCGACCTGGCTGCTGGAATGGGTGCGGGATCTCACCGCAATGGGCGGATTCCTGCAACTGAAGCTCTACACGATCATGGCGGTCGTGGCGCTGTTCTGGCTCCGTTGCCGGCGCGAAGGCGTTCTCTTGGCATTGACCGTCATCAGCGCCAGCCTGGTCAATCTGGGGTTCAAGGCGCTGTTCGGCCGCCCTCGCCCCGAGATCGTGCCGCACCTGACCTCGGCCGGCGGGGCTAGCTTTCCCAGCGGGCACAGCTTCAATGCCGCTTCTTCGTATATCGCGTTTGCCCTGGCTTTTGCCGCACTGAGTCCGCGAGCCTCGCTGCGCCATGCGCTCATCGCCTGCGCCATGATCCTGAGCCTTGCGATCGCCTGGAGCCGCGTATGGCTGGGCGTCCACTGGCCGAGCGACGTCATGGCTGGGTGGCTGGGCGGCGCAGGCTGGGCCTTCCTGGCCAGCGCGCTCCTCTATCGACCAGCCGTCACCGTGATCCATGCCGCCGACGATCTCGCTGACCCCAAGAGCTGAGTTCCTGGTTTCAAGCCACGGTCCAGGTCTGCCCCCGGGCCAGCAATTTGCCGAGATCCGCCGTCTTGCCCGCGATCAGCCCCTGCCTTTCGGCCACGACCGCGCTCTCGAACGTGGGCGCGGGATCGTCGAGAATCACGCCCAGCGCCATCGGGAACGGACCGAAGGGCATTTCCACCAGCATGTGGGCCAGCGTGCGGTTGCGCACATTATGCCGCAAGACCCCGGCTCCCTGCCAATCGCCGTCAACCACGTCGACAGCGTGCAGCGACAGCGTCTCGGGATCGAGCGCAAGGCCGCGGGTCTCCTTTGCATAGAGCAAGGGCTCTCCATCCCGGCACTGGACCTGCATATCCGCAGCTACGGCCTTGTCGGTGAAGTCGTCGAAACGGTCCTTGTTGTAGACGATGCAGTTCTGGAAAATCTCCATGAAGGCCGCACCTTTGTGGCGATAGGCGGCCATGAGCACCTCGGGGAGATCCTTGGAGACATCGTAGCTGCGCGCCACGAAACGCGCCCCCGAACCCAGCGCGAAGGCGCAGGGGCTGGCGGGCCGATCCACCGATCCCGCTGGCGAGGTCGGCGAAGGTGTGCCGGGACGACTGGTCGGAGAATATTGGCCTTTCGTCAGGCCGTAGATCTCGTTGTTGAACAGCATGATCTGGCAATCGAGATTACGGCGCAGCACATGCATGGTGTGGTTGCCCCCTATCGACATGCCGTCGCCGTCGCCGGTGACCAGCCAGACGTCGAGCTGCGGATTGGCCAGCTTGATGCCGGTTGCCACGGCGGGTGCGCGGCCGTGGATCGAATGGAAGCCATAGCTCTCGACGTAGTAGGGAAAGCGACTGGAACAGCCGATGCCCGAGACGAAGACCGTGTTCTTCGGGTCTGCTCCCAGCATCGGCAAGGTCCGTTGCACGGCCTTCAGGATGGCATAGTCGCCGCAGCCGGGGCACCAGCGCACTTCCTGGTCGGTCTCCCAGTCCTTGAGCGTGGTCTCGATCGGGGTCATGTCGTTCATGAGGGCATCTCCGTTCGAAAGTCTCAGGGCTGCTCGATCTCGGGAGCGGGAAGCTGGGTCTCGTTGACCTCCACTTCGCCGCCTTCGTTGCCGGCGATGCCGTCGAAGAACCGGGCGATGGCCGCCTCCAGTTCGGCGATGGCAAAAGGCTGGCCGCTGGTCTTGTTCAGCGGCACGGCGTCGACCAGAAACCGGTCCCGCAGCAAGGTCTTGAACTGACCCGTGTTCATTTCCGGCACGAGCACATGGTCGAAGCCCGCCAGCAGTTCGCCGAGATTGCCGGGCAGCGGCCAGATGTGGCGAACCTGGGCATGGCTGACGGCGTACCCTTTCTTCCGCGCGCGGCGCACGGCCTGATGGATCGGCCCGAACGTGGAGCCCCAGCCGATGACGAGCAGCGTGCCCTGCGCTTCGCCCAGGCAGATTTCCTGAGGGGGAATGTCATCCACAATACCGTCGATCCGGGCCTTTCGCGCATCGGTCTGCGCCTGATGGACATCGGGAGCGTAATCGATGTTGCCGGTATCGACGGCCTTCTCGATGCCGCCGATGCGGTGCATGAGACCGGGCGTGCCCGGCCTGATCCACGGCCGCACGCCGCGCTCGTCGCGCTTGTAGGGCAGCACCCGCGACTCGCCGTTGGGCTCTTCCAGAAACGCCACGGGGAAAGACGTAAAGCCAGCCGGATCGGGGACTTTCCAAGGTTCGGAAGCATTGCCGATATAGCCGTCCGTCAGCAGGATGACCGGCGTCATGTAGCCGGTGGCGATGCGGCAGGCCTCGATCGCACATTCGAACGCGTCGGCCGGGGAGCAGGCCGCGATCACCGGCAGCGGCGCATCGCCGTTGCGCCCGTAGACCGCCTGGTAGAGATCGGACTGCTCGGTCTTGGTCGGCAAGCCCGTCGAAGGCCCGCCGCGCTGCGAGTTGACGATGACCAGAGGCAGTTCGGTCATCACCGCCAGCCCCATGGCCTCTCCTTTCAATGCGATTCCGGGCCCGGACGAGGACGTAACCCCCAATTGCCCGGCGTAACTCGCGCCGATGGCGGAGCAGATCGCGGCGATCTCGTCTTCGGCCTGGAAGGTGGTGACCCCGAACTCCTTCATCTTGACCAGATGGTGCAGGATCGCGGAGGCCGGCGTGATCGGATAGCCGCCGAAGAACATCGGCAGCCCGGCAAGCTGGCATCCCGCGACAAGGCCGAGGGAGATCGCCTCCGCGCCGGTGATCGTGCGGTAGAGCCCCGGCGCGCTCGGCACCGGGTCGATATGCTGGCGCTTCAGCGGACCGGCCAGTTCAGCCGTCTCACCGTAAGCATGCCCGGCATTGAGCGCGGCTATGTTGGCCTGCGCCAGGACCGGGTTTTTCGCGAACTTGGCGTTCAGCCAGTCGATCAGCGGCTGCCGGTCGCGGTCGAACATCCAGAGCGCCAGGCCGAGCGTCCACATGTTCTTGCAGCGCAGCGCTTCCTTGTTGCCCAGGCCGAAGGGCTTCACCGCCTCCAGCGTCAGCGCGGAAATGTCGAAGGCCAGCACGTCCCATCGCGCGAGGCTGCCATCCTCCAGTGGATTGGCCGCGTATTTCGCCTTCTCGAGGTTGCGCTTGCCGAATTCCCCAGTGTCTACGACGACCATGCCGCCGGGCTTGAGCGCATGGATATTGGTCTTGAGCGCGGCGGGGTTCATGGCGACGAGCACATCCGGCGCATCGCCCGCTGTGGTGATCTCACTGGAGCCGAAATTGATCTGAAAGGCAGAAACCCCGAACAACGTGCCTTGCGGGGCGCGGATTTCGGCCGGGAAGTCCGGGAAAGTCGCCAGGTCGTTTCCGGCCAGGGCGGTGGAGAGGGTAAACTGGCCTCCCGTCAACTGCATGCCATCGCCCGAGTCGCCGGCAAACCGCACGACCACGGCTTCCACCGGCGAAGCCTCAGCCTCAGGATCGCCCCCTTCCAGCGGCGCGCGTTGCCGCGCCGAATCGCCAACCGATGAGATCGTCGCCATCATCGTCTCTCCCGGGAAGGCCGGTCTGACGCCGGCAGCATTTGTTTCCCGTTCACCAGACTATGCTGGCTTACTATCGGTGCAAACCGGAAAAATGCCCGGCGCGGCAGACCGCGCGCGGCGGCGGATCAGATCCCGGATCGGGAGCCGATCATCGGTTAGCGGACTGGGAACCATAGATCGCGCTGGCATTGCGCGAGCGCTTGGGCCATTCTACGGCCATGCGCTCCGGTAATCCCGCCGCCGATTTCCGAACCTCGCTTCTCCCAACGATCATGGAATACCGTTCACCGATGAAAGACTTCGCGTCCCTGCCCTACCGCCCCTGCGTCGGCGTCATGCTCGTCAATTCCGACGGCAAGGTCTTCGTCGGCAAGCGGATCGACACCAAGGAAGGCGACTGGTGGCAGATGCCCCAAGGCGGCGTCGACGATGGCGAAGACCTCAAAGCCGCCGCCCTGCGGGAGCTTTGGGAGGAAACCGGCGCGACCGAACAGCACGTCACCATGCTGTCCCAGACCCGCGAAGAGCTGTTCTACGACTTGCCGGACGAACTCATCGGCAAGCTGTGGAAGGGCAAATACCGCGGCCAGCGCCAGACCTGGTTCCTCGCCCGATTCGACGGCAAGGACGCCGACATCGATCTCGAAGCCCATACGCCGGCAGAATTCGCCGACTGGAAATGGATCGAGCCGGAATTGCTGCCCGACCTGATCGTGCCGTTCAAGAAGCGCGTCTATCGCGCCGTTCTGGAAGAATTCCGCGCGCTGATCTGATTCGCGCGTCGATCGATCGGGCTGACCAGCCCGATCGAACCTGCTCCTGCCGAAAAATCAGTTTTCGGAAACGACCGGCTTGGGCGCCGTCGCTTCGGCAGTCATGACCCGAGTCGCGGGAACTTTGGCAATGGCGGCGGCGAGCTTTTCGGTTTCCGCGCAATCCTTGCCACAAAGCGTCTGGAGCCGCGCCAGGTTGCGGCTCGCCTTGTCGGTCGCGCCCTTTTCCGCCAACGCCATGCCTTCGCCCGCCAGAGCCGCGACATTGCGCGGATCGCTGGTCAGCGCGACGCGGTAGTAATGCAGCGCCTTGCCCTGAAGTCCCTGCTTGCGCGTGGCATCGGCCAGGGCCAGCAGGACGGGAACGCTGCCGGGTTCCACGGTGAGAGCGGCTTCATAGGCATCGATGGCGCCATTGACGTTGCCCGCGTCGACAGCAGCGCGCCCTTCGGCCATCAGAGTCGCAGCGCGGGGATCGAGCGCCGCGGCGGGCTCGGACAGGATGGCGCTGGAAGAGATGGCAACAACAAGGGATAGAGCAATCGCGGCAGGCGTGTAACGCATCAAAATGTCCTTGGCCGAGGGCTTCGTCCTCATCATGACGCCGACGCTATCACAGCCGTTCGAAGCGCGCGACGAAAAAGCCATCGGTCCCGTCGTGCCACGGCGACAGCCTCAGCCCGGCGCCGCGCCGGGTACCGACTGGCAGGACGGGCGCTGCCGCCTGCCATCCGGGATTGCGCTTCAGGAAGCCATCGGCCTGGTTTGCGCCTTCCTCGTCCAGCAGCGAACAAGTGACGAAGACCAGCCTTCCTCCCGGCCGTACCAGTTGCGCGGCCACGTCGAGCAGACGGGCCTGCACGGCCGTGTAACGGGCCAGCTGCGCTTCGGTGAGCCGCCAGCGCGCCTCGGGATTGCGGCGCCAGGTGCCGGTGCCCGAGCAGGGCGCGTCGACCATGACCGCATCCGCCGATTCCGCGAAGCGCTGGAGAGCCTGCATTTCCTTGTTGGGATCGA
This sequence comes from Novosphingobium sp. YAF33, assembly GCF_052113265.1. Classification (NCBI taxonomy): domain Bacteria; kingdom Pseudomonadati; phylum Pseudomonadota; class Alphaproteobacteria; order Sphingomonadales; family Sphingomonadaceae; genus Novosphingobium; species Novosphingobium sp. YAF33. The sequence goes on from NZ_JBFRCW010000006.1 coordinate 58,787, forward strand.
GAAGAACGGTCTCAATCCCGGTCGCCCCGGCGCGCTCGGCTCGCGGGGGCAGGCGCGAGAGGCGGGTCCGGTCGGCATCGCAGGCGATCAGAACGCCGCGATTTTCCATGGCCGCTGCCAGAGCCAGGGTCTTGCCCCCTGCCCCGGCGCAAAGATCGATCACCGTTTCGCCGGGCCTTGCGGCCACGACTTCGCAGGTCAGCTGCGAGCCGGTGTCCTGAACTTCGATGGCGCCCTGGAGATAGGCCTCGGTCTGCTCGATGCGGGTTTCGGGAGGATAGCGCCAGCCGTGGGCCGTTTCGGAGCGTTCCCCGCCCTCGGGAAGATCCAGGTCACCCTGGCGGAGCGTATTCACGCGGATGTCCAGCGAAGCGCGGCCCAGCAAGGCTGCCGCGTCGCGTTCGGAGACGCCGCTGCCGGCAAAGCGATCGACCAGCCAGCGCGGGGCGAGCCCGGCTTCGGCCACAGGCTCGTCTGCAGCGATAGCGGCGGGCGCATGTCCCTCGCCATCGAACAGCGCGGCCAGTTCCGGATCTTCGGCCGCGACGCGAAGCATGGCCGCGCGCCCGGACTCCGGAATCTCACCGCATACGCGTATCGCCCGATAGGCCAGTTCGCGCACGGCACGGCGATCCTTGCTGCCGGCAAAGCGGCGCGCGCGAAACCAGTCTGCGATCAGTCGGTCGGCTGGCGCTCCGCCGGCACGCGCGGCGTCGATCACGAGATCGAGGATCTCGATCGCCGCCTGAACGCGCGCGCCCGGTGTCATGCCCTTGTGCCGCCCTGCGCGATCAGCGCGACGGGTAGTTCGGCGCCTCACGCGTGATCGTCACGTCGTGGACGTGGCTCTCGCGCAGGCCGGCATTGGTGATGCGCACGAACTGCGCGCCCTTGCGCAGATCCTCGATCGTGGCCGAGCCGGTGTAGCCCATGGCCGCCTTCACGCCGCCGACGAGCTGGTGAATGACGTCCTTGGCGGGACCCTTGTAGGCAACCTGGCCTTCGATACCTTCGGGAACCAGCTTCATCTGGTCCTTGATGTCGCCCTGGAAATAGCGGTCGGCCGAACCCCGGCCCATCGCGCCCACCGAACCCATGCCGCGATACGACTTGTAGGCGCGGCCCTGGTAAAGGAACGTCTCGCCCGGCGCTTCCTCGGTGCCTGCCAGCATCGAGCCAACCATGATGGTCGAGGCACCGGCGGCCAGCGCCTTGGCAGCGTCGCCCGAAGTGCGCAGGCCGCCATCGGCGATCACCGGCACGCCCGACTTGTCGGCCTCTTCGGCGGCATCCATGATAGCGGTCAGCTGCGGCACGCCGACACCGGCGACGATGCGCGTGGTGCAGATCGAGCCCGGCCCGATGCCCACCTTCACGCAGTCCGCGCCCGCGTCGATCAGCGCACGCGCCGCTTCGGCGGTGGCGATGTTGCCGGCGATGACCTGGGCCGAGTTCGACAGCTTCTTCACGCGCTCGACCGCGAGCGCCACGTCCTTGTTATGGCCGTGGGCGGTGTCGATCACCACGACGTCGCACTCGGCGGCCAGCAGCGCCTCGGTGCGGGCGAAGCCCTTGTCGCCGACCGTGGTGGCGGCGGCGACGCGCAGGCGGCCGGCGGCGTCCTTGGTGGCGTCCGGGTAGGTGACGGCCTTTTCGATGTCCTTCACGGTGATGAGGCCGACGCAGCGGAAGTCGTTGTCGACCACCAGCAGCTTCTCGATCCGGCGGGCGTGCAGCAGGCGGCGCGCCTCGTCCTGATCGACGCCCAGCTTCACCGTGGCGAGATTCTCATGCGTCATCAGCTCACGCACCGGCTGCGCCGGGTTGGCGGCGAAGCGCACGTCGCGGTTGGTCAGGATACCGACCAGCTTGCCCGAATTCTCCACCACCGGGATGCCGCTGATCCGGTTTGCGAGCATGATGGCCTGCGCTTCCCCAAGCGTGGCATCGGGCGAAATCGTGATCGGGTTGACGACCATGCCGCTTTCGAAGCGCTTCACGGCACGGACCGCCGCGCACTGTTCTTCGATCGTGAGATTGCGGTGCAGCACCCCGATGCCGCCCAGCTGCGCCATGACGATGGCCATGTCGGCCTCGGTCACGGTGTCCATCGCGGACGAGATGACGGGGATGTTGAGCGCGATGTCGCGCGTGAGGCGGCTGCGGGTATCGGCCTGCGTCGGGACGATGTCGGACTTCGCGGGACGAAGCAGTACGTCGTCGAAAGTAAGTCCGAGCTGGATATCCATGAGCGCCACCATAACCTTTACCGGGGAGAATCGTGGCGGCCCATGTAATCAAAGGGGGGCGTCAGGGCTAGAGCCTTTTCAAGCGGGGCTTCGGGCCGGGACGAAACGGCTCACTTGCGCTTCTTCTCCCCGCCCGCGACGGGAGGCCCTACCGGATTGACCGGCACGCGGCGCAAATCGCCGAACCACCTGCCGAGCGCCGTCAGCATCTTCACGTCATCCACCGCCCCGCCCAGTTCGAGCGGATGATCCATATGCACCAGGTCGTCGCTGGGGCGGTGGTAGTCGCCGTCGAAAAAGGCGCGCATGCGGGCGATGTCGCCATAGGCCGTCGTCACCATGACCGCCGGAATGTCGTGCTGGATCAGGGCCCAGCCGTCCTGCCGCTTGAGGTATTCATTGGCGTCGTCGCCCGCGCGCAGCTTGAAGCGCTCTGCCTTGGCGACCTTGGCGATCTCCCCGTCCAGTGCCGTCATGCCCCGCCCGACGATGGCGAAGGGCGTGCCGCGCGGGGCAATGGCGATCGAGTCTATATTGAAGGCGGCAACGATGCGCTCGGGCGGCAGCGGCGGATTTTCCGCAAAGGCATGCGCGCCGAGCAGACCGAGTTCCTCGGCCGTGGTGGCCAGGAAATAGACGTCGCGATCGAGCTGTGGCCCGCGCGACAGGCGGCGTGCCACTTCGGTGAGCGCGGCCACGCCGCTGGCATTGTCGATCGCGCCGTTGCAGATCACGTCCTCGGCGGGTGCCTCGCCGCATTCGCCGAAGTGATCCCAATGCGCCAGGAACAGCACGGCACCCGAATCCGGTCTTCTGCCGGGCAGCTTGCCGATCAGGTTGTGGGTGTGGATCGTGGTTTCGCGGGTGGTCGCCTCCAGCGAGGCGGTAAGGTCCAGCGTCAGCGGCACGAAGTCCTCCTTCGCGGCAGCCGCTTCGAGACTGGCGAGCGAACGGGCGGTACCCTTGAGCAACGCCGCCATGGCCTCGCGCGTGATGAAGGCTTCCAGATCACCGCCCAGCGCATCGTCGGACAGGGCATAACCCGTGCGCTTGCGCCGCGCCGCGACCTGCTCGAGGCTGCGGTCCCCGTCGAGCACGGTCAGCACCGCCGAGGCGCCGAGCGCCAGCAGGTCGTTCTGCCGCTCTCCGTCGGGCGTGTCGCCATCGAGCACGACGGCGACGCGGCCCGCCAGTTCGTTGCGCGTATAGTCCCGGCCCCGCCCCTTGCCCAGGAACAGCATCGGCACATTGCGCACGAGGCTCCGCTTGCCCGAAGTCAGCACCAGCACGCCCTCGGGCGAAACGGTGCTGCGCGCGCCCTTGCGCAGGAAGCGCGCCATCGAAGAGGAAGGCTCCCGCGCGACAAGGGTGACCGGGGCGAACCATTCGTGACCCGGGTCGTTGGTGCCCGAAACCAGGCCAATGTCGAACCACTGCTTGCCGAGATAGCGCAAGGTTTTGGCCTCGCCGTCCGTGCCGGGCTCGCGGCCGTCGAAATCGTCGCTGGCCAGAACCTCGATATGGGCGCGTAGGCGCGAGGCCAATTCCTGGTCGGCGCGGGAGATCGCGGAAAGCAGAGGATTGCTGCTCAACAGCAGGGCGCCGAGCGCCACCGCGCCGGCCGCACGGGCCAGTGCCGCCCGATATCCCCTGTCGTATCCCCTGTTCATCGCGTCGCTGCCTATACGATGGAAATCGGCCGGCTGTTACATTTTCTCGCAAGTGTCCGAACAGGAAGACACTTTTGTGGCCGCAAGGCAACGCCGGAACAACTTGCCCGAAATTCGATTGAACAGGCCTTAGGCCTATGGCTAGTCTGGAGCGCCCTGCTCCGGATCTGCGTGCAAGGCGGCAGGCCTGTTCGGAAAGGATCACATACGATGCGGCTCGACGAGTTCGACCCTGACAATATCCGGGTCAGCCAGGGTGGTCGCAGCTTTCCAGGAGGACGCGGCGGCAAGATGGGCTGCGGCTCGCTGGTCATCGTGCTGATCGGCGCACTGGTCTTCGGGGTCGATCCCGGACAGATGCTCGGCACTTTGGACAGCGTCCAGCAGCAGCAGGCGCCCAGCCAGATCGAGCCCGGCCAGCCGAAGGATACGTCCTCCATCTGCCGTGAAAACGCCTATTCCCTGGAATCCTGCAACGCCCTGTCCTCGCTGAACAGCACCTGGCAGCCCATGTTCCAGAAGGCCAACGTCGCCTTCGACCAGCCAAACCTTCACTTCTACAACGGCTCCGACCAATCGGGCTGCGGCGCGGCGCAAAGCGCGATGGGCCCGTTCTACTGCCCCGCAGACCAGGGCATCTACATAGACACCAGCTTCTATGATGAACTCGACCGCAAGCTGGGCGCCAAGGGCGATTTCGCTCGGTACTACGTGGTCGCCCATGAGTACGGCCACCATATCCAGCACCTCCTCGGCCTCGATGCCCAGGTCCGCCGCGCCCAGCGCCAGAACCCGCAGCAGGCCAACGCCTTGCAAGTGGGCATGGAGCTTCAGGCCGATTGCTATGCGGGCGTCTGGGCAGGACGAAACAAGGACCGCATCGAGCCCGGCGACATGGAAGAAGGCCTCACCGCTGCCAGCGCCATTGGCGACGATACGCTGATGAAGAACGCCGGGCAGCGCGTAAGCCCCGAGAGCTTCACTCACGGCTCCAGCGCCCAGCGAATGCAGTGGCTGCGCCGCGGTCTGGAGACAGGGAACGAGGACGCCTGCGACACGTTCAACCAGAAGTAAGACGAACCGAGGCTGGCGTTTCCCTCCTTCCCCGTGGGTGCGACCGCGCCGCCCGGTGTAACAGGAGGAACCTATGCGCCCCATTCTGATCATGGCCGCCATGGCCGGAACGCTGGCGGCCGGCGCCGCCGAGGCGCGTCAGGACAAGCCGATCACCAGCAACGAACCCAGCGCGGTGGATATCGCCAAGACGCCGGTGACCGACCTGAATCTGGAAAAGACCGACATTCCCCCGGTCCTCATCACCGCCATCAAGAAGCCTTACGATCTCAGCGCCATGCGCTCCTGCAAGCAGATCGGCGCGGCGGTGACCGAGCTGGACGGCATCCTTGGCGACGACATCGACCTCCCGCAGGACGCACGCGACCGTGTCAGCACCGGCCGCATGGCGAAATGGGTCGTCAGCTCCTTCATCCCCTTCCGCGGTCTGATCCGCGAAATCTCCGGCGCCAACGCGCAGGAACGTGCGGTGCTGGCCGCAGTCCAGGCCGGCGTCGCCCGTCGCGGTTTCCTCAAGGGCGTAGGCGCCGAGCGTGGCTGCAAATATCCAGCCTCACCGGCCACGGCCGCGGTCATCCAGGCCAAGGAACTCAAGCAGCATCAGGAAGACGCCAGGAACGGCGACAAGAAGGATGCCGCGGCTGACGACAAGACGGCCGCAAAGGACGGTGTCGCCTACACGGCGCAGCCGGTGGTCCAGAAGGTTCCGTGAACCCGGAAACGGCGCAGCGGCGGCGGATGGCCCGTGAAGCCTCCGCCACCGGGCGTGTTCAATCCGCCTCGCCGATCATCCCGGCTCGGGTCGCGGCCATCTCCTTGTCGAGCTCCGCAACGATCTGATCGCGCACCATGGCGTCGAGCGCGCGGTTCGACGCCACCGAGGCACGCGCCGAAGACATGGCCTGGATCGCTGCATTCATCGCCTGGCGCGGCGCGCCGGTGCAGACGTGCTTGCTCGTCCCTTCCGGATTTCCGGCAGATGCCGGCTTGCGATCGGCCGGGCAGGTGCTGTCGATCGTGATCGTCTTCTGCACCTGGCGGCGACCGCCCTCTGTCTTGTGCAGGATGCGAATGGTCTGGATCCTGCCGTCGGCGCTGGTGGTCTGCTCCACCACCGGGACGTTGCGCATGCGTTCGGCCATCGCCGCCCGGTAGTCGCGCGTCGCGGCCCGGCGAACCGCGTCCATGCTCTCGTGCGAAGGCGGGGCGGGCGGGGCTGGAGAAACGGGCGGCGCAGGCGGCGCAGGCGGCACGTCCAGGCGGCCGAACTGCTGGGGCGCCGTTGCAGCGGACCAGGGGACCGGAGGGGCCTCCGGAACGCTCATGGTCTGCGGAGCGGGCGGCTGCGGCGGCTCGGGGGGGACCGGCCAAGCCTCGGCCTCGTGGGATGACGGCACAGCCGGCGCGGCGGGGACCACGGGCGCAGGCGCGTCTCCCCGAACGTAGAGCGTTTCCGTGGGCGCTTCCGGTACTACCGGCACGTCCTGGTCATCCATGGCCGCATAAGTGACGGTTGCCGTGCAAGGCACCGCGACGACCGCAAAAGCAAACAGGCTTCGCGCCATCACGCGCCGGGTCGGCGAGACGTCCATGGTGCTTAGCGCCTTGAGACGCTGGATGATCGGCTTCTCACCTGCCAGAGCCCCGGCGATCGGCGCGGCCAGTGTCAGGCGCGTACCTGCGGTGAACGATGCAATCACGCGGCCATAGCGCGCGCGAACTTCACGGTCGCACCCGGCCATGACACGCGCATCGCAGGCCGCTTCCTGGTCGGCGCGCAGCGCGCGCCAGGCGGCCCAACCCAGCGGATTGAACCAGTGCAGCGCGAAGAGCGGTTGCAGCACCATGAGCGCCAGAAGGTCGTTGCCGGCGTGATGCTCGAGTTCATGGGCAATGGCGAAATCGGAGCTTTCCGAATCGACCGTCGCCAGGAACCCTTCCGGGAGGGCCACGATCCGGTCCCGCACTCCGAACGCCAGCGGCGCGGCGGCGGCCGGGGTCTCGACGATGCGAATATCTCCGGCGTGGGCCACCTGGCGCGCATCGGTCAGCAGTTCCGCGCGCATCAGCCGATAGTTGCGAAACCGCTGCACCAGGAAGATCGCTGCGCCTGTCAGCCAGATCGCCAGCAACAGCGAAACCCAAGGGATCTGCGTGAGCACGCCGGGATCGACAGCGCCGGTTGTCGCATTGGAAACGGGCATGTCCAGCATCGTGGCAGCCGGATCGATCACCGGTGCCGGCATCATCGGTTGGGCTGCCGCCGTCACGGTCTCGATGGAGACCTCCGGCCGCGCGAATATGCTGCGCGGGAGGGCGAGCGGCGGCAAGACCAGCCGCAGCACCGGCAATGCCCAGAGTGCATAAGCGGCCGCGGGGCCGAACCAACGCGAAACCGGGCGGCGGACCAGCAGGACCAGTGCCATCAGCGCACCGGTCATCACAAGCGTATCGGTAAGCCATTGGATCATGACTTCAGCTCCTTCAACAGGGCTTCGATCTCGGCAATGTCATCTTCGGTCAGGGCGTCGGATTCGGCAAGATACGCGAAAAGCGGTGCGGCGCGGCCTCCGAACAGGCGGTCGACAAGGCGGCGGCTTTCGCTGCCGACATAGGATTCGCGGGCGACGCGGGGGGAGTAAAGAAAGCGCTTGCCGTCAGGCTCGGTGGCCAGAGCCTGCTTCGCCACGAGGCGGGACAGCAGCGTCTTGACGGTGGCCAGGCTCCAGCCTCGCGGGGTGCAGACCTGTTCGCATACTTCAGCTGCGGTAAGGGGGCTGCGCTGCCACAGCACCTCCATTACCGCATGTTCGGCATCCGAGATACGCTCGGGCTGTTCAGGGGACTCGGACACCGCGGCCTCCATCGTTTACATACGTAATCGACTACGTCTGTAAACATGAACGCCAGATGAACGCGTCAGCGCGACAACCTGCGGAGCGACATCGCCAGCATGATCAGGAAGACGCCGCGAACCACGAGGCTGATCATGATGATTACCGCCAGAAACGCCAGCCCGGTCGCCGGGTTGGAGAACAGCAGGATCAGGCCGAGCACCACGTCAAGCACGCCAAGGAACAGCCGCCAACCGCGATCCATCCGCGCCTTCAGCGCGAAGGCGATCTGGAATCCGCCTGAAATCACCAACCAGGCGCCGATCGCCCAGACCAGCGAAAGGGCGCCGGCGACGGGGTTGAGAATGGCGAAGATGCCTGCGATCAGCGCCAGAAGGCCAAGCAGGACTTCCACCCAGCGGGCGCGCTGCGACAGGGAGGTCCAACCGGAGGCAATCGCCGCAATCCCGTAGATCACCAGGACTACGCCGATGAGCAGTCCGGTCGCCACGCCCGCAACCAGCGGATTGGCAATGACGATCAGCGCGATCAGCAGCAGAAGCAGGCCGTAGGCTAACACCCAGCCCCATGCCTTCCCGCTGGCCTGGGCCAGAGTATTGACCAGGGGATCGTTCTCGACGTGCGGTTCGAGTAGCGGATCCATTTCGGTGCGAGTCATGCCCCTRCCTCCAGCGTTGTCAGGTATTCCCGCTGGACAATGCACGAAACCCGGTTCGGTTTCGGCACCAAGGTGCAATTGTGAACGCAAAAAGGGCGGCGCTCCTTCCGGCACGCCGCCCTTTACAAGTCATTCCGACGAAGCGGATCAGTACACGCGAGCCTTGGGCTTGATGTACTCGATGTCGTCAGTGAGCGTATATTCATGGACGGGACGGTAATCGAGACGGACTTCACCGCCCTTGCCGCCCCAACCGTTGAACCAGCCCACGGTGTGCTTCATCCAGTTCGCGTCGTCGCGGTTCGGGAAGTCCTCGTGCGCGTGAGCGCCGCGGCTTTCCTTGCGCGCCTGCGCGCCATGCAGCGTGACCGAAGCCTGCGAGATCAGGTTGTCCAGCTCCAGCGTTTCCACCAGGTCCGAGTTCCAGATCAGGCCGCGATCGGAGACCTTGATGTCCTGCATGCGGTCATAAGTCTTGGCGAGCTGGTTCTTGCCTTCGACCATGAGTTCGTCAGTGCGGAACACCGCGGCATGGCCCGACATCGTGCGCTGCATCWCGGTGCGGACTTCCGCCGTCGACGAACCGCCGTTGGCATTGCGGAAGTGGTCGAGACGGGTGAGCGCCAGATCCGCCGAATCCTTCGGCAGTTCCTGCTGAGCGGCGCCCGCCTTGACGATTTCCTTGAGGCGGTGGCCGGTGGCGCGGCCGAAGACCACGAGATCGATCAGCGAGTTCGAGCCCAGGCGGTTGGCGCCGTGGACGGAGACGCAGGCCGCCTCGCCCACCGCGAAGAGACCCGGCACCACGGTATCCGGATTGCCGTCCGGACCGATGGTGACGACTTCGCCGTGATAGTTACAGGGAATGCCGCCCATGTTGTAGTGCACGGTCGGCACGACCGGCAGCGGCTGGCGGGTAAGGTCCACGCCTGCGAAGATCTTGCCGCTTTCGGTGATGCCCGGCAGACGCTCCGCCAGCACCTTGGGATCGATGTGATCGAGGTGCAGGTAGATATGGTCCTTGTGCGGGCCGACGCCGCGGCCTTCGCGGATTTCCAGCGCCATCGATCGCGAGACGACGTCGCGCGAGGCGAGGTCCTTCGCGGAAGGCGCATAACGCTCCATGAAGCGCTCACCTTCGGAGTTGGTGAGGTAGCCACCCTCGCCGCGCGCGCCTTCGGTGATCAGCACGCCCGCGCCGTAGATGCCGGTGGGGTGGAACTGCACGAATTCCATGTCCTGCAGGGGCAGGCCGGCGCGCAGCACCATGCCGCCGCCGTCGCCGGTGCAGGTATGGGCCGAAGTGGCGGTGAAGTAGCTGCGCCCGTAGCCGCCGGTGGCAAGCACGACGGCCTGCGAGCGGAAGCGGTGGATCGAGCCGTCATCCATGCAGAGCGCGATCACGCCGACGCACTTGCCGCCGTCCATGATCAGGTCGATCGCGAAGTATTCGATGAAGAAGTCCGCATCGTACTTCAGCGACTGCTGGTAGAGCGCGTGCAGCATGGCATGGCCGGTACGATCCGCGGCGGCGCAAGTGCGCTGCACCGGCGGGCCTTCGCCCATGTTCTGCATGTGACCGCCGAACGGGCGCTGGTAGATCGTACCGTCGGCATTGCGGCTGAAGGGCACGCCGGCGTGCTCGAGTTCGTAGACCGCAGCCGGAGCTTCGCGCACCATGTATTCGATGGCGTCCTGGTCGCCCAGCCAGTCCGATCCCTTGACGGTATCGTACATGTGCCAGGTCCAGTGGTCCGGCGTGTTGTTCTGCAGCGAGGCGGCAATGCCGCCCTGCGCCGCAACGGTGTGCGAGCGGGTGGGGAACACCTTGGTGATGCACGCGGTCTTCAGGCCGGCTTCGGCCGAGCCCATCGTGGCGCGCAGACCCGAGCCACCGGCGCCGACGACGACGGTGTCATAGATGTGGTCGATGATCTTGTAGGCAGGGGCGGACATCAATGGGCTCCCAGCGCGAGGCGGATGACGCAGAACGCGCCGAAGGCGATGCCGCCGCAGGCAGCAAGGTTCAGCGCGGCAATGCAGGCGAACTTGTTGGCGTGATCGTGGACATAGTCCTCGACAAGAACCTGGAGACCGATGCGCGCGTGCCAGAACGTCGTGACGACGAGCAGGATCATCATCACGGCCGGGACCGGGCGCGCCATCCATTCCGCGACCGACGCATAGGTCAGGTCAGGAAGGAGAAGGATCGAGACGGCCAGAAACAGCACCGAAAGCAGGTTGCCGATGGCGGTGAAGCGTTGCATCAGCCAGTGATGAACGCCGGTCTTCGCCGAGCCGAGGCCGCGAACGCGGCCGATGGAAGTTCCGTTACCCATGTTTCCCGTTCCTCAGCGAAGCAGCAGGATCGCCCAGAAGGCGACGGTGGCGAGCACGCCCAGGATCGGGCAGACGATCGACCAGGTCTTGTTCGTCTTGAGTTCGAAGCCGCCGCCCACGTCGAGCACGAAGTGGCGCAGGCCGCTCATCATGTGGGTGAAGAACGCCCAGGAGATGCCGACGAGGACGATATAGCCGATCGGCGTCGTCATGACCTTGCTGAAAGTCTCATAGGAGGCCGGGCCGCCCGCGAGAGCGCCGAGCCACCACAGCAGAACGCCGAGTCCGGCGAACGCCATTCCGTCACCGGTCACGCGGTGCAGAATCGAGACGAACATATGAGGGCCCCAACGCCAGATCTGGAGATGGGGCGAAAGCGGACGGTTCCTGGTGCCGTCTTTGGCCATGGCTCTTTCGAATCCCTTTTGCCTTGTGCAGCAGCCCGAGGCTGCCCCTGTCGAAAGTCCCCTTAGACAAATCACCGCTTGGCGCAAGTTCTGCGAAGCACATCGCGGATGCATCGCACACAACAGCCTGCTACCCCCTCTCGCTCGCCGCGCGCTCGGCTCGTCGTGTGGCCGAACCGCGGGCCGCCCCTGCCACTGGCCTTGCGCGCATCTCGGGATTAAAGCGCAAGACCATGACCCGCCTGCCAATCATCCTCGCCGCCGCGCTTTCGCTCATGGCATGCACCTCCTCCCCTGGCAGCGCGGACGCCCCGGCGACCTCGGATCGCCGGGAAGCGCCAAGCGCGCCGCAAGCCGCCGACGGCGCCCGGCTCGCCGCGGCCTGCAAGGGGAAGGAAGGCTGGGGCGATCCCGCGCCGCCTGCGCATCTGTTCGGCAACAGCTGGTATGTGGGTACATGCGGAATTTCGGCCATTCTCGTCACGGGCCGTGAAGGCCATGTCCTGATCGACGGCGGAATTCCGGAAGCCGCCTCCCTGGTGCTCGCCAATATCGCCGCGGCCGGCTTCAAGGCGAAGGACGTGCGCTGGATCCTCTCCAGCCACGAGCACTTCGATCATGCCGGCGCTTTGGCGGCTCTCCAGCGCGCTACCGGCGCACGCATCGCGGCCCTGCCCGCGGCCGCCGAGGTTCTGGAAACTGGCAAGCCCCCTGCCGCCGATCCGCAATTCGGTCAGCTCGCTGCATTTCCTCGCCTTCACGTCGACCGCCACCTGGCCGACGGGGACCGCGTGACGCTCGGCGACATCACTCTGGTCGCCCACGCCACGCCGGCCCATTCCGCTGGCTCGACCAGCTGGACCTGGCGCACCTGCGATGACAACCGCCAGTGCCTGACGATCGCCTATGCCGACAGCGTCAGTGCGATTTCCTTCAAGGGCTATCGCTTCAGCGACCATCCCGAGCGCATTGCCGGGGTCCGTCAGGGCCTCGCGCGGGTAGCCGACCTTCCCTGCGACTTGCTGGTCACCCCGCATCCCGGCGCGAGCGACCTGCTTGCGCGGTTTGCCGGCACATCCCCGCTTGTCGATCCCACCGCCTGCCAGCGCTATGCGGCCGGCGCCACTGCCCGCTTCGATCAGCGCCTCTCGCAAGAGGCCGCGGACGAAGCGAAGGAGACCCGTTCGTGAGTTGGAAAATCACTGCCTACGCCCCGCGCACCGTCGTCGAAGGCGCTCTTGTCGCGCATGAGGACGCATTCGACTGGGATCCGGACATCGTGCTTTCGGGAAGCGAAATCGCGGAAGACAAGCCGGACGACTGGCAACTCGAAGCCTGGCTCGGCCATGAACCCGGCGAGGCGGACCGCGCGGCGATCGCGGCGTTGTTCCAGGGCGAAGCGCCGGAATTTATCGTCGAGGAACTGCCGGACACCGACTGGCTTGTAACCAGCCAGCAAGGGCTGGAGCCGATCCGCGCCGGCCGTTTTCATGTCCATACGCCCGATCACCCTGCCCTCGACGAGCCCGGCGTAATCGATTTCACGATCCCCGCCAGCCAGGCTTTCGGCACGGGCCAGCATGCGACCACGGCCGGATGCCTGGCCATGCTCACGCACATGAAGGCGCAGGGCCTTATCTTCCGGAATCACGCCGACATCGGCACCGGCACCGGTCTGCTGGCCTTCGCGGCCATGGCGCTCTGGCCCCGCGCCCGCGCCACGGCCAGCGACATCGACCAGGTCTGCGTGGGCGTGGTGGAAGACAATGCTGCGGCCAATGGCGTGAAGATGGGCCCCCGCGGAGGCGAACTGGTCATGACCATCGCCGACGGCATGGATCATCCACTGATCGCCGCGCGCGGCCCTTACGACCTGATCATGGCCAACATCCTTGCGGGACCTCTGGTTTCACTGGCCCCGGACTTTGCGCAGTCGCTGGCGCCGGGCGGCAGCCTGGTCCTGGCAGGGCTGCTCGAGACCCAGGAAGACGCGGTGCGCCGTGCCTGCCGCCGCGCGGGACTTCGGCTGGCCGGGCGCCTAGTGAACGGCGACTGGTCGATCCTCTGGATGCGCGCGCGCCGCAGGTGACGCGCAGCTGATCCGAATGCGCGGCAAATTGTCCTCTGCCGCGCAGGGAACCGCGTCCCCTTCAGAGCATTCCTGGTTCCGCCGCGCGAACCCCACTCATCCAAAAGAGCCAAGAGCTACCCCTGAAAGTTAATATGGGTAAACCGGCTATGGATAGTGCAGTAAGAATTGGTTTTGCGGTTTATTGTGTAATTTCATAAAATTACGTACATGCGCGTAATTTCGCGTTAACCATGCCTGGTTACGTCGAATTAAGGGTTTGCACCAAGAATTAAGGCCAAGGGGGGCTGGTAACAACAGCTCAAGAGGCCAACATGCTTCAATCTGAACTCGATCGGCCCAAGGCCGTCGTGGGACCCCTGGGGGAAGCTCTCGACAGGGGCAGCTTGCCGCCGCGCAGTACGTCACGCTGGGTCGTTCGCCGCAAGGCGGAAGTCGTTGCGGCGGTGAACGGCGGACTGCTCACGATCGCGGAAGCCTGCGACCGCTACGACCTCACGCTTGAGGAACTGGCGTCCTGGCAGCGAGCGGTCGAACGCGAGGGCATGGCGGGGCTGCGCGCCACCCGGGTACAACACTATCGGCACCTGCACGAACAGCAGGCTCGCCGCATCTGATCAGAAAGGGGAACCGGCGGCATCTGTCCACCGGTTCCCCTTTTCGATTCTGCCCGGTTTGCGCCCCGGTCCGCGGCGATTCATGAGCTAGCCGGCCGCCTGTACGATCCGCGCCCATTCGGCTTCGTCGATCACCTGGATGCCCAAGTCCGCGGCCTTCTTCAGCTTCGAACCGGCCCCCGGCCCTGCCACCAGCAGGTCGGTCTTGGCGGAAATCGAGCCAGCGGCCTTGGCCCCGAGCCGTTCGGCCTGGGACTTGGCCTCATCACGGCTCATGGTTTCCAGCTTGCCGGTGAACACCACCGTCTTGCCGGCCACTTCGCTGTTCACCGTCTCGACCACATAAGGCGGCGGAGAAACTTCCGAGAGCAAGTCCTCCCAGACTGCGCGGTTATGCTCCTCGTGGAAGAAGTCTCCCAGCGCTTCGACCACGGCAGGGCCGATACCGTCGATCGAGACCAGTTCCGAATAGGCGTCGCTCCCGGCCGCCGCCGCCTCCTCCCCGTCCCGCACCTGGATCGCCTCGGCAACGATCCGGAGGTCCGGCAGGGTCTCGAACCGCTTCATCAGGTCGCGCGCCGTCACGGCGCCGACATGGCGTATGCCCAGGCCGAAAAGGAGCCGCGCCGCATCGGGGCGACGTTTGCTTTCCACGGCCGCCAACAGGTTGTCCACAGACTTGTCCTTCCACCCGTCAAGCGCGAGAATATCCTCGCGGCGCTTGCGCAGGCGGAAGATATCGGCCGGGCCTTCCAGCCAGCCTTTGGCGAAGAATTCATCGATCGTCTTTTCGCCCAGGCCCTCGATGTCGAGCGCCCCGCGGCTGACGAAATGCTTGAGGCGCTCCGTCCGCTGGGCCGGGCAGATGAGCCCGCCCGTGCAGCGCACGTCGACTTCGCCTTCTTCGGCCACCGCTTCGCTGCCGCACTGCGGGCAGTGATCGGGGAACCCGAACGCAGGGCGTTCCTCATCGCGAGTCGCGTTGTCGACCACCTGGGGAATGACGTCGCCCGCACGCTGCAGCACGATACGGTCGCCGGGGCGAACGCCGAGCCGGGCAATCTCGTCTCGGTTGTGCAAGGTCACGTTGGTTACGGTGACCCCGCCAACCAACACCGGCTTTAGGCGGCCGACCGGGGTGAGCTTGCCGGTGCGACCGACCTGGATATCAATCGATTCCAGCAGTGTCTCGGCTCGCTCGGCCGGGAACTTGTGCGCCAATCCCCAGCGCGGCGCCTTGGCCACGAAGCCGAGGCGCTGCTGCCAGTCGAGCCGGTCGACCTTGTAGACCACGCCGTCGATCTCGAACGGCAAGGCCGCGCGGCCGTCACGAATAGCGCGATAGGCCGTCAACATCTCCGCCACCGAATGGCAGAGGCGGAATTGCGGCGAGACCGGCAGGCCCCAGGATTCGATCTTGCGGATAACCTCGTGCTGGCTGGCGCCGGGAACGTGACTCGCCGCCCCCCAGCCATGGGCCCAGAACCGCAAGGGCCGCTTGGCGGTGACACCGGCATCCTTCTGTCGGAGCGAACCGGCAGCGGCATTGCGCGGATTGGCGAACTGGCGGACCTTGGTCTCGTCAAAGGCTTCGCCCTTGGTTTCCGCCAAAGCGCGGGCCTCGGACATCAGCGTCTCGTTAAGCGCCCGGAACGCCGCCTTCTCCATGTAGACTTCGCCGCGAACTTCAAAGACCTCCGGCACGTCGTCGCCCCGCAGTTCCTGCACGATATCGGCGATATGCGCGACATTGGGGGTCACATCCTCGCCCACTTGTCCATCGCCGCGCGTCGCTGCGCGCACGAGCTTACCATGCTCGTAGCGCAGCGAGCAGGACAGGCCATCGATCTTGTCTTCCGCCGTCAGCAGCACCGGCTCCTCGGCGGGCAGCGACAGGAACCGCCGCACGCGGCCGACGAAGTCGGCCACTTCCTCGTCGGTAAAGGCATTGTCGAGGCTCATCATGCGAACCTCGTGCGTTACTTTCGAGAGCGGCGAGGCAGCCACTTCGTGACCGACCTTGTTGCTCGGACTGTCCGGACGCGCGAGATGCGGGAACGCCGCTTCGAGTTCGGCATTGCGGCGAACCAGCGCGTCGTACTCCGCGTCCGAGATTTCGGGCGCGTCCTCGGCATGATAGAGCCGGTTGGCACGGCTGATCTGGCGCGCCAGGCGCATCAATTCGTTGGCGGCTTCGGCTTCACTGGTCTCGGACTGGGTCATGCCCGTGTGATAGGACAGACCGGCGCGGGTTGGAATTCCCCTCCCCGCTTAATCCCCCTCGATCGGATCGAACTCCAGATGGAGGCTGGCGAGCGCACGCAGGATATAGGTCGGCTCGTAGCTGAAGCTCAAACCGCCGTCGGGCCGCTGATGGGCGGGAGCCAAACGAATGTTGCCCATGCGGGCCAGCAACCGCTCGATACTGGTCACGACCTCCCGGCGGGCGAGCGGGGCGCCGATACAAGTATGGGCGCCGCGCCCAAAAGCCAGGTGCTCCTTGATCCTGGGACGGTCCATGTCGAACCGATCGGGCTGGGCGAACCGCGTGGGATCTCGGTTGGCGGCCATGTGCGAGAGGAGGATCGCCGTCCCGGCCTTGATCTCGACACCGCCGAGCGTGGTCGTCTTCTGGCATATCCGTCCGCCGCTCTTCACCGAGCCATCGAAGCGCAGCACTTCCTCGACAAAAGCGGGGATGYGGCCAGGATCGTCCCGCAGCTGTTGCTGGATGTCCGGCCTGGTCGCGATGATGCGGAAGGCATTGGCCAGCAGGCGATTCGTCGTATCCTGCCCGGCCCCGAACAGAAACGCGGCCAGGCTGGTAAGATCGACCAACGAAGGCTTCCTGCCATCGGGATAACTCGCCTGGGCCAGTTCATTGAGAATGTCCTCGTGGGCTAGCAAACCGCGCAAGGGGCGCATCAGCGGGTGGGCCGACATGCGCCGCTGGGCGATCAGCTTGAACAGGTCCTTCCCCACGCCCACGAGCGGGTTCTTCAACATCTCCTCTTCGCTGGCGTCCATGGGCACGGGAATCGCACCCTCCAGCAGGACGCGGAACTTGTTCCGCGTCCGCTCCGACAGCCCCAGCAAGTCGGAAATCACCAGAGCGCCGTAAGGACCGCCATATTGGCGAACGAGGTCCACATGGCCGTCCGCGGCGAACTCGCCGATCAGCCCTTCCGCCGTCGCCAGCAGCTTGGGCTGAAGTTCCTTCAGGCGGCTAGGCGTGAAGAGCCGGGCAATGATCGAACGCAAGTCGGCATGGCGCGCACCGCCCTCAGTGACGATCTGGTCGCCGAAAGCGATCTGCCCGCGATGGGACTCCAACTCGGCGGAGATGTCGTCTCCAGTCGGCTCGAACGGGAGCGAGGCCACCGGACCCGTCACCGCGTTGATCGAGGAAAAGTGCTCGGTATCGAGCATGACCTGAATGGTTTCCTCGTAGCCCGTCACGGCGACGGCATTGCGATAGGGCAGGCGCACGACCGACCCCTTCGCGCGGAGAAAGTCGAAATAGGCGTGCGGATCGTCGACCAGCGAGACATCGGTGTACCAGTCGGCCGTCTCGTAGGCCGAGGGCGCCGGATGAAGTGCTGGACTGGACACGGACTTGATCTCCCGATTCTTATGATCCTTTGTGTATCACAAATTCGAAAGCGGTCAATCGAAGGTGAGACCCGACCGGCGACAGCTTTCGCTCCCGTTTTTCCAGAGGCACGGCTATGAACCGGCGATGCCGACGATCATTCCGCCCGATGCCCCTGCCTTGCCTGCTGCTTTCGACATTCTGGGCATCGCGGTTTTCGCGCTGACCGGAGCGCTTTCCGCGGCGCAGATGCGGCAGACTTTCGTCACTGTCGCGTTTTTCGCGCTGATGACCGGCGTCGGCGGGGGCACCTTGCGCGACCTTCTGATCGGCGCGCCGGTCTTCTGGGTGCGCGATCCTTTCGTGGTCCCGGTGTGCCTCGCCGTGGCGATCCTTGCCTGGTTCACACCCGTGCGGTGGTGGCAGGGTCGCTTGCTGGAATGGGCAGACGCGATGGGCCTGGCGGTCTATTCCGGATTCGGCACGATCAAGGCCATGGCCTGGGGCGTACCGCCGGTGCCGGCCATGGTGATGGGCGTCGTCACCGGCTGCGTCGGCGGGATTGTGCGCGACGTCGTGGCGGGACAGCCGTCGATCCTCATGCGGCCGGAGCTTTACGTGACGGCAGGTGCACTTGCAGCAGCTGTCGCGGCGACCGGACTGGCCCTGGGCTTTGCGCCCGTGCTCACCTGGGCTATCGCCGCAAGCGCCGGCTTTGCCTTGCGCGGCGCCGCAATCCATTGGTCGCTCGGCCTCCCAGCGCACGAGGGGGCGGACTGAGCGGCAGGCAAGGCCGCGTCCGGACCGCTAAAGCCCGGGAACGTCGTCGAAACCGAGATCCACGATCCTTCCGCGAACGATCTTGCATTCGAATGAGCCGCGCGCAGGAGCATTGTCGCGCCAGGCCGGTCCGCCCCCGCCTACACGGACCCACCCTTCGATCTCATAACCTTCCGGCTTTCGCTCGACGCTCTTGAGCCCGATGACGTCGACACCGGTGAATTTCGCTGTCTTCGCCGCGCCCTCGGCGGCGGCCACGCACTTGTGGGCCGCCTGCCGCGAACTGACGCCATAAGCATCGGGCTTGTTGTCCAGCCTGGGATCCGCCGCGAAGCGATCGGTCTGGGCCAGTACCGGAGCCGCCATCACGGCTCCGGCAAGAAGTGCGCAGCGAGACAGTGTCCTGAAAAGGTTCGGCATGGTTCGTCGCTCCCTTGCGGTCGGCCGCCCAAGCGGCCCGCGAACCATGCCATAGTCCGGCTTTCAGCGCCGAACGCAACCCACTCTCATGCCCGCTTGGCGCGGGGCCTCACTTCGGAACCGACAGCCCGGTCCACTGCGCCACGAAAGACAGCACATCCGCACTCTCCTCGATCACCTTGTCCGTAGGCTTGCCCGAACCGTGCCCGGCGCGCGTCTCGATACGAATGAGGTGCGGCTTGTCGCCCAGAGGCGCCGCCTGGAGGGCCGCCGCATACTTGAAGGAATGCCCCGGCACCACGCGATCATCCGTATCGGCCGTGGTGACCAGAATGGCAGGATAATCCGTGCCCGCCTTGATATTGTGGTAAGGCGAATACGCGCGCAGCACGCGGAAGTCCGCCTCACGGTCAGGATAGCCGTAATCGTCGACCCAATAGCGCCCGGCCGTGAACCGGTCGAAGCGAAGCATATCCATCACCCCGACTTGCGGCACGCCGGCAGCAAACAGGTCGGGCCGCTGGTTCAGTACCGCACCGACCAATAGGCCGCCGTTCGATCCGCCCTGAATCGCTAATCCATCCTTGGCGGCGATGCCCTCTGCCTTGAGATATTCTCCCGCAGCGATGAAATCGTCGAACACGTTCTGCTTGTTGGCCCGGCGCCCGGCATCATGCCAGGCGCGTCCGTACTCGCCGCCACCGCGCAAATTCGCCATCGCGAAGGCGCCGCCGGCCTGCACCCAGGCCATACGGCTCGCCGAGAAGCCCGGCGTCAGCGATATATCAAACCCGCCGTAGCCGTAGAGCAGCGTCGGTACCGGCTTGCCTGCCTGCGCCACGTCCTTGCGGCGTACCAGGAACATCGGCACGCGCGTGCCATCCTTCGAGACGTAGAACCGCTGCTCGACTGCGATTTGCGCGGGATCGAAGTCCATCGCCGGTTCCGCGAAGGGCTCCGAAGCGCCGGTATCGAGATTCATGCGGAAAATCGACGCGGGACGGTTGAAGCTGGTGAACGAGTAGAACGTCTCTGGATCGCCCGGTTTACCCCGGAAGCCGGAAGCGGTGCCGATGCCGTTGAGAGCAAGCGCCCTGCCCGGCTTGCCGTCCAACCCGACGATCTCCGCATGGCTGGCCGCATCGCGCATATAGTTGAGAACCAGCTGGCGGCCGACGATGCCTGCCTTTTCGAGGATATCCTCGCGTTCGGCCACGACTTGCGTGAACACAGGATCGCTCGCGGCCAGATCGATGCTGACAAGGCGGTAGCGCGGAGCACTCTCGTTGGTCACGAACCAGAGCTTCTGCCCGGCCCCTTCCACAAGGCGCCAGTCATCCTTGAAGCCGGTGACGATCGAGCGCGCGTGCCATCCGGTCTTCCCGCGCTTAGAAAGATCGACCACCCGCACGTCGTAGCGGGAATCCGTGCCGATGTGCGACGTGATGACCGCCAGGCGGCCGTCCTGCGTAACCTCGGCGGTATGGCCGTAGTCAGGATGGTCGGGTGTGGAGTAGACGAGCTCGTCCGCGCTCTGGGGCGTGCCCAGGCGGTGGTAGTAGACGCCCTGATTGTAGTTCCGGCTCTGGAAAGCCGCGCCATCCTCCGGTGCGGGGAAACGGGAATAAAGGAAGCCTTCCTCCCCGATCCAGGCCAGCGCGCTGAATTTCACCCAGCGCAGCTCATCATCAAGGACTTTGCCACTGACGGTGTCCATCACATGGAGAATGCGCCAGTCGCTGCCGCCGTCCTGTACGCTGTACAGCAGATAGCGGCCCTGCTGCGACGGCTCCCAGGCGTCCAGCGCGGTGGCGCCATCCTTGGCCCAGGCATTGGGATCGAGCAGAAGCCGCGCCTTGCCGTGCAGGCCGTCGCGCACGAAAAGCTGCGACTGGTTCTGCAAGCCGGTGTTGCGCGTATAGAAATACCGGGTGCCAGCCTTCGTCGGCAGCCCAAAGCGCTCGAAGTTCATGAGCGCACTGATGCGCTGCTTAAACCACGCCCGCTGCGGCAGAGTCTCCAGGTATTCCTCGGTGTAGCGCGATTCGCGATCCACCCAGTCGGCCACTTTGGCGTCGTGGCGGACGTCCGCCTCCAGCCATCGATAGGGATCCGCGATCTTTTCCCCGAACAGGGTTTCGACCACATCGTCTCGGCGCGTTTCTGGATAGTTCATCGTGGCCACCGTCTGCGCCGAAACCGGCATGGCTGCAAGCAGCAGGCTGAATGTCATCGCACAAGCCGTCGCAATATGAGCCCCGCCGAGCCCGCCCTTCCAAGGCATTCCATTCCCCTGATTTCAAAAAACAAAAAGCGGCCGCGAGCCTAGCACTCGCGACCGCTCTTGCAATGTCTGGTCCGCCTCCTTGTGGAAAGCGGGCCTTCACAAGCTATCAGGCTTCTGCGTATTCTTCGGTTTCGGCAGCAACCGGACCCGAATCCTGGCCCTTGGCTTCCACGTCGCGATCAACCAGTTCGATGATCGCGATCGGAGCGGCGTCCGATGCGCGGATGCCGGCCTTGATGATGCGGGTGTAACCGCCTTCACGGTTCTTGTAGCGCTCTGCGAGCACTTCGAAGAGCTTGGCTTCCTGCGTTTCGTCGAGAAGGCGCGCGTGCGCGAGACGACGGTTCGAAAGGCCGCCATGCTTCGCCAGCGTGATCAGCTTCTCGATGTAGGGACGCAGTTCCTTCGCCTTGGGCGTGGTGGTCTTGATCTGCTCGTGCTTGATGAGCGCGGCGGCCATGTTGCGCAGCAGCGCGGTACGGTGGCCCGACTTGCGCTGCAGCTTGCGGCCGCCCATTTTATGACGCATGATTTCTTCTCCGTTCGTCAGGCAGCCGTCTCAGGTACTGCCTGCCGGGCGATGTGGTGCGGCCACCGCCCAAAACCGGCTCACGTATCGTGAAGCGCTGCCCTCAAGACGATCTGACTTAAAGAGTCAAGCGCGAAGGGCGGAATTCCGCCCTCATTAAAAGAAGAAGGGCTCCGCATCGCTGCGAAGCCCTTCTTCTTTACATATCGGAAAGACCGATCAGCCGAGCAGTTCCTGCTCGAGCTTCTTGGCCATTTCTTCGATGTTCTCGGGCGGCCAGCCTGGGATGTCCATGCCGAGGCGCAGACCCATCGAGGAAAGAACTTCCTTGATCTCGTTGAGCGACTTGCGGCCGAAGTTCGGCGTGCGCAGCATCTCGGCTTCGGTCTTCTGGACCAGATCGCCGATATAGATGATGTTGTCGTTCTTGAGGCAGTTGGCCGAACGCACCGACAGCTCCAGTTCGTCGACCTTCTTGAGAAGGTAACGGTTGAGCTGGTTGGTGTCGCTCTCCTCCGAAGCAGCAGCGCCGCCAGCAGCCATGCCGATCATCGGCGACTGGCCAACCGGAGCGATGTCCTCGAAGTGGACGAACAGCGCCAGCTGGTCCTGGAGAATGCGCGCGGCATAAGCCACGGCGTCTTCAGGGGTGACGGTGCCGTCGGTTTCGACCGCGAGGCTCAGCTTATCGTAGTCGAGTTCCTGACCGATACGGGCATTGTCGACCTTGTAGCTGACCTGACGGACAGGCGAGTAGAGCGAGTCGACCGGGATAAGACCGATCGGCGCGTCGACAGGACGGTTCGACACGGCCGGGACGTAGCCCTTGCCGGTGTCGGCGGTGAGTTCCATGTTCAGGACCGCACCTTCGTCGAGGTGGCAGATCACGAGGTCCTTGTTCATGACCTCGATATCGCCCGAAACGGCGATGTCGCCCGCCTTCACTTCACCCGGGCCAGTGGCCGAGAGCTGAAGACGCTTCGGGCCTTCGCCCTGCATCTTGAGAGCGATCTGCTTGACGTTCAGGACGATGTCCGTGACGTCCTCGCGCACACCGGCAAGCGACGAGAATTCGTGCAGCACGTTCTCGATCTTGATCGAGGTGATCGCGGCGCCCTGCAGCGAGGAGAGCAGCACGCGACGCAGCGCGTTGCCGAGCGTCAGGCCAAAACCGCGCTCGAGAGGTTCGGCGACGAAGGTCGCCTTCAGCTTGGGGTCGGGTCCCGGCTTGATCTCAAGGCTGTTCGGCTTCTTGAGTTCCTGCCAGTTCTTGATGTTGACAGTCATGGACTTCCCCTGGGAGTGATGGCGGTTACGCCCCGAAGCCTGGTGGAAAGGCTCGGGACGTTCCGAAGCCGGACAGCGACCGGTTCGCCGTCCGGATTAGCTCGATCAGACGCGGCGACGCTTGGAAGGACGCACACCGTTGTGCGGGATCGGCGTCACATCGCGGATCGAGGTAATGGTGAAGCCGACCGCCTGGAGAGCGCGCAGGGCGCTCTCACGGCCCGAACCCGGGCCCTTGACTTCGACTTCGAGGGTGCGGACGCCGTGCTCGGCGGCCTTCTTGCCGGCATCGTCAGCTGCAACCTGTGCAGCGTACGGGGTCGACTTGCGGCTGCCCTTGAAGCCCATCATGCCGGCCGAGGACCACGAAATCGCGTTGCCCTGGGCGTCGGTGATGGTCACCATGGTGTTGTTGAAGCTGGCATTCACATGCGCAATGCCGCTGGTGATGTTCTTGCGCTCGCGGCGCTTAACGCGCTGAGGTTCGCGTGCCATGTTCGTGTATCCTGTCGAAAAATCGCTGGGGGAAACCGGTTGGGTCGATTGCTCAACCCAATCAGCTTACTTCTTCTTGCCGGCGATCGGCTTGGCCTTGCCCTTACGGGTGCGCGCATTGGTATGCGTGCGCTGGCCACGAACCGGCAGACCCTTGCGGTGACGCAGGCCACGGTAGCAGGCGAGATCCATCAGGCGCTTGATGTTCATCGCGGTTTCGCGACGAAGATCACCCTCGACCGTGAGGTCGGCGTCGATCGTTTCGCGGATCTGCAGGACTTCGGCGTCCGACAGGTCCTGTACGCGACGGCTGTGATCGATGCCGAGCTTGTCGGCGATCTCGAGAGCCTTGGTACGACCGATACCATGGATGTAGGTGAGCGCGATGATAACGCGCTTGTTGGTGGGGATGTTTACCCCGGCAATACGAGCCACTTAAATCTCCATGCTCCACAGGGAGCGCCCTAGGGACGACCCCTATCTCAACGCTTACTCACCCGAAAGGTGAAATGACAAAAGCGCCCGGTCGGCGGCACACTTGGTGCCATCGCCACCCGGACTTGCCGAAACCTTTTGAGTGAAGGGCGCGCATAGAACGATTCGCAAGGGCTGTCAACGCCCGCGAACCTGCTGCCGCTCAATCCCTGTCGCATGTCGGAGCGGGGAGAGTGACTTCGCGATCTGTGTATCGCATCCAAGGGCGTTAGTCAAAGAAACGACCGGGTTCCAGGCGGATGCGCTGGCATAGAAGGGCCGGTCGCCGACCGGCCGCCTTTTCCATACTGTCCCTCGGCCGGAAAGACGAAGCCCCGACCCTCTGCGGCTCGCACCGGCAAAGGATCGGGGCTGTCGTCGGATCAGCTCTTGTCGGTCGAGGGGGGGGGGCGATGCCATCCCCTGGATCAGGTCTTCAGCGCGCCCTCAATGGCAGCGGTAACATGATCCATGTCCGCCATGCCATCCACCTTGGCCACGATGCCGCGCGCCTCGTAGATAGGCAGGATCGGCGCTGTCTTGGCGCGGTACTCGGCCAGACGGGTGCGCACGGTTTCTGCATTGTCGTCCGGGCGACGCTTGAATTCCGTCCCTCCGCACTTGTCGCAGACGCCGTCGACCTTGGGCCGCTCGAACGTGTCGTGATAGCCCTTGCCGCAAGTCGCGCAAGTAAAGCGCCCGGTGATCCGCTCGACCAGCGCCTCTTCGTCGACCTCAAGCTCGACCACATGATCGAGCTTGCGGCCACGAGCGGAAAGAATCGCGTCGAGCGATTCCGCCTGCGCGGCGGTACGCGGATAGCCGTCGAAGATCGCGCCGGTATCGGCACCCATCGCATCCAGTTCGTCGCCGATCAGCGCCGAAACGATGGCGTCCGAAACCAGCTCACCGCGTTCCATTACGGCCTTGGCTTCAAGTCCCGTGGGCGTGCCCGCCTTTACGGCGGCGCGCAGCATGTCGCCAGTCGAGAGCTGGCGCATGCCATGCCGTTCGACCAGACGCTGCGCCTGGGTGCCCTTGCCCGCCCCCGGCGGGCCCAACAGGATGATATTCACGCCTTACCCCTCATGTGTCCCTGAATGCGCTATCAGCGCATACGGCCCTTCAGTTTCGCCTTCTTGATCAGATCGCCGTACTGGTGCGCCAGCAGGTGCGACTGAATCTGAGTAATCGTGTCGACCGTGACGTTGACGACGATCAGCAGGCTGGTCCCACCCATGAACAGCAACGGCAGACCGGTCATCGAGAGGAAATACTCGGGAACGGTGCAGACGATGGTCAGGTAGATCGCGCCGATCACGGTCACGCGCGTCAGCACATAATCGAGATAGTTCGCGGTGTTCTTGCCCGGACGAATGCCGGGAATGAAGCCACCGTTCTTTTTCAGGTTCTCGGCCGTTTCCTCGGGATTGAAGACGACGGCGGTGTAGAAGAACGAGAAGAAGATGATGCCCGATGCGTAAAGCAGCATGTAGAGCGGCTTGCCGTGGCCCAGGTACTGGTTGAGCGCGACGACGATCTTGCCCCAGGTCGATTCGGGGTTCAGCGACTTGCCCGCGAACTGGGTGATGGTGAGCGGCAGCAGCAGCAGCGAACTTGCGAAGATCGGCGGGATGACACCCGCGGTATTGATCTTCAGCGGCAGATGGCTGCGATCCGCCTGCATCATGCCGCGCTGCGTGGCGCGCTTGGGATACTGGATCAGCAGGCGGCGCTGTGCGCGTTCTGCGAAGCAGATCATCAGGATCATCGCCACGATCAGCACGATCAGCGCGATGATCAGGAACGAGCCCGTGTCACCGGCGCTGTAGGCCTGCCCTACGTTGCTCGCGAAAGTCGGCATCTGTGCGACGATACCGGCCATGATGATCAGCGAAACGCCGTTACCGATACCGCGCGAAGTGATCTGTTCACCCAGCCACAGCAGGAACATGGTGCCGCCGACCAACGAGATGACGGCGCCGACGCGGAACAGAAGGCCCGGATCGACGACGGCCTGCAGGCCGCTCGACGCGCCGTAAGCCTCCAGGCTGACGGCCAGGAACCAGCCCTGGATGGCGCAGAGCAGCACAGCGCCATAGCGGGTGTACTGGTTCAGTTTCTTGCGCCCGGCTTCGCCTTCCTTCTTCAGCGCCACCAGCGCCGGGTGAAGCGAAGCAGCCAACTGCACCACGATCGAGCTGGTGATGTAGGGCATCACGCCGAGCGCAATCAGGCTCATTCGCGAAAGCGAACCGCCCGAGAAAGTGTTGAAGAGGTCGAGAATGCCGCCCTGGGTCTTGCTGTAAAGCTGCGAGAGAATCAGCGGATTGACGCCGGGCAGTGGAACGAAGCTCAGGAAGCGGAAAACGATCAGGGCGCCGATCGTGAACCAGATGCGGTTCTTGAGCTCGGTCGCCTTCGAGAAATTGGCCAGGCTCAGAGTGCTGGCGATATTGTCGGCGCGTGAAGCCATGACGTTTTGTAAAGCCTCGATAGTCGGTTCGGGTCCAGCCTTAGCGACTGCAAGAAGGCTTGTCGAACACCGGTTCTGGTCCGCTCATATAGACATTCGTACCGGGTCTGGAAGCCCTGTCGCCCCGCGCCCCATCGAATCCGCCATGTTCAAGGCCGATCCAAGTCAAGGCACCCGTTGGAATGAAGAGAGGGCGAAGCGCATGGCGCCCGCCCTCCCTTTATGAGCATATCGCGGTTGCGATGCCTCAGGCCTCAGCGGCTTCCTTGGCAGGAAGGATCACCGAACCACCAGCCTTCTCGACTGCGGCAACAGCGCTCTTCGAAGCACCGGCAACGTTGAACTCGACCTTCTCGGTCAGTTCACCCTTGGCGAGGAGGCGCACGCCGTCCTTACCGCCACGGGCCAGGCCGGCTGCCTGGAGAACAGCGTGGTCGACGACGCCCGAGATGTCGAGCTTGCCGGCTTCGATCGCCTTCTGGATCATGCCGAGGTTCACTTCAGCGTAGTCCTTGGCGAACTTCTTGTTGCTGAAGCCGCGCTTCGGGAGACGCATGTGAAGCGGCATCTGGCCGCCTTCAAAGCCATTGATCGAGACGCCCGAACGAGCCTTGGCACCCTTCTGGCCGCGGCCAGCAGTCTTGCCCTTGCCCGAACCGATGCCACGGCCGACGCGGATACGACGATGACGGGCGCCATCGTTGTCGCGGATTTCGTTCAACTTCATAGTCTGCACTCGCTTTCGCTTTTGGTCGCGCTAATGGGAAGGCGGCCCCATAGGCGAACCGGCCGGCCTTGTCACCCCTGAATCCGCGATGTCGCGGCTTCAGCTGCCCCGCATGCGAATCACCAGCTTCGCATCGCCCGGCATCGTTCGCCCTTCGGCGTTGCGTGCGGGCTTCCAATGCAGTTGCTCCCGGCCGAGCCGGCAAATGTCGGCGTCGAACGCCGTCGAAACGGTTTTTGGCTCAAAACTGCAAGATTTGATCTTGCCCTTGGCATCGATGGCGAACTTCAACTCGTGCCGCGTCATCGTGTCCTTGTTGAACACGGTACCGTAGGTGTCGCCCAGCTTGGCCAGTTCTGCGTTGAAGGCCGCCTTGTTGCCGTCCGGAAGCGCCGGCTCTTCCGCAAGCGCGTTATATTCCTGCTCCGTTACCAGCGACTTCATCCGAAGAACCAAGGCAGTCCAGGACAGCGCCCGCGCGATCTGCATCGGCGAATCGCGATCGACCAGGGCCTGGCACTGGGCACCCGACGGACTGGCATGCTGCGACAGCAGGAATCGCGCGGCCGCCTCGCGGCGATAGGCGATGGCCCAGGCGAGCGGAGTCATGCCGAAGAGATCGGGCGAATCGATCGTCGTCAGTCCGTCCAGCGCGTCGCCGGTTGCATCAGCAGTGGGCGCCTCCAGCAGCTTGCGAAGCACAGCGACATTCCCCCGGCGAGCAGCGTCGGCCAGTGTCGGGCTTTCCGACAAAGGCCCGAGGTTCGCATAGCCATAGTCGCGCCCGTTACGCTTCACGACCTTCCTCTCCGCCGTCTTGCCCGAAGCTGCGGCATCCGCGGGCTTTGCACTTGCGCCCTTCTTGTCGGCCTTTACCGGCTTGGAGTCTTTGACGGCCTGGTCCGACTTGCCTTCGCCCTCAACCGCCGGAACCACGCGGCAGACGTCACGATAGGGATAGGCATCATCGGCGATTAGCGTCTCGTTGAAGGTACGTGCGAAATCTCCAAGGGGATCCTCGCCCTCTTCGCCGGCACCCTCGGTGCCCGTGGCGATCGGGATGGGAGCCGGCGTGGGCAGCGCATCATCGCCGAAATACGTCACGACGCGCGCCATGCGGGGCGAAAGACCGCCGCGAAGCACGCATTGGGCCCCAAACTCAGTCGTGTCGATGCCGTCCAGCGTGACCGCAGCGACAAGACGAAAATCCCCGGAAGCGACCGCCTTGTGCGCTTCTGCAACGGGATCGGCCTGTCCAGTGGCTAGCAACGCCTTCAACGCCTTATCCGCAAGCCGGTCACGCTCGAGCGTCGCCGGATCCGCGAGCGGATCGTTACAGGCCGGTTCGGCAGCCGGGCTTTCCTGCACATAGGTTTCGCCGTTGTCGCTCGGTTCGCTGCCCTCGCATCCGGAAACGGCGAGAGCGGCCAGGCACAAGGATGAGGCCGCGATGGTCCTGCGAAGCAATGTATCCCCCGGGGAAATCCAAATCCCGCCGCGCTTAGCACAAGTCAGGACCGATTGGGGAGCCGGACACGCAGCCACACACAGATTTCGCGCGAGCGCGTCTAGCCTCGCCCTTTCCATAGCCCCCCAGCGCCCTGCCCTTCGCCAAAACCAGAAAGGCCCCGGTGTTTCCACCGAGGCCTTTCCGAATATCGTGCCTGAGGCAAGTCGATCAGTCGACCACCGCAACCATGTGCGGCAGCTTCGCGATCGCACCACGGACTTCCGGGGTGTCTTCGCGTTCGACGACCTTGTGCATCTTGCCGAGGCCAAGACCGATGAGGATCTTCTTCTGGCTCTCGGGGCGACGGATCGGCGAACCGATCTGCTTGATCTTGATCTTCGCCATGAGACTTACTCCACGATGGCTTCGGCAGCGGCTTCAGCCTCTGCCTCGGTGGCACCACCGCGACCAAGCAGGTCAGCGACCTTCTTGCCACGACGCTGTGCAACCGACTTCGGCGAAGTCTGGTTGACAAGCGCGTCGAAGGTAGCGCGGATCATGTTGTACGGGTTCGAGGTACCGACCGACTTGGTCACGACGTCGTGGACGCCGAGGCTCTCGAACACGGCGCGCATCGGGCCACCGGCGATGATGCCGGTACCGGCCGGAGCCGAACGCACATTCACCTTGCCGGCGCCGAAGTGGCCCCGACCGTCATGGTGAAGCGTGCGGCCTTCCTTCAGCGCCACGCGGACCATCTTCTTCTTTGCAGAAGCAGTGGCCTTCGTGATTGCCTCGGGGACTTCGCGAGCCTTGGCATGGCCAAAGCCTACGCGGCC
Organism: Novosphingobium sp. YAF33; assembly: GCF_052113265.1. Lineage (NCBI taxonomy): Bacteria > Pseudomonadati > Pseudomonadota > Alphaproteobacteria > Sphingomonadales > Sphingomonadaceae > Novosphingobium > Novosphingobium sp. YAF33. The sequence continues at coordinate 88,102 of NZ_JBFRCW010000006.1, forward strand.
CTTGCCGTCACCCACGACGACCAGTGCTGCGAAGCCGAAGCGCTTGCCGCCCTTGACCGTCTTCGAAACGCGGTTGATGTGGACGAGCTTTTCAATCAGCTCTTCGCCCTGCTCTTCCTCGTTCCGGCCACCACGGCGGTCGTCGCGACGGCCACGGCCGCCACGCTCACCGCGTTCGCCACGGCCACGGCCACGGCCACGACCTTCACGAGTCTCCTGCGCGTCGCCACCCTGGGGGTGCTCGGCCGCGATCGGTGCTTCGTTGATGTTTTCGTCAGCCATGATCAGAACTCCAGCCCGCCTTCACGGGCGGCTTCGGCCAGCGCCTTGACGCGGCCATGGAAGAGGAAACCGCCACGATCGAACACGACCGAGGTGATGCCCGCCTTCTTGGCGGCCTCGGCGAGTTCCTTGCCCACGCGGACTGCGGCATCCGTATCGGTGCCCTTGGCGCCAAGCGTGTTGGCTGCAGCCACGGTGTGACCCTGCGCGTCGTCGATGATCTGCGCATAGATGTGACGGCCGGTGCGGTGCACCGACAGACGGGGACGACCACCCGCACGGGCCTTGAGGGCGGTGCGGACGCGCCGGCGACGGCGCTCGAAAAGGGAAAGCTTGGCCATTACTTCTTCTTCCCTTCCTTGCGGAAGATGAATTCGCCGCGGTACTTGATGCCCTTGCCCTTGTAAGGCTCGGGCTTGCGCCAGCGACGGATTTCGGCCGCGAGTTGGCCGACCTTCTGCTTGTCGACGCCAGAGATCTCGACCGTGGTGTTGTCCGGGGTCTTGACCTCGATGCCTTCCGGCACAGCGATGTCAACGTCGTGCGAGTAGCCGAGCTGCAGCTTCAGGTTCTTGCCCTGAGCTGCTGCTCGGTAGCCGACGCCCTTGATCTCGAGGACCTTGGAGAAGCCGTTGGTAACGCCTTCCACCAGGTTCGAGACGAGGGTGCGCTGCATGCCCCAGTGGCTGCGGGCAGCCTTGGTCTGGTTGGCGGGCTGAACGGCAATCGAACCGTCCTCGACCGCGTAGGTCACGAGGTCGGACAGACCCATGGTGAGAACGCCCTTGGGCCCCTTCACCGTGAGGACACCGTTATCGATGGCGGCAGTGACCCCGCCAGGGATCACAACCGGCTTCTTGCCGATGCGGCTCATTAGAACACCTCCGCCAGCACTTCGCCGCCGACGTTCTGCGAACGTGCTTCGGCATCCGAGAGCACGCCCTTGGGCGTCGAGACGATGGTGATGCCGAGACCGTTGCGCACCACAGGGAGTTCCTTGGAACCCGAGTAGACGCGGCGGCCAGGCTTGGAGACGCGAGCGATGTGCTTGATGGCGGGCTCGCCTTCGAAGTACTTCAGCTCGATGCGAAGCTGCGGGTGTGCGCCGGTTGCGTCGTCGCTGAAGCCACGGATGTAGCCTTCGCGCTGAAGCACTTCGAGCACACGGGCACGAAGCTTGGAAGCCGGCGAGAGGACGGTGTCCTTCTTTGCCTGCTGTCCGTTGCGGATGCGGGTGAGCATATCACCCAGGGGATCGGTCATAGCCATTGCTTCGTACCCTTACCAGCTCGACTTGGTCACGCCGGGGATCATGCCCTTGTTGGCAAGATCGCGCAGCTCGACGCGGCACAGACCGAACTTGCGGTAGTAACCGCGCGGACGACCGGTGGTCGCACAACGGTTACGAACCCGGGTGGGGTTACCGTTGCGCGGGATCTCGGCCAGCTTCAGGCGGGCGATGAGGCGCTCGGTTTCGTCGAGCGATTCGTCATCGGCCACTGCCTTCAGGCGCGCGTACTTGCCTGCATACTTCTTAACGAGCTGCTTGCGGCGCTCGTTCTTGTTCACGGAACTCAGTTTCGCCATGGACTTAAGCTCTCTTCCTCAGCGGCGGCTCACGCCGCTTCCTTCTGTTCCGACTCTTCAGCCGGGAACGGGAAACCGAACAGACGAAGCAGCTCGCGCGCTTCCTCGTCGGTCTTCGCGGTGGTGGTGACGATGATGTCCATGCCACGCACCTTCTCGATCTTGTCGTAGCTGATCTCCGGGAAGATGATCTGCTCCTTGAGACCCATCGCGTAGTTGCCGCGGCCGTCGAACGACTTCGGGTTCAGACCACGGAAGTCGCGAATGCGGGGCATTGCGATGGTGACGAGACGATCGAGAAACTCGTACATGCGCTCACGACGCAGCGTTACCTTGCAGCCGATCGGCATGCCTTCACGCAGCTTGAACTGCGCGATCGACTTGCGAGCCTTGGTAACGACGGGCTTCTGACCGGCGATGGCTTCCATCTCGGCAGCGGCAGTCTGGACCTTCTTCTTGTCCTGGCTGGCCTCGCCGACGCCCATGTTGAGCGTGATCTTCTCGATCTTCGGCACTTCCATCACGTTCTTGTAACCGAACTTCTCGGTCATCGCCTTCGCGATTTCAGCGTCGTACTTCGAGCGCAGACGCGGAGTATACTTCTCAGCCATCGATGGTCTCCCCGGACTTCACGGCCACGCGGACCTTCTTGCCGTCCTTGGTTTCGAAGCGAACGCGCGTCGGCTTGCCGTCCTTGTCGGCAACAGCAATCTTGCTGATAGCCATCGGGGCCGGAATGCGCTCGATGCCGCCCTGCGGGTTCTGCTGGGTCGGCTTGCGGTGACGGGTTGCGACGTTCACGCCTTCAACCACGACCTTGCCGTCCTTCGGGAGAACCTGAAGCACGGTGCCGGTGCGGCCCTTGTCCTTGCCGGACAGGACGACGACGGCGTCACCCTTCTTGATCTTCGAAGCAGCCATTACAGCACCTCCGGAGCGAGCGAGATGATCTTCATGAAGCCCTTGCCGCGCAGCTCGCGAACGACGGGGCCAAAGATACGAGTGCCGATCGGCTCCTCGTTCTTGTTGATGAGCACCGCCGCGTTGCTGTCGAAGCGGATAACGCTACCGTCTGCACGACGGACGTCCTTACGGGTACGCACGATCACCGCACGGTGAACGTCGCCCTTCTTGACGCGAGCGCGGGGCTGCGCCTCCTTCACCGACACCACGATGATGTCGCCGACGCCTGCGAAACGACGCTTGGAGCCACCCAGTACCTTGATGCACTGGACGCGCTTTGCGCCGCTGTTGTCCGCGACGTCGAGATTGGATTGCATCTGGATCATCGATCCGAGTCCTTCTCAACTGGCTTGCCGGAACAAGTCCGGCAGTTCCTAAAAAGACAGGCCCACGAGGGGCCCGAGTCGCCCCGACGGGCGAAGTGCGGCCATTTGCCGCATTCACCCGCGAAGGTCAACACTCTTGTCCGGCCTTGAGGCCGAGGTCCTTAGACCTCGGCTTCGAGTGCCGTACCCTTGCTCGCCTGAAGACGGTCAAGAACCTTCCAGGTCTTGGTCTTCGAGAAGGGCTTCGTCTCCTCGATCCGGACGCGTTCGCCGGTCTTGAAGGCGTTATCTTCGTCGTGAGCGTGGTACTTCTTCGAGCGACGGATGATCTTCCCGTAGAGGGGGTGCTTCACCTTGCGCTCGACCAGTACGGTCACGGTCTTGTCGGTCTTGTCGGAAACGACGGTCCCGATCAGAATACGCTTGGGCATCGTGTTTCCTCCTTAGGCCTGCGCCGAACGCTCGGCCTGGAGCGTCTTGATGCGGGCGATGTCACGACGCACCTGCTTGATACGCGCAGGCGCTTCAAGCTGGCTGGTCGCGGCCTGGAACCGCAGGTTGAACTGTTCGCGCTTCAAGTCGGCGAGGTCAGCAGTCAGCTGATCGTCGGTCTTGGCACGAAAGTCTTCGATCTTGTTTGCCATGATTCGACTTCCTTACTCGCCGCCAAGGTGCGAGGTGTCGCCGAGGCGAGCCACGACCTTGGTCTTGATCGGCAGCTTCATCGCAGCGCGGCTGAAAGCCTCGGCTGCGAGCGGGCCAGCGACGCCGTCCAGTTCGAACAGGATACGGCCGGGCTTGACGCGGGCCGCCCAGTATTCGACCGAACCCTTGCCCTTACCCTGACGGACTTCAGCAGGCTTCTTCGAAACCGGCACGTCGGGGAAGACGCGGATCCAGAGACGACCCTGGCGCTTGATGTGACGCGTGATCGCGCGGCGAGCCGCTTCGATCTGGCGGGCGGTGATCCGCTCCGGCTCGAGGGCCTTGAGGCCGTACGAGCCGAAGTTCAGGTCGGTGCCACCCTTGGCATCACCCTTGATCCGGCCCTTGAAGGCCTTGCGGAACTTGGTCTTCTTCGGTTGCAGCATGACTCTTAGTTCCTGCGGTCATCGCGTGCCGGACGCACGCCGGAGGTCTGCGCCTCCATCATCAGGCGGTCCTGCGCCATCGGGTCGTGGCCAAGGATTTCGCCCTTGAAGATCCAGACCTTGATGCCGATGATGCCATAGGCGGTCAGCGCCTCGGCTTCGGCATAGTCGATGTTGGCACGCAGAGTGTGAAGCGGCACGCGGCCTTCACGGTACCATTCAGTACGCGCGATTTCCGCACCGCCAAGACGACCACCACAGGTGATCTTGATGCCTTCGGCGCCAAGACGAAGGGCCGACTGAACGGCGCGCTTCATCGCACGGCGGAAGGCAACACGGCGGATCAGCTGATCGGCAATGCCCTGAGCGACGAGCTTCGAATCGATTTCCGGCTTGCGGATTTCGACGATGTTCAGCTTCACTTCGCTCGAAGTCATCTTCGCAAGCTGCTTGCGCAGCTTCTCGATGTCCGCACCCTTCTTGCCGATGATCACACCGGGGCGGGCTGCGTAGATCGAGATGCGGCACAGCTTGGCCGGACGCTCGATGACCACCTTCGAAACCGCAGCCTGGGGCACGGTGTCAATGATGAACTTGCGGATCTTGAGGTCTTCCTCAAGCAGCTTGCCGTAGTCCCGGCCTTCCGCAAACCAGCGGCTGTCCCAGGTACGGTTGATCTGCAGACGCAGACCGATCGGATTGCTCTTATGACCCATGGATCAGGCCTCCTCGACTTCGCGAACGACGATCCGCAGGCGCGAAAACGGCTTGAGGATGCGGGTGGACTTGCCGCGACCACGAGCGTGGAAGCGCTTCATGGTGATCGACTTGCCGACCGACGCCTCGGCGACGACCAGAGCGTCGACGTCGAGGTTGTGGTTGTTCTCCGCGTTCGCGATTGCCGAAGCAAGGATCTTGCGAGCGTCCTGAGCCATCGCCTTCTTGGAGAAAGTCAGGATGTTCATCGCGTCCTCGGCCTTGCGGCCACGGATCAGGGCGGCGACGAGATTGAGCTTCTGGGCGGAACCACGGATGGTGGTGCCGACCGCAAGAGCTTCCTTCTCGCCAACGCGGCGGGGTGCTGCCTGCTTGCTCATTAGCGCTTGCCCTTCTTGTCGGCGGCGTGGCCGGGGAACGTGCGCGTAGGCGCGAATTCACCGAGCTTGTGACCGACCATGTCCTCGTTCACCGAAACCGGGATGAACTTGTGACCGTTGTAGACCGAGAAGGTCAGACCAACGAACTGCGGGAGAATGGTGGAGCGACGCGACCAGGTCTTGATCGGACCAGCGCGGTTGCCGGCATCCTGCGCGACCTCGGCCTTCTTGAGAAGGTACAGGTCGACGAAGGGGCCTTTCCAGACGGAACGTGCCATCGTGTCTTACCTCTTCTTCTTGGCGTGGCGCGAACGGATGATCATCTTGTCCGTCTGCTTGTTGTTGCGAGTGCGAGCACCCTTGGTCGGCTTGCCCCACGGAGTGACCGGGTGACGGCCGCCCGAGGTACGGCCTTCACCACCGCCGTGCGGGTGGTCGACCGGGTTCTTGGCAACACCGCGGGTCAGCGGACGACGGCCCAGCCAACGACCGCGACCGGCCTTGGCGAGGGTCTGGTTGGCGTTGTCGGGGTTCGACACGGCGCCAACGGTGCCCATGCAATCGCCACGCAGGTAGCGCTGCTCGCCCGAGTTCAGACGAACGATGACCATGCCGCGGTCACGACCGACGACCTGAACGTACGTGCCTGCCGAACGAGCGATCTGGCCGCCCTTGCCGGGCTTCATCTCGACGTTGTGGCAGATCGTGCCGACCGGCATCTGCGACAGGAGCATGGCGTTGCCAGGCTTCACGTCGGTCTTTTCGCCGGCAACAACGACATCGCCAACGGCGAGGCGCTGCGGCGCGATGATGTAGGTCAGTTCACCGTCGGTGTACTTCACGAGCGCGATGAAGGCGGTGCGGTTGGGATCGTACTCGATCCGCTCCACGGTCGCTTCCATGTCCCACTTACGACGCTTGAAGTCGATGAAGCGGTACTTCTGCTTGTGACCACCGGCGATGCCACGCGAGGTGACATGACCCTTGTTGTTGCGGCCGCCGGTCTTGCTCTTGCCTTCGGTCAGCGCCTTGAGGGGCTTGCCCTTCCAGAGCGACGACTTGTCGACGAGGACCAGGCCGCGGCGGGCGGGGCTGGTCGGGTTGTACTTCTTAAGTGCCATCGGATCAGCCCCGCACGCCTTCGGTGATGTCAATCGACTGGCCTTCGGCCAGCGTGACGATCGCCTTCTTCACGTCGCTGCGACGGTAAGCCTTACCGCGCCAGCGCTTGGTCTTGCCCTTGACGACCAGCGTGTTCACGCCGGTGACCTTGACGTCGAACAGTGCTTCGACGGCGGCCTTGATTTCGGGCTTGGTCGCCTTGTCAGCCACCTTAAAAACGACCGCGTTCTGCTCGGAAAGCAGGGTCGACTTCTCGGTGATGTGCGGCGAGAGGATCACGTCGTAATGACGGATGTCCACGTTGCTCTTAGCCATTGAAACGCGCCTCCAGCTTCTCGACCGCGGCGCGCGTCAACACCAGCGTATCATGCTTCAGGATGTCGTAGACATTGGCGCCGACAGCCGGAAGCACATTGACGCCGATGATGTTGCGGGCAGCCAGGGCGAAGCCCTCGTTGACCTGCTCACCGTCCATGACGAGAACCTTCTTGCCGAAGTTCGCCTTAGCGAGCTGACCGGCAAGCACCTTGGTCTTGGCATCAGCCACGTCGAGCGAGTCGACGATCACGAGGCCGTTCTGAGCCTTGGCCGAAAGGGCCATCTTCAGACCGAGTGCACGGATCTTCTTGTTCAGCGAGATGTTGAACTCGCGGCGACGAGCACCGTGAGCCTTACCACCGCCGATGAACACCGGAGCCGCACGGTCGCCGTGACGGGCAGTACCGCCGCCCTTCTGGCGACCGAACTTCTTGCCGGTGCGCGCGACTTCCGAGCGCTCGCGGGTCGCACGGGCGATGCCGCGGCGATTTTCGAGCTGCCAGGTGACGACGCGGTGCAGGATGTCAGCGCGCGGCTCGAGGCCGAACACGTCGTCCGAAAGCTCGATGTCGGCGTTAGCGGCCGAACCGTCGATATTGAGGACCTGAACCTTCATGATTAGCCCTCCTGGCCTTCGGTCGCTTCGGGAGCCGCGGCTTCAGCCGGGGTCACGGCAGCGGCCGTATCATTGGTGTTGCTGGCCGACTTGATGCCAGCGGGGTACGGAGCCTCGGCGTGACGGTCGACCTTGACGGCGTCCGAAACGGTGAGCCAGGCGTTCTTCGAACCCGGGACCGAGCCCTTGACGAAGATCAGGCCACGCTCGTCGTCCACGCGGACGACTTCGAGGTTCTGCTGGGTGCGCTGACGGTCGCCCATGTGGCCGGCCATCTTCTTGTTCTTGAACACCTTGCCCGGATCCTGACGGTTACCCGTCGAACCGTGGGCACGGTGCGAGATCGACACACCGTGGGTGGCGCGCATACCGCCGAAGCCCCAGCGCTTCATCGCACCCTGGAAGCCCTTGCCCTGGGTGTGGCCGCCTACGTCGACCAGCTGGCCGGGCACGAAGTGCGAGGCTGCGATCGTGGCGCCGACTTCCAGAAGGGCGTCGTCGGCGACGCGGAATTCCGCGACGCGCATCTTGAGGGGAACCTGAGCCTTGGCGAAATGTTCGCGCTGCGGCTTGGCAACGTTCTTCTGCTTTGCTTCGCCCGCACCGAGCTGAACCGCGACGTAGCCGTCGCGATCAGCAGTACGGACCGAAACCACCTGACAGTCTTCAAGTGCCAGGACAGTGACGGGCACGTGGCGACCGTCCTCCTGGAACAGGCGGGTCATCCCGACTTTCTTGGCGATCACGCCTGTACGCATGACCTTTCTCCTTACAGAGGCGCACGCAGGACCATCCCTCGTGCGCGTGTCCAACCCTATTTGTGATACGAACCCCGTCCGGGTCAGGTGTTCCCTGCATGCCCATCAAGGACAGCGGAAACGAGACGGGGGACGCATTCCCGACACTGCCCGAAGGCGGCGGCGGAGGTATCCCTTGTGTCCCCTTACGGGGCGCTGTCTCTGCGGGTTTCTCCCCGCAAAGCCGGCCTGCTGGCCGACAAGGACAATTTGGATCCGAAGATCCGAATTTCGCCTCGATCGTTTAAAGTCCGATCGGAAAGGACTTTCGGGGCAACCTTTCGGTTACCCCGCAAACCGGCTTAGGCCAGCTTGATCTCGACGTTCACGCCGGCAGCAAGGTCCAGCTTCATCAGAGCATCGACGGTAGCTGCGTTCGGCTGCACGATATCAAGCAGGCGCTTGTAGGTGCGGACTTCGAACTGCTCACGCGACTTCTTGTCGATGTGCGGACCACGGTTGACCGTGAACTTCTCGATCTTCGTCGGCAAGGGAATGGGCCCACGAATCAGAGCGCCGGTGCGGCGAGCCGTGTCAGCGATTTCGCCAGTGGCCTGGTCGAGCACGCGATGGTCAAACGCCTTGAGGCGGATACGGATGTTCTGAGCTTCCATTACCTACTACCGATGAGAAAGAGCCAAAGGGCCGAAGCCCCGTCAAATTCGAACCGCGCCACTACACGTTGATGCCGAGTCGGGCAAGCCCTGATTTCACCAAGTGCGGCAGGTTCCCGGGGGTCGCCGATGCAGTTCATCGCATCCCCTCTTCCCTGCCCCCGATCAGCATCCTACCTTGGCATGGCGACGCCTAACAGAAGGCGCTTTCAATGCCCTCCACTACCACGATAATTTCCCGCGCACTTGCCGCGCTAACACTTGCATGTCTGACACCCGAGCCCGCCGTAGCCGGCAATTCCCCCTACGGCCGCAACCAGACGGGAGTTCCGATCGACCTCGACGATACCGACGTGCTCACCGCTCACGCCGCCATGCCCGATGCCGGGAGTGACCCCGTGGACGACGCATGCCGTGAGGCTGCCCGCGCCAGCAATGGCGGCAATGACGGCACGATCGTTGTCTGCTCACATAACGGCGACGGCACGAACCAGCGCGTCCCGGCGTCGAAATCCGTCGACGAAAGCACGCGCACGGGCGCAGCGTACCCGCCAGACCTCTGGGACCTGCCCGGCTGCCTAGGCCCCTGCATCACCATACCGTTCGGCCGCGTGCCGGCGCCCGTTTACTACATCGACCTCGCGTCCATTCCCGAAGCACCCAAGGGCTCGGATGCATGGAAGATCGCACAGGGCGATTTGCGGGCCCGATAAAACTGCAAGCCGCGCTTTGCGCCCTTTAAATCCATTTGGCTCCATGAACGTGAAAAGCCCGGCGCCTCTCTCGAGACGCCGGGCCAATCACGTTAGCCGAAGCCGATCAGCGAATTACTTCGTGATCGTGGCAACGACGCCCGAACCGACGGTGCGGCCGCCTTCGCGGATTGCGAAGCGGAGACCTTCGTCCATGGCGATCGGAGCGATCAGCTTCACGGTCAGCGAAACGTTGTCGCCCGGCATGACCATCTCGGTGCCCTCGGGAAGGATCACTTCGCCGGTCACGTCGGTGGTGCGGAAGTAGAACTGCGGACGGTAGTTGGCGAAGAACGGCGTGTGACGGCCGCCTTCGTCCTTCGACAGAACGTAGACTTCAGCCGAGAACTCGGTGTGCGGGGTCACGGTGCCCGGCTTGGCGAGAACCTGGCCACGCTCAACGTCGTCGCGCTTCAGGCCACGAACCAGTGCACCGATGTTGTCGCCGGCTTCACCCTGGTCGAGCAGCTTGCGGAACATTTCGACGCCGGTGACGGTGGTCTTCTGCGTGTCGCGGATACCAACGACTTCGACTTCTTCACCAACCTTGACGATGCCGGTTTCGACGCGGCCGGTAACAACCGTACCACGACCCGAGATCGAGAACACGTCTTCGACGGGCATCAGGAATGCCTTGTCGGTGGGACGCGGGGGCTGCGGGATGAAGTCGTCGACTGCCTTCATCAGCTCAAGGATCTTTTCCTTGCCGATGTTGTCGTCGCGGCCTTCAAGGGCGGCCAGAGCCGAACCCATGACGATCGGAATGTTGTCGCCGTCGAAGTCGTACGACGAGAGCAGTTCACGAACTTCCAGCTCGACGAGCTCGAGGAGTTCCGGATCGTCGACCTGGTCGACCTTGTTCATGAACACGACAAGCTGCGGCACGCCGACCTGGCGGGCAAGCAGGATGTGCTCGCGGGTCTGCGGCATCGGGCCGTCAGCAGCGTTCACAACCAGGATCGCGCCGTCCATCTGGGCGGCACCGGTGATCATGTTCTTCACGTAGTCAGCGTGACCCGGGCAGTCGACGTGTGCGTAGTGACGGGCTTCCGTCTCGTACTCAACGTGAGCGGTCGAGATGGTGATGCCGCGCTCGCGCTCTTCCGGAGCCTTGTCGATGTTGGCGAAGTCAACGGCTTCACCGCCGAAAGCTTCCGACATGACCTTGGTGATGGCGGCCGTCAGGGTCGTCTTGCCGTGGTCGACGTGACCGATGGTGCCAATGTTGCAGTGCGGCTTGTTCCGCTCGAATTTTGCCTTCGCCATTGTTCAAACCTTCTTTTCGCTTGAAATCGAATCTGCGGGAATGGACGGCGCCCGCTGAAACAGGCGCCGCCCGTAGTCTGATCTTGCCTTTTAAGCAAGCTTCTCCTTGACCTCAGCCGCGACGTTCGCCGGGACCTCGTCATAATGGGAGAAGAACATCGAGTAGTTTGCACGGCCCTGGGTGAACGAGCGGAGCTGGTTCACGTAGCCGAACATGTTGGCCAGCGGGACCATGGATTCGACGACCTGGGCATTGCCGCGGCTGTCGGTTCCCTGGATCTGACCACGACGGCTGTTCATGTCGCCGATGACGTCACCGAGATATTCCTCGGGGGTGACGACTTCAACCTTCATGATCGGCTCGAGCAGCTTGATGCCGGACTTCTGCGCGACTTCACGCATGGCACCGCGACCGGCGATTTCGAAGGCCAGGGCCGACGAGTCGACGTCGTGGTAGGCACCGTCGTAAAGGACGATGTCGAAGTCGATGATCGGGAAGCCGACCAGCGAACCCGAGGCAGCGGTTTCGCGCATGCCCTTTTCGATCGCGGGGATATATTCCTTCGGAATGTTACCGCCCTTGATCTCGTCCTTGAAGGTGATGCCCGCACCGCGCTCTCCCGGCGTGACCTTGATCTTCACGCGACCGAACTGACCGGTACCGCCCGACTGCTTCTTGTGGGTGTAGTCCACATCGACAGGCTTGGCGAGGTATTCGCGATAGGCGACCTGCGGAGCACCGACGTTGGCTTCGACCTTGAACTCGCGACGCATACGGTCGACGATGATGTCCAGGTGAAGTTCGCCCATGCCCTTGATGATCGTCTGACCCGACTCGTGGTCGGTGGTGACGCGGAACGAGGGATCCTCAGCCGAGAGACGGTTGAGCGCAACGCCCATCTTCTCCTGGTCGGCCTTGGTCTTCGGTTCGACCGAGAGTTCGATAACCGGCTCGGGGAATTCCATGCGTTCGAGAACGATCGGCGCCTTTTCCGCGCAGAGCGTGTCGCCCGTGGTGGTTTCCTTCATTCCGGCCAGCGCGACGATGTCGCCCGCGAAGGCCTCGTCGATGTCCTTACGGTCGTTGGCGTGCATCTCGAGGATACGGCCAACCTTTTCCTTCTTGCCCTTCACCGAGTTCAGGTAAGTGCCCTTGGCGAGCGTACCCGAATAGATGCGGATGAAGGTGAGCGAGCCCACGAAGGGATCGTTCATGACCTTGAAGGCCAGCGCCGAGAACGGTGCGCTGTCTTCCGGCGGACGGCTGTCGGCTTCGTCGCTGTCAACCTTGACGCCCTGGACGTCTTCGATGTCGAGCGGCGAAGGCAGGTAGTCGACGACGGCGTCGAGCAGGGGCTGTACGCCCTTGTTCTTGAACGCCGAACCGCAGACGACCGGAACAAACTTGTGGTTCAGCGTGCCCTTGCGGATCAGCGCCTTCAGCGTGGCGACGTCGGGCTCGGTGCCTTCGAGGTAGGCTTCCATGACCGCATCGTCCTGCTCGACAGCGAGTTCGAGCAGCTTTTCGCGGTATTCGGCAGCTTCGTCAGCCAGTTCAGCCGGGATTTCTTCGTAGAAGAATTCGGCGCCGAGCGATTCGTCCTTCCAGACGATTGCGCGGTTGTGAACGAGATCGACCAGGCCCTTCAGGTCGGCTTCGAGGCCGATCGGAATGTAGAGCACAGCAGGCGTCGCACCGAGACGGTCGATGATCGACTGCACGCAGTACTTGAAGTTCGCACCGGTACGGTCGAGCTTGTTGATGAAGCACATGCGCGGAACGCCGTACTTGTCGGCCTGGCGCCACACGGTTTCCGACTGCGGCTCAACGCCGGCAACGCCGTCGAAGCACGCGACCGCACCGTCGAGCACGCGCAGCGAGCGTTCGACTTCGATGGTGAAGTCGACGTGCCCGGGGGTGTCGATGATGTTGATGCGGTATTCCTGGCCCTCGGACGTCCAGAAGCAGGTGGTCGCAGCCGAGGTGATGGTGATGCCGCGTTCCTGCTCCTGCTCCATCCAGTCCATGGTCGCAGCGCCGTCGTGGACTTCGCCGATCTTGTAGGACTTGCCGGTGTAGTAGAGGATTCGCTCGGTCGTGGTGGTCTTACCGGCGTCGATGTGCGCCATAATACCGATGTTACGGTACATATTGAGCGGATGGCTGCGTGCCATGGTGAAAATCCTTAGCAGGAGTGTTTGGGAGCGGAGCGGCCTTCAGATAAGACCTCGCCCCCTGAAATAAAAGTGTGACGCCCGGATGACCGCCGAGAGGCAATCGATCCGGGCGACACCACGCACATTACCAGCGGTAGTGCGAGAAGGCGCGGTTCGCGTCCGCCATGCGGTGCGTGTCTTCGCGCTTCTTCACGGCATTGCCGCGGTTGTTGGCAGCATCGAGCAGCTCGCCCGAGAGACGCGCCGACATGGTGGTCTCGGGACGGTTGCGGGCTGCGGTGATCAGCCAGCGGATGGCGAGAGCCTGGGCGCGCTCCGGACGGACTTCGACCGGGACCTGGTAGGTCGCACCACCGACGCGGCGGCTGCGGACTTCGATCTGCGGCGCGACGTTGTTCAGGGCGTCGTGGAACAGCTGGACCGGGTTGGCCTTGGCGCGGGTTTCCATGGTTTCCATGGCACCGTAGACGATCGCTTCAGCGACCGACTTCTTGCCGTCGTACATGAGGTTGTTCATGAACTTCGACAGGATGAGATCCCCGAACTTGGGATCGGGCAGGATAATCCGCTTCTCGGGACGACGACGACGTGACATCGTTGATATTCCTTGTTCTTTCGGGCGGGAGCGTGAGCATCACCGGCCGGTAAATCTTGTACCGTGCGAGGCGCGAAGCCCCGCGGGCCGGCTTACTTCGGACGCTTGGCGCCGTACTTCGAGCGGCTCTGCTTGCGATCCTTGACGCCCTGGGTGTCGAGCACGCCGCGCAGGATGTGGTAGCGAACGCCGGGAAGATCGCGGACGCGGCCGCCGCGGATGAGCACGACCGAGTGCTCCTGCAGGTTGTGGCCTTCACCCGGGATGTACGAAATGACTTCGCGGCTGTTGGTCAGGCGCACCTTGGCGACCTTGCGGAGAGCCGAGTTCGGCTTCTTCGGGGTCGTGGTGTAAACGCGGGTGCAAACGCCGCGCTTCTGCGGGTTCTGCTCCATCGCAGGAACCTTCGACTTGGCCTTCTGCGGCTCGCGACCCTTGCGGATCAGCTGGTTGATAGTGGGCATCTATACTCTTCTTTCAAATGGGAGTGCGATGGATCCGGGCCGGAGCGATGCCTGCAGCAGCAGGCGCACCGGCGCGAACCCTTCGCACCCCAAGGGACCGATCGACATCGGAGCCCGGAGCATCTGAAAGGGACGGAATATTTTCGAGAGTTCACGCGAGACGAGCCGGATATCGGAACCAGCCCTTTCACCCCGATCCGGAGTTACTGGCGGTTCGCCCCTGGCAACCGTCGAACGTGAGCCGAAAAACACTCCACCCGGGCAAATGCACCGGATTACTTTGCCATGCGCCCTTCCGGCAAGAACCACCCCGCGACTCGCGCAAGGGGTTCCCAAAGCGGCTTTTCCGGCAGCCAGGCTGCGGGAAAGTCCCGGAAATGCTGACATGACAATGTTCAGCTCTATGTCGTTTCCTGCGAGAACACTCACAGGAGATGGGCGCCCTTAGGAGATTTGGGGCCGCGGGTCAAGGAGAGCGGTAGCAAGGGCTCTGGGCCGGTAGGCGACCGTCTGGTTTGGAAAGACAACGGCCGGATAGCTGCCGGTCCCTAGCCTGGACGCGGTCAGCGGCTCTTGGCTCTTCTTTGCCGTTTTGCCATTTAGCACTGCAGCGTTAAGCTTTTTGTTTTTCGGGGTTAAGTGCGACGATGGTTGGATTTGGGGAATGGGTTGTCAGCACAATCGGCTCCGTGGCGATCACTGGTATCGTGATCAGTGCGGCCGCAGTGCTGATGCGCGACACACTCGCGAGATACCTGACCAAATCAGTAGAGCATCATTTTGAAGAGCGGCTCGAGAAGTTCAAAGGTGACATCCGCGGTAACGAGATAGAACTGGAACAGATCAGGGGCTTCCTAACTACAGCCCAGCGGGAACGAGATGCCGCGATACAGGCAAAAAGGTTGGAAGCGGCAGAGTCATTGCTTCGTGAGAGGCAGGTGCTGTCCAGGCTCTCCATGCTGATTGAGTACATGAAAATATTAAACACGGATAAAATGCTCGATGCTACCGGCGATCCGAAAGTCGCTGAGTTTGTCCAAAGTCTGCTACATCCGCTTCAGGTCGATAGAACACTTGAAGATTTAAAATCGTTTGATCGAACGATTTCCCGCCTGTACTTGAGTGAAGCAGCGTTAAAGACCTTTGATGCGTATCAAACTATTGTTATGAGTGCGGTAACGTTACTGAAGATGTTAAGTATACCGTTGGACAAAAAGAGTGATTTTATAAAATCGGGCAAGCTGAGCAAGACGGTGATCGAGTTATTGCCAGGGACTGCGGATGAATTTGAGAAATTCGGAGAGGGTTACGCCTATTATTGGTCCACCCACTTCCATGACGAAGTTTTACGAGTGCTCCGGAATGACATCCTGGGGATGGATGCGTCAGGAAAGGACGCCGCTTCAGCCGAACGATTGGTTCTGGAATCCCGGCTGGCGCAGGCCAACGTTCAAATGTCGTTGCGGGAGAACGGACTCTCTCAGGGTTTGATAAGGACTGACTGACGCCCCGCCTGCCAGATCAACGCGACAGCTTTCTGAACGGCAGGTTCCGGAGAAGACACCTGGCAGGCTAAACGGTTATAATGGGCGCGCGATCGCGTACCAGCGCACCTAAAAGCGGTTCGACATCGGCAGGTCTTTCGCCACATATTCGAAGTACAGTCGTACGGCCCTGCCGCGCTCATCGACTCCGGGCACTGCCTTGATGCGGTCACTCCGGAAGCCAGCGTGAAGCACTTCGGCCTCAGTCATTGCCAGATTGGCCATCAAGTGCATCACGCTCCGGCGACCTTCGTCCGTTGCTCTGCGTTTTTCTTCTTTCAGATAAGTTTCTAACGCTTCGCGGCAGGCACGCTGGGCAAGCCAGTAGCGGCCATAGGCGACCGTGGCGACCAATGCTGTAAGGATTGCCGCCCAATCGGATGCCATTCCTAGGAAATCCTTGCACATCCATCATTCCTCGGTCGGAGATCGCCGCGGCAAACTCTGCTGGCGGCGGAATGAAACTCATTCGTCTGTATGAGTAGCAAATTGAACGACCGCTTCTAGGACTCTTGCAGAGAAGGCTAAATGACCGACAAGGGAGCAAAGCGGCCCTTCGGCCCCATGCCTTCCATGCGCGTGACAAACCATTTTCCTACACGTCCCCGCTCGCGTTAGACCGGCCTGCCATTGGGAACACAGGTCCATCAGCGCGAGCGAGGTTGCCTTATGTCTTCCGGCAGAAAATCTTCAAATCCAGGTTCTTCGAAACGGCGTCACGGCGAGCGGCTTCCTCGACAGGCGCGGGATGAGCGGGCGCGAGGATCCTTCGCGTCTCCGGCGGCCGGCGTGGAATCCTCGGCTCCGGAGGCTCGCTGCGAAACGGCTTGTGCCAGTTCCTCTGCGCGGGTTGCCGCGGAAACGGCGGTGCGCTGCGCTTCCGTGCGGCCGGGGCGGCGGACTTCGCGGACGGCCTTCTTCGAGGATGCCATCGACCCCGAAGATCCCCTGCTGGGCTTCGCGCCCTATCGGCACAAGGCGCCGCGCGCCAACTCGATCACGCCGGAGCGGCAGCGGGCCTTCATCGCTGCGCTCGCGGCCAGCGGCATCGTCACGCAGGCCGCGCGCAGCATCGGCGCCTCGATGGAAGCGCTCTACAAGCTGCGCCACCTGCCCGGCGCGGAGGGGTTCGCGGCGGCATGGGACATGGCGATCGGCCGGGGAATGATGCGGCTGGAGGACTGCGCGCTCGAACGCGCGATCCGGGGCGAGGAGCGTCCGGTGGTGAGCCGCGGCGAAGTGGTGGCCTCCTGGACGCGCCACGACACGCAGCTCATGCTGTTCCTGCTGCGCCAGCGCCTGCCCCATCGCTATGGCGACGGCCGCCGCGATCCCCGGCCGGGCGATCCGCTCTACGAACGTATCCGGGCCGAGATCGAGGCGGAATATCCCTCTCTGGAGGAAGTCCGCGCCTCGATCCGGGCCAAAGTCGCCGGGCTTCGCGCGCAAGTCGAAGCGCGCGCGGCGACGGGGAATGGCGCCCTCGAGGAGTAGCGCCCTTCGCCTTCCCTTGCCGCCCGCTTCCCGGTTCCGATCAGAACCGCAGGCGGAAGGAGACGCCGACCTTGAGGCGGTCGAATTCCTGAGTCGCGTCGTCGCTGTTGCGCTTGCCGAAGTTGGCGTAGCCCGCGACCGACATGTTCCGCGAGAACAGGTATTCCACTTCGCCCGAGACCGTGGGCGTCTGTTCCTTCACGCCCGAGCCGATGTAGCGCGTGCTTCGGTAGCCCGCGCCCACCGAAGCGAAGAGATTGTGGCGGATCTCCTGCTGGAGCGAGAGCTTGACCGTGGTGTCGGTTCGCGACTGGGCGCCGCTGCGGAAAGTGGCGACATCGCCGTTGAAGGCGTCCAGCATGATCGCCGTGCGCTCGCGAGGCCGGTAGGTCAGGCTGCCCGAGACCGAGAGGCCGGTGCGATCGGGCACGGCCTTGTCGTCCGGCGTGAAGCGGAAGAAGCCGGCGGAAAGGTTGCCTTGCAGCACACCGCCGGGTTCGAACTCCACGCCCAGGCGGCCGCCCCAGGTGGTGGTGTTACGCTTGTCTCCCGCGGGGGTATATTCGATGCGGAAGTCGCGCCGCGCGACGAAGGCGCTGGCCGTCACGAAAGTGATGCCGGTCACGCGCCAGCCCACGGTGGCCACGCCGTTCATGCTGTTGAAGTCGCGGTTGTCGTCCACGGTGGAGACGGCATCGTACTTGGTGAAGTTGCCCTGGAGGTCGAACAGCAGGCGGCGGGTCATGTGCCGGAAGCGCAAGTCGGTGCCGAGGCTGTCGATCTCGCGCGGTCCGGCGTTGGGGTCCTGCCGCGATTCCGGGCTGCCGCGCTCTTCGACCGTGCGCTGCCAGAAGGCGCGCCCGACCAGCGAGGTCGTCGCCTCCGGAGACCAGCGCAGGGTGCCGTCCAGCGACCAGGCCTCGGTGTTCTCGGTCTTGAGATTGGCGAAACGGCGGACCGTGGCCGAAGCATGCGCCTGGCCGCTGAGCGTGCCGGGGCCGGTGTTGATCTGCAGTTCCGGCGTCAGTTCCAGGTGGACGTCGTCGCGCGCGTTGTTCTCCTGGGCGTAGACGTTGGTGTCGTATTCCACCCGCGCCTCGCCGCCGAGGCTGACGTTGAGCGAGCCGAGGTGCATCGGCAGCTCGCGATAGTCCTTGTCGTTGGGATAGACCGCCGAGGCGGTCGAGCCGATGTCGCGGGCCTGGGCCAGTGCCTGCTGCGGCATCGCGAGCAGGAACGGGACCGGCGCGGCCAGTACGATTGCCCCCCGCATGGCCTCAGAACCACCGCTCGTAGACGCGGATCCGGTCGCCGGGCTGGATGGTCGCCATCTCGTCGGCGCTGGCGGTGACGTCCTTGCCGCTGACCACGCGGGTCACGGCGACCTTGCCGGTCTGCGCGCGGTAGGTATAGCCCCCCGCGGCCGAGATCGCCGCGAGCACCGTCATCCCCTGGCGATATTCGAACTGGCCGGGCTTGTTCACCTCTCCCACCACGTAGAACGGGCGGAGTTCGACCGGGCCGACGTTGACCACCGGATCGCCGGTCATGATGCCCTGACGCAGCAGCGACGCGGCGATGCCCTGCTCGATCTCGCGATAGGTCAGGCCGGCGACGTCCACCTGCTTGATATAGGGCAGCGAGATCGCGCCGCTGTCCTCGACGATGTAGTCGCCGTTGGCGCTTTGCAGGTCCTGCACCACGATGTGGAGCTTGTCGCCCGCACCCACCTTGTAGGCTCCCGCCGGGGTGGATGCGAGCGTGGGCAACGATGCGGTGGGCGACGAACATCCGCCAAGCATCGAAGTCGAAATGAGCGAAACGGCCAGTGGGACCGCCAGAAGCGGCCGGAACCGGAACAGGCTTGCGAGACCATGTGACATTGGGTTGCCCTCCCTTGCGGAAATTAAGGCCCTTGCGAAAAATTGAGGCCCTTGCGAAATCGAGCCCGGCCCGCCCCCCGCGCGGCCCCTCGAAGCAGCGCGGCCCCAGCGAAACCGTCGTCCGACACGTTGACGCAAAGATCGGCGGAATGCCTTGGTTATTAAGGGTTATCCGGGGGAATACTCGGGCGATGAGAGCTAATCCTCGTGGGGGGAGGATGGGTTTCCTGTCCGATATCGCCAGGCAAAAACGGGGGGAGGATTTGGTTGGAGCGCCTTCGACGGATGTCGAAGGCTTGCGGCACCAGCCCGCAAGCTCGTCACGGACGTGACGAGCGCACCAAACAAAAACTCATCCCGGCACCGCGACCACATCGCGAAAAACGACGAGCGCACCGCCAGACCAGCCCGGTCCGGCGCGGGCGCCCTACCCTCGCGCCAGTTCCTCATAAGCGGCGGTGACCTGGCGGACGTGGTTTTCGCGCGAGAAGCGGCGGCGGGCTTCGCCTCGGGCGCGGGTGCGGATGGCGTCGAGGCGTTCGGGGTCGGCGAGCAGGCCCGCGGCGGCGCGGGCCATGGCCTCGGCATCGTCGAGCGGGCAGAGCACGCCGCAGCCGCCCTCCAGCGCTTCCGGATTGCCGCCCGAATCGGTGGCCACCACCGGCGTGCCGACCAGCATGGCCTCCACCAGGGTCCGCCCCAGGGGCTCGCGCGCGGCGGGAACCAGCAGGAGGTCGCAGCCGGCCAGCCATTCGTGGCCGGGCGTGCGGAAGCCCATCATGTGGACGGCGGAATTGCCCGAGACCCGCGCAATCCGCTCCGGCAGGGCGTCGCCCACTTCGGTATTGCGGGGATCGCCGAACATCAGGCCGACCACCGGCTTGTCCAGCAAGGCCCCGAGCCGCTCCACCGCATCGACGAATTCGAGCGGCCGCTTGCGCTGTACGAAGTTGCCGAACCAGCCGCAGAGCACGGCGTCCGGGGAGCAGCCGAGTTCCTCCACGAGGGTACGGCGCATGGCGGCCCAGTCGGCCGTGACGCTGGTGTCGAAGGGGCTGTAGACCACTTGCGCGGCCCGCGCCGCCCCGCGGCTGCCCTGCGGGAGCGAAAAGCGCGACACCGTGAAGATGCGGTGCGCCAGAAACGGAGCCACATAGCGCAGGCCGCGCGCGTCGGGATCGCCGCGGTGGTGCCAGATCAGCCGGACGCCGGCCAGCCGCGCCGCCAGTGCCCAGCTCGCATGGCTGCGCCCGTCGTTGCTGTGCACGACATCGATGGCATTCTCGCGCAGGAACCGCACCCGGCGCGGCACGCCGGCCATCGCGCGCAGAACCTTGCCGAAGCCGAAGCGCGCGCCGGGCACGAAGGAGCGGCGCGGCCGGGCCGGGTCGGGCACCTGGGCAAAAGCGGAGAAGAACTGCGCGATCGTGCCGCCCGGCACTTCGGGAACCACCAGAAGGCGATAGTCGGCGGGATCGAGCTGCTCCATCAGCCCGCGTGCGGAAACGTGGCTGCCGCCCAGCTCGTCACCGGCGAAGGGATAGCAGATCCGCAGCGGCGCGGACCCGGCGGCCACGCGGGCGGTCCCTCCTTCGATCCTGTCCAGCTCGGCCCTCTCGAATTCGGCGCTTTCGAATTCGGCCCTCTCGAACTTGGCCCCAAGCGGCCCTGCCAGACTGTTCAAAGACCGAACCCTTTCTCTCGGTAGCTCAGGAATTCCTCGATATTCTCGATGCCGTTGCCGTTCTTGTCGCCCCAGGCGTCGTTGCGCGTGGGGTCCAGGCCATTGGCGCGTTCCCAGGCATCGTCCATGCCGTCCTTGTCGTCATCGACATAAGGCGTGCCCGATGCCTGGGCCGGCAGTGCCGGAACCGGTTCGCCGATGCGGCCGGTGCGGTTCTTGACGTCGGCCACCACTTCCTTGTCGAGGGCATCGCGCGGGAAGGCCCCGGCGCGGGCGAGGACAGAGGTATAGGCGGCCGCGGCGGCCATCGGCTGGACGGTCAGCGGGCACGGCGCCTGCTGGATCTGGGCCGGCACCACTTCCGGGCTGACATGCTTGAAATTGCCGTCGAAGGCATTGTCCCAGAGGTAGATCGAGGCCGTGCCGGTCGATCCCTGGGTCTCGCGGGCGACGCCGCGGCTCTGGGCATTGGTATTGGTGCCGGCGATGAAGCTGTTGCCTACGATCGAGACCGGGCTGCCGCCGTAGCTTTCCCAGACTTCCGCGAATTCCGACATGGCGTTGTAGAGCACGTTGTTGATCACTTCCACGCAGGATCCCTTGGGGAAGTTGATGTCCGGGTTGCGGTCTCCGTTATGGGCGCAAAGGTTGCCGATGAAGCTCAGCTTCTGCTTGTCCACCGGATCGCTGGCGAGCAGCGCGCACTTGTCGTGCTTGGGCACGCCCCAGGCGAAGATCGAATTGCTGATGGTGATCTCGTCGTTGTCGTCATAGCCGTTGATCAGCTCGTCGCGCGCCCAGGAGGCGCTGACATGGTCGATCACCACGCGGCTGCTCTTTTCTATGGTGATGCTGTCCTCGGCCTCGCGGTTGCCGCCCACGCGGTCGTTGCGCACGCGGATGCCGCGCACCACGACGTCATGGGTGTTCTTGATGACCAGCGGGGTCAGCCCGTTCTTGCCGCCCGAATGGGCCAGGGTGATGCCGCCGCCCGGCGCGGTCTGCCCGGCGATGGTCAGGTAGGGCGTCATGATCCACGGCGGGCGCTGGGTGAAGCGGATCACGCCGCTGACCCGGAACACGCAGACGCGCGGGCCGCTGGCGGTAACGCAGGCGCGGTAGGATCCGGTGCCGGAATCGGCCAGGGTGGTGACATAGATGATCCGCCCGCCCCGTCCGCCGACGCTGGTGGCGCCGTAGCCGATCGCGGCGGGGAAGGACTTCTTGCCCGTGGGAATGCGAACCACCGGCGCCGCGGCCATGACGCGCTCGCTGACCGTGCCGGCCAGGCCCAGCACCAGGGCCAGCACCGCCAGACCCATCGCCGCCAGCACTATCAGCGCGCGCAAACGGGTCGTTCGGGAACGCGCTGTCTTGGAAAGCTTTGCCGCAACCATGCCGATTCTCCAGCCGAGGACCGGGCCAAGCATCGGAAATGGGCCCGGGAAACATGCGCGCGGCGAAACGTGATCCTTCGGCCGAACGCGCACAAGTTACCAATTGGACTTAGCGCCGCCCGCGCCCTCCTCCTTTTGCGCTAACATCTATGCGCTTGCCTATTGCCCGGACTGGCCTTTGCCTTGGGCCGATCCCCTGCCCATGATCCCGGTCCATGGCCGCTATCCTAACCCAGCTTCCCGACGACGGGGTGCAGCAACCGGCGATCCTGCGGGGCCCGTTCCGGATGGCGGGGGGCTATCGGCCTGCCCGCGCACCGGAATCCCCCTACGACCGCGCCATCG
The DNA here is from genome assembly GCF_052113265.1 of Novosphingobium sp. YAF33. Taxonomy (NCBI): domain Bacteria; kingdom Pseudomonadati; phylum Pseudomonadota; class Alphaproteobacteria; order Sphingomonadales; family Sphingomonadaceae; genus Novosphingobium; species Novosphingobium sp. YAF33. The sequence goes on from NZ_JBFRCW010000006.1 coordinate 110,517, forward strand.
GCTTCCTGCTTCCGGCGGCCGCCTTCTTCCTCAGCTGGTGGCAGGTAGGGCGCATTCCCGCCTTCAACCTGACCATGTCGGACATGATCCTGATCGTCTGCACATTGCTGATGCTCGTCTCGCGCGGGCTGAACGCGCGGATGATGGGGCGCATGTCGGTGCTGTGGGTGGGCGGGATCGTCATGCTGCTGGGCGGCATGCTGGTGGGCTCGACCGTCCACGGCGATTTCACGCGCTGGCCGGTGGTGGCCGGGCAATATGCCTTCGCCCTGGTGCTGATCCCGATGGTCCTGGCCAATTGCTCGCTGACGGCGCTGCGCCGCAGCGGCCTGGCCTATGTCTGGGGCGTGGCGGTATCGCAGGCGGTGGGCGTCGCCCTGGTGAACCTGTTCAGCCGCGACATGATCAACCAGTACGTGAACAAGTACGTGGTTACCGGCAATGGCCGGCTGGGCGCCTTCACCGGCGAGCCCAATTCGAACGGCGCGGTCTGCGTCTTCGCCCTGATCTTCCTGCTCCATGCGGTGATCGAGAAGCGCCTGCGTCCGGTGATCGCCGTGCCGCTGGCGCTCGTGATCGTCGCGGGCCTGGTCTATTCCGCCAGCTTCACCGCCTTCACCGCCACCATCCTGGCGATCGGCTTCATCCTGGCGCTCTCGCGCATGCGCACGGTCGTCACCATCGCGCTGCCGGTGGCCCTGGCGGTGGGCGCCTACGTCGGCCTGGGCGGACCGGTTCCGGCCGTGTTCGAGCAGCGGGTGGGCGACGCGGTCGTCTCCGGCGATCCGACCAAGGCCGGCACGTTCGTCGGCCGCTCGGTCCTGATCCAGGAGGCCTGGCAGATGTCGGGCGACAACCTGCTGATCGGCCTGGGCAGCGACGGATACCGCAAGGCCAGCGTCTACGGCATGCCGGTGCACCAGCTCTATCTCCTGGTGCTCAACGAAGGCGGGCTGGTCTCCTTCATCGGGCTCAGCGTGATGTTCGCCGCCATGTTCGTGCAGGGCCTCTTCATTGCCGGGCGAAGTCGCACCGACGGGGTCTGCGCGCTCGCGATCCTGGGGGTCTTCTTCATGTACGCGATGTCGCTGCCGCACATGTTCGCGCGGATGTGGAACGGGCCGGTGATGCTGATGTTCGCGCTGTCCACGGCCGGAGCCGGAGTCGCCGCCCTCACCGCCACGCGGCGCCCGCAGTGGTACAATCAGGCTGGCCACCGGGATGCAGAACCGGCGGCCGACACAGAACGGACTTCGGAAGCAGGATGACTCCCATCGACAGCGCCAGCAAGGCCTCGTTCCTTCCGCGCCTGCTTTCCCGTTGGCGCGGCAGCGAGATGCTGAAGCCCCATCTGGTCAGCATCGGCCACTTGCTCTCGGGCAATTTCGGCGGCGTGATGATCATGATGGCGAGCCTCGCCATCGCCACCCGCGCGCTTGGACAGGAGCAGTTCGGCATTCTCGCCGTGGTCCTGTCGATCGGGCGCGTCTGCGAACGCCTGATCCGCTTCGAATCCTGGCAACCGCTGGTGCGCTTCGTGGCCGTGGAGGAGGAGAACGGAGACGTCTCGCGGATGTCCTCGCTCTATGCCTACGGGCTGTTCCTGGATGTCGGCAGCGCTCTGGTGGCCGCGGTCCTGAGCGTGATCGTGGCATGGACGGCGGGCGGGCTGATCGGCATCGGCCATGACAACGTGCACCTCGTGGCGATCTACGCCTGCGCCATCGCCTGCAACCCGCGCGGCATGGCCAGCGCGGCGCTGCGTCTGGCGGGCAGGTTCCGGGTGCTGGCCTATGTGCAGCTTGCCTCTTTCGTGGCCCGCTTCGCCCTCTCGGCGCTGCTTTACGGACTGGGCGGGGGACTGATCTGGTTCGTGCTGGTCTGGACGGTGAGCCAGATCTTCGACTCGGCCCTGTTCAACTACCTCGGCTTCCGCGCCCTGGCGGAGACCGGCATCCCCAGCCCGCTCAAGGCCGACTGGCGCGACCTGCCCGGCCGCTTCCCCGGCTTCATGCGCTTCGCCATATCGACCAACCTTTCCTCCACCCTGCGCACCATGACGCATGAGATGGACACGCTGCTGGTCAGCACTTTCGCGGGCGCCAGCGCGGCGGGGCTCTATTACCTCTCCCGCCGCATCGCCAAAGTGGCGCAGACCGCCGGGGACATGATCCAGACGGTGATCTACCCCGACCTCGCCCGGCTGTGGCGCAAGGTCGGCCCGGCGGCGATGGGGCAGCTGGTCTCGGTGCTCCAGGCCTCGCTGGCGGCCATCGCGCTGACGGCGGTGGGCGCCTGCTGGCTGATGGGGCGCCAGGCGATCGAGATCGTGTTCGGGCCGGGCTTCGCGGACAGCTACCAGCTCCTGCTGGTGCAGCTCTTCGCGGTGCTGCTGACGCTCCATGCGACTCCGGCCCGCGCGGCGCTGCTGGCGATGAACCGGCCGACCTACGTGCTGGCCGCCAGCTTCACCTCCACCGCCTCGTTCTTCGCCGTCGCCTTCGTGCTGATCCCCCGCTACGGCGCGCTGGGCGCCAACTACGCGCATATCGCCTTCGGCGTGGTCACGGTGATCCTGCTCGACATCGCGTTCTGGCGCGGCCTCCGCAGTGCCGACCACAACCCGCGCGAAACGGGGCCGGAAGCGGCGCCCAAGGGCCCTGCGGCATCGCCCAAGGCCGCCTTCGCCCTGGAGTCCGAGGCGTGACGGCCCACGCCCCCGCCGGAGACTTCGCCCGCGACGGCGAATTCCCGGGCGGCGACGGGGCGCCGAGGCCGCTGCGGGTCAGTTCGGTCATCACCAGCCTGACCTCCGGCGGGGCCGAGATCCTCGTCACCAACCTCAACGGCGCTTTCGCCGCACGGGGCGCGGCCGGCACCGTCGTCGCCTTCTGCGACGCCCCCACGCTCGGCAATTCGCCCGAGATGGAGGCCGAACTCGCCGGACAGATCGCCGAGAGCGGCTGCCGTTTCGAATCGATGCAGCTCACCCGCAGAAGGGGCCTGCTGCGCGGCGCGCTCGCGCTGCGCCGCCACCTGGCCGCCGCCCGGCCGGACGTCGTCCACGTCCATACCGTGCGCGCGGTGGCCATGATGGCCTTCACCGGTTTCGCCGGCCCGGTGGTCTTCACTTACCACAACAGCCGCCTGAGCTTCCCGCCCGGCCTGTTCGCCGCGGTCGACCGGGTGGTGCATCACTATGTCGCGATCAGCAACGACACCGCGGCCATGTACCGCCGGCTGTCCCGGCGGCCCTATACCCTGATCCAGAACGCGCCCTCGGCCCGCTACAAGGCCAAGGCCCCGCGCGTGGCCGCGCGGCGGCCCGGCAATGTCCTGAGCGTGGGCGCCGTGTCCGACCAGAAGAACTATCCCCTGCTCATCGAGACCGCCCGCATCCTGCGCGACCGCGCCACCGAGGCGATGCCGCCGCCGGTCCTGCGCGTGGCGGGCGGCGGCGAGGGGCTGGAGGACCTGCGCGCGCAAGTGCGGACGCTGGGCCTCGAAGGGGTGGTCGAATTCCTCGGGGAGCGGCGCGACGTGCCGGACCTCATCGCCCGCAGCGACTTGTTCCTCAATACCTCGCACTACGAGGGTTTCTCGGTCGCAATCCTGGAGGCGATGGCCATGGCCATGCCCGTCGTCGCCACTGACGTTGCCGGCAACCGCGGGCTCGTGCGTCCCGCGCAGAACGGACTGCTCTGCGCGCCGGACAAACCCCAGGCCCTGGCGGCGGCTATCATGCGGCTGATGCAGGACAATTCGCTTTACCGGCAGTTTTCCGCGGGCGCGCTGGCCACGAGCCGCGAATATACCATCGAGAATGCCGCCGCCCGGCACCTCGAACTCTACGCGTCGCTGCTGCGGCTGCGCGCTCCCCAAAAGGACTAGTCTCTATTAGGGCGCGCCCGTCCCGGATGCCCTTTTTGCGCGTCCCGGCTTTGATCGCATAGTCCAGACTGAAGATCGCCCCGCGTGGGCGGTCCCGCACCAGGCCCGTCCCGAGGGGGGGCGGCAGGTATTACAGGGCCGCCCTGTGGCGGCGAACTTCACCTCGCTGGAGGGGCACACATGTCAACTGCAATCGCGCCAAGCCCGATCGGCGGCGCGCCGGCGCATTATCGCGGACCGGCGCTGTCGCGGGATGCTTCATCACCATCCGAACAACAAGTCGGGCCACGCGACCTTCTTCGCGTCATCTACCGTCACCGAACGATGATGGCGCTGGTCGTGGGGGTCATCACCCTGGGTGTGCTGGTGCAGCAGTTGCTCTCCCCCACCCAGTACCGGGCCTCCTCGACCGTGCAGGTCGAGCTGATCGACGAGGTCGGCACCAACCAGGCGGATGTGAACTCCCGCAATGCCGAGCGCGTGGCCAATGCCGTGCGCCTGCATCGCTCGCGCTCCGCGGCCGAGCAGGTCGTCAACGACCTTCACCTCACCCGCGACAACGACTTCCTCAAGGAACTCGGCAAGGTTCCGGCCGACCGCCGGGCGCTGCAGCAGGCGGCGACCAACAAGGTCCTGTCGATGGTGACGATCAATTCCGAGGCCGGTTCCGACCTTGTCGAGATCGCCGTCACCGCCCGTTCGCCGGTCGTCGCCGCCGAGATCGCCAACCAGATCCCGATCTCGGTCCGCTCGCTGCGCACGATGAAGACCAACGAGCGCCGCTCCGAGCTGCTGGCCTCGCTGGAGCAGGAACAGCAGTCGCGCGCCACCGAAGCCGAGGAGACCGCCCAGCGCGTCGCCGACTTCCGCGGCCAGCACCAGATGCTGACCGGCGCCGGCGGCGAAGAGGACCTGGCCCAGATCAACCGCATCGCCGTGCAGAGCGCCTCGGCCATGGCCGCGCGTGACGCTGCCGCCGCCCGCAGCGCCGGCATCGCCCGCGCCAGCCGGATGCAGAGCACCGCGCTCGCCAGTTCCGGCGTGCTCGACCAGCTCGAACGCACCCGCGGCGAACTCATCGCCGAAACCTCGAAGCTCTCCACCAGCCTCGGGCCGAACCACCCCGACGTGAAACGCCTGAATTCCCAGCTTGCCACCGTCAACGAGGGCATCACCAAGGAACAGGCCCGCGTCCAGGGCGCCGCCCAGGCCGACGCTTCGGCCAAGGCCTCGCAGATGACCGAGATCGCCCGCAGCGAAGCCGCCGGCGACAGCGCCCAGGCCAACCGCCTGGAAGGCATCGTCGCCGGGCTCAGCTCGACCGCCTATCGCAACACCGCCAATGCCGTGCAGCTCGACAAGCTGGTGCGCGAATCGACCTTGGCCGACGATGCCTACAAGGCCATCGCCGGCCGCGTGGAGCAGGTTCGCGCGCAGATGCAGATGGAGGGCGTGTCCTCCTCGGTCGTCTCGCCCGCCGTGCCGGACTACGACCCGGTCGCCCCGGCGCCGGTCAAGATGGCCATCACCGCCCTGCTGGGATCGAGCGTCCTGGCCTTCCTGATCGCCTTCGCCCGCGACTTCCTGGACGACCGCCTGCGCACCACCGCACAGATCCGCCGCCTCTTCGGGCTGCCGACCCTGGGCATGCTGCCGCTGCTGAACAACAGCCTGTCGGAAGACCCCAAGGACAGCCCGGTCATCAAGGAGCCGCAATCGCTCTTCGCCGAAGTCGCCCGCTCGACTTATACCGAAGTGCGGGCACTGGACCGGCGGCCCGCCGCCGCGCGCGGGAATTCGCAAGTGGTGCTGGTCACCTCCCCGCTGCCCGGCGACGGCAAGTCCACCGTCTCGCTGACGCTCGCCGCCGCCGGCATCGCCATGGGCGACCGCACGGTGATCCTCGACCTCGACTTGCGCAAGCGCGGCGCGCTCCAGCGCCTCCAGAACGAGATGCACATGCCCGACCTCGTGGACATCGTCTGCGGCCGGGCCGATCTCGACAGCCTGGTGGGCCCGCGCTCGGCCCATCCCTATGACGGTTCGCCCAATGCCGGCACGATCGTCACCGGGCCCGACGGCAGCCAGATCATCGAGCCGGAAGGCGCGAACCAGATCGTGCTGCTCAGCGCCAAGGATCCGGTGGCCGAACCCGCGCTGCTGCTCTCGTCCAATCGCCTGAAGACCCTGCTCGAACAGCTGCGGGAGCGCTTCGAACTGGTCATCATCAACGCCCCGGCAGCCCTTGCCGTGCGCGATGCCCGGGCCATGTGCCACTTCGCGGACCAGACCGTGCTGGTCGCCCGCTGGGGCCACACCACCGGGGACCAGATGCGCGCCGCCCTGGAAATGCTGGACGACAGCGTCAGCGGCGTGATCTTCGACCAGGTCGACTACGTCGAGCACGCCCGTCGCCGCTATGGCGACTCGGTCCAGTACTACGCAGACTCGGCCAGCTACTACTCGTCGCCGGTCCCGGCCCGCGACGAATGGGCCGCCAAGATCCGTCGCTTGTTCCGGGGCCACTCCTGGCGCCCCGTGGAAGCGTGAGCAGGAGCGCGCGAGTGGCCTTCGCTTCCCTTCGATTGCTCGCCTCGCTGCTCCTGCTCACCCTTCTGCCGCTGCTCCTGCTGTTGGGGCTCGGCGTCCTGCTCTCGATGGGTCGCCCGGTGCTGTTCCGACAGCGCCGGGCGGGCCGCGACGGGCGGGATTTCACCCTGCTCAAGCTGCGCTCCATGCGCGAGGCGACGGGGCCGGATGGGCAGCCGCTGCCGGACGAAGCCCGCGTCACCGCCTTCGGCCGCTTCCTGCGCCGCAGCCGGCTGGACGAACTGCCGGGCCTGTGGAACGTCGCGGCCGGGGACATGACTTTCGTCGGCCCGCGCCCGCTGCTGCCCGAGACCATCGCCGGTCTCGGACCACGCGGCGCGGCGCGGGGTCGGGTCCGGCCGGGGCTGACCGGCTGGTCGCAAGTCAACGGCAATACCCTGCTTTCGCTGGACGAGAAGATCGCGCTGGACTTGTGGTACGTGGACAATGCCTCGCCGCTGCTGGACTTGCGGATCGTGGCGCTGACCCTCTGGGTCATGGTCGGCGGCGAACGCCGCTCGCAGGCGGTGGTTCTCGCGGATTGAGGGAGCGCGCGGCGCCGCGGGCGCCTGCTCTTCCTGCGCGTGACTCTTCTGAAAACCCGGAACCAGATCAGCCGCCCGATCAGGCCAGCCTCAGTTCGTCCAGCGAAACCACCACATGGTGCGCCGCATGGTCGGGCGTCGGCGCGGTGCAGCCGTGGATGCGCCGCTCGCGCAGGATCTGCACGGTCGTCCACCCTCGGGCGCGGGGGGTCACGAAGTCCTTGGCGGCATTGTCGGCAATATAGACGTGGTCCGCCGCAGGACGGCCGGACCATTGCTCGACCATCTCGTACGCCATGGCATGAGGCTTGCCGCAGCCTTCGGGCAGCAGGCCGGTGAGGATCACTTTGCCGATCCGGTCGTGGAGGCCCAGCGCCGCCACTTTGTTGCCCTGGGTCTGCGCCGGGCCGTCCGTGATGATCGCGCTGGCCCGCGCGCCAAGCCGGTCGAGCAGGCGTCCGGCGTCTTCGGCCAGCGCGATCTCGGGCACGTGGCCACGGTAGAGCGCCACCAGCGGCGCGACCTCGATCGCGGCAAGCCCCATGGCCGCCAGCGCCGCGTCGAACACGGTGCCGCGGTGCCCTTCGTCCAGCAGCCGCGCGCAGTGCTCGGCATAGCCGGTCAGGCCGTGGCTCTCCTCCAGATGGCGCCCCACGGCCGCAAAGCCGCTGCGCGCGAAGTCCCGTTCGAGATAAAGCGTGTCGTCGAGATCCAGCACCACGACCGGATGCAGGATATCAACCACGGAACACGGCGCTGTCGTAGCGCACCATGGTCACGCCCTCGCGCCAGTGCTCGCTGGCGCATTCGGGCAGCCCGGAGACGCGGGCGAGCAGGCTCTCGGCAAAGCGGCCCCCGGCCTGGTCGGCCAGGGGATAGCCGCCGCCGAAGCGGGCATTGATCTCGAAGACGCGGGGACCGCGATCGGGATCGTCGATGAGCTGGAAGCAGAGCACGCCCTCGGCGCCCGGCCCGCTCGGAACCGGGGCGACGAGATCTCCGGCGTTCGGGTCACGCGCATTCAGGCCACGCGCGTTCAGGCCACGCGCATTGAGGGCAGCGGCGATGTCTGCGGCAATGGCTATCATGCGCGGGTCGCGCACGGTGCGCCCCTTCTCCACTTCGCCGGCCCGGGTCGAGATGCGCAAGTGCGGGATCGCCGATCGCATCCGGCCGCGCGCATCGAGGTACATGTTGATCGTGTATTCCGGGCCGCGCAGCAGTTCCTGCACCAGCATCGGCTCGGGATAGTCCGCGCGGATGTCGGCCGCCGCGTGCAGCACGCCGATGCCGCGGCTGGCACTGCCGCCCACGGGCTTGGCAAAAAGCGGGAAGGCCCAGCCCGAGGGATCGGCGCGCACATCCTCGATCCGCGCGGTGCGCGGCACGGGCACGCCCGCCTCTGCCAGCACGGCGATCGTGCGTTCCTTGTCGCGCACGACGTCGATCACTTCGGGCGCGCTGACGTGGACCAGGGTTCCCACTTGCGCGAAGCGGTCCCGCGCCCGCGAGAGCAGGTCCAGCTCGGTATCGATGGTCGGCACCAGCAAGGCGATCTTCTCGCGCGCGCAGTGCTCCAGCAGGCGTTCGACATAATCGGGCGCCGTGCAGCGCGGCACCGCGAAGGCCACTTCCGCCTCCAGGCAGGCGGCGCTCAGTTCGGGCTGCAGGTCGCAGGCATGGACTTCCGCGCGCAGGCCCAGTTTCTCGGCCGCGCGGCGGAAGCACCGCGTCAGTTCCACCCGGCGCCCGGCCGACGTGAAGAGTATCCGTACCACCCTGTTTCCCCCGTTCATGCCTTCGGCCCCATGGCTCCGGCGCCCCTCAACCTTCCGCCCCGGCCCTGCGCCCGGCCGGACCGGACACCGTGACCGACCGCGCGCCACGATGCCGCGGCGAGACGACTTGCGCCAGGACCTGGTCCCATTGCTGGAGTATCCGCGCCGGCTGGAACCGCGCCATGGCCTCTGCGGCCTCGGCGCCCATGCGGCTGCGCGCCAGGGGATCCGCGATCAGGCCCGCCATCGCCTGCGACAGCGCGGCCGGGTCCTCGCTCGCGACCAGCAGCCCGCTGCGGCCATGCTCCACCATGTCGGCCGGGCCGAAGTCGCAGTCGGCAGCGATCGCGGGCAGTCCCGCGGCCATGGCTTCGCCCAGCACATTGGGAAAGCCTTCGTAGCGGGAGGACAGGACGAAGATCCCGGCCTCCTCCACCCAGGCGCGCGGCCGGGGGCTGAGCCCGCGCAGCAGGACGCGGCCCTCCAGGCCGAGAGCGCTCACTTGCGCCTCCAGCGCGGCGCGTTCCGGGCCTTCGCCCCAGATGTCGAGCCGCCAGTCCGGCCAGAGCGGCGCCACGGCGGCGAAAGCCTGCACCAGCAGGTCGAAGCCCTTCTGGTGCGTCAGCCGGCCGACCGCGCAGAGGCGCTTCACCTCGCCCTCGGCCCGCATCACGTCAGGCGCGGGCACCGGGTTGGCGATGGTCACCAGCTTGGCCTGCACGGCGGCGGGAAAACAGCGCCTTACCGCCGCCGTCTGGCAGACGATGGCGTCGGCGCGGCGATAGAGCAGGCGCAGCAGCAGGTTCCACAAGGGATGCGTGCCCTGCCGCTCGGGATTGTTGCGCTCGGCACAGACGAGGCGCGTGGGCGTGCCGAGCGTGGCCAGCGCGGCGATCAGGTTGTTCTTGGTCAGGAACGAGACGATCACTTGCGGCTGCCGCGCCTGCAACACCCGCCGCAGCGCCGCGACCCGCCCCGCCATGCCGGCAAAGCCGCTGCCCCCACCGAGCCGGTGCAGCGTGACCGGCTGCGGCAGGCGGTGGAACACGGGATCCTCCGGCCTGTCGAAGGCGATCACGTCCACCGTATGTCCCGCCGCGCACCAATGGTGCGCGAGCTGGGCGATCACCTGCTCCGCCCCGCCGGCGCCAAGGCCGGAGGCGAGGATCGCGATGCGCATCGTGCTGGTTGGAAGTACCAAGGCCCCCTCTTCCGCCTGCGTGAAAATCTGCCTGCGTGAAAACCGCTTCGTCAATTGCGCCAGAACCTAGCGAAAGCCTGCCGCGCAGGCAGGCGTTCATGCGGTCTAACCCTTTATTGGAGCGGGCGATTTGGGAGCAATGCGGGAGGGCGACCCGGCAGGATCGGGACCATGACGGACCGGGCGCCGGCCGAAACATCACGATGAGCCTTCGGCAGGCCCCGGCACCCCCACCCGGCGGTCCGCCGTCATCCTGAGTGGGTACGCCCTAATCGCGCTCACGGTCGCTGGCGGCATCGGCCACACTCCCGTGTCAGGGGTGCGGCCAGGCTGCTGGCGCCGCAGGCAACAGGGGATCCCGATGATGGAACGCGACAGGCCGCAGAACGCGGGGCAAGCCGCGGGGCAGGGTTTGGGCCAGAACGCAGGCCAGAACGTGGGTCAGGCCGCAGGTCAGGGCCGGGACTACGCCGCGCCGCAATCCGCGCCGGACCTCGGCGCCGAACCCGCGGGGCTCTCGGCCGCCTTGCCGCAAGGCCTGAGCGACGGCCCGGGCAATACCGCGCGAACCGCCCCCAGCCCGGCCATCGTCGCCGCGCTCGGCCTGCTGGCCGTGCTGTTCCTGGGGCTGGCCGGACGGATCCTGGCCTTCCCGATCGGACGGGACGAGAACCTGTTCATCACCGTCTCCCGCCTCTGGGGCACCGGCGATATCTACCGCGATTTCGGCTATAACCACTTGCCTTACCTGCCCTATATCCTGGGCGGGTTCTACTGGCTGACCGGCACCGGGCACGTCCTGCTGCTGGGCCGCATGCTGATCGTGGCCGCCTGGGCCATGGCGATCGGGGCGCTCTGGCTGATCGCCCGCCGCCAGCGAACCGGCTTTCCGGCCTTCTTCACCGCCGCCATGCTGCTGATGGGCAATGTCCTCCTGATCGGCCCCCCGGGCATGATGGTAAGCAACAACTTCCTGCCCATTCCCTTCGCGCTCATGGCGATCCACTTCCTACTCTGCGGGCTGGACCGCGAGCGGCCCTCCTGGATGTGCTGCTTCGTGGCGGGCGTGCTGGTCTCGGTGGCGGTGGGGCTCAAGGCCAACTACATCTTCATCGCGCCGTTCCTGGCGGTGACCACGCTGCTGGCGCCGCTGGCCCATCCGCTGCGCCAGCGCCTGACCTGCGGCACCGTGCCGCTGGCGCTGGGCGGGCTGACCGGCGGCATCCCCGCGCTGATCGCCATCGCCTCCGACCCCGACGCCTTCTTCGCGCATACGATCCGCTACTTCACCCAGCTCCAGCCGGTCTACTGGATGCACTCCACCGAGCCCAAAGTGATCGGCGTGGCCCAGAAGATCCTGCTGGCGGAAGACATCTGGACCTCGAACGCCACGCTCCTCGCCCTCGTCGGCGCGGTGGCCCTGGTCGCCCTCCCCCTGCGGCGGCGCGGCTGGCGGGACGGAGTCCTGGCGGTCTGGTCCTGGCCGGTGGTGCTGGCCGCGGTGCTGGCGCTGATGGGCGTGGTCGTGGCCTTCGTGCCCAGCCCGTCCTTCCCGCAATATTTCGCGCCGCCGATCCCCTTCCTGATCCTGCTGGTGGTGCTGCTGCGCGCCCGCACGCTCAGCGAAAACCGGCTGGCGGCGGACGCCGTGCTGCTCTCGCTGGCTTTCGTGGCGCTGCTCTGCGCGGGGTCCAGGCTGGGGCCGGGCCTGATCTCCCTCGCCCGGCCGACGTCGTGGGAAGGCGTGAAGATCCACCGCGAGATGCGCGCTCTCGCCCGCAGCGCCGGGGCCTCCTCGGGCGACAGCGTGGCGACGCTCTCTCCGGTGCTGGCGCTGGAGGGCGGCTTCTCGCTGCCGGGCGAGTTCGCCGCCGGCCAGTTCGTCTACCGCGTGGCGGACTACATGCCGCCGCAGGACCGCACCTACTGGACGACAACCTCACCCACCCGGCTGGTGTCCTGGCTCGATGCCAATCACCCCTCGGCCATCCTGATCGGCGGGGAAGAGCCGCTGGAGCAGGCTTTCGCGGACTATGCGCGCAGCCACGGCTACCTGGAATTCGCCAGCCGCCGCAACGGCACCGGCCCGGTGCTCTACCGCCGCCCGCTGGACCCGGACGAGGCTTCGCAGTGATCGCGCGGAAACCCGGCGCAGAAGGCGTGGCCGATCCCTCTGCGGAGCCTACCCGAATGGTTCCTTCGGCCATTTGCAGAGCACGGGTTAACCCTTTGGCACCCCTGCTGGCTAAAGCTGCCTAACCCCGATGAACACTTCTCCGCCGGACCGCTCTGCCCTTAACCTTCCCTCATCGACCGGAGAAATTCTCCAGAAAATTCCGACACCGGAGGTGCGGTTATGAAAGTCGTCCTGCTCGCCGGGGGCCTTGGGTCCCGCCTTGCCGAAGAAACGGTCCGCGTCCCCAAACCCATGGTGGAAGTGGCGGGCCGCCCGATCATGCTTCACGTCATGGATATCTACGACCGCTGGGGCCACAACGACTTCATCGTCGCCTGCGGTTACAAGGCCATGGCGATCAAGAGCTTCTTCCAGGACCTCCACCTCATGTCGAACGACTTCACGGTCGGCATCGGCAATGGCGAGATGGCCCTGCGCCCCACTTCCAAGGTCGACTGGCGCGTGTCGGTGGTGGACACCGGCCTGGCCACGATGACCGGCGGACGCCTGAAGCGCCTGCGCTCCTGGCTCGACGACGAGACCTTCATGGTCACCTATTCGGACGGCGTCGGCAATGTCGACCTGGACGCGCTGCTGGCGTTCCACCGCTCGCACGGCAAGCTCGCCACCGTCACCGCGGTCCAGCCGCCCGCCCGCTTCGGCAACCTGGAGCTGGGTGAGTGCGACGGCAACGGCGGCCAGGTGGTCGAATTCACCGAGAAGGTCGTCAAGTACGAGACCTGGATCAACGGCGGCTTCTTCGTCTTCGAACCGGGCGTGCTGGACTATCTCAGCGGCGACGAGGAACCCCTGGAGCAGGCGCCGCTGACGCGCCTGGCCCATGACGGGCAGCTCATGGCCTACAAGCACAAGGGCTTCTGGCACCCGATGGACACCGTGCGCGACCGCGACACGCTGGACAAGCTGGGTACCTCGGCGATGCCGCCCTGGATGGATTTCGAAAACGGCCAGCCGGTGCTCAGCACCGACCTGCCCGCGAAGTTGCAACATGCCTGAACAAGGCACACTGAATCAGGCGCTTGTTTCGGCATATCGGGGCAAGCGGATTCTGGTGACCGGCCACACCGGCTTCAAGGGTGGCTGGTTATGCCTCTGGCTCAGGCAACTGGGCGCAGAGGTCACCGGGGTCGCCTTGCACCGCCCCCCGCAAGGCCCTGACATGTTTCATTCGGTCGACCTGGGGGGGCTGGTCGACCACCGCATTGCCGACATCCGCGACGCCGCCGCCTTCGATACGGCCTGTGCGGACCTGCGGCCGGACCTGGTGTTCCACCTCGCCGCGCAGGCGCTGGTGCGCCCGTCCTACGACGATCCGGTCGAGACTTTCGCCACCAACGTCACCGGCACCGCCGTCGTCCTCGACGCGGTGCGGCGCATGCCATCGGCGCGCGGCGTGGTCGTGGTCACCAGCGACAAGTGCTATGAAAACCGCGAGTGGGAATGGCCCTACCGCGAGACCGACGCGCTGGGCGGGGCGGATCCCTACAGCGCCTCGAAAGGCTGCACCGAGCTGGTCGCCGCGGCGTTCCGGCGGTCGTACTTTTCCAGTCCCGACGGCTGCCAGCTGGCCACCGTGCGTGCGGGCAACGTGATCGGCGGGGGCGACAACTCGCTCGACCGCCTGCTGCCCGACGTCGTGCGCGCCACCATGGCCGGCACCGCCGTGACCATCCGCAACCCGGCCAGCGTGCGCCCCTGGCAGCATGTTCTGGAGCCGCTGGCGGGATACCTGATGCTGGGTGCGCGGCTTCTTGGAGAGGATGCGCCGCGCTTTGCCGAGGCCTGGAACTTTGGCCCCAGCGCCGATGGCTTCATCGACGTCGAGGAAATCGCGCGCCACTTCCAGCGGGCCTGGGGCCCGGGCGTGGCGCAGATCGCCTTCGGGCGCCGTCCCGACGACCCGCACGAGGCGGGGCTGCTCACGCTCGATTCCAGCAAGGCCCATGCCCGGCTCGGCTGGCGCCCGCGCCTCTCGACCGAGAAAGCGGTGACGATGAGCGCCGAATGGTACCGCGCCTACGCGCGCGGCAACGCCGACATGCGCGCCTTCAGCGAGGCGCAGATCGCCCGGTACTCCGATCAGCTCTCCGGCTCGGAGACCGGGATCACTGAAACTCTCCAGGGGGAAACAGCAATATGCGCGTGAATTATGGTCAGACCGTCCACGGCGAGGAAGAAATCGCCGCCGTCCTCGAAGTGCTGCGCACCTCCACCCAGATGGGTCCGAAAGTGCGCGCCATGCAGGAGCAGGTCTCGGCGCTCTTCGCCAAGGACCACGGCATCATGGTCAATTCCGGCTCCTCGGCGAACTACCTCGCGATCGAGCTGCTGAACCTGCCCGAAGGCAGCGAGGTCATCACCCCGGCGCTGACGTTCGCCACCACCGTGGCGCCGATCGTGCGCTCGCGCCTGGTGCCGGCCTTCGTCGACTCGGCGGTCGGCACTTACAACATCGACGTCGAGAAGATCGAGGCGATGATCGGGCCGAACACCAGGGCGATGATGATCCCTTCGCTGATCGGCAACCTGCCCGACTGGGACCGCATCCGCGAGATCGCCGACAAGCATGGCCTGATGGTCGTGGAAGACAGCGCCGACACTCTGGGCGCCACCTTGCGCGGCACCAGCACCGGCACCCGCTCGCACATCTCCACCACCAGCTTCTACGGCTCGCACGTCATCAATGCGGCGGGTAACGGCGGCATGCTCTGCGTCTCGGACGAGGACCTCGCCCGCCGCGCGCTGCTGCTGCGTTCCTGGGGCCGCACCAGCTCGCTCTACGTCGATTCCGAAAGCATCGAGAAGCGTTTCAACGTCGCGCTCGACGGTATCGACTATGACGCCAAGTTCCTGTTCGACGAGCTGGGCTTCAATGTCGAGCCTTCGGAAATGGGCGCCGCCTTCGGCCTCGTCCAGCTCAAGAAGCTCGACAACAACATCGCCGCGCGTGAGCACAACTTCGAGCGGCAGTACCAGTTCTTCAAGCAGTACGAGGACTGGTTCGTCCTGCCCGAACAGCTGCCGGAATCGCGCACGGGCTGGCTCGCCTTCCCGCTGACGATCCGCGAGGACGCGCCCTTCACCCGCACCCAGATGCAGATCTGGCTGGAAGAGCGCGACATCCAGACCCGCCCGGTCTTCACCGGCAACATCCTGCGCCAGCCGGCCATGAAGGACGTGACGCTCAAGGCCCCGCCGGAAGGCTGCCCGGTCGCCGATGCGGTGATGAAGGGCGGYATCCTGCTCGCCTGCCACCACGGCCTGACGGAAGCGCATATCGACTTCATGCACGAGACCTTCGAAGGCTTCGTTCGCTCCCTGACGACAACGTCCTCGCGGGAGGCGGCGAATGCTTGAAATGTCCATTCCCAAGCCGGCCGATGCCGCCGATTCCGCCTCGAAGCTCAGCGAATGCCGCGCGTGCAAGGCGCCTTCGCCCTACCTCTTCCTGCCGCTGGGCGACCATGCCCCCGGCCAGATGCTGATCCGCCCGGAAGACCTGGGCGCGGAGCAGCCGGCCTTCCCGCTCAACACCCAGGTCTGCCTGGAATGCGGGCTGGTGGAGATCGCCGACCAGATCCCGGTCGATTTCTTCCGCCACTACCTCTATGTCCCCTCGGGGGCCGCGCGCATGCACACGCACTTCTCGGACTTCGCCGAAGTGCTGGCCGCGCGCGCGGGTGACGGGCTGATCGTCGACATCGGCAGCAACGACGGCCTGCTCCTGGCCGCCTGCAATGCGCTGGGCTGCCGGACGCTGGGCTTCGACCCGGCCGAGAACATCGCCGCCATGGCCGCCGAGCGCGGGGTCGAGACATATATCGACTACTTCACGCCCGCCTCCGCCGAACTGGTCCGCTCGCAGCGCGGCCCGGCGAAAGTGATCGTCACCACGAACACCTTCAACCACATCGGCGACCTGCACACTTTCATGGCGGCCATCAGCATCCTGCTGGCGGACGACGGGACGTTCGTGATCGAAGTGCCCCGCGCCAAGGAGTACATCGACCACACCGAATTCGACAATATCTACCACGAGCACGTCTCCGAGTTCAGCCTGCTCTCGATCGTCAAGCTCGCCGCCTTCTTCGACCTCGAAGTGACCGACGCGCTCTCGCTGCCCGACATTCACGGCGGCTCGATGCGGGTGTTCCTGAACCGCAAGGCGGCCGGGATCGGCCCCTCGCAGTCGGTCGGCACGATGCTGCGCGACGAACTGGCTGGCGGCATGCTGGTCCAGGAGACTTATGACGCGCTCGCGCTCGAAGTGGAGGACATGGGCCGGGACATCCGCGCCATGCTCGACGAGATGAAGGCCCAGGGCCTGAAGATCGCCGGCTACGGCGCCTCGGCCCGCGGCAACACCCTCATCACCCATTTCGGGATCGACACCGATTACCTCGACTTCCTGGTAGACCGGAATCCGCTGAAGCACGGTCTCTATTCGCCGAACACGCGCATTCCGATCCGCCCGGTCGAGGCGATCGAGGAAGAGAAACCGGACGTGCTCTTCGTGCTCGCCTGGAATTTCTTCGACGAGATCTTCGAGCAGCAGGCCGCCTTCCGCGAGCGCGGCGGCCGCTTCCTCGTGCCCCTGCCCGTGCCGAGGATCGTCTGCTGAACCGATCAAGCCGGGCCGGAGCGTAATTTCCGGCCCGGATCTTTTGCGGAAGGCCGGATTGTCGTGGAAGGCCGCAATTCTTGTAGAAGGGTCGCCAAGTGGCCGAAGGCGTAACGCTGCTCACAGGTGCCGGCGGCTTCATCGGCGCGCATCTCGTCCGCCGCCTTCTCGATGAAGGCGGGGACGTCCATGCCATCGTGCGCCCCTCCACCGAGCTGGGGCGGCTCTCGCCCTTTGCCGAGCGCCTGACGATCCACCGCATCGACTTGTCGGACCGGCTGGAGATCCGCCGCTGCATCCGCGGCATCGCGCCCCGGCGCGTGTTCCACCTGGCGGCCGAGACCCGCCTGCCGCCCCAGCCCGATTTCGCGGCGGCCCGCGCCTCCCACGCCATCTACCTCCAGCCCGCGCTCAACTTGCTCCAGCCGCTGGCCGAGCTGCCCCGGCCCCCGGAAGTGGTCGTGCGCGCAGGGACCATCGCCGAATATGGCCGGGCCGCGCTGCCCTACCGGGAAGACGCCCGCGCGGTGCCCTCCACGCCTTATGGCGCGGGGATGCTGGCGACCACCGAGGCCATCGCCATGCTGGCCCCGCGCCTGCCCTTCCCGGTCGTCACCGCGCGCCTGGCGCTCTGCTACGGCCCGGGCCAGGCCCCCAGCTTCCTGATACCCGCGCTGATCGACGCCTGCCTCTCGCGCCAGCCGATGACGATCCGCCGCCCGGCCGACCGGCGCGACCTGATCCATGTCGACGATGCGGTCGACGCGCTGCTGCAGATCGCCCGGCAAGCGACGCGGCGGGATGTCCCGGACTGCGTGAACATCTGCTCGGGCGACGCGCCGACGATGGAGGAGGTCGCCTGCCGGATCGAGGCCATGACCGGCTGCCCGGAGAACTTCCTGCCGCGGGCCGAGCCCGAGGACGCGCCCGTGGAGCTTTGCTCCAGCCCCGACCTTGCCGCCGGCGTGCTCGGCTGGCGCCGCCGCATCGAACTCGACGAAGGCCTCGCCCGTACCATCGCGGGCGAGCAACTCATGTGCACGAAAGCAGGATAGATCCGTGAACGCCGAGCCGAAGACCCTGGTTTCCATCCTCGTTCCCGCCTTCAACGAGGAACTCAACGTCGTGCGCTGCTACGAGGCGATCGTGCGCGTCTTCGAGAAGCTGCCCGAATACGCCTACGAGATCATCGTCACGGACAACCATTCCACCGATCGCACTTTCGAGCTGCTGGAAGACCTTGCCCGCAAGGACCCGGCGCTGAAGGTCATCCGTTTCTCGCGCAACTACGGCTACCAGCGCTCGCTGCTCTGCGCCTACAAGGCCGCCACCGGCGCCTGTTCGATCCAGCTCGATTGCGACCTCCAGGATCCGCCCGAACTGATCCCCGAGATGCTGGGGCTGTGGCGCGTGGGCCACCAGGTGGTCTACGGCATCCGCCGCTCGCTCAAGGACGGCTTCGTCATCGCGACGCTGCGCCGCGCCTTCTACCGCTTCATTTCCTGGACCAGCGACGACGACCTTCCCGTCAACGCCGGGGAATTCCGCCTGGTCGACCGCCGCATCCTGGTGGAACTGAACAAGGTGGAGGACGCCTCGCCCTATCTGCGCGGGTTGATCAGCGCGATGGGCTTCTCCCAGGTGGGCCTCGAATACGACCGCGGCGACCGTATCGCCGGAGAGAGCAAGTTCCCGCTCAAGTCGATGATCTCGCTGGCGGTGGACGGGGTGCTCAACCACTCGCTGATGCCGCTGCGGATCGCCTCGATCTCGGGGATCGTGATCGGCGTGCTCAGCATGGTGCTGACCTTCATCTACCTCGTCGGGCGGGTGTTCCTGGGCCAGGCCTGGCCCGCCGGTTTCGCCACGACCACGATCCTGCTGCTCATGTCGATCTCGATCAACGCGGTCTTCATGGGCATCCTGGGCGAATATGTCGGCCGCCTGTTCCTCCAGGCCAAGCCGGGCACCCGGCCGATCGTCGAGCAGAAGATCAACTTTCCCGAAGTGATCTCGCTGGTTGCGCGCGAAAGACAGTGATGCGGGTGAGCACGAAGAGCACACCCGCATAAGTGCAGATCGCCAGGCCCTGCACCAGGGCGCTGCGCTCGAAGCCCGCCGCGCGGCCCAGCGCGATCACGCCCAGGTTCGCGGCATAGGACACCAGAAACGCCGCGCCGTAGCGCAGGGCCTCGGCCGTGGAGGCGCGGTGGCGGGCGCGGAAGGTGAGGTGCCGGTGAAGGGCGTAGGAGATCGGCAGGCCCATCGCGAAGCCCGCCAGATTGGCCGCATAGTCGCCCAGCCCCGCCCGCAGCCAGCCCAGGATCAGGCCGTAGCCGATCGCCGTATTGGCCAGCCCCACCAGCACGAAGCGCGCCAGCGTCGCCGCCTCGCGCGCCAGCGCCGACCTGTCCAGTGGGGGCCTGTCCACGGGCCGGCGTTTGCGCGGAATATCGGTCACTCCGCCTCCTGAGACTGCAGCGATTCCACGTCGTAGAACTGGCGATACCAGTCGGCGAAGCGTTGCAGCCCTTCTTCCAGCATGACGCGCGGGTGGTAGCCGCAGATCGCCTGCAGCTTGCTCACGTCGGCATATGTGGCGGTGACGTCCCCCGGCTGCATCGGCCGCATGATCTTCTGCGCCTTGCGGCCGAGCGCCGTTTCCAGCGCCTCGATCATGTCCATCAGCCCCACCGGGCGACTGTCGCCGATGTTGAGAACACGGTGCGCCCGCGCTTTCGCGCCGCCGGCGCCCGGCACATTGTCGAGCGCGCCCAGCACACCGTCGACGATGTCGTCGATATACGTGAAGTCCCGCGCCATCCGGCCCTCGCCATAGACCTCGATCGGCTCTCCGGCGAAGATCTTCCGCGTGAAGCCGAAGTAGGCCATGTCGGGGCGGCCCCAGGGTCCATAGACCGTGAAGAAACGCAGCCCGGTCTGCGGCAGCCCGTAAAGGCTGGCGTAGGACTGGCTCATCAGCTCGCAGGACCGCTTGGTAGCGGCATAGAGCGAGACCGGCTCCGTGGCCGGATCGTCCTCGGAGAAGCCGCCTGCCCCCCCTTCCTGACAGGCCCGGCCGTCCGGCCCGGCCAGCGGCCGCTCGCCGTAGACCGAGCTGGAGGAGGCATAGACCAGATGCTCGAAGCCTTCCGCATGGCGGCAGGCCTCCAGCACGGCGAGATGGCCGGCCAGGTTGGAGCGCTCATAGGCGAAGGGGTTCTCGATGCTGTAGCGCACCCCGGCCTGCGCGGCGAGATGGACCACCCGGCGCACGCCCCGGCTGCGGACCAGCGCGGCCACGGCGGCGGCATCGGCCACGTCCAGGCGGTGGAACTCGAACTCGGGCAGGCCCTCGAACGTGGCGAGGCGCGCATGCTTGAGCGCGGGGTCGTAGTAGTCGTTGACCACGTCGAGCCCGATCACCTGCTCGCCCCGGTCGAGCAGGCGGTGCGCCACGGCATGGCCGATGAAGCCGGCCACGCCTGTGACGAGGACAGGTCCGGTGACATTGGCGGCAGCGAGTGCGGGATCGGTAGGGTTCAAGAGCGGCTTCCTGTTGCGACGGGTTCCGCCGCAAGGTTGGGCATCGCCGGGCGGGCCGACAATCACCCGGAAGCATAGCGCGCCCGGTCATTGGGGCCGCACCGCGACCCAAGGGATTAACCCCTCGCAGGAAACCGGCGATCCCGCATCGCAGGGGCGCGGCTCGGGCGCGGAAACGCGCCGGAACCGGCTGTATATATCGATCCACCCTAGACTTTCGGAGGACCATCCGGGCGATTCATGGCAATTGACCCGACCCGCCCCGTCATGGTCTCTCGTTTGTGTTCAAGGTGTTGTCCTGAACGTGACAAACGATGTCCTCGCGGCCTGACCTTCCCCGGCATGCACGCGCGGAGGAGCCAGGGAGCGCGACGTGAAGGAGCCGGGTACAAGACCACTTGTCCATATCGGATTCCACAAGACTGCCTCAACGCTGCTCCAGAACGCCCTGTTCTCGCGGCGCGAACTCGGCTTCGAGCGGCTGGAGAACGATCGCTATCACATCCAGCTGGACTTCGTGAAACAGGGCGCCTTCGACGACCTCTCTCCCCACCGGATCGAGAGCTATCGCCGCCGCAGCCGCGAGGCGCAGGCGCGGGGCAATACCCTGGTGGTCTCGCACGAGCGGCTGTCCGGCTATCCCGCCTCGGGCGGATACGACGCCAAGCTGATCGCCGACCGCATCAAGAACTGCCTGCCCAACGCCCGGATCCTGGTCTTCGTGCGCGAGCAGCGCTCGATGATCTTCTCGTACTACCTGCAATATATCAGCGACGGCGGCTCGCTCTCGTTCCGCCGGCTGACCACCCCGCTGCAATGGACCCTCTCGCGCAAGCCGGACTTCGACTTCCGCTCCTTCGCCTATGTCCAGTGCATCGAATATTATCGCCAGCTTTTCGGCCCCGAAAACGTGCTGGTGCTGCCTTACGAGGCCCTGCGCAACGACGCGTCGCGCGTCGCGCGCGAGATCTCGCAGTTCTGCGAGCACGACGCCTCGCTGATCCCGCACGACATCTTCGGCGCCCCCGCCAACGAGGGCATGCCGATCCTCATGCAGGCCCTGCGCCGTCCGCTCAACGCCCTGTTCAACCGGAACCAGCTTTCGCCCCAGGCGCCGGTGGTGTTCCCCCCGTTCGACCGCTACTACCGCAAGCTCCGCCCGATCTTCGCCTTCACCGCCATGTTCGACAAGCCGCTCCGCCGCCGCCTGATGCGCCAGATCGAGCAGTCGGTCGGAGAGCGCTATGCGGAAAGCAACCAGCAGCTTCAGCGCATGACCGGCTACGACTTGCGCCGCTTCGGCTACAGCCTGCCCAGTCCCGCCGCGCCGATGCTGGAACCCGGTATCAGGGGCGCGACGGCCGCCGGCGTCCCGCGCAAGACCAAGCGCTCGCGCGCCGCCCTCCACGCTCACGGCCAGGCGCACAATCACACAGGCGGGTCGCGCACGGCATGACATCCTTGTGACCCGGAGCTGCGCCACTGCCCTCCCGCTCGAGCGCGAGCCGGGCGGGTCGCCCGCGCCTGCGGCCGATGCCGCAAGGACGGGTGACGGCAGGGCGTCCCGATCCGGCGCAGGCTTCAACCCCACCGTCCACGGCCTGCGCGGCGTCGCGGCGATGATGGTCTTCCTTGCCCATGTCCTGGGCGGCCTGGGCGAGAACATCTACCCGCACGACGCCGCCTACCTGGCCGTTACCGAGGCACCGTGGAACTTCGGCCGCTGGGGCGTCTGGCTGTTCTTCGTCATCAGCGGCTACGTGATCCTGCCCAGCGTCATGCGCTATTCCGCGCGCGAATTCGCGCTGCGGCGATTCTTCCGCCTCTATCCGCTGTTCCTGGCCTTCTCGCTGCTGTTCATCGCGGTGAACGCGGCGACGGGCACCATGCCCGAACTGAACACGCTGGAATCGATCGTGCCGGCGCTGCTGCTGGTCAACCTGCTCACCCATACCGAGCAGCTCACGCCCAATGCCTGGAGCCTCAGCTACGAAGTGCTGTTCTACGCGATGGCCTGCCTGACGGTGCACACCGCGCTGCGCCGCGGGGACCGTGTGCTGACCGTGCTCCTGGCCCTGACCGCGGCCGGCCTCGTCTACCGTTTCCCGGCCATGGCCTTCTTCCTCACCGGAATGGGCGCGAGACTGCTCGACGAGCGGGGCCTGCGCCCGCCCCCCGCCTGGCGCCCGGCGCTGGAGGCCCTGGCGTTCGCCGGGTGCCTCTATTTCGGTTCGATCCAGCACTACGATTTCATGCTGAAGAACATGGGCGACCCGCGTAACTACGCGATGCTGTTCTTCACTTCGGCCTATTTCTACATGGCCATCGCCCCGGGCAGCGTGACCGGCCGCCTGCTCGACCGGCCCTCGGCGTTCTACCTCGGCACCGTCAGCTACAGCCTCTACCTGGCTCACCCCTACACGTACCTGACGACGCGCCTGCTTTTCGTGCGCCTCGGCCTGTTCAGCGCCCACTGGGCACTGTCGCTGGCCCTGTTCCTCTCCGTGGTGATCCCGGTGACGCTGGTCTTCACCGAGATCGTCTACCGCCTGCTCGAACGCTACCCCTACCAGTGGTACTTCCACGAACGCATCTTCCACCGCCGCAACCGCGAGCGGCTGGAGTCGGAGTAGAAGCCCCCTAGCGGTTCTTCTTCGTAGTCGTCTTCTTGCCCGTGCTCTTCTTGCCCGTGCTCTTCTTTCCAGTGCTCTTCTGGGGCGTGCTTTTCGTTGACGAGGCGCAGGGCCAGGCCTTGCGGGTGGCCTTGAAGACCTGCTCCGAGGCCGAGCCCTTCCGGTCGTTCGGGTTGCGCGCCAGGTAGTCCATGGTGACTTCCTTCAGCTGGCCGATGGTCACGTCCGCCGGCAGGCAGCTGTCGAGCTTGTTGGTCTTGCGCGTGGTGTTGAAGGCATCGACGGCGCCGGTGATATAGGCGATGCATTCGTAGCTCTTCTCGACATAGGTATTGCTGCCGCGCTCGGTCATGCAGGCCGCATAGAGGTCGTCGCCGGTGTAGAAACTGGCGTTCGCGGCAACGGGGAACAGGCCAAGCGGAGCGATCAGGAAGACGCAGGCCAGCTTTACGGATTTCATTCTCGAGTCTCTCCAACCAATTCGCGAACCCTTGGGACAAATCCCCGGCGCGTCAATCGCTGCCGGCAGCCTGCTGCGAAAGCGGGCAGCGACCCTCATGCCTCGCCGGCCGGTTCCGACCTAGGCCGCCGGCAATGCCGCCGCGCGTTTCGCATGCTGCATCACCACCAGCGTCTTGAACGCGCGGACGTGTTCCTCGCCGTGAAGCACCCGGCGCGAGAAGGCATCGTAATGCGCCATGTCCTGCGCCGCCACCTGCAGCACCAGGTCGTGGTCGCCGGTGACGTACCAGACATCGATCACCTCGCGGGTCTGCCGAAGCCGGGCGACCAGGTCGTCCACCACGCGGCCCTTGTCGGTCTCCAGAGAGACCAGCACGATCATCGTCACCAGCCAGCCCATCGTCCGGGGCGAGACCAGCGCCATTTCCCGCTCGATCGCGCCTTGCTCGCGCAGCGTCCTGACGCGGCGATAGCAGGCGGGAGCGGAAAGCCCGACCGCCTCGGAGAGGTCCGGCATGGAAATCCGCGCGTCGCGCTGAAGCTCGGTAAGGATGCGCAAGTCGAACGCATCGGGCATGAGGCTGATCTCCGATAAATATTATCGCCGCGCGGCAATCATAGACCGCTTTTATCGCCGTCCCCGGATAAAAGCATCGCCGATTCCAGCCGAGGGTTCCATGGTCATTCGCCGCATAGCAACGCGTTCCTCCTCCAATGACTTCGCGCCGCTTGCCGCGGTGGCGACGGCCATGGTCTCGATCTGCTGGGGCGCCTCGGTGGCCAAGTCGCTCTTCCCGGTGACCGGCCCGGCCGGCACGACGGCGCTGCGCCTGGCGCTGGCGGCGGCCATCCTCTGCGGCGTGTTCCGCGTCTGGCGAAAACCGCTGGACCGGCAGATGCTCCGCGCCGCCCTGCCCTATGGATTGGCGCTGGGCTGCATGAACATGCTGTTCTACTTCGCGATCCAGCGCATCCCGCTCGGCATCGCCCTCGCCACCGAATTCACCGGCCCGCTGGCCGTGGCAACGTTCTCCTCGCGCCGCCGCATCGACCTCGCCTGGATCGGGCTGGCCATCGCGGGCCTGGCGCTGCTGGTGCCGATCTCCGCCTCGCCAGAGGCCGCCGCCGCCCCCCGGGCCATCGACCATGCCCTCGACCCTGCAGGCGTGCTGCTCGCTCTGGCCGCCGGGGTGTTCTGGGGGGCCTACATCCTCATGGGCAAGCGCGCGGGCGAGGCCCTGGGCGCCGCCGCGCCCGCTTACGGCATGACCGTGGCCGCGCTCGTCGCCCTGCCTTTCGGCATCGCCCAGGCCGGCATGGCCATGATCCAGCCGCATGTCCTGGCCATAGCGCTGGTCGTGGCGATCTTCTCCAGCGCCATCCCCTATTCCCTGGAGATGTTCGCGCTGCGCCGCCTGCCGACCAAGAGCTTCGGCATCCTCACCAGCGGCGAACCGGCCGTAGGCGCGCTGACCGGCGCCCTGCTGCTGGGCGAAGTGCTGCCCCTGGCCAAGTGGCTGGGCATTGCCGCGATCGTCGGCGCCACGATCGGCACCACGCTCACCGCGGGCACCGGCGCAGCCTCCGGAGAGCCCGGGAATTCCGGGGCCGGTACGAAACCTGTCGGTAGCGAGGCCTGACCGGCCCGGCGCCGCTTGCGCGCGGCGCCGATTACGCCCATGCCTCCCCACATGCCGCAAGCCTCCGATATCCAACTCGCCATCTTCTCACAGGCCGTCGACGCCCTTGGCGGCCAGCGCGCGCTGGCCCGGCACCTCGGCATCGCCGAACGCGACGTGCGCGAATGGATCTCCGGCGAAGCGCCGCTGGACTATGCCACCCTGCGCGAGACGGCCCGCGCATTGATCGCCCATTCGGACATGTGCCGCCGCCTGGAGCGCAAGCTCTCGCCCGCCTTCAGCGAAAACCTGACCGAAGCGCAGATCGAACACCTCGGCAATCCCGAAGGCAAGCGCCCCACCGCACTCTGATCCCGGCGCTCCCGGGCGCTCTGATCCCGGCGCTCTGATCTCGGTGACCTCGGGCAAAAAGAAAGGCCCCACGGAAAATCCGCGGGGCCCGAAGGATTGGGTCCAGTCCGAAATGCATTCCGAAAGTGCACGATGGCGACCGACGGGAAGCGTTCCTAAATTGCCGCGCGCGCATCCCGTGGGTGCGGGATAGGGTTCGCAACTGCGCCCGGCAGTGACTTAAGTCATTGGCGATGTCTTTGTTCCTGCGCGCAAAAATAAATCTCGCAGTTGCGAGATCGCACTGCCGCAAAGTCTCCCCGAATGCGCGGGAGACCTCTGCTTGTCTGGGGCCACCCAGATCGGGCCGTTACTCCATCTGCTGCTGCGCGAAGGGCATTTCCTCGGCGGGACCGAGCTTCTCCGCGCCGGAGAAAATCGCGTCCAGACGCGCGCAGACATCCCGGCGAAAATCCTCTCGCAGTATCGGCCGCGGCGCGGTGAGAGCGATCTCGTTGGCGATCGCTTCCTTGACGCGGCTGACGGCGGCATCGCCCAGCACGCCCACGGCCTGCAGCTCCTTGCAAAGCTGCACCAGCCCCGCCGCCGTCGCCTGCGCACGAAGCCCCACGTTCTTGAGGTCCTGATGCAGCCTCTTCTGTTCCACGCCGATCGACATCGCTCTCTCCTTTTCTGGCCGTTATAAATCTAACGCACAAATGCCGGAGAGTTCCGAAAAAGAACGATATATCGCGCTCGATCGCAGGGGCGCCGCAAGGCAGCACCGAGGCGAAGAGCAGCGACCTGGAAAGCCGCCGGAATGTCCGGAAAGCGGCAAAAACGGTGGTGAGCCCTGCTGGGTTCGAACCAGCGACCTACTGATTAAAAGTCAGTTGCTCTACCGACTGAGCTAAGGGCCCCCGTTGCCGGGCGCGGCCGGCGAAGCGGCTGCGGAAGGGGTCACCTAAGGGCAGGGCGAGGCTTGGTCAAGCGGGCATGAAGCTGATTAATGGTGAGACCCGTCAAAGGATCGCGCCAGGGCCCCGCAATCCGCCGCGCCGGGCCGAGCACGAAATCGCGGCTGCGGAAGGCAGGGTGCGGCAGAATCAGGCTTTTCTCGCCCTCGCCGCCCGCCCAGGGACCGCCGCTCCAGAGCACGAGGTCGAGGTCCAGCACCCGCGAGCCCCAGGCCTGGCCCATGCGGCGGCGGCCGAACTTGTTTTCCAGCTTGTGCAGTTTGTGCAGCATCTCGTCGGGTTCGCGCTTGCTGCGCACCAGCGCCACGCCATTGGCATAGCGGCGGCGCGAGGGGCCGAGCGGCGCGCTCTCGATGATGGGCGAGGCAGCCAGCACCTCATACTTGCCGCTATCGAGCGCGGCCAGCGCCGCGGCGAGCACCTGACGGGGGCCGCCGTGGCGCGGATGGCGCATGTTCGAGCCGAGCGCGACGAGATACTGGTGCTTGGCCAAGGCCGATGTCCCCCGATGATGTCGTAACTGTCGAGGGTGTATCAGATATCCTGCGCAATGCGCGTGTAGAGTTGCGGACGGCGATCGCGGAAGAAGCCCATGCCGGCACGGTGCTTTGCGGCGCGGGCAAGGTCGATCGTGGAGACCAGCACGCCGCTTTCCTCCTTGCCGAATTCCGCGACGTAATCGCCCCATTCGTCCGTGATGAACGAGTGACCGTAGAAGGTTTGCTCGGTGCCGCATTCGGTTTCGACGCCGATGCGGTTGGCGGCGATCACCGGCATGCAGTTGGACACCGAGTGGCCCACCATCGCCCGGCGCCACATGCGGCTGGTGTCCAGCGTCGCGTCATAAGGCTCCGAGCCGATCGCGGTGGGGTAGAACAGCAGTTCCGCGCCCATCAGCGCCATCACGCGCGCGCATTCGGGATACCACTGGTCCCAGCAGACGCCGACGCCGACCTTGGTGCCGAGTACGTCCCATACCTTGAACCCGTCGTTGCCGGGGCGGAAGTAGTACTTTTCCTCGTAGCCGGGGCCGTCGGGAATGTGGCTTTTCCGGTAAGTGCCGATGATCTCGCCATCGGCGCCGATCATCGCCAGCGTGTTGTAGTAGTGGTGGCCGTCGCGTTCGAAATAGCTGGTGGGGATCACCACTTTCAGCTTCGCCGCCAGTGCCTTCATCGCGATCACCGAAGGATGCTCGGCGGTCGGGCGGGCGAGCGCAAAGAGTTCCTCTTCCTCGACCTTGCAGAAGTAGGGGCCGGAGAACAGCTCGGGCGGCAGCACGATCTGCGCGCCCCTGGCGACGGCTTCCTCGACGAGCGCGGAGACGGCGGCGATATTCTCGCCCTCGTCCGCGGAATTGAGCGCGAGCTGAAGCGCGGCGACGGTGATTTCGGTCATGGAGGGGGCCTCTATCAGTCCCGCTTGCGGAACAGAAGGGTCATCCGGTCGCTCTCGCCGATGGCGAGGTACTTGTCGCGGTCCTTGTCCTTCAGCGCCAGGCTGGGCGGCAGGGTCCAGACGCCGTCCGGCCAGTTCGCGGTGTCCTTGGGATTGGCGCTGATCTCGGACTGGGCGACGAGATCGAAGCCGTTGTCCTTCATGAAGCGGATCACGTCGGCCTCGCGCAAGTAGCCCTTGGAACCGTCGGCATAGTCGGCCGGGGCGTCCGGGCGGGCGCGGTGCTGCTCGATGCCGATCAGGCCGCCGGGCTTGAGCAGGTCGCGCATGGCCGCGAATTCGCTGCCGGCGATGTTCCAGCGCAGCAGGTTGTGCATCATGCGCGGGACGACGATGACGTCGAAAGTGCCCTTCTCGCCCTGGGGGATGGCGCCGAGCGTGTAGGCGGCGAACTTGTCGGCCGGCATGCCGGTGAACTTGGCCACGTCTGCCGGGTAGTTCGCGGCGCCCTTGCGGATGCCCTCCCGGGTCTCGGGCTTGAAGGCCGGGGCCTCGGGGTTGAAGTAGAGGCCGACGAGGTGCCCCTGCTGGCCGAGGTAGAGCCCGAGCAGGCGCGAGTACCATTCGCCGCCCGGCGCATATTCGCCCACTTTCATGGTCGGCGCGACGCGGAAGAAGCTGAGCGTTTCCACCGGGTGACGATACTTGTCACGCGCGCGGTCTTCCTTGCGCGAAGGATTGGAGGCGGCGAGTTCGAGCAGCGCCTCGCAGCCCTTGCAGGATTCCGCCTCGGTGGTTTCGTCGGCAGCGGTGGCGGCGCCGGGCATGGCGATGACGCCGAGAAGGGACGAAAGGGCGATGAGGGCGCGGCGCATGCGATTCTCCCGTGGAAGCTGGTCAGTCCTGAACCTAGTTTCCGACGCCCCAATGACAAGCCGTCCCAGTGTACCTATCTAGCGACAAATTCCCCCTCATGAGGACATTCAAGACAATGGAAACGGCAATCGTTGCAGGCGGGTGCTTCTGGTGCACCGAAGCGGTGTTCCGCGACGTCATCGGCGTGGACTCCGTGGAAAGCGGTTATATCGGCGGCACCGTGGCCAACCCGACCTACAAGCAGGTCTGCGGCGGCGACACCGGCCATGCCGAGGCGATCAAGGTGAACTACGACCCTTCCGTGCTGTCCTATGGCGACCTGCTCGACGTGTTCATGGGCACCCATGACCCGACGCAGCTCAACCGCCAGGGCAACGATGTGGGCACGCAGTACCGTTCGGCGATCTTCCCGCTCGACGATGCCCAGGCCGCCGAGGCCGAGGCCGCGCTCGCCCGTTCGAACCAGGACAACGCCGGCAAGGTCGTCACCACGATCGAGGGCTTTGCCGAGGGCAGGCAGAACGAGGCGTGGTATCCCGCAGAGGACTATCACCAGGAATACTGGGACGGCGAAGGCCAGCGGAATCCCTATTGCCTCGCGATCATCCCGCCCAAGCTGATGAAGCTGCGCAAGAGCTTCCAGAACAAGGTCAAGGGCTGAAGCGCCTGCTCTTCGGGGCTTCGGACTGTGTGGCGACGGACGTGGCGGAAGCCATCCCGTCCTTCGTCATTGCGCGCGTAGCGAAGCAATCCAGGGGCAGTTCCGTGCCGCTCTGGATTGCTTCGTCGGCTTCGCCTCCTCGCAATGACGAACTGGGTGGCTCTACCCACTTCGCGTAAGGCATTCGCTTTCGCCGTGTCTCACCATGAGACACGGCGAAACGAACCATATCCAAACCTTCCCGGACAAGTACTTAGCTCGCCTATCGATCCGTTCCATTGGCGAGTCCCATCATGTCCCGTCTCCGCAAGCTGTCGCTTTCCGTCGCTGTTGCCGCCGTCGCCTTCGCGGCCAGCCCCGTGCTCGCATCCTCGGGCATGATCGCCGGGATCGACGTGCTGAAGACCTGGAACCTGGTGGTGCTGGGCGACCTCACCTCGTCCTCCGAAGTCGAGGGTCGCACGTTCGTCGGCGGCAATCTCGAAGGCAATGCCTCGAACTACCAGATCACCGCCCTTCCCGCCTCCAGCACCGGAACGCCGGGGCTGACCGTGGTGGGCGACGTCAATGGCGGCTACAAGAACCTCAACAACGGTTCGGGCGCGATCGTCGGCGGCAACGTCAACAGCGGCCTCAACCTCAACGGCGCGGCGCAGACGGTGCTGGTGGGCGGCACGATCAGCAACACCAACGTCAACAACAACACCGTCACTTCGGGCCTGGCCTCCAGCGATCCGCAGTTCGCCCAGAACCTCACGCAGCAGAAGAGCCTCATCGGCACCTCGATGGAGGGCCTGAGCCATTCGATGAGCACCGAGACGGCCAACAGCCAGCTCTCGATCAGCGGCAACACCGGCACTTTCAATGCCCAGCCGGGTGCGGGCGGCGTGGCCGTGTTCAACATCTCCGCCGCCGACCTCGACAAGATCGGCGAGATCAAGTTCAACCTGAACGGCGCGGACACCGCGATCGTCAACGTCTCAGGCACCTCGATCAAGCTGGACGACAACTTCCTCGGCGGTACCGCCAACCTGGGCGAGCACGTCGTCTGGAACTTCTACGAGGCGGAAAACCTCGCGCTCACCACCGCCTGGGGCGGCTCGGTGCTGGCGCCGGGCGCCAATGCCACCACGTCGAACTACATCCAGGGTTCGGCCGTGTTCGGCAATCTCGTCCAGAACGGCGAGATGCATGTCGGCACTTATACCGGCGGCTACACGCCGGGCGATCCGGGCAGCTCGACCAGCTCGGGTGGCGGCAGCAGCTCGGGCGGCAGCACCGATGTGCCGGAGCCGGGCATGATCGGCCTCTTCGCGATGGGCCTCGGTGCGCTGGTGTTCTGGCGTCGTCGGCGCGCCGTCGCAGCCTGAGAAGCAGGGGCCATCGCTCCTGCACCCCAATAATGTCGAGGTCACGCACCACGTATTCGTCGTGCGCCCATGGCCGCGTCGGTAGGCTTAATGGCTGCGCCGCCAGGAGCGCTCGATCGCCAGGCAGCGCGCCACGCTAACATTTCGAGGGCCTGGGGGATGATCCCCCAGAACTTCCCCTTACTTCTGCCACCTTCCGATAAAGAACCCGTCCAGCCCGCCGACATCGGCCAGCATCCCCGGATCGGTCCGCGCCCAGCCCTCGGCCGTGGGAGAAAGCCCTTGCGGCAATTCCGATGCCGTGACCGGAACCGGCGTCAGCGAGACCTTGTCCGCCTGTTCCTCGCCCTCTTCCGGTTCCATCGAGCAGACCGCATAGACCAGCCGCCCGCCCGGCTTGAGCCAGCCCGCAGCGCGTTCCAGCATCTTTTCCTGGATCGCGGTCATGTCCTCGATCTGGCGCCCGGCGATGCGGTGGAGCACGTCGGGATGGCGGCGGGCCGTGCCGGTGGCAGTGCAAGGGGCGTCGAGCAGGATCGCGTCGAACTTTTGCTCGGGCTCCCAGGTCAGGACATCGGCCTGCACCACTTCGGCCTCCAGGCCGATGCGCTTGAGGTTGTCGCGCAGGCGTTCGAGGCGGCGCTTGGAATTGTCGATCGCGGTGACCTGCCAGCCCGCCGCCGCCAGTTGCAGCGTCTTGCCGCCCGGCGCAGCGCAGAGATCGAGCGCCTTGCGCCCCTCACCCGCGCCGAGCAGCCGCGCGGGCAGGCTGGCGGCAAGGTCCTGCACCCACCAGGCGCCGTCGCGGAAGCCTTCGAGATGCTCGACCGCGGTGCCGCGTGCCAGACGAACATGGCCGGCCATCAGGGAAGTGCCGCCAAGGCGCTCGGCCCATTCGGCGGTCTGCCCGGGATAGCGCAGCGCCAGATCGAGCGGCGGCGGCTCGGCCAGACCGGCAGCAATCGCCTCGGCGCGCACGCCCCAGCGCCCGGCCACGTCCTCGGGCAGGGTCGGCACGTCGGGAAGCGTGACGCTGTTCTTGGTCAGGGTGGAGAACACGCCATGCGCCAGCCGGCGCGGGCCGCCCATCAGCAGCGGCAGGCCGGTGGCGATCACCGCGTGAGCAGGCGTTTCCAGCCGCAGGACTTGCGCCAGCATGATCTGCAGCACGGCGCGCGCCTTGGCATCGGGGGCGAGCGGCAGACGCGTGGCGCTGTCGATCAGTTCGTCGAGGTCGGTGCGCCAGCGCAGCACTTCGCCGGCAATGGCGCGGGCCAGCGCCCGGTCGGCATCGCCGCTGACACGGGCCAGCGCGGAGCCGCCCGCCTGGTCGAGCGTTTCGCCCCGCCGCAGCACGGCATCGATAAGGTTGAGCGCGGCACGGCGCGCCGGAAGGCCGGGAATGTCCATCGCCTGCCCCTATAGCGGATTGCGTTTTGACGCTACCTCCACCACATGGGCTGAATGACACAGCGCGCCACCCAACGTCCCGAAGGCTTCACCAAGCCCACCCACTGGACGAACGACCCCGCGCCCCAGCCCTCCCCGCCGGCCGCAGAAACGGCAGGGGCCGCGCAGGAGGAGCAGGACCCCGACGGGATTTCGCCCACCCGCTACGGCGACTGGGTGCGCAACGGCATCGCCATCGACTTCTGATTCCCCGCTACCGGGGACGGCCTACCAGTCCCGCGCCATCGGCGGCAGGCGTTCGACCAGGAAGTCGATCCAGGCCCTCGTCTTCGCCGCCGGCCGCCGGGTGCGGTGCGTGACGGCGTGGACCGCGCCGAGGTCGAGCAGTTCGGCGCCCAGGTCCAGTTCCACCAGCCTCCCTGCGGCGATGGCGCGGTCCACGAAGAAGCGCGGGCCGTAGACGAGCCCCATGCCCGCCTCCGCCGCCTGGGCCAGAACCTGCCCGTTGTTGGCGTGCAGACTGCCGCGCACCGCGACCGCGCGGCTGCCGTCGCGGCCGAAGCCCCAGCGCGTGGCGCCGGTCTCGTTGCCCAGGGTGTAGCCGAGGCACTCATGCCCTGCGAGATCCTCGACGGACTGCGGCCTGCCGTGCCGTGCGAGGTAGGCGGGCGCAGCGCAGATCGCCATGCGCACCGGCGCCAGCTTGCGCGCCACCAGGTTGCTGTCCGCCAGTCGGCCGATGCGCACGGCAACGTCCCAGCGCTCTTCGAGCAGGTCCACCACCCGGTCGTTGAGGCCAAGCTCGACCGTGACGGCCGGGTAGAGCGCGTGAAATTCCGTTACGAGGCACGCCAGGTAGGCGCTGCCGAAAGCCGCCGGGCCGGAGACGCGCAGCAGGCCCTCCACTGCGGCGGACTGGGCCATCGCCTCGGCATCGGCATCCTCCAGTTCGGCCAGGACGCGCTCCGCCTTGTCGAGATAGGCCGCGCCCACTTCGGTCAGCGCCAGCCGCCGCGTGGTGCGGTTCACCAAGGTCGCGCCCAGGCGCTGCTCCAGCGCATTGAGGTGCTTGGCCGCCATCGCCGGCGACATCGAAAGGTCCCGCGCCGCCGCCGAGAGGCCGCCGAGCCGGATCGCCTTCACGAAGACTTCGATGCCTTTCAGCCGGTCCATTCAACACCCCTGGTAGAAAGTCATTCAACGCATGGCATGATTATCACCAGCGGGGCGAAGGTCTAGAGGAGTCTTCGAAAGGAAGCCCCCCATGACATCTACCCCTTCCACCAGCCCCTACGGCGCGTTCATCCTGCGCGTCGCGCTCGGCGTGCTGTTCCTGGCGCACTTCTCGCTCAAGATGTTCGTCTTCACCCCGGCCGGCGCGGCCGGCTTCTTCGGCAGCCTCGGCCTGCCGCCGGCGCTTGCCTATGTGACCATGGCGGCGGAACTGCTCGGCGGCCTGGCGCTGATCCTGGGCATCTACGCCCGCGCCGTGGCGCTGGCCTTGATCCCGCTGCTGCTCGGCACCATCGTCATGGTGCATGGAGCCAACGGCTTCTTCTTCGATGGCAAGGGCGGCGGCTGGGAATATCCCGCCTTCTGGTCCATTGCCCTCCTCGTCCTGGCCCTGATCGGCGACGGCGCCCACGCGCTCGTGCCGACCCGGCGCTGAGGCTTCCGCTCTGAAAGGAACGCGATCCATGACCCGCCAACCCACCTTCTTCATCCCTCACGGCGGCGGCCCCTGCTTCTTCATGCCCGACCCGCAGGGCAACTGGGCCTCCATGGCCGCGTTCCTGCAAGGCCTTCCCGCGCGCCTGCCAGAGGCACCCAAGGCCATCCTGGTGGTCTCGGGACACTGGGAAACCGAGGGCTTCGCCTTCACCGGCGCCGAGCAGCCGCCGCTGCTGTTCGACTACTACGGCTTCCCGCAGCACACCTACGAACTGCGGTTCGACGCGCCCGGATCGCCTGCCCTGGCCGCCCGCGCCAGCCAGCTCCTGCGCGAGGCAGGCTTCGCGGCCGCCCCGGACCCGCAGCGCGGCTATGACCACGGGGTGTTCGTTCCGCTCAAGGTGGCCTGGCCCGAGGCCGACGTCCCCGTCGTCGAGATGTCGCTCGACCGCTCGCTCGACCCGGCCTTGCATCTTGCCGCCGGACGCGCGCTCGCCCCGCTGCGCGATGAAGGCGTGCTGATCCTGGGATCGGGCATGAGCTTCCACAACATGCGCGGCTACGGCAATCCAGCCTCCACCGAGCCCTCCCAGACCTTCGACCAATGGTTGACCCGGGCCGCCGGATCCGGCGCCGAAAACCGCGCCGAAGCGCTGTCGCACTGGGCCGAAGCACCCGGCGGGCGCTTCTCCCACCCGCGTGAGGAACACCTCCTGCCGCTGATGGTCGCCGCTGGTGCGGCCGAAGGTGCGGGCGAGAAGGTCTATTCGGACCTCGTGCTCAAGACCGCGATCTCGGCGTTCCGGTTCGACTGAGACAAGGGAAGTCGCGGGGGTCCGGGGGCATTCCCAGCGTCCGGGCCCCGGATCCTCGCTCTTTCCTCAGTGCAGCAATTCGCAGCGGTTTCGCCCGCCGCGCTTGGCGGCATAGAGCGGGCCGTCCGCCGCGGCGAGCCAGTCCTCGACGCTGCCGATCGCCTCGCTCAGGGGCGCGATGCCGAAACTGGCGGTGACGCGGATGCTCATGCCGCCGGGCAGCGGGATGTCGTGCTCCGCCAAAGTCTCGCGGAACCGTTCCACCGCCGCGAGCGCTTCACCGGGGCCGGTTTCCGGAAGGAGCACGGCGAACTCCTCGCCGCCCAGCCTGCCGAGAAAATCGACGGGGCGCGTGGAGCCGACCACCGTGGCCGCCATTTCCCGCAGCACCGCATCGCCCGCCGGATGGCCGTGCGTGTCGTTGACCTGTTTGAAGTGGTCGAGATCGATCAGCACCAGGCAGCAGGGCCGCCCATAGCGGCGGAAGCGCGCGATCTCCTGCTTCGCCTTGTCCACGAAGCCGCGGCGCGTGAGCGCGCCGGTCAGCTGGTCGCGCTCGGCGATGCGGCGCAATTCCAGCTCGTTCATGACGATGCGCGCGAAGTTGCCGAGGATGGCGACTTCCGCCTCGTTGAAATCGCGCACTTTGTCGTCGATCGCGCAGAGCACGCCGATATTGTAGCCTTCCGGCGTCAGCAGCGGGATGCCCGCGTAGCTGCGCACGCCGGGGTCGGTGGCGACGAAGGGATTGTTGGCGAAGCGCGCATCGAGCCTGGCGTCGGAAATCAGGAACGGCGCGGTCTGCTGGATCGCATGGGTGCAGAACGAGACATTGCGCGGCGTCTCGGCCACATCCAGYCCGCTGCGCGCCTTGAACCACTGCCGATCCGCATCGACCAGGGTGACGGCGGCCATCGGCACGCCCAGCACGGCCCGCACCAGCGAGACGACATGTTCGAACGCTTCTTCCGGTTCGGTGTCCAGCACGTCGAGATTGCGCAGCGCCGCGAGGCGGCCCTGCTCGTCGTTGAGGATGGTTTGGGGGAGCATAGAGGCGTTCCGACCGCGCCATGGCCGCAAGGGCCCTGGCGATGTTGATCCACTGACCGAAAACCGGCGGTTCGACCTGCCGGCACCCGATCTCGAAAGGGCGCTTGAGCCACGCGCAAGGCATTCGTGCCGATTCCCGGCGGCGGCTCCCTATCCACGTAGACATCCCTGGAGCAGGATTGAATTCCTAAAAACGCCCGTCGTCGTCCGTGGAATGCAATCTACATCAATTTTCGAGAGCGGGCGGCAGGTGTGATCGCAATATCAGGGGTTTATCTCGATCGGCGTGCCATCGGGCACCGTTTCGTAGAGCGCCTCGATCTCCGGGTTGGAGACGGCAATGCAGCCGTCCGTCCAGTCGCCGCGCACTCGGCCGGTCTCGAGGTCGTTGGGCTGGCCGTGGATCATGATCATTCCCCCCGCCGAACGGCCGCGAGCCTGGGCATAGGCCCGGTCCCCGGCACTAGGGTAGGAGATGTGGAGCGAGAGGTGATAGGCGCTTTGCGGATTGCCCCAGTCGATCTCGTAGCGACCTTCGGGGGTGCGCTCGTCGCCTTCGAAGCGCTTGGGGCCGATGGGCGCATCGCCGAGCTGGATGTGCTCGATCACATGGACGAGCCGGTCGTCGGACCAGAGCTCCATGGTCCGCGCCGCCTTGCGCACGCGGATCAGGTCGATTGGGGGGAGCTGGAGAGCAGGCTCGGCTTCCGCGGCGCCCAGCAAAAGCAGGAGCGGCGCGAGTCTGAACCCGCGCCGCACCGCATCAATCCAGGAAGGGATCGCGCACGAGGATGGTGTCCTCGCGCTCGGGGCTGGTGGAGACCAGCGCCACCGGGGTTTCGATCAGTTCCTGCACGCGCTGGATGTACTTGATCGCCTGTGCGGGCAGATCGGCCCAGGAACGGGCGCCGGCGGTGGTGCCCTGCCAGCCGTCCATTTCCTCGTAGATCGGCTCGACATTGGCCTGGTCGGCGGCGTGGCTGGGGAAGTAGTCCAGCACCTTGCCGTTCAGGCGATAGCCGGTGCAGATCCGGACCTTCTCGAAGCCGTCCAGCACGTCGAGCTTGGTCAGCGCGATGCCGGTGACGCCGGAGATCGCGCAGGACTGGCGGGTGAGCACGGCGTCAAACCAGCCGCAGCGGCGCTTGCGGCCGGTGACGGTGCCGAATTCATGGCCGCGTTCGCCGAGGCGCTGGCCGGTCTCGTCCTCCAGCTCGGTCGGGAACGGGCCCGAGCCGACGCGGGTGGTATAGGCCTTGACGATGCCCAGCACGAAGCCGGTGGCCGAGGGGCCGAGGCCCGAACCCGAAGCCGCCGTGCCCGAAACCGTGTTCGAGCTGGTGACGAAGGGATACGTGCCGTGATCGACGTCGAGCAGCACGCCCTGCGCGCCTTCGAACAGGATGCGGGCGCCGGCCTTGCGGACCTTGTTCAGGCGCTTCCACACCGGCTGCGCGAACTGGAGCACGAACGGCGCGATCTCGCGCAGTTCGTTGATCAGTGCCTCGCGATCGACCGGCGGCTGGTTGAAGCCGGCACGAAGTGCGTCGTGATGCGCGCAAAGGCGGTCGAGCTGCGGCTCCAGCGCATCGAGGTGCGCAAGGTCGCAGACGCGGATGGCGCGGCGGCCGACCTTGTCCTCGTAAGCCGGGCCGATGCCGCGGCCGGTGGTGCCGATCTTGCCCGAACCGGCAGCGGTTTCGCGCAGGCCGTCGAGGTCGCGGTGAAGCGGCAGGATCAGCGGGCAATTGTCCGCGATCGCGAAGTTGTCCGGATTGATCTCTACGCCCTGGCCGCGAAGCTTCTCGACTTCGGACTTGAGGTGCCAGGGATCGAGCACCACGCCATTGCCGATGATCGACAGCGTGCCGGTGACGATGCCCGAGGGCAGCAGGCTGAGCTTGTAGACCTGCTCGCCCACGACGAGCGTGTGGCCGGCATTGTGGCCGCCCTGGAAACGGACGACGGCGTCGGCGCGGCTTGCCAGCCAGTCGACGATCTTGCCCTTGCCCTCATCGCCCCACTGGGCGCCGATCACGGTTACGTTGGCCATGGATATACTCCTCCACCCTGCCACGGTGGATCCTATAACGCCCTTCGACAGGTCTCGGCGATATGGATTTTCATTGGGGCGGAAGCGCCCCGGCTTTTCGTCCGCGCCCTAGTGGCAAGGCGCATGGCTAGTCAAGGGCCGTGATCCCGGACCCGATCGGCCGATATCAGAGCGCGACAGCCTCTGCGCCGTCCAGCCGGTGCGAGCAGCCGAGCGCGACGGGATCGTCGCTTTCGGCCAGCGCCGCCACGGTGGTCCAGCCGATGGCACGCTGCTGCCCGGCCACGCGCGGGTCGTGGCCCAGCGGCAGGAACAGCTTGCGCTGCGCCTGCGGCTCGGCAGCCAGCAGGTCCACCAGCGGATCGGGATAGAGCGAGAAGCCGGTCGCCGCTTCCGGGTGATGCCCGGTCTGGCCGAGGATCCGGTAAGTGCCGCCCCGGCCGAGGCTGCCGGAGATGCCCTCGGCATAGATCGTGAAGCCGAACCACGACTGATATTCGAAGCCGTGCCGCTCCGAAGGGTCGAGCGTGATGCGGGCCTTGTCGCCCACGCGCGCGGCGATCTCGCGCAAGCCGGCGATGCGGCTGGCGAGCGCCCCGGCACTGCCGACGACGCCGGCTTCACCAGGCGTGTCGAAGGCGGCAAGACGCTCGATCGCGCTGGCGAAAGGACCGACCGCGTAGAGCAGCGGCAGATAAGCCTCGCCGCCCACGTCGACGAGGCCGCCGGCATCCTTGGCGTCGAGCATCTGGCGCACCGCGCCGATCCGCGCTTCCGGCAGCGGCAGCGCTTCTGCGGAAAGGGTGTCGACAATATCGGGCAGCGTGAAGTCCACCGAGATCCCGGTGGCCCCGGCCGCGCGCAGCGCTTCGATCGCCAGTTCCACCACTTCCCCGGCGGCAGCGACCGAATCGGTGCCGATCAGCTCGGCGCCGAGCTGGAGATGCTCACGGCGCGGATCGAGGCCGTCGCCCTTGATGGTGCAGACTTGTCCCGAATAGGACAAGCGCAGCGGGCGCGGCGCTTCCGCCAGCCCCGTGGCGGCAATGCGGGCGATCTGCGCGGTCATGTCCGAACGCAGCGCCAGCATCCGCATCGACACCGAATCGACGAAGCGGAACATGCGCCGCACCTGCACGCCGGCCATGCGGCTGGCCAGCGCCTTTTCGAATTCGATCAGCGGCGTTTCGACACGCTCGTAGCCATGGCCCTGAAGCACGTCATGCGCCATGCGGCGCACTTGCTGGGAGGCCCAGGCCTGCTGCGGAAGACGGTCGCCCAGTCCTTCGGGCAAGAGATCGCGGTCGTTGTCCTGCATGATGGTGGCGCCCTTAGCGGGGTGGGCGGGAAATGTCGAATGACACCTGCCCCCTGCGATGCATCTGTCGCCAGAAAGCGAAAGCCTGCGACAATTTGCGTGAAATTTCCTGTCAACAAACGCCGGCCATGACGCTATCCCGCCGGCATCGTCTGGCGGGACGACACATCCAGTCACAGCCCATCCCTGCATGGGCCGGACCGCCAGGCATGCGCCCAGCTCGCGACCGAGCCCGGCTGTCCTGCCCGCTGCGTCCTGCCCTGCCCTGCGAACAACGGTCGAGGTCCATGCGCAAGATTTCCCTGCTTCTCCTGCCCCTGCTGCTCATCCAGACGCCTGCCCATGCCCAGATGGGAGGCGGCGACGACATGGGGGGAATGGGCGGAATGGGTGGAGGCGGCGGAATGGGCGGCGGCGGTGGTCCGGGGGGCGCCCCTCCCGGGGGATCCGGCGGCGGCGGAAAGCCCCGCGCCCCGAAGCCGATCTCCCGCGCGCGCTATGACAAGATCGTCACCGCCATGTTCCGCGAAGCCGATACCAACCATGATGGACTGGCCACGCTGGAGGAATTCCACGCCCTGGTGAACGCCCGGCGCGACGCCGCGATCAGGGGCCGCTTCGCCAAAGTCGACGCCAATGGCGACGGCACGATCTCGATGGCGGAGTTCACCGCCTGGCAGCAGCAGATGGGCTCGCTCGCCACTGACGAACGCGGCGCGGTGGGCGATCGCGCCGGCCAGGTCCTGGAAGTGATCGCCCCCGACCTGGGCTCCGGCAGGGACGATGAAGATGCCCTGCTCGGCAACCTGATCGAGCCGATCTCCGGCACGCTGATCGCCAGGGCCAACACGAATTACGACGCGGGCGTCTCGCTGGAGGAACTCCTGGCTTACGAAGGCGCGAAGTTCGAGGCCGCCGATACGGACAAGGACGGCTATCTCTCGATGCAGGAACTGCGCCCCAGGGGCAGCGGCCGCGATGGCCCGGGCGGCATGGGGCCGCGCGGCATGCCGCCGATGGGCCCGCCCCCGTCAGGCCAGTAAAGCACCCGGGACACAGAAAAGGGGCCGACATCCGAAGATGCCGGCCCCTTTTTGCGTCAAGAGCCTTGAACGTGAACGATCAGGCGAACTTGAGCGCCTTGACCGTCTTCACGCCGGGAAGTGCGGTGGCCGCCTTCAGCACGTCTTCCGACACGGCGCTGTCGACCGAGAGCAGCAGCACGGCTTCGCCGCCGGTGTCACGGCGACCGAGGTTGAACGTGCCGATGTTGATCGCGTTCTCGCCCAGCAGGGTGCCGATGCGGCCGATGAAGCCGGGGGCGTCTTCGTTGACGATGTACATCATGTCGCCGGCCAGCTCGGYCTCGACCTTGATGCCGAACATTTCGACGAGGCGCGGCTCGACGTTGTTGAACAGCGTGCCGGCCACCGAACGCTCGCCGGCTTCGGTCTTCACCGAAACGCGGATCAGCGTGTGGTAGTCGCCCTCGCGCTCGGTCTTCACTTCGCGCACTTCAAGGCCGCGCTCCTTGGCGAGGAACGGGGCGTTGACCATGTTCACCGTGTCCGACTGGACGCGCAGGAAACCGGCCAGCACGGCGGCGGTGATCGGCTTCTGGTTCAGTTCGGCAGCGGCGCCCTCGACGTGGATCGAGATGCGGGGAACCGAGTCGCGGGTCAGCTGGCCGACCATCGAACCCAGCATTTCGGCCAGCTTCATGTAAGGCTTCAGCTTCGGCGCTTCCTCGGCCGAGAGCGACGGCATGTTCAGCGCGTTGGTGACGCCGCCATTTACCAGGAAGTCGGCCAGCTGCTCGGCAACCTGGAGCGCCACGTTGACCTGGGCTTCGGTGGTCGAGGCGCCGAGGTGCGGGGTGCAGATGAAGTTCGGCGTGCCGAACAGCGGCGAGTCCTTGGCGGGCTCGGTCTGGAACACGTCGAGCGCGGCACCGGCGACGTGGCCGTTGTCGAGCATGGTCTTCAGCGCGGCTTCGTCGATCAGGCCGCCGCGGGCGCAGTTGACGATGCGCACGCCCTTCTTGGTCTTCGCCAGGTTCTCGGCCGAGAGGATGTTGCGGGTCTGGTCGGTCAGCGGCGTGTGCAGCGTGATGAAGTCTGCCCGTTCGAGCAGGGTGTCGAGATCGACCTTCTCCACGCCCATTTCCACGGCGCGCTCAGGCGTCAGGAACGGATCGAAGGCGGCGACCTTCATCTTCAGGCCGAGCGCGCGGCTGGCGACGATCGAGCCGATGTTGCCCGCGCCGATCAGGCCCAGCGTCTTGCCGGTGACTTCAACGCCCATGAAGCCGTTCTTCGGCCACAGGCCCTGCTGGGTCTGCGCGTTGGCTTCGGGGATCTGGCGCGCGAGGGCGAAGATCATGGCGATGGCGTGCTCGGCAGTGGTGATCGAGTTGCCGAACGGCGTGTTCATCACCACGACGCCCTGGGCCGAAGCGGCCGGGATATCGACGTTGTCCACGCCGATACCGGCGCGGCCGATCACCTTCAGGTTCTTCGCGGCGGCGAGGATTTCCTTGGTGACCTTGGTCGACGAGCGGATGGCAAGGCCGTCATAATCGCCGATGCGGGCGATCAGCTGCTCGGGGGTCTCGCCGGTGATGACGTCTACGTCGCAGCCGCGGATCTCGAAGATACGGGCGGCATTGGGATCCATCTTGTCCGAAATGAGGACGCGGGGCTTGGTCATGGAATTATTCCTTCACTCGT
Organism: Novosphingobium sp. YAF33; assembly: GCF_052113265.1. Lineage (NCBI taxonomy): Bacteria > Pseudomonadati > Pseudomonadota > Alphaproteobacteria > Sphingomonadales > Sphingomonadaceae > Novosphingobium > Novosphingobium sp. YAF33. Next base: position 152,278 of record NZ_JBFRCW010000006.1, read on the forward strand.
CATCCCGGACCTGATCCGGGATCGGTGGAAGTGTTGACGGAGCTTCGCCGGTGGTTTGGCTTCGGCTCCGTCAGCGGTCCCGGATCAAGTCCGGGACGACGTGGAATGGTTTAGCCGGCCTTGACGGTCGCGTAGGCCCAGTCGAGCCACGGTCCCAGAGCCTCGACGTCGGCCGTGTCCACGGTCGCGCCGCACCAGATGCGCAGGCCCGGAGGGGCATCGCGGTATCCGGCGACATCATAGGCCGCGCCTTCCTTTTCGAGGAGCGCTGCAAACTTCTTGATGAAGTCGGCATCGGCGCCTTCGACGGAGAGGCAGACCGAGGTCTTGGAGCGGGTGCCGCTGTCGACTGCCAGATGGCTCAGCCAGTCACGCTCGGCGACGATCTTGTCCAGCGCGTGGGCATTGGCGTTCGAACGGGCCTTCAGCCCTTCGAGACCGCCCAGGCCCTTGGCCCATTCCAGAGCGAAGATCGCGTCCTCGACGGCGAGCATCGAGGGGGTGTTGATGGTTTCGCCCTTGAACACGCCCTCTGCCAGCTTGCCCTTCGAGACAAGGCGGAACACCTTGGGAAGCGGCCAGGCCGGGGTGTAGTTTTCAAGGCGCTCGACCGCGCGGGGGCCGAGGATCAGCACGCCGTGGCCGCCTTCGCCGCCCAGGACCTTCTGCCAGGAGAAGGTGGCAACGTCGATCTTGGACCAGTCGATGTCGTAGGCGAAGACCGCCGACGTGGCGTCTGCGAAGGACAGGCCCTCACGGTCGGCCGGGATCCAGTTGGCGTCCGGAACGCGCACGCCCGAAGTGGTGCCGTTCCAGGTGAAGAGCACGTCGTCGGACCAGTCGATCTTGTCGAGGTCGGGCAGCTGGCCGTAGTCGGCGCGGAACACGGTGGGTTCCAGCTTGAGCTGCTTGACGGCGTCGGTAACCCAGCCCTCACCGAAGCTTTCCCAGGCCAGCGCGGTCACGCCGCGGGCGCCGAGCATGGTCCACATGGCCATCTCGAAGGCGCCGGTGTCGGAGCCGGGGACGATACCGATGCGATGCGTGTCGGGCAGCTGCAGAACTTCGCGCATCAGATCGATGCAGTACGCAAGGCGCGTCTTGCCGATCTTGGCGCGGTGCGAGCGACCGAGCGCTTCGGTGTTCAGTTTTTCGGGGGCATATCCGGGCGGCTTGGCGCAGGGACCGGAAGAGAAGTGAGGACGCGCAGGTTTGCGCGCGGGTACGCTAATAATATCAGTCATTTCTGACTCTCCTTACAGAGAGCACGCGCGGCGTTGGGACCGCGTGGCCCGGCGCTGCGTCTAAAGAGGCCGGGAAATTTGTCAAACGATTCTCCGGCCGCTTGCGCCAGATCGTTTCCCGTTTTCGATCTTTCGCAGTGCTTCCATGCGCAAAACCAGCGGAATTCCGCGCATTCGCTATTCGGTGGAAAACCGCGCGCCGCGCGTTTCCCGCCTCATGGCTGGCCGGGTAAGCTCCCGTTCACGCCAGTCCCGGATGCTTGGACGCGATGATGACGCCCCGGATTATGACGCCGCCGCACCGATTGCTGCCTTCACGGTCTTCGCTGGGCCTCTCGCTGCTGCTGCCGCTGGCGGCGGTTCTGAGCGGCTGCATCGATCGCGCGGAACAGCCGCGCGGACGAGGCGCCCGCCCCTCGGCCCAGTCGCGCCCCGCCGCGCCGCCGCCTTCCCGCGAACTGCGCCAGTGCATGGCAACGCTCGGCGCGCAGAACGCCGTCTTCACGCCCGTGACGGACCGCTACTATGGGAACGGCTGCTCCACCCTGGGCACGGTGAAACTCTCGGCCCTGAACACCGACCGCGCGACCGTATCGGTGACCAACCTCGGCCCCGTGACCTGCACCACGGCCACGCCCTTCGCAGCCTGGGCGCGCTACGGCGTCGACCGGGCGGCGCAGCAGATCCTCGGCAGCCGCATCCTGAGCATCGAGACTTATGGCAGCTACAACTGCCGCAATGTCGCCGGTACCGCGCGCCGCTCAGGCCATGCCACCGCCAATGCCATCGATGTGTCCGGCTTCGTCCTGGCCGACGGCCGCCGCATCACCGTGCTGGGCGACTGGAGCAACGGCACCCCCGCCGAACGCCGCTTCCTGCGCGTCGTCCACGACAGCGCCTGCAAACGCTTCGGCACCACGCTCGGCCCCGATTACAACGAAGCCCACAAGAACCACTTCCACCTCGAAGCGGACGGCGCGAACTTCTGCCGCTAAGGCTTCGCGTTCATTTTGGAGGTCAGGTCCATCGTCATCAGTTTCGGCAGGCCGGCCTTCAGGTTGAGCCGCGTGTTCGTGACTTGTGCCGTATCGGCTACGACCATGAAGCGCTCCCGGCGCAGCATACCGGTGGAGTCGGCCGGAAGGTCAAGCGGCGCATAGCGGCGCCCGACCAGGGCCTTTTTCATGGTGGCGATCAGCCCTGAGCTTACTTTGGGGGCCTGAGACACGATCTCCACATCCCGAACCGCCCCGTCCGGGCCGATCCGATAGTTGAAATCGACCCATTGGCTCGCCCCCGCGGTCGGCATGACATAGCCGAGTTCGGCGGACGAGCCCGCCCCCAATTCGACCGAAGGCGCATAGATCAGGAGCGGCGTCGAAACCTTGACCCCGGCCAGCCCCCGCATGACCTCATCCACGTTTGCATCCTTGTCCGAAAGGAGCTTGAGCCTGGCGGTCAGGGCATGAGCCGCATCGCGCATGGGCTTCATGGCGGGATCTGTCGTCTCGCGCAAAGCCGCGTAGCGCTTTCGGCTTTCATAGGCATAAGCCGGATTGACGCTGGCAGCCATGGCATAGAACCGCAGCGAGCGGAACATGGCGGCACCCTGCACCGCCGGCCAGCCCGATTCCTCCGCGCGCCGCGCTACCGCATCGTACATGTGAACTGCCGCGGAATACTTGCCTTGTCGCAGGAAAACGTCGGCCACCGTCAGGCGTTTGGCGGCAATGGAGGGATCGTCGGCCGGCAAGCCTGCCTTCAAGGCATCGATCGAATCGAATGTCGCTATTCGCCCATAGTCCGGCATGCCCAGCAATGAAGCGACGTCCGCATCGAACTGCAGCAATCCGCTTACTTCCCTGGGCAGGCTTTCGGCATAGCGCTTGTTGCGGGAGCGAGACTTTATGAGCGTTTTACGCGCGCCCTGGATCTCACCGGCGACGAGCTGGTTCTCCGCATGCTCCATGGAGGCAGCGATGTCTTCGGCGGGCGTGCAACGCCGGGCGAGGCACTGTTCCAGCGAGGCCGCCGTGGAGCGCAGGCTGCGCCCGGTGACCGTTACCATCGAATCCGCGAATTCGTCCTGGGCCGGCGACACCCGAACGGGGGGCGCCTTATTCGCCGAGTCGGCGGCTTGCAGCAGCAGAAGCGGTAGAATGAGCATCACGATCTCCTCCAGGGGCGAGGATGGAACGAGGACCGGAACGGGGCACGATCCAGCGATTACTCATTAGCATGTAGTAAAATACAAGATTATCAAGGCTTCGTAGCACGCCTGCGCGCGATCGCCGCATCAGAAACAACCGAACCGGATTGAACAGTGCCGGAGCGACTGCTCGCCCCGGCACGGCTTCAGGCTTTCGATCTACTCAAAACGGCAGTTTGTAGAAATTGACCGCGTTGTCCTGGAGGACCTTCTTCTTCACCGCGTAATCGTAGCCGCCCAGCACGTCCTTGATATGCGCCTGCACGCCCGGATAGAGCGAGGTCGGGTGCGGGAAGTCGGTTTCGAACATCACGTTGTCGACGCCGATGGTTTCCAGCAGCAGCTTGGGCGCGATCTTCTCGAACCAGAAGGTGCACTTGAAGTGGTCGCGGAAGTAGTCCCAGGGCTGCTTCTTCAGCACGTTGCGCTTGCTGGGGAGCATTTCCTGGAACTGGTGCTCCAGCGCTTCCACGGCGAAAGGCACCCAGCCCATGCCGCTCTCGATCAGGCCGATCTTGAGGTTCGGGTGACGGTCGAGTCGGCCCGAGACCATCCAGTTGCCCAGCGTCGCGGCATTGCCGATGGAGAACATCGTCGCGACCACCGACAGGGTCTGTTCGAAAGCGAAGCCTTCCCAGGTCAGGGTGTTCGGATCGATCGCGGCGTTGAGGTGGAAGTTGAGCGAAATGCCTTCCGCGTCGATCATTTCGAGGAACGGCGTCCAGTATTCATGGTTGAAGCTGGGCACGCCGACGCGCTCGGGCGTATCGGGCAGCACGAAGCCGCGCAGGCCCATGTCGATGCAGCGGCGCGCTTCCTTTTCCATCTCCGCCTTGTTCCAGAACGGCAGGTGCGCCATCGGGAACAGGCGCTCGCCCGAGTCGCGCTGATATTCGGCGTTGAAATCGTTGAACACTTTCATGATCGTGACGGCGAGATCATCATCGCCCAGCGTCATCAGCATGCCCGCCTGGGTGATGCCCGAGTTCTGGAAGCAGATCTGCGCATAGACGCCCATGTCGTCCATCGCCTTCAGGCGCGGGGCGATCTCGTGACCACCCGGATGGGCTTCCTCCAGGGTGGGGAAGGCCAGGCGACCGAGCAGCTTGTTGTTGTCCTTGCGGATCACGTTGCCGCCCAGCGAGCCGCAGTTGCGGTCACCGATGTACCAGCGGTCCACCCCGTCGGCATCGCGCTTCACGAACGGCATCTTGGCCTTCAGGCCCACCGGCGCGCGGTCCGTGAACAGCGTTGGCGGTTCGCTGAGGTGCGTGTCCGTATCGACGATCTTGATGCCTTCCAGCGTCGGATCGAGGCCGCCGGACTGGGTTGCGTAGTCAACCTCGCGGATCACTCCGCCCTTGGTATAGCCTTCCGCCGACCAGTACTTGCGCGCAGATTCCTGCATTTCCTTCGTGTCGCCATCAGCCATGGCCTGTCTCCCAAAACAATTGGGGCTCATGTCGCAACCTCGGGGGCTGCGGGTCAATCGAGAGCCCAACGCCGAGACGATGAATGGCCGCAACCCCTGCCGGGAACGGCGCGCGCGCTGCGCTGCGCCTTGCCGCGCGGGGGATGCCCGGGCATCCATGGCCTCGGGAGAGAACATCATGCCACAAATCCGAACGCTCGACGACATCCGCGTCGATTTCGATGCCGCCCCGGACAACGTTCCGAAGGATCGCATCGTCGACCTGGGCTTTGCCATGGGCACCGAGCCCAACGACCTCCTGGATCCCTATGAGCCCTGCGGCTGGCTTTCCGGCCCGGAGATCCCGCGCCTGCTCTACGCGCCGCCGGCCCGGCACGGCCTGGGCGCAATCAGCGGGCGGCAGCAGGGCAACTGGGTGGTCAGCCACTATGAGGACATCGAGCGCGTCTATACCGACAATGCGCATTTCTCGAACGCGGGCACGGCCGAATTCCAGCGGCTGATCGGCGAGACCTTCAAGTCGATCCCCCTCGCCATCGATCCGCCCGACCACCAGAAGTACCGGCTCTACCTGATGCCCTATTTCTCGCCTGCCCGGATCACGCGCGAGCTGGAACCGCGCATCCGCGACGTGGTGACCGAGATGATCGATGCCGTGGCGGGCAAGGGCGAGGTCGACATGGCCTGGGACTTCGCACGGGTCTATCCGGTGCGGATATTCATGGGCCTGATGGGCTTTCCCGACGAGAAGTTCGAACAGTTCCTCGACTGGGAATGGGACATCCTCCATTCCGGCAGCCTCGAAAAGATGCAGGCCGCACTGCGCGGCGTGCTCGAATTCCTGCGCGGCTTCATCGCCGAGAAGGAAGCGGAACCCGACGAGCACCTCGTCTCCGCCATCGTCCACGGCAGGATCGGCGGCCAGGCCGAAGGCCGCCCGCCAACCGAGGACGAGAAGATCGGCATGGTGTGGTTCCTCTGGCTGGGCGGCCTCGATACCGTGGCGGCCACCATCGCCCAGATGTTCCGCCGTCTCGCGCTCCAGCCTGACCTGCAGCGGCGCCTCCGCGAGAATCCGGCGCTGATCAACTCGGCGGTCGAGGAATTCCTGCGCACGCAGCCGATCCTCTCGTCCGCCCGCACCGCCACCCGGGACTTCGAGTGGCACGGGATCCAGGTGCGCAAGGGCGATTCGTTCTCCTGCCTCAACCCCTCGGGCAATTTCGACCCTGCCCATTTCGAGAACCCGCGCACCTTCGATCCCGAGCGCAAGGCCAACCGTCACTTCACGTTCGTGGGCGGGGTGCACATCTGCCTCGGCGCGCACCTGGCGCGGCGCGAGCTGCGGCTGCTGCTGGAGGAATGGTTCGCGCGCATTCCCGAATTCCGGGTGAAGCCGGGCGCGGACACGGCCGTGTTCCCGGGGCTGCTGTCGATCCGCAACCTGCCGATCGTCTGGGACGTGACGTCACCGCCAGCGTCGTAGCCGAAGCGGCAGGTGGCCGCAGGTTCCGGGGGCATCGCCCCCGGAACCTGGCCGTCAAGTCCGGCGCTCTCAGACTTTCGCCGGTGCCAGCCTCGGGCTGAGCAGGTGAACCACCGCCAGCGCCAGCAGATAGGCCCCCGCGCAGATCCCGAAGAGCACCTCGTAGCTGTGCGTCGTGTCGAGGATGTAGCCCGCGAAGAGCGCCATGCCCATGCCGCCGAAAGCGCCGACGGTGCCGCCGATGCCCACCACCGATCCCACCGCGCCGCGCGGGAAGACGTCGGACGGGAAAGTGTAGAGATTGGCCGAGAAGGCCTGGTGTGCGGCCGTGGCGATACCGATTACCAGCACGGCGGCCCAGACGCTGTCCAGCGACTGCGCGAACCAGATCGGCAGCACGCAGAAGGCGCAAATCAGCATCGTGATCTTGCGCGCGAAGTTCGGCGTCTTCCCCGCCTTGATGAGCCTGGAGGAAAGCCAGCCGCCGCCCACGCTGCCAAGGTCGGAAATCAGGTAGATCGCCGCAAGCGGCAGGCCGAAGGTCTTGAGGTCGAGGTTGTAGCGCTCGAACAGGTAGCCCGGCAGCCAGAACAGGAAGAACCACCAGATCGGGTCGATCAGGAACTTGCCGAGGGCGAAGGCCCATGTCTCGCGGACGGTCAGCAGCTTCGACCAGCCGATCTTCTCGACCGGGTCGGCCGGGTCCTGCTGGATCCAGGCGAGTTCGCCGCGCGTGACGCGGGCGTGCTCGTTGGGATGGCGGTACATCGCCCACCAGGCGATCAGCCAGAGAATGCCGAAGATGCCGGTGACGAAGAAGGCCACGCGCCAGTCGAACCAGAGCACCAGCAGCGGCACGATCAGCGGCGTCAGGATCGCGCCGACATTGGCGCCGGCATTGAACAGGCCGATCGCGAAGGCGCGCTCCTTCTGCGGGAACCAGTCGGTGACGGCGYGGATGCCGGCGGGGAAATTGCCCGATTCGCCGATGCCGAGCCCGAAGCGCGCCATCGCGAAGGAGGTCACCCCGCTGGCGAAGCCGTGCGCCATGTGGCTGATGGTCCAGATGACCAGGGCGATGGCATAGCCGATCCGCGCGCCCAGGACGTCCACCACTTTGCCGAAGGAGAGGTAACCGATCGCGTAGGCGAGCTGGAACCAGAAGACGATTCCCGCGAAGTCGGACTCGGTCCAGTGGAATTCGGCCTCGAGCGTGGGCTTGAGCACGCCGATCATCTGCCGGTCGATATAGTTGATCGCCGTCGCCGCGAAGAGCAGCGCGACGATCACCCAGCGATAGCGCCCCGCGGTGGGATGGATTCCCTGGCGGTCGGCCCCGGAACCGTCTGCTCCGGGAACCCCCGTTGCGGATTTGGCGGCTCCGGAACCATCCGTGAGATGGCTTTCGGGAATGCCTGCGTTCATCTAATCCTGCTCCCTCTTCGGCGGCACCGTTTTCGGGCCTGCCGATGCATTCTTCCTATGCGGGCACCGCCGCCGCGATCTTGCAGCCTATGCTGCCATGTCCCTCGAAATGCGCCAGAACCCTTTGCCCCGGCACCACCGGATGGACCCCCGTGACCGCGCCGGTCGAAACCCAGGTCCCGCCGCTGCAGTCGATACCGCGCGAGGCAAGGTTCGCAAGCAGGAACCGCACCGCGCCCAGCGGGCCGTCCAGCATGGTCGCGGTGGTTGCCGAGGCGATCTCCTGCCCGTCGATCTCGAAGCGCACGGTGATCGCCTCGAAAGTGGCGGTTTCCCAGCCTTCCAGCACCGGACCGATCACCATGCCGGCGTTGTTGCCGAAATCGGAAACGGTGACCGGCGGCCCATCGGCGTTGATGCCGGGGTAAGGCGAGCTGGCCACTTCGATGCCGATGTGCACGGCGTCCAGCACCTTGCGGGTGCCCTCGTCATCGGCGGGCACGACACCGTCCCAGCCCGGCGCGACATGCAGCAGGAATTCCGCTTCCGCCGCGGCGAAGCCCCGGGCGAAGACCGGCATTTCCGGCGCCTCGGCCGCAGCGACAGTGACGACGCTGTCCGTGAAGATCGGCCCGGTCAGCCGGTCGGCGCCCAGGCGCGTGTCTTCGGGGACGTTGATCCTGCCCACTTTCCAGCCGGCGACCGTGCGGCCGTCCAGCCCGATGGCAAGGTCCTGGATCGCATAGGCAGCGGCAAGATCGGAAGGTGCCTCTCCGGGGTATTCGGCCAGCGCCCGCATCTCGCGCCGCGCCGATACGAATGCCCCCGCAATCGTTCTGGCCTGCTCGTTGGAACTCATCCCAAACCCTTCGTTGTTCTGGTTGCCGTCGTTAAAGGAAACCGGTGTCATAGGCAAATCAAAAGCGCGATGCCTCTCGATCCCGTGGCCTTGTCAAAGGGTTGCATTACCGGGGCAGCGGGTGGAGCGGAGGGCGTGTACGCCGCAGCTGGCGGTAACGCGAAATTGAGGGCTTCCAAGATATGGAAACCGGTGTCATCTTGCCTTTCCGCGCGCAAGAAGGCAAGCGGCTCACAACATATCGGGCGAAGCCGCAAGCGGTGCCGCCAAAGGGGCTAGGATGCCGGACGAATTCAGACGCGACACCAAGCCGACCATCAACGACGTCGCGCGCCTTTCCGGCGTCTCCAAGAAAACCGTCAGCCGCGTCATCAACAAGTCCCCGCTCCTGGGCCAGGCCACGCGCGAGAAAGTGGAAGCCGTGATCGCGGAGATCGGCTACGTGCCCAATCCGCAGGCGCGCGCACTGGCGCTGCGCCGCAATTTCCTCATCGGCCTGATCCACGACAACCCGAACGCGCAGATGGTGCTGGGCGTGCAGGAAGGCATTCTCGAAGCCATCCGCGACACCGAGTTCGCCCTCGTCGTGCGCCCGGTGGACCGCCACTCGCCGACGATGCTGGAGGACATCCGCCGCTTCATCGAACAGCAGCGGCTCTACGGCGTGCTGCTGCTGCCGCCGATTTCCGAGAACGACGGGCTGGCGGCGGTCTGCCGCGAACTGGGCTGCACGCTGGTGCGCATGGGTTCGGCCCGGCTGGATGACGACAGCCACCTCGTCGCCTCGAACGACCGCCATGCCGTGCGCGAAGCGGTGTCGTGGCTGACCAGCCTGGGCCATCGCCGCATCGGCTTCATCGCCGGACCGGAGGGCTTCCGCTCGGCGCACGAGCGCGAACTGGGCTTCATCGACGGGCTGGCCTCGGCCGGGCTCAAGCTCGATCCGAAGATCGGCGCGCGCGGGGACTACCGCTTCGAATCGGGCCTGGCCGCGGGGGAACGCCTGCTCTCCGCCGATCCGCGCCCCACCGCGATCTTCTGCAGCAATGACGAGATGGCCGCCGGCGTCCTCCATGCGGCGCGGGCCAAGGGCATTTCCGTGCCCGAGCAGCTCTCCATCATCGGCTTCGACGATACCGCCATCGCCGCCCATATCTGGCCGCCGCTCACCACCGTGCGCTGGCCGATCGTGCCGATGGCCACGGCCGCCGCGCACAAGCTGATCGACCCGGGCGGCGCGGCCGACCAGCCTTCGCTGTTCCTTTCCGACCTGGTGCGCCGCGCCTCGGTAGCCGCGCCCGAACGCACGGCCTGAGCGCCGACCGGACACCCGGCCCGCTGCCGGGGCCGAAAACGGACGCGCCGGAACCGGGGAGAAACACGCCCGGCGGAACATTGACACCGGTTACCAAGACCGGATAAGACTTGACCTGAAGCGTAATAACGTCCCACCATACGGAACTGAATTCCACAAGGGAGAGCCCCCGTGTTCTGCAAGACCTACCACGCCACCCATCCCGACATGATGGAGTGCGTCTCCAACGAGGAACTGCGCGATCGCTACCTCGTCACCGGCATGTTCGAAGACGGCAAGGTCAGCCTCAACTATTCGCACAACGAGCGTTTCGTGATCGGCGGCGCGGTGCCCTCGCAGGGGCCGCTCAAGCTGCCCGCCCAGACCGTGCCGAAAAGCGCGGAAGGCCACCCCTTCCTTGAACGCCGCGAAGCCGGCATCGTCAACATCGGCGGCCCGGGCGCGATCACGGTCGACGGCCAGCGCTTCGAAATGCAGAACAAGGAATGCCTCTACGTGCCCATGGGCTCGACCGAGGTGACTTTCGAGGGCGAGACCGCCCGCTTCTACATCGCCTCGGTTCCCGCCCACAAGACGCTGCCGATCAAGCACATCACGCTTGACCAGGCCAACCCGCTGGCGCGCGGCGATCTTGCCAATTCGAACCAGCGCACGATCTACCAGCTGGTGATCCCCGGCGTCTGCGAGAGCGCGCAGCTGCTGCTGGGCCTGACCGTGCTGGAAGAAGGCTCGGTCTGGAACACGATGCCGCCGCACCTCCACGACCGCCGCTCGGAAATCTACCTCTACTTCGAGCTGCCGGAAGAGAACGACCGCATCTTCCACTACATGGGCGAGCCGGACCAGATGCGCCACATCGTGATCGCCAACGAAGAGGCCGTCATCAGCCCGCCCTGGTCGATCCACATGGGCTCGGGCACCAAGAAGTACGCGTTCATCTGGGCCATGGGCGGGGAAAACCTCGACTATACCGACATGAACGTGCTGGACATCTGCCAGCTTCAGTAAGGCAGCAGCCTTTCGGAACTTGCCTCGTCGCTCCCCTACCCTCGTCTTTGCGAGGAGCGGAGCGACGAAGCAATCCAGGGCGTCGTGGACCACCGCTCTGGATTGCTTCGCTACGCTCGCCATGACGAAGTGAGGGCCGAAGAGGAGCGGGGGCCGAAGATGGGTTCGGGCGATTTCCGGGCCACGAGCGAGATTGGGACAGGACTTAACGTATGGCGATTTCCTTCAGCCTCGAAGGCAAGGCCGCGCTGGTGACCGGCGCCAACACCGGGATCGGGCAGGCCATAGCCGTGGCGCTTGCGGAAGCGGGCGCCGACGTCGCCCTCGCCGGCCGCAGCGAACCGGCCGAGACCATCGCGCTGATCGAAGCGACCGGGCGCAAGTGCGTGAACATCAAGGCCGACCTCTCCTCGATCGAGCCCGTGGGCCGCGTGATCGACGAGGCGGTGGCCGGGCTGGGCAAGGTCGACATTCTCGTCAACAATGCCGGCATCATCCGCCGCGACGACTTGCTCCAGTTCTCCGAGGAGGACTGGGACGCGGTGATGGACACCAATCTCAAGACGCTGTTCTTCCTCAGCCAGGCGGCGGCCAGGGGCATGGTTGAGCGCGCCCGGGAAGGCAACAGCGCCGGAAAGATCGTCAACATCGCCTCGCTGCTGACGTTCCAGGGCGGCATCCGCGTGCCCAGCTATGCGGCGRCGAAGTCCGGCGTGGGCGGCGTGACCAAGGCCATGGCCAACGAACTGGCGCCAAAGGGCGTGCAGGTCAACGCCATCGCGCCGGGCTACATTGCCACCAACAACACCGCCGCGCTGCAGGGCGACGAGACGCGCAACCGCCAGATTCTGGAGCGTATTCCCACTGGCCGCTGGGGAGATCCCAAGGATATTGCCGGCGCCGCCGTGTTCCTGGCTTCCCCGGCTTCGGACTATGTGACAGGACACGTCCTCGCCGTAGACGGCGGTTGGCTCGCGCGCTGAGGAATTTCTAGACTATGACTGGCCACGTTACCTGCTTCGGCGAAGTGCTGATCCGTTTCGCCACCCATGACGCGCGGCTGGTGGTCCAGTCCGATGCGCTCGACATGGTCGTGGGCGGGGCCGAAGCCAATGTCGCCTCGGGTCTTGCCTCGCTCGGCCACGAAGTGCGCATGGTGTCCCGCCTGCCCGCCAACCCGCTGGGCGACAAGTGCCGCGCGGCGCTGGGCGCAGCAGGCGTGGGCCTTTCGGGCGTGACTTCCGGGCCGGGCCGCATGGGGCTCTATTTCCTGGAGACCGGCGCGGGCCTGCGCCCTTCGGCCATCACTTACGACCGCGCCGGCAGCGCTTTCGCGCAGTCCGCCGTGGATGATTTCGACTTCGCCGCCGCGCTGGACGGCGCGCGTTTGCTGCACTTGTCCGGCATCACCCCGGCGCTCGGGCCGGGCGGCGTCTCGCTGGCCAAGGCCGCAGTGCGCGCCGCGCAGGAAGCCGGCGTGCCGATCTGCTTCGACGGCAACTACCGCGCCCTCCTCTGGGAAAGCTGGGACAGCAACCCGCGCGAGATCCTTACCGAGATGGTTTCGGCCGCCACGGTGATGATCGGCAACCACCGCGACATCTCGCTGCTGCTGGGTGAGACCTTCTCCGGCGATGGCGCCGACCGCCGCCGCGAAGCGGCCGAGGCGGCCTTCGCGGCCTTCCCGAACCTGCAGGTGATCGCCTCGACAGCGCGCCATGTCGTCAATGCCGGTCACCACCGCATCGCCGCCCGCGTCGACGGCCGGGACGATGCCGTCCAGACCGCCGAAGCCGACGTGACCGGCATCGTCGACCGCATCGGCACCGGAGACGCTTTCGCGGCCGGCGTGCTGCACCAGTGGCTGGAGGCGGGCGACTTGTCCGCCATGGCCCACGCGGGGCTGGCCTATACGGTGCTCAAGCACTCGCTGCACGGCGACATGAGCCTCATCGGCCGCGCCGAACTGGACGCCTTCTCGATTTCCGGAGGCGATGTCAGGCGGTGAGCCTGGGCGCAAGCTGAGGCCGGCCGGATCGTCGCCCCGGACCCGATCCGGCACGACCTGGGGGAGAGGGAGCATATGACGGCACCGCGCATCACTCGCCGCACCCTGGTGGCCTCGGCAGCGGCCCTTGCCGCAGCCCCCGCGCCGCTTCTGGCACGGCCCTCACCGGGCTCGGCCGCCGCGCCGGTCGTCGGCCGCTACACCGGCCTTGCCGAACAGGGCGTGCTCGCCTTCAAGGGCATCCGCTACGGCCGCGCCGCGCGGTTCGCGCGGGCAGTGGCCGAACCCTGGGCCGGGCCGCCGGTCAAGGCCCAGGCCTTCGCCCCGATCTGCCCCCAGCGCGGCCTCGACAGCGAGCGTCAGGCCGAGGACTGCCTCTTCCTCAACCTCTGGACGCCCGAGGCGAACCCGGCCGCCAGGCGCGCGGTCATGGTCTATTTCCACGGCGGCGCCTATACCACCGGCTCGGTCACCGACCCCCTCACCCACGGCGCCCGGCTGGCGGGCAGCGGCGACGTGGTGGTCGTTTCGGTGAATCACCGCCTCAATGCCCTCGGCTATGCCTGGCTCAAGCCCTTCGGCGCGACGTATGCCGATAGCGGCAACCTGGGCCAGCTCGACCTCATCCTCGCGCTGCAATGGGTCCGCGATCACATCGCCCGGTTCGGCGGCGACCCGGCGCGCGTCATGGTGTTCGGCCAGTCCGGCGGCGGTGCCAAGATCGCCACGCTCATGGCCATGCCCGCCGCACGGGGACTGTTCCACAGCGCCGCGACCATGAGCGGCCAGCAAGTCCAGGCCAGCGGCCCGATGCATGCCTGGGCGCGCACGCAGGCGCTGATGGCCGCCGTCAAGCTCGCGCCCGGCGATGTCGAGGGCCTGCGCAACCTGCCGATCGAACGGCTGGTGGACGGCCTTGCCGCCACCGATCCGGTCATGGGCAGCGGCCCGCTCTACTTCGGCCCGGTGCTGGACATGACCAATCTGCCGCGCCATCCCTTCTGGCCGGACGCCGCGCCGCAGTCCGTGTCGGTGCCGATGATCCTGGGCAATACCCGCGAGGAGACGCGCGCCTTCCTCGACCCGCGCGGCCCCAGGCTCAAGGGCCTCGACTGGAGCAATCTGGCCGAGCGCGTCGGCCGCGAGGTCAAGATCGACCTCGATCCGCAGTGGATGATCGACCAGTACCGCGCCCGCCAGCCGGAATGGACCGCCGAGCAGATCTACTATGCCGCCACCACCGCGGGCCGCTCATGGCCGGGCCAGGTGATCGAGGCGGACGCGCGCGCCAGAGCGGGGGCCGAGGCCACCTGGGTCTACCAGCTCGAACGCCCCTCGCCCATCGATCCCCTGCGCGGCGCGGCGCATACCGACGACATTCCCTATGTCTTCGGCACGCTCGACGCTCCGGGCAGTTTCTCCGGCACGGACGACAAGGCCCGGGCGCTGAGCAAGACGATGATGGCGGCCTTCACCGGCCTTGCGAAAACCGGGCGTCCCGGCTCCGGCGATCGGGCGGCGGACTGGCGCCCTTACACCGTCCCCACGCGGGCGACGATGGTGTTCGGCGACGAGACGCGGATGGAGGACGACCCGCGCGGCTGGCAGCGCAAGCTCTGGGCTACCGCGCCTTATGTCCAGCCCGGCACCTGATCGTCAGGCCCAGGCGGCCCAGATCAGGCCCGCCACCACACCCACCTGAACCGTCACGATCCAGCGCAGCCGGTCCACGAACGGCTGCTTGCGCGTCTTGTGCCGCAGCACGCGGCGCGCCAGCAGGGCGCCGGGCGAGCCGCCGAGCGCGGCGAAAGCCAGCAGGCGCCGCTCCGGCACGCGCCGTCCGCCCGCGATCGCCCGGCCCTTGTCGAAGGCGAAAGCGAAAAAGGCGATGAGGTTGGCCAGGGCGAGATAGGCGGCAACAAGGGTGGGAATGTCCATCCCCGCCGCCATTCCAGCAGAGCGCGGCTCCGTCCAGCCGAAAGAACCGGCAAACCGCCCGTAAGACTGGCCAGACTGCCCGCAAACTGTCATCGTGGCATGCAAGTGCAGTGACTGACACGGAGCAGATGTGAAGAGCCAGGACATGCTCGAAATTACCGAGACCACCGAAGCCCCGGAAATCGTCGAGGTCGACGATATTTCCACCCAGCCCGCGCGGTTCTTCAACCGCGAGCTGAGTTGGCTCGCCTTCAACGAGCGCGTCCTCGCCGAAGCCACCAATCCGAACTATCCGGTACTCGAACGTCTGCGGTTCCTGTCGATTTCCGGCAGCAACATTGACGAATTCCTGATGGTGCGCGTCGCCGGTCTCGCCGGGCAGGTCCGCCGCCAGATCGAGGAAATCTCGATCGACGGCCTCACCCCCTCGCAGGCGCTGACCTCCACGCACGAGAAAGTGATCGAGCTGGAGCAGATCCAGCAGGAAACCTGGAAGGACCTCAAGCTCCAGCTGGCCGATTGCGGCATCCGCGTGGTGGGCGACGCCCGCCTCGACGGCGACCGCGAGGCCTGGCTGCGCAGCTACTTCCTCGAACACGTCATGCCGGTGATCACCCCGCAGGCGATCGATCCCGCGCACCCCTTCCCCTTCGTGGCCAACCAGGGCATCGGCGTGCTCTTCGCGCTCACGCGCCTGGCCGACGATGCGCCGGTCATGGAAATGGTCCTGATCCCCGCCCCGCTGCCCCGCTTCGTGCGGATCCCGGGTGAGGACGCGGCCTGGATTTCCATCGAGGACCTGATCTGCCGCAATGCGGACGAGCTGTTCCCCGGCTTCGGCGTGAACGGCCACGGCGTGTTCCGCATCCTGCGCGACAGCGACATCGAGATCGAGGAAGATGCCGAGGATCTGGTGCGCTACTACCGCACCGCGATCCAGCGCCGCCGCCGCGGCCTGGTGATCGTGCTCCAGCTTCAGGGCGCCTTCGATCCTTCCGCAGAGGAACTGCTGCGCAACCAGCTTGGCCTCGACAAGGCGCTGATCATGAAGACGGGAGGCCTGATCGGCTTCTCCGGCCTTTCCGCAATCTGCGACGAGGATCGGCCCGAGCTGAAGTTCGAGCCTTATTCCCCCCGCTATCCCGAACGCATTCTCGAACATGACGGCGACATCTTCGCCGCCATTCGCGAGAAGGACATCGTCGTCCAGCACCCTTACGAAAGCTTCGAGGTGGTGATCGACTTCCTGCGCCAGGCCGCGCGGGACCCGGACGTGATCGCCATCAAGCAGACGCTCTACCGCGCCGGCAAGCAGTCCGCGATCATCTCCGCGCTGATCTACGCCGCCGAACAGGGCAAGTCGGTGACGGCGGTGGTCGAGCTGAAGGCCCGCTTCGACGAGGAGCAGAACCTGCTCTGGGCCAGCCAGCTCGAACGGGCCGGCGTCCAGGTGATCTACGGCTTCGTGGACTGGAAAACCCACGCCAAGACCTCGATGATCGTGCGCCGCGAGGGTGAGGGTTACCGCACCTACTGCCACTTCGGCACCGGCAACTATCACCCGATCACGGCACGCATCTATACCGACTTGTCCTACTTCACCGCCGATCCCGCGATCGGCCGCGACGTGGGCCGGCTGTTCAACTTCATCACCGGCTATGTCGAGCCCAAGGTGACCGAGTGCCTGTCGATCTCGCCGATCTCCCTGCGCTCGACGATCTACGCCGGGATCGACGGCGAGATCGAGAATGCCCGCAACGGCAAGCCGGCGGCGATCTGGGCCAAGCTCAATTCGCTGACCGATCCCGACCTGATCGACCGCCTCTACGCCGCCAGCCGGGCCGGGGTGGACATCGACCTGGTGGTGCGCGGCATCTGCTGCCTGCGCCCCGGGATCGAGGGCCTGTCCGAGAATATCGCGGTCAAGTCCATCATCGGCCGCTTCCTCGAACACTGCCGCATCTGGGCCTTCGCCAATGGCGCGGAACTGCCCAACCGCAAGGCCAAGGTCTACATCACCTCGGCCGACGCGATGAGCCGCAATCTCGACCGCCGGGTCGAGGTCATGGTGCCGATCACCAACAAGACCGTGCACGACCAGGTGCTGGACCAGGTCATGCTGGCCAACCTGCTGGACACCGAACAGTCCTGGATTCTCCATCCGGACGGCACTTCTGAGCGCGTGGGAGAGAGCGACAACCCGTTCAATCTCCACCGCTATTTCATGACCAACCCGTCGCTCTCCGGGCGCGGCGCATCGCTTGCCAGTGGACGAAAGGTGCCAAAGCTCTCGCTAAGGCGCGGCAATATCTGACATAGGGAGCGCAGGCAGCCCGCTCCCGGGCGATTCGTCTGAACGGAATGATCGGCATTAGCCACAGCAGCGAAAAGCGCGCGATTATCGACATTGGTTCGAACACCGTGCGCATGGTCGTCTACAACGGGCCGCCGCGTGCGCCGGTCGTCATCCTGAACGAGAAGGTCAATGCCCGGCTCGGCCGCGATCTGGGCAAGACCGGCGCGATCAACGACAAGTCGATGAAGACCGCGCTGGTGGCGCTGGCCCGGTTCTCGGGTCTGCTGCGCCTGCTCGACGTCAAGGACGTGGAGTGCGTGGCCACTGCCGCCGCGCGGGACGCTTCCAACGGCAAGATCTTCCTCGATGCCGTGCGCCAGTTCGGCCTTTCGCCGCGCCTGCTTTCGGGCGAGGAGGAAGCCCGCGCCAGCGCCACCGGCGTGATCGCCGCCTTCCCCGGCGCGCACGGCGTGGCCGCGGACCTCGGCGGCGGCAGCCTGGAACTCGTGGAAATCGCGGAAGGCCGCAGCACCGGCGGCATCACCCTGCCGTTCGGCACCCTGCTGCTGCCCGACTTGCGCGCCGCGGGCGAGAGCAGGTTCTCCGAAACCGTGCACAAGGCCCTCGACAAGGCCGGTTGGGGCGATCCCCATGACGCCAAGGGCCGCGGCCAGCCGCTCTACATCGTCGGTGGATCCTGGCGCGCCCTGGCGCTTCAGGCGATGCGCGCGCTCGACTTCCCGGTGGACGATCCCCACGGCTTCGAGCTTCCCGCCTCCGAAGCGCTGCGCCTCGCGCGGGTCTTTGCCAAGGGCAAGCTCAATGACGTGGATCCGCGCATTTCCGCCAGCCGCCTCGCCACCCTGCCCGATGCCGCCGCGCTGATGGTGGAAGTGATCGCGCGGCTCAAGCCTTCGAAGCTGGTGTTCTCCTCGTGGGGCCTGCGCGAAGGCCTGCTTCATGCGCAGCTCCCCGCCGAAATCCAGGCGCAGGACCCGATGCTCGCCAGCGTCGCCGGTTTCTCCGCCTCGGCCCGGGTCACGGCGGACGACGCCATGGCCCTCGCCCGCTGGACCGCGCCGGTCTGCCGCGAGGAACCGCAGGATCGCCAGCTTCGCCAGGCCTCCGGCCTGCTCGCCCTGGCCGCGATGCGCACCGAACCGAACCTGCGTACCGAGGAAGCCATGACCTGGGCCCTGCGCAAGCGCTGGATCGGCCTCGACATGCACGGACGCGGCATGATGGCCATGACCGTCTTCGCCAATTCCGGCCAGACCGAAGTGCCCGAACAGTTCACCCGCCTCGCCGTTCAGGAAGACCTGGACCGGGCGATCGGCTGGGGCCTGGCCGTGCGGCTGTGCCGCCGCCTTACCGGCTGTTCGGCGCAGGGCCTTGCCCAGAGCGCCGTCCGCAGCGAGGACGGCAAGCTGGTGCTCACCCTCTCTCCCACCATGCGCCCGCTCTACAGCCCCGGCGTGGCCAAGGACCACAAGGCGCTGGCCGATTGGCTGGGCCTGGCCTGCGAGGTTCGCGATTCCAGCGGGCCGGCCTTGGTGGATTGAACGCCGCCGGAAGCTGACCCGATAGGTGCAGCCGGTCGCCGAACGGGCCACTCGGCGGTCACGAACGGGTCCTGAAACACGTTCGCGATGACGGGGGTGTTTGCGGGCATGGAGGCGCGCGGCGCGCGGTTCTGGACGATCGCGGGCTCGCTTTGGGGAGCGCTCGAAGGTCGAGCGCTCCGTGCTATCCCACCAGGGTCGCGCTTTCGGCGATCTGGCTGATGCCGCGCTTGCCGCCCTGGCGGTCCAGCTGCACGACGATGTCGATCACGGACGCCGCATACTCCAGCGTCTCCGCGCGCGTGAGGCCAATGCCGGTCTGCATGGACATCAGCGCGATCTGCTCCAGCGCGCCGCGCGGCGTGTTCGCGTGGACGGTGGAGAAGGAGCCGGGATGGCCGGTGTTGATGGCGCGCAGGAACGAGACGGTCTCGCTGCCGCGCAGTTCCCCCAGCACGATGCGGTCGGGGCGCAGGCGCAAGGCGGCCTGAAGCAAGTCGTTGGCCGAGACCTTGGCCTCGCCGAGTTCGCCCTTCACCGCGATCAGGCCGACGCCATTGGCGCCCGGCAGTCGCAGTTCGGCGGTATCTTCCACCACGACGACGCGCTCATGCTGCGGGATTTCCGAAAGCATGGCGTTGAGGAAGGTTGTCTTGCCGGTCGAGGTGCCGCCCGAGATCAGGATGGTGCGGCGGCGGCGGATGGCATCGCGCAGGAAGGCGATCGGCTCGGCCATGGGGTCGGGCGTCGGCTCTTCCACCAGCGGGGCGATCGGCCCGCGGTCGTAAGCGTCCAGCGGCAATTCGAGCAGACGATGGCGACGGATCGCCATGGCCCAGTTGGAGCGCGTCGCCGGCGGCCCGACGAGCTGGATACGCGCGCCGCCGCCGCTCTGGCCGGAGTGGCTGCCGTAGCCGGGCAAAGTGGCGGAAAGCAGCGGATGTTCGCGGTTGATGCCCTGGTGGCTGATCCGCGCCACCTGTTCCGCCAGGCGCTGGAGCAGGCGGTTGTCCATCTCCGGCAACCGGATATGCTGCATCCCCGGATGCGCCGCGTCCTCCACCCAGATCTCGCCGGGGCGGTTGACGAGGATCTCGGTCACCGTCTCGCGGTCGAGCCACGGGCGCAGCGGCGCCAGATAGGCGTCGAGATAGACCGATCGCGCCGCGGAAAGGCCGGCCCCGGCTTCGGGGTCAGTCACGGGCTTGCCGATCGCGGAGCGCTCGGGCTGAAGGGAGAAGACGTCGGCGACCATGTTGCAACGAGACCTGGATCACTGGACCTGGCTGAAATCCAGGTCCTTGGCGGTGAAGACGCGGATCGGTTCGCCCTGGCGGACGCGGATCGTCGGACCGACGCTGCCGCTCTGCTGGACGGCGGCTGCCGCCGCGGACTGACCGCCGCCGACCACCACGCTAGAGCCGCTGGTGGCGAGCGTGGACAGGCCGCCGACGACCGAAAGCAGCATGGCCGAACCGAAGCGTTCGAAGAAGTGGCTGTTGACCTTGCCCGGAAGGCCCGTCTCGCCGCCGAAGGCAATGGCCGGCGAGCCGAGGTTGACCGAGACGCCGTCCGGACGGATCAGGCGGCTCCAGATCACGTAGGCGCGCTTCTGGCCCGCGGTTAGGCCGCTCTTGTACTGGCCGATCAGGCGCGAGGAGCGCGGGACCAGCGTGCGCTTGCCGTCGAAGCTGCGGACGTCGGCCGAGACGATCGCGCGGACGTAGCCGGGCACGTCCGTGTCGATCGCCGTTTCCAGCACGGCCGGGATCAGGGTGCCCTGGGTGACCGTGGTGGCGGGATCGAAAGTATGGGCCGCAGCGGCCGTGGTGCCGGTGCCGCCGATGCGTGCGGCGAAATCGTCGTTGGGATTGGCCGCCTTGCCTTCTCCGGCTGCGCCCACGGCGGGGATCGTCACGGCATTGCCGCCGGCATCGAACACCACGGTGGGGTTGGCGAAGGGATTGGCCTCGGGCGCGGGCGCGGCGCCGGGAGCGGCCGCCAGGACCGGAGCGGGCGCAGGCGCCGGCAGCGGGGCGGGCGTCGCTTCGGGCTGCGGCGCAGCGGCGACCGGCGCAGGAGCGGGCGGCGCGATCGGCTGCGGCGCGGCGGGCTGGGGCTGGGCCGCCGGTCCATTGCGGACCGAGTCCATCGACCAGAGGGTCAAGCCGCCCAGGGCGGCCACGATCAGGACGCCGGCGGCCAGGCCCAGGCCATCGGCCTTCTTGCGCTGGCTGACCTGCGGCATGACGTTGCGCGTGGCCAGGTCGATGACCTGTGCGCCCTCGCCGTCACGCGGATCGGCGCCGGCCGTGCTTTCGAACTTCTCACGCAGTGTGGAATTGGGCGCCATGTGTCAGTTCCCGTTCGATGAAGCGAGGTTTGCGGCAGTCGCCACCGGAGCCGCGGCGCTCGCACCCGAGCCGGCGGGGGCAGGCGCGTCGGGCCGCTGGTTTTCCAGCGTGGCGCTGGCCTTGCCGGAGCGCAGGATGATGAGCTTGGGCACTTCGCCCAGCACGATCGTCTGGCCGCGCACCGCGTAGTTCACCGGGCCTTCGTCGCCCTTCTCGTTCTGCACGAGAATGGCGGGCACGGCTGTGTTGTCCGGCCAGAGCAGGTAGGTGGAGATCCCGTCGTCATAGACGCGCGCGGGTTGCAGCTTGGCGATGCCGGCGCGCTTCCATGCAAAGTTCAGGGCCGAGGCGTCGACCGGCGTGGCCGCCGGATCGCCCGCCGCCAGCGCCTGTTCGGCAGGGTCGAGCGCAGCCGTCCGCGCGGCACCGGGGGCACCGGGCACGGTCTCTGCCGGCTCGTCCTTGTACGTGAAGCGCAGCATGTAGAGCGGGCGCGCCTTGGGCGAGGCGACGAGGTCGAAGAAATAGGTATGGCGGTTGGTCACCACCGTCATGTTCGTGCGGCCACTGGCGTCGAGCGGCTTCACGAACAGCAGATCGGCGCGCTTGTTGGGCGTGATCTGCCAGGTCTGCGAATCGCCGACCGCCACGTTCTCGATCGCTTCGTTCTTGCCGAAGGCGATGGTCGCCTGGACGCCGGTGCGGCCATCGATCCGCACGACTTCGTTGTCGGAATAGGCGTGCTGCACCAGTCGCTCATCCGCCTGCGCGGGCGCGGCCAGAAGTGCAAGCGCCGGGACGGCGGTCGCGGCCAGGGCGCAAGCGTAGGCACGGGCATAGGCGCGGGCCGGGGCCTGAAGCCGAATCATGTGAACTTCTCCTTGGCCGGAGCGCGGCCCGTATTGCCGGACGCGCCTTTTCCGGGCCCGTTTTGACTTTGGCCGTTATGAATTGCCGCGGTGTCGTTGGATGCGCGGAAGCGGCTGCCGATGCCGCGTGTGCGCGAGGCCTGACTCGCGCCCAGCGGTTCGATCCCGCCGCCCGAGACCTGGGTGATGACGGTGCGCCGGTCGCCCGAAGACGCGCCGCCAGCCTGATCGTGACCGGGAACGGGCGCCATGGCGGCCGCACTGGCGGCCGAAACCGCCGCGGTGCGCGACTGGGTGGCGGTGTTGACGAAAGGCTGGACCTGCCCGCCGGAAGCCGGGGCCGAAGCGGCCGGCGCCGCGGCGCCGCGTCCGCCGCGCCCGCGCTCGGCATTGGCGAGGCCAAAGACCTGCCAGCCGGACACCAGCGTTCCCGCAACTTTAAGAACCATGCCCATCAGCGCCAGATGCACCGCCGCCACCACGAAGAGCGCCATGGCGGCGCGTCCGTCGATCTGGCCGAGCTGCGCGCCCTGCACCAGCGCCGAGACGATCGGCACCAGCAGTTCCAGCGTGATCCCGCCGCCAAGCACGACGAAAAGCGGGGTGGTCGCCGTCAGCACGACGCCGCGCAGCCAGCCGGCGGTAAGGCCCCGCGTGCCGCCGAACAGCGCCATGACCACGAAGATCGGGCCGAGCGCCAGCAAAATGGCAAGGGCGATGCGCGCCGTCAGCAGGACGCCGACAGTGCCGAGCAGCAGCATGAGCGCGCCCATCCACATCACGCTGTCGGGCGAAAACAGACCCGCCGCGCCGCCGCTGGCGGCAACCGACTTGGCCGCACCGGCCGTCTGCGCAGCGCCCTGGGCCGCGCCCTGCGCCACTTCACCGCCGCCACTGCCCTGCCCCGCGTTCTGCGAAGCCTCGGCAATGGCGTTGAAGACCACGTCGATGCGGTCTCCGAAAAGCTGGGTTGCCGAACCCTTGGCACCCATCAGCAGCGAGGCGATCCAGTCCGGCCCGCCCACCGCAAGGTTCCAGACAACGCCCTGATAGGCGATCCAGCTCGTCGCGAACGTGAGGACGAGGCCCAGCGTCAGCATGCGCGGCGTAAGCGCCGAAATGCCGAGGCTGGAACGGCCCGTCAGCAACGAGATCGCGAAGAAGGCTATGTAGAGCGTGAGCAGGATGGTCAGCACCGGGGCCATGGCCCCTTCGGCGCCGAACAGGCGGCCGAAGGCGGCCGAAGCCATCTCGTTGGCCACGCAGTCGACCGCGCGGAGCGCCGGGGCGACACCGCCGCTGGCGACTTCCGTAAGCTGTTCGCAGGCGGTGCTCATCGCCCTTACTCCGCCGCCTCGATCCAGGCGGCGTCGTCATCGCTTTCACCGGGCCACTGGAAGCCGGTCAGCACCGGATACCAGGCTGCCGGGTCATCGCCGTAGCGCTCGCGCAGCTGGTCGAGCTTGCGCACGGTGCTCTCGCGGCCCGAAAGCACGGTGAGCACCTCGGGCATGCCCGAAAGGTCGAGGCGCACCACGACCGACGCGTCCGACTGACGGATCAGGAAACAGCGCGACTGCGCGGGCAGCGTCTTGATGACGTCCAGTTCGTGCTGCGAAAGGCCGAAGCCCTCGCAGTAATCCTCATAGCGGGCGCGGGCGTTGGGCATGAACACCATCGTCGCGGTCTGTTCGACCAGGGCCGTGGCGATCTTGCTGTCCAGCGCGTCGCGGGCCGACTGGGTGGCGAAGCCCACCAGGGCGTTGCGCTTGCGCAGCGTCTTGAGCCAGTCGCGGATGCGGGCAGCGAAGACCTCGTCGTCAAGCGCCTTCCAGCCCTCGTCGATCAGGATCATCGTCGGCTCGCCGTCCAGGCGCTCGTCGATGCGGTGGAACAAGTACATCATGACCGGCGTGCGCAGGCGCGGGCTTTCGAGCAGCGCGGTCATGTCGAACCCCAGCACGCGGGCCGAAAGGTCGAGCTTGTCGTACTGGTTGTCGAACAGCCAGCCATGCTCGCCGCCCTGGATCCAGGCATCGAGCCGCGATGCGAGATCGCCGGGTTCGGGGCGGCGCGCGCCCGCCAGCAGCTCGCGGAAGTGCGAGAGGCGGCGCAGCGACGGGTCGTTATGATAGGCGGCATCCACTGCGCCCGCGACCGTTGCCAGTTCCTCAGGCCCCTTGGCATCGAGCAGCACACCCAGCCAGTCGCGCAGGAAGGCGCGGTTGGCGGCGGTGTCCGGCAGGGAGAGCGGGTTGAAGCCGGTCGGATGTCCGGCAGCGACGCGGCTGTAGGTGCCGCCGATGCCGCGCAGGAACACTTCGGCGCCGCGGTCCTTGTCGAACAGCACGGTGCGCGGATTGAACTTCTGCGCCTGGGCGGCAAGGAAGTTCATGACCACGGTCTTACCGGAACCCGACGGACCGATGACGGTGAAGTTGCCGAGGTCGCCCTGGTGGAAATTGAAGAAGAACGGCGTCGAGCTGGTCGTTGCCAGCAGGGTCACTGCATCGCCCCAGTGGTTGCCGCTCGCCTGGCCCATCGCGAAGCCGTGAAGCGAACCGAAGCAGGCCATGTTGGCGCTGGAAATCAGCGCGCGGCGGACGATGAAGGCCTCGTTGCCGGGGAGCTGGCCCCAGAACGCCGGTTCCATGTTGACGTCTTCGCGCACGGCGACCGCACCGGCATCGGCAAGCGAGGCCGCGCAGAGCGCCGTCACTTCATCGAGGGCGTCGAGCGAATCGGCGCGCACGAGAACCGAAAGATGATGGTCCCCGAAACCGACCGCGCCGGTGCCGAGCGAATCGCGCGCGGAAGACATCTCGCGGCGTTCCGCCATCGCTTCCTCGTCGGCCGAGCGTAGGCGGCGGATGGCAAGGTCGATGCGTTCGCGGGCGATCTGGCGGTCCGAAGGCGCATACGTCTCGGTCAGCACCAGTTCGCAGGGCAGGCGCAGCAGCGCGTCCGTCAGGCCCGGCGCCGTGCTGTCGGGATAGTCCTTGAGGCTGACGAGCGAGCCGAACGAAGCGCTGGCGGCGCCGCGCAGTTCGAGCGCGTCCATGCCGAAGTTGATGCGGCGATAAGGCAGCATATGGCCGATGTCGGTGCCGTCCACCGGACGGCGCACCGGGCGCATCTCGCCGTTATAGAGCGCCGAAAGCAGTTCCAGCACTTCCGAGCACTGGCCCGCCTGGCCCTCGTAGTCGCCCAGGAGGCGCGCGCCATAAGCGCCCAGCGACGCGACCATGGCCGAAGCGGCGGCGCGAAGCGCGCGCACGTCGGCGGGATCGGCCTCGGCCGGGGCATTGCCCTTGTTGCGGAGCATGCGCGAAAGCTTGTCGGGCCAGCCCGCCTTGCCGCGCGCCGGGCGGCGCACCAGGGTGACGAACTGGTCGTTGACGAAGAGCGCGCCCGATCCGGTGCGCGCACGCCAGCGAGCATCGATATGTGCGGCGAGCGAGTCCTCGAACTGGCCCTCCATCGCGATCTCGACGCGGCGGCGGATGACGTGATGATAGAGCACGAAGCGCGCATCGAGCGCGGAACGCAGCAGCACTTCGCGGGTGGCGACGTGGGCGTTGAGTTCCTCGCTGTCGGCGGTTTCGAAAGCGAAGCCCGGCACCATCAGCGAGAGCATCACCGAACCGTCGCGCAGCAGCACGACGTTTTCGTCCACCAGTGCCTGATAGGGCAGCCGGTCGCCGACCAGCGTTTCCTTGGCGCCCCAACCCCCGAGCGCACTCTTGAGGACCGATTTCCTGTTCTTCGCCATCGTCATTTCCCCCGCGTCCCTTGTTATTCGATCAGGGCGCGTAGCTGTTGCAGCCCCATCGCTGCCAGTTCGGCACGCGGGGGCATTTGCTGACCTTGGCGATCCACAAGTCGAACACCCGGGGTTCGCGAAGACATGCGAGGTATCCGGCGCCGTGGATCGCGAGCGCTGCAGGCAGCGCCCAGAAGCTCTTGGTGATGAGGAAGATCTCCGTCGTCACCGCGGCATTGATGATGAAGAAGCTGTACGTCACCCCCGCAAACATCTGCGGGCGCGTGAGCGCGCGGTGCACGGGATAGCGTGCGAGGCTCATGAGCAGCTCCTGGACCCGGGGGCCGGCATCAGCCGGCGGCCGACTGGATGCCCGTCACGATCGCGCCGGCGCCGAAGAGCACGAAGCAACCAATGATGACGGTGGCGCCGAAGCGCCAGTTCATGCGGCCGGTCAGCATCATGAAGCCCACTGCGGCCACCGCCATGACGGCCACGGCCGTGGCGACATTGCCGAGCAGCGTGCCCTGCAGCCATCCGAGCGCGGCCACGATCGGGCCGGATCCGGCCGGATCGGCACGCGTCACCTGCTGGGCCTGCGCCGCCATGGGCGCGAAGCCCAGCGACGCGGCAACCAAGGTCGCGAAAATCGAGAAATATCCCCGTACCTTGCGGGTTTGAAGCTGTGCGTACCGAATCACCATGCCCTCCGTATGAGGGCGCAGTGCTCCATCTGGATGACAGCAATGTGACGACGAGACGGCCAATCTGGCAGTCCTGTTGCACGCGTCACAGAAATTCAGGTCAACTCAGAAGGGGCGCCGCAACCCACCACACCCTTTTTTGTGTGGGCGTCTTATAATTCAGGTGCGTCCCGAAAGGCCAGCGCCGCTTGATTCATCGGGGAGGGAACGATCCCTCCCCGCATTACAGAGACTTGATCGTACAAACGGCGTTCAGCGCGATGCGCGGGCCGTCGTACGCAGCAGGTTATTCAACGCAAGACGGGCAGCGGCGCGCGAATCGACCCACGATCCGTCCGCCAGTTGCAGGTCGTAGCGATCGGAACTGGCGACGGCGGCGCGATAAGTCGCCAGCGCCTTTTCGGTCTGGCCATTGGCGGCATAGGCCGACCCCAGGTTGATCAGCGTTGCCGGATCTTCGGACTTCGTGGCTCCGGAGGCTTCCAGCTTGCTGACGGCGGCCCCGGCCTGTCCGCTCGACAATTCGGTGTAGGCCACGTCGATCCTGTCGTTCAGCGGCGTTGCGGGTGCGGCCGAAACGGCGGCCTGGCTGAGCAGGAGAGTGGCGGCGAGGGCAGTGAAGGACATGGCAATCTCCCGGTTTTTCGATCTGTTGATGAAATGCAACATCCGCGCAAAAACCGTGTCTCACAAGAAAATGACGCAACTGTCATAAAACTGCAATCGACGTGTGAATCCGGGTAAAAACGCGAGTCGCCCCTACCTCTTCCGAGGTAATACCGGTCAATTGTCACATCACCGTCGCATAACTGCAGATTAGTGTCACGTTAGCGCCAACAAACTGTCACTCCCCCCTCCTAGACCCCGCGCTCAGCGAAGGCGGACTCGCCGCCTCGGCTCGACCTGACAAACGGGGGAATTCACGTGAAGACCATTCATGGCGCGCTGCTGATCGGTTGCAGTGCTCTCGCTCTCGCCGGCTGCGGCGCCGACGACATCTCCTCGCCGGGTGCCGGCAGCATCGTCATCAACAATCCGACGCCGACTCCCGCTCCGACCCCCGCCCCGACCTCGGGCACGGTCGTCGCGGCAGCCAGCTGCCCGACCTTCAACGCCACCGGCGGCCTGACCGACAGCGGCACCGTTTCCGGTCCTGAAGGCTCGTGGCGCGTCTGCACGCTGCCCGCGCTCGTCGACGTCAACGCCAGCCTCCCCAAGGTTGCCGGCGTTCTCTATCGCATCGCCGGCCGCGTGGACGTAGGTTGCGATGGCGGTTTCGCCGCGCCGACCTCGGCCGCGACGTTCACCACCACCACCGCCAGCTGCAACGGCCGCGTCCTCTCGGCCGACACCAACGTCACGCTGACGATCGATCCGGGCGTGATCATCTACGGTGAAAACGGCGCCGAAGCCGCCTGGCTCGCCGTCAACCGCGGCAACAAGATCAACGCGACCGGCACTGCCGCGAAGCCGATCATCTTCACCAGCCGCGAAAACGTCGTCGGCACCAACAACGACAGCTCGATGGGCCAGTGGGGCGGCGTCGTGCTGCTCGGCCGCGGCAAGGTCACGGACTGCAACTACGGTTCGACCGCTGCCGGCACGTGCGAGCGCGACACCGAAGGTGCGGTCAACAAGGCCGTCTTCGGCGGCGCCGACAACACCTACAACGCCGGC
This sequence comes from Novosphingobium sp. YAF33, assembly GCF_052113265.1. Taxonomy (NCBI): domain Bacteria; kingdom Pseudomonadati; phylum Pseudomonadota; class Alphaproteobacteria; order Sphingomonadales; family Sphingomonadaceae; genus Novosphingobium; species Novosphingobium sp. YAF33. Next base: position 180,427 of record NZ_JBFRCW010000006.1, read on the forward strand.
ACCATGAAGTACGTGCAGATCCGCTACTCGGGCTACATCCTGAGCAACGGCAAGGAACTGCAGTCGCTCACCACCGAAGGCACCGGCACCGGCACGACCCTGGACTACTTCCAGTCGGTCAACAGCTCGGACGACGGCGCTGAATTCTTCGGCGGCGCCGTGAACTTCAAGCACTACATCTCGGTCAACGCCGACGATGACAGCCTCGACATCGACACCGGTCTCCAGGGCAACTTCCAGTACGTCATGCTGCTGCAGCGCAGCGGCGGCGGCGACGCCCTGGTCGAAGCCGACTCGAACGGTGCCGAAACCGATACGCCGCGTCAGGTCACCAACATCGCGAACTTCACGATGGTCCAGCCTGCCGCCAGCTCGAACAACGAAGCCAACGACCTGGCCTCGCTGCTCATCCGCGGCAACGCCGACGTGACGCTGGCCAACGGCATCATCGTTTCGCCGGCCAACGAATGCCTTCGCCTCAACGGCTCGGGCACCGTTCCTGCCACGCTCAAGGCCTTCTCGGTGGTCATGAGCTGCAACGCGACCAAGTACCTGGGTTCGGGCACCTACACGGCTGCCAACACCCAGACCCAGTTCGCCACCGGCACCAACAACAACAGCGACGCCTATACCTCGACGCTGACCAGCACCTTCATCAACGGCGCCAACGAAAGCGGCGTTGCGGCCTACGACGTGACCACCCTGTCGAGCTTCTTCGACAAGGTGACCTACATCGGCGCCGTCTCGGGTGCCAGCGACACCTGGTACAAGGGCTGGACCTGCGACAACGCGACCGCGAACTTCGGTTCGAACGCAGCCTGCACCGCGCTGCCGACGACCTGAGCGGACCGCCCGTGACACCGGGGGGCGGTCCTTAGCGGCCGCCCCCTTTGTCACATCCGATGCTTCGTAACGAAATCCGTGTTCCAGGGGGACCAACCATGACCAAGCCGCGGCTCGCATCGCTGCTGCTGCTCTCCACGACGATTCTCACGCCGGCGATGGCGTGGGCGCAGGACAGCACTTCGCCTACTACCGATCAGGGCTCCGCGGCACCGTCCACGCCGACGAACGACGTCGCGCAGCCGGCCGACGAAGCGGAAGCCCCGGACGTTTCGCTGCCCGGCGGCGCGATCGTCGTCACCGGCCAGCGCAACCGCAACATCATGCGGACAACCCCCCAGGTCATCTCGATCCTGTCGAGCGAGGAAATCGCGCGCACCGGCGAAGGCGACATCGCCGGCGCCCTGGGCCGCGTCACCGGCCTTTCGGTGGTCGGCAACGGCTACGTCTACGTGCGCGGCCTTGGCGACCGTTACTCGCTGGCCCTGCTCAACGGCTCGCCGCTGCCCAGCCCCGAACCGCTCAAGCGCGTGGTTCCGCTCGACCTGTTCCCCACCAGCATCGTCGCCTCTTCGCTCGTGCAGAAGAGCTATTCGGCGAACTTCCCGGGTGAATTCGGCGGCGGCGTCATCAACCTGACGACCAAGGCGATCCCGACGGAAAGCTTCCTCACCATCGGCGGCGGCATCGGTTGGGATACCGAAACCACCAACCAGATGGGCTACACCTACTACGGCAGCAAGACCGACTGGACGGGCTGGGACAACGGCAACCGCTCGGTGCCTTCGGCGCTGAAGGACTATTTCAACAGCGACACGGTCATCAACCCGACTTCGGACCTGGCCCAGCAACTTGGCGGTCTTCTGGTCAACGGCCGCAACGCCGTCGTTCAGCGCGACGACCACGTCCAGCCGAACTTCTCGGTGGATGTCTCGGCAGGCACCAAGTGGGAACTCGGTGAATTCACGCTCGGCGTGATCGCCGCGGGCGGATATTCCAACAAGACCCAGACCAAGGCGATCACGCAGCAGCGCGCCCAGGGCCTGACCGCCGACCCGAACCAGCTGTTCGAAAACTTCCAGGCGGTGAACACCGACAACCGCGTGGTCGCCAACGGCCTGCTCGGCCTCGGTCTCGAATGGGGCGAGAACTCGGTCCGCTGGACCAACGTCTACATCCACGACACCGACAAGCACGCCAGCCTCCGTCTCGGCAAGCGGGAGAACAACCCGAATGCCGATTACATGGAGCAGACGACGGCCTGGTACGAACGCCAGCTGATCGACACCCAGTTCGTCGGTGAATTCCACCCCGCCGACAACACCGAGATCGACCTGCGCGCCGGTTACGCGAACTCGAAGCGCCTCGCGCCCTTCGAAATCAACGCCGAGTACCTGCGCACCAACACCGCGACCGACGATTACGGCAACGACTTCGTCAACCGTCTCGGCAACGGCAACCAGGACCCGACCACGATCACCTTCTCGCGCCTGAACGAGGATGTCTGGTCGGCCGGTGCCGACGTTTCGCATCAGTTCTCGCCGGGCTGGACGGGTACGGTGGGCTATGCCTACCAGATCAACACCCGCACCAACACGCGCCGCTCGTTCTCGATCTACGCGAATGGCGACCAGACGCAGATCTCGAACTTCGGCCTGCTGCGTCTCGACGTGCTGCTCCAGCCGGGTACCTGGTACCTGCAGGACAACGGCGTCAACTACGGCCTCGAACTGCGCGAACCGGATGCCAGCACGGCCCAGTTCGACTCGCGCCTGCTCAACCACGCCTTCTACGGCAAGCTCGACGGCAGCCTGACCGACGCGCTTTCCTTCGATCTCGGCGTGCGCTGGGAATATGCCAAGGAATCGACGATCCTGCGCCCGATCGGCCAGCCGGCGACCAAGGCGACCGACCTCAAGAACGAATACTTCCTGCCTGCGCTCACCCTCACTTACGAGATCGAGCCCGGCATGCAGGTTCGCCTGAACGGTTCGAAGACGATCGCGCGCCCGCAGTTCCGCGAGCTGCTCTATCAACCCTACTTCGATCCGGACACCAACCGCACCTATCAGGGCAACCCGTTCCTGATCGACAGCCAGCTCTACAACGCCGAAGCCCGCTACGAGTGGTACTTCGATCGTGACCAGCGCGTGGCCCTCGGCGCCTTCTTCAAGCGGATCGACAACCCGATCGAATCGTTCCTGACCGGCACCGAAACCTTCGTCACGTCCTATGCGAACGCGCCGAAGGCAGACCTCTACGGCGCCGAATTCGAAGTGCAGAAGTACGTGCCCCTGGAAAACATGGGCAAGTTCTTCGAAACCCGCCGCCTGCTGCTGCTCGGCAACTACACCTTCACCAAGTCGAAGCTGAAGGTGCAGGACGGCGACACCGTGCGCATCTACGGCGCCGGCACGGGCACCTCGCTGGCCACCGACTACTTCCGCGACGGCGCGCCGCTCACGGGCCAGTCGGAGCACATCGCCAACGTGCAGATCGGCTTGGAGGACACGGCCAACCTGTCGCAGCAGACGATCCTGTTCAACTACGCCAGCAAGCGCGCGGTCAGCCGCGGTCTTGCGAACTCCGGCCAGCCCGACCTGTTCGAGTATCCCGGCCTGACGATCGACCTGGTGGTTCGCCAGGGCTTCGTGGTCGCCGGCAAGGAACTGGAACTGAAGTTCGAAGGCCGCAACCTGACCGGACGGAGCCATCAGGAATACCAGCAGATGGTCGATGGCCGCGTCGACTACAACACTTACGACGTCGGCCGCACCTTCTCGCTCTCGGCTTCGGCGAAGTTCTAACCCACTCACCAGGGAGGCTTCCTGCCCTCCCGACGGCAACTCAAGGGCCGGTCGCAGCAATGCGGCCGGCCTTTTTTTCGCCGACCGCCCGTTTCGCAGCCGCTTTGTCACCGGCCGTTTTTTCTTTGCCAGCGGCGGCCGCACGCGCTAAGGGCGCCGGGTCATCTGGGGAGTAGCCGCTTGCGCCCCCTTGCCTCGGGACTGTTCCCGGCAAGATCAGCAGGACCTGTCGTCAACACACTTGGTCGAGAGACCATGGCGCACAGGAGCGCGGGAAACCGCTCGGGCGAGACCAATGGCGTTGCAGCTCCGTCCGGCCGGGCGGGTTCTGCCGCGCTATTGTCTTGTCTGTCGCCCGGCCCGGAGAATTCAACTTGCCAATCCTGTTCTCGTCGGCCCTGCTCACCTCCACGGCGGTGGTGGCGCTTGCCGAAATCGGCGACAAGACCCAGCTCCTCGCCATCGTCCTCGCCACCCGCTTCAAGCGTCCCTGGCCCATCGTCGGCGGGATCTTCGTGGCGACACTCGCCAACCACTTCCTTGCCGCTCTTGTGGGCGAGCAGGCCTCGGCCTTCCTCGACGGCCAGTGGTTCCGCTATCTCGTCGCCGTCAGCTTCATCGTGATGGCCGGCTGGACCCTGATCCCCGACAAGTTCGACGAAGACGACGAGCCCAAGCCCAGCCGCTTCGGCCCCTTCGTGGCCACCGCGATCGCCTTCTTCCTGGTCGAGATGGGCGACAAGACCCAGCTCGCCACGATCGCCCTCGGCGCCCGCTTCCAGAGCGTGCTTCCGGTCATGGCCGGCACCACCATCGGCATGATGCTGGCCAACGTGCCGGCGGTGTTCCTGGGCAACGAGATCATCAAGCGCGTGCCCCTGAACGTGGTCCGCACGATCGCCGCGCTGCTGTTCCTGGTAATCGGCCTCTGGCTGCTCGCCCAGACCGCAGGCCTGCTGGGCTGACCTGACGGGAGCCGCGCATGGAGGACAGTGCTTTGTGTCCCCATGCGCGGGTCCGGAACGCGCAGGACCCAACACCTCGTACGCAGCCACGGAATAACACGGCTGGATCAACGCGACCATTGTGGCATTGTCGAAAGATGGACGGCGACACCGGCACCCGGAAACTTTAAATGAAAGCCAGATCCTCGCTGACCGCCGCCGCCATCTCCCTGCTTCTTTGGGGCTGCGCGACCGAAACCGGCGTCCCGCTCGGGAGGCGAGGCGTCAGATGCGAGCTTAGCGGCGTGACGACCGTCCTGATCGAAGACGGGCCTGCCCACGCCACGGGCTCGCGGCTGCTCCGCCGATGGGACCTTCCGAACGACCAGCAATGGGATGAAACTGGGACGCCGACGGGTCCTGCCTATCAAGGCTACCTTAGGCAGATTGAGAACAATGGTTTCGACGGCAATCCGGCGAAGATCCTCAAGACTAACGACACGTTCAACAATCGTCTTGTCGCCAGCCATCTGGACGACTGGATGAAACCCGCTTCCTGTCTGGAAAAGCGCCTGCTTCTGGACCAACATGAGCGGCTGAACATGATTTCCGCCCCTACGGAGTTCGCGGCGTTTGCCCTGCTCTCATCCGACCAGAAAACGGTTCGCGTCTATATCTACACCGTCAATCGAAATGGCATCGGCAAGGCAACGCCGCTGACCACTCCTGTTGGCCAGGACGTTCGCAGTGGATGGATTCCCTTGTTCGCGCTGCATAACCACCCGTTCGTTCCCGGCGACAAGCGCCTGAACGGGGCCCCTGCTCCCAGTGTTCCAGACGCCGATTTCCAGAACAACTCGGCGAAATATCTCGGCCTGCCGGAAGCGAGGATCACCAACGGGGTCGACACGGCGCATATTCCAGCCTCCGCTTTTGCGACCTTTCGCCTTCAAGGAAGCGAAGAGCCCTAGACAAGGACGCCGCAAAGGTCGGAAAAACGCCGCAGGATTCGATGCTCGAAGCCGAACCCTCAGATCGCGTCGAACACATACCCCAGCGAGCGCACGGTGCGCAGGGGATTGCCGGCGCCCACGCCCTTGAGCGCGCGGCGCAGGCGGCCGATCCAGACGTCCACCGTGCGTTCGTCGACGGCGGGTTCCTGCTTGCCCAGTGCCGCGATCAGCTGCGTGCGGGTGAAGACGCGGCCGGGATGCTCGATGAAATAGCGCAGCAGGCGCAGTTCGTTGGGCATCAGCGAGATCGGCTTGCCCTGCCAGCGGGCCTGGAAGGCGGCAACGTCCACGGAAAGCTCGCCTTGCGCCAGCACGCGGCCGTTGGCGGTGTCCTGTTCGCTGATATTTGCGCCCAGCACGCGGTCGAGCAGCGCCGAGCGGGTCAGCGGGCCGACCATGTAGTCGTCCGCGCCCATGCGCAGCGCGCGCTTGCGGTCGTCGACATTGTCCTCTTCCAGCACGATCGTGACGTGGGCGTGGCTGGTCAGGCTATCCGCGCGCAGGCGGCGGCAGAGTTCCAGCCCCGACATCTCGGGCAGCACCCAGTCGATGAAGACCCAGAGCGCCCCTTCGATCAGCGGCAATTCGGCAAAGTCGGTCCAGCGATGAAGGACGACATCGAAATCGTCGTGCCGGAACGCCGCGAGACCACCCGAAAGTTCACTCGCCAGCAATATGTCGATCCGCCGCATGGCCCCCTGCCTGATTACCCCCAAACCTGGACTACGCGCGGCTAATTGCCGCGCCAGTGTGACGAACAAGTGACATATCGATGACTTGCGGCGGAAAAGATCGAGCAGCGAAAACATCGCGCCGGCCCCTTCGGCACCTGTCACGGAAGTGACCCGCAACCGTCACGGGCGCGCAACGGGAAAATGCCATTATCCGGGCAACTGGAACGGGGGCGCAACGATGCGGAAAGACGTGGACACCCTTCTCGAACACGCCACTGCCGGAAATGGCGGAAACAATACGGGTTTTGCCGGAACGAACATCCCGGCCTGGCTCGACTTGCCGGATCCCAAGGGCTTCCGCCCCAAGCGCAAGTACGAGACCATCTGGATCTCGGACGTGCACCTGGGCACGCGCGGCTGCAATGCCGAGATGCTGGTGGACTTCCTGCGCTCGGTGGAATGCAAGACGCTCTACCTCGTCGGCGACATCGTCGATGGCTGGCGGCTGCGCAAGGGCTGGTACTGGCCCGACGCCCATAACGAAGTGATCCGCCGCATCCTCAAGATGGCGCATCGCGGCACCCGCGTGGTCTTCGTCGCGGGCAACCACGACGAAATGCTGCGCGACTATGCCGGGCTCACTTTCGGCGGCGTGGAACTGGTGCTGGAAGCGGTGCACGAAACGCTCGACGGCCGCCGCCTGCTGGTCACGCATGGCGACGCCTTCGACGGCGTGGTGCTCTATGCCAAGTGGCTCGCCTTCCTGGGCGACAAGGCCTACGGCGCGCTGCTTCGGGCCAACATCATCTTCAACGCGGTGCGCCGCAAGCTGAAGATGCCGTACTGGTCGCTCTCGGCCTACATGAAGAAAAAGGTCAAGAACGCCGTCCAATACGTCTGCAGCTACGAGGAAGCGGTCGCTGGCGAGGCGATTTCGCGCGGGTTCGACGGCGTGGTCTGCGGCCATATCCACTGCGCGGAAATCCGCCAGTTCGGCGGCATCACTTACTACAACGACGGCGACTGGGTGGAAAGCTGCACCGCGCTGGTCGAGGATCTTCAGGGCCACATCGCGATCATCGACTGGATTGCGGAAACCGGCGGCCACACCGCGGAAGGCGTCGAGGCGATCCACCACGAAGCCGCCCATCACGAGGCCGCCGAGTGAAGCTGACCCTGGCGACCGACGCCTGGCTTCCCCAAGTCAACGGCGTCGTCCGCTCGCTTTCGGCCACGCTCGACGAGCTGACCCGGCGCGGCCATGAGGTGGAAACGCTCACGCCGGACCGCTTCTTCACCGTACCGATGCCCGGCTACGCCTCGATCCGGCTGGCCATGGCACCGCGCTTCGGGGTGCGCCGCATGCTCGACAAGGCGCAGCCGGAGATCGTCCATATCGCCACGGAAGGTCCGATCGGCTGGGCGGCGCGCGGCTGGTGCCTTTCGCGCGGGGTGCCGTTCACTTCGGCATTCCATACGCGCTTTCCCGAGTATGCCGCCGTGCGCACCGGCCTCAGCGCCGAGCGTTTCTGGCCGATCATGCAGCGCTTCCACGCGCCCAGCCAGGCCGTGCTCGTCTCTACCGACAGCCTGGCCGAGGAACTGGCGGGGCGCGGCATCGGTCATACCCGCCGCTGGAGCCGCGGCATCGACCAGGCGCAGTTCAAGCCCGAAGGCGCACGGCACCCGGCCATGGCCGCCCTGCCCGGCCCGGTGCTGCTGAACGTCGGCCGCGTGGCCCCGGAAAAGAACCTCGACGCCTTCCTCGACGCCGATGTGCCGGGCAGCAAGGTCGTGGTGGGTGATGGCCCCGCGCTCGAAAGCCTGAAGCGCCGCCATCCCGACGTGCTGTTCCTCGGCGCGCTGTCCGGCGAGGAACTGGCAAGCGCCTATCGCGCCGCCGATTGCTTCGTGTTCCCCAGCCTTACCGATACTTTCGGTCTCGTCGTCATCGAGGCGCTGGCGTGCGGCACCCCGGTTGCGGCCTTCCCGGTGACGGGTCCGGTCGACATCCTGGGCCGCGACGGCTGCGGCGTCGACGAGGGGCTGGAAGCGCCGGCCGGCGCCGTGGACACCGTGCTGGAACGCGCCATAGCAACCGCACTGACAGTGCGCCGCGAAGATGCCGCCCGGCTGGGCGCGCGCTTCTCCTGGCAGCGCGCGACCGACCAGTTCCTCACCACCATCCAGGGCGCGCTGGAAGCCTCGGAACGCCCGACCCGCGCCGCGGCCTGACAGCGCGACAGTTCCGAAAAGACCGGCTTCCCCGGCGAATCCGCTTCGGCCCGGCCTGCCCGTTCAGCGAAACCCCAGGCTGCGCGATATGTCGGCAGCTTCCTTGCGCACGCGCACGGCGAGGTCTTCCAGCCTGTGCTGCGCGCGGGGCGTGGGCGCTGCGACCACCAGTGCGCCCAGCACCAGTCCGGCGGCATCGCGGATGGCGGCCGCAGTGCCGGTCACCCCTTCCGCCGCCTGGTCGACCGTCTGGGCCACGCCCTGATCGCGGGCCGTCGCCACCGCCTCGCCCAGGGCCAGCGGGTCGACCAGCGTAGCCGGCGTGAAAGCCTCCGCTTCGAGGCGGCGCAAGTAGCTCTCCACCGCTTCCGGCGAGCATGTCGCCAGCAGCGCGCGGCCCCCGGCCGTGGCGTAGAGCGGCCGCCGGTCGCCCACGCTGACCGAATAGCGCACGACATTGCGGCTTTCGATCATGTCCACATAAGTCAGCTGGTCGCCTTGGGCGTCGCCGACGGCGAACAGCACGGTCTCCCCGGTTTCCGCGCAAAGGCGGCGCATGCCGTCGCGAATCAGGTCCGAGCTTTGCAGGCGCCGCCGCGCCTCGGTGAGCGCACTGCCCAGCCCGAAGGCGCCGGGGCCAAGCCGCCAGGAACCTTCGGCGGCGATCACGAAATCCTCGTCGGCCAGCCCGCGCAGCAGCGCTGCCAGGCTGCTTTTCGGCGTGGCGAGGCGGCGGCTGAGGTCGGCCAGCGAAACCGGCTCGCTGCTGGCGCAGAGCGCCTCCAGCAGCCGGACGACGCGCGTGACCGACTGGGGAGAAGCAGCGCGCGCCGCGCTTTCGGGAACTGCTGCGTCCTGATGCGTAACCGTGTTCAAGCCTGCCCTCACCGAAATGCCGGGATCACTTCATCCGCGAAGGTCCGGGCATAGGCAAGGAAGCGCTCCGCCGGAAGCCCGGGCGGCATCATCATGGTGAAATGCTCGACCGGCGCCTTGGCCCGTATCGCCCGGAAGCGCTCCACCGCTTCGGCCGGGGTGAGGATCTGCAGTGCGCCGCTGCGCTTGAAGGTATCGAGGTCCATCGGCTTCATCACCGCATCCTCGGCGCTGCCCCCGATACCGAGGGCCCTGTCCTCGGCCATCCAGGCCGCGTAGCTATTGCTCACATGGTGGTAATAGGGCGCCAGTTCCTCCATCGCCGCGGCCTTGTCATGCGCGACGACGAGCATCAGTTCCTGCAGCCAGATCCTGGCCCCCGCCGGATCCTTGCCCTGCTCTTCCAGCTTGGCGCGGTACAGCGGCCAGATATCGGGGTTGCCGAAGTAGCCATCGCCATAGCGGGCCACCCGTTCCACGGCCTTGGGCGCGAAACCGCCGATGTAGAGCGGCACTTGCCCGCGGCTGGACAGCGCCGCCACGCGGGCCCCCTCCAGCCGGAAATGACGGCCTTCGAAATCCACCGTCTCGCCGGCCCAGAGCCGGCGCACCACTTGCAGGAATTCGTCGAACCGCGCGCCGCGGCGGGTGAAGTCCAGGCCGTGCGCCGCATATTCCCGGGCGCGGTAGCCGATCGCCAGTCCCATCGCCAACAGCCCGCCGGAGAGMGTGTCGAGCACCGCGCAGTCTTCGGCAAAGCGCAGCGGCTCGTAAAGCGGGCCGAGTGCGATGCCGCCGCCGATCCGCATCCGCCTGGTGCGCGCCGCTATGGCGCCGAGCACGACGAGCGGCGAGGTCATGTAACCGTCTTCGGCCAAGTGATGCTCGGGCACCCAGGCGCCATCGAAACCGAGCGCTTCGGTCTCGGCAATGACGTCCAGCGTATCGGCGTAAAGCGCCTCGGGCGCGCGGCGCCAGGGCGCCGGATTGCGGAAGTCGTATAAGTAGCCGAAGCCTAGCTCGCCCATCGCGTCCTGTCCCGTCCGTTCCGGGCACAAGCCTAGCGAGGGGCGGCGCAGCGGCAAGGCGCGGGGGCGATGAGTCCGCGGGCCGCGCGCGGTTTATGGGAAGCAGCTTATCGGCTCGGGCCAAGTCCGCCCATCACCGAAGACCGCCTCCCGATTGCTCGCGGGCGCAGATGCCCCGGCATTTTCCGCGGTGATCCGCGAAGCCGCCCGCCCTGGCAGGAACGGCGGGACCAGGCGGCGGGCAGAGCGGCTGTCGATGGCCGCCCTGCCCGGCCCGATCAGGTCACGTCCATCGCGTAGCCGGCGGCGCGGACGGTGCGGATGGGATCGGTGTCGCCATCGCGGTTGATCGCCTTGCGCAGGCGGCGGATGTGGACGTCCACGGTGCGCTCGTCGATGTCGGAATCCATGCCCCAGACGCCGTCGAGGATCTGCTGGCGCGAGACCACCCGGTTCGGACGTTCCATGAAGTAGCGCAGCAGGCGGAACTCGGTGGGGCCGAGATGCAGCGCCTCGCCCGAGCGGCGGACGCGGTGGCTGGTGGCGTCCAGCTCGATATCGCCCCACTGGAGCACGTTGCCGGCCAGCGAGGGCCGTGCGCGGCGCAGCAGCGCCTCGATGCGGGCAAGCAGTTCGCGCGGGGAGAACGGCTTGGTGACGTAATCGTCGGCGCCGGTCTTGAGGCCGCGGATGCGGTCCTCTTCCTCGCCGCGGGCGGTCAGCATCAGGATCGGGATCTGCGCCGTGTCCTTGTCCTTGCGGAGCTGGCGGCAGACTTCGATGCCCGGCACATGCTCGATCATCCAGTCGAGGATGATGGCGTCAGGCGCCTGTTCCTGCACCATCAGCAGCGCTTCCTCGCCATCGCTGGTGCTGCGCACCTGATAGCCTTCGGCGCTGAGGTTCCAGGTGAGCAGTTCGCAGAGCGCGCGGTCGTCTTCGACGACGAGAACGGAGGGGTTCACGGCAGGTCCCTTGTATCGTCGGTCTGGCTGTCGCGCTCGGCGTGGTATTCGCCAGTCGCGGCATAATAGACCATTTCGGCGACGTTGGTCGCGTGATCGCCGATGCGTTCGAGGTTGCGGGCGATGAAGAGAAGCTGCGCGGCGCTGGAGATCGTCGCCGGGTTCTCCATCATGTGAGTCAGCAGCGAGCGGAACAGCGTGTTGTAGAACTGGTCCAGCTTCTCGTCGCGGCGGATCACTTCCTGCGCCAGCGCGGCATCGCGCGAGCCATAGGCATTCAGCACGTCGCGGACCATGCCCTCGGCGATCTCGGCCATCATCGGCACGAGTTCGAGCGGCTCGATCTTGCCGCGGTTTTCCAGCGCATTGACGCGCTTGGCGATGTTCTTGGCATAATCGCCGATGCGCTCGATCACGCCCGAGATCTTCAGCGCGGCGATCACGTCGCGCAGATCGTCGGCCATGGGTGCGCGCAGGGCGATCGTGCGGACGGCCAGGCGGTCCACTTCGGCCTCCAGCGCATCGAGGCGGGCGTCGGCGGCGACGACTTGCGCGGCCAGTTCCTCGTCATGATGCGACAGCGCGATGATGGCGTCGCGGATGGCGACTTCGGCGAGGCCGCCCATCTCGGCGACCAGGCCGCGAAGCTGCCCGATCTCGCTGTCGAAGGCCTTGACTGTATGATCGACCATTTGGTGTCTTCCCTGAGTGTCCCTGACTTATAGCACCGGCTTCGCAGTCTGTTCGGAAAATGCCCGCTGGGCCTTTTCGTCCCGGCGCCGGCCGCGAAACGCGCCTTGCGGCGAATTTCGAACCGACCTCAGCCGTAGCGGCCGGTGATGTAGTCCTTGGTCTTTTCCTCGCGCGGGGTGGTGAATATCTGGCTGGTGTCGCCGTATTCCACCAGGTTGCCCAAGTGGAAGAACGCAGTGCGCTGCGACACGCGGGCCGCCTGCTGCATCGAGTGCGTGACGATGACGATGGCGTAAGTGTCCTTCAGCTCGTCGATCAGTTCCTCGATACGCGCGGTGGCGATCGGATCGAGCGCGGAGCACGGCTCGTCCATCAGGATGACTTCGGGGCTGACGGCAATGGCGCGCGCGATGCAGAGGCGCTGCTGCTGGCCGCCGGAAAGGGCGGTGCCGGCATCATGCAGGCGGTCCTTCACTTCGTCCCACAGGCCGGCCTTGGTCAGGGCGTTCTCGATGATCCCGTCCATGTCCGCCTTCGACGGCGCCAGGCCGTGGATGCGCGGACCGTAAGCGACGTTCTCGTAGATCGACTTGGGGAACGGGTTCGGCTTCTGGAACACCATGCCCACGCGGGCGCGCAGGGCGACGGGGTCCATCGCCGCGGCGTAGATATCCTCGCCGTCGAGCAGGATCTCACCGGTGACGCGGGCGTCGGCGATGGTGTCGTTCATGCGGTTGAGCGAACGCAGGAAGGTCGACTTGCCGCAGCCCGAAGGCCCGATGAAGGCAGTGACGAGCCCGTTGTCGATTTCGATCGAGACGTCGTTGATGGCCTTCTTGGGGCCATAGAAGACGTCGACGTTGCGGGCGGTGAGTTTGGCTTTTGTCATGTCCCTACCAGCGGACTTCGAACTTGTTTCGAAGGTAAATGGCCAGACCGTTCATCGCCAGCAGGAAGATCAGCAGGACGATGATGGCCGCGGATGTGTTCTGGACGAAACCGGAATTGATCTCGTCAGACCACAGGAAGATCTGCATCGGCAGCACGCTGGAGGGATCGGTGATCCCGCCCGGCGGCGTCACGACGAAGGCGCGCATGCCGATCATCAGCAGCGGCGCCGTCTCGCCCAGGGCGCGGGCCATGCCGATGATCGTGCCGGTGAGGATGCCGGGCAGCGCGAGCGGCAGGACGTGGTGGAACACGGTCTGCATCTTGCTGGCGCCGATCGCGAGGGCCGCGTCGCGGATCGACGGCGGAACCGCCTTGATCGCGTTGCGGCCGGAAATGACGATGACCGGCATCGTCATCAGCGCCAGGGTCAGGCCGCCGACCAGCGGCGAACTGCGCGGCATGCCCAGGGTGTTGATGAACACCGCCAGGCCGAGCAGGCCGAAGATGATCGAGGGCACGGCCGCCAGGTTGTTGATCGACACTTCGATCCATTCGATCCACCGGCTGCGCGGGGCGAATTCCTCGAGGTAGATCGCCGCCAGCACGCCCATCGGGAACGAGAGCAGCAAAGTGACGAGCATCGTCAGCAGCGAGCCCTTGGCCGCGCCCCACACGCCGGCGATGTCGGGATCGGTCGAGTCGGAGCCGGACAGGAAATTCCAGTCGAGACCGCCGAGGCCGTTCTTCAGCATGATCACCAGCAGCAGCGCCAGGAAGGCGAGGCTGAGGGCGATCGCGCCGAGGCCGATCAGCTTGAAGCGGCGTTCGGCGGCGTTGCGACGGGCGATCCGCCGCTTGGCCTCCGGCGTTTGCCACCGCGCGTTGCCGAGGGGCTCGATGCCCGAGCGCGCGTTACTGAGACCTGCGTTACTCATAAGCTTCCCGGAAGCGCTTCACGACGCGGAGCGCGATGATGTTGAGGATCAGCGTGACGATGAACAGCACCAGGCCCAGCGCGAAGGCGGAGAGCGTCTTGGGGCTGTTGAACTCCTGGTCGCCGGTCAGCATCTGGACGATCTGATAGGTGACCGTGGTCATCGAATCGAAGGGGTTCAGCGAGAGCCGCGCGGCGGCGCCCGCGGCCATGACCACGATCATGGTCTCGCCGATGGCGCGGCTGACCGCCAGCATCACGCCGGCGACGATGCCCGGCAGCGCAGCGGGGAGCAGCACCTTCTTGATGGTCTCGGACCGGGTGGCGCCCATCGCCAGCGAACCGTCGCTCATGGCGCGGGGCACGGCGGCGAGCGCATCGTCGGCCATCGAGGAAACGAAGGGGATGATCATCACCCCCATCACCACGCCGGCCGCCAGCGCGCTCTCGGTGGAGGGGTTGGCCATGCCGAGCGAACCCGCAAAGTCGCGGAAGATCGGCGCCACCGTCAGCGCGGCGAAGTAGCCGTAGACCACGGTGGGAATGCCGGCCAGGATCTCGAGCATGGGCTTGAGCCACTTGCGCACGGTGCTGGAGGCATATTGCGTGAGGTAGACCGCGCTCATCAGGCCGAGCGGGATTGCCACGATCATGGCGATGATCGCGCCGATGTAGATCGTGCCCCAGAACAGCGGCACCGCACCGAAGCTGTCGGCAAGGTTATCGCTGCGCGCATTGCCCGGCGACCAGTGGATGCCGGTGAGGAAGTCGATCGGCGAGACGTCGCGGAAGAACAGTCCGGCCTCGAACAGCAGCGAGCCGACGATGCCGAACGTGGTGAGGATCGCCATCAGCGAGGCGATCAGCAGCAGCGCCAGAATGCCGCGCTCCACCTGGGTGCGCGCCGGGAAGTTCGCCCGGATGCGGGTGAAGGCCCAGCCGCCGCCGGCCAGGGCGACGATCGCCACCAGGAGCGCGCCGATCAGGCCGAAGCGGGAATGGGCGTCGCGCACCGGCACGGACATCGCGTTCGACAGCGGGTTGAACGCCACCGTGTCGGGATTGTCGGCAATGGCCTTGGCTTCGGCGAGGATCGCCGCGCGGCTCATCGGGTCTGCGGGAAGCTGGGCTGCCGCGGGGTCGGCCATGACCGCCCCGTCGACAAGACCCGGCATGATCGCCTGCCACGCGCCCCAGGCGATCAGCGCCGGGACGACGATCCACAGGGCGACGTGCCATGCGTGATAGCCGGGCATCGAATGCATCGTGCCGCGGCCGGTATGGAGCAGCCGGGCCCGGCCCCGTGCGGCAAACCAGCCGACGAGACCGAGGCCGAGGACGGCCAGAAGTACTCCGGTAAGAATCATGTATGGCCGCCCTTCGCGTCCCTGCCCGCTAAGGGGATTACTTCAGAACCGAGGGATCGAGCGGAGTCATCTTGGCGACGATGTCGGCGCTCTTGGCGCGAACGTCGTCAGGCGAGATCACCATGCCCTTGGCCTTCAGGGCACCATCGGGACCCCAGGACTTGGCCCATTCGGCCACGTAGCCCTGCAGGCCCTTGATCGGGGCGAGGTGCTGCTTCTTCACGTAGATGTAGAGCGGACGCGCGCCGGGGTACGAGAAATCGGAGATCGAGGCGTAAGTCGGCACGATGCCGGACATCGGGATGCCCTTGATGGTGCCCGCGTTCTCTTCGAGGAAGGAGAAGCCGAAGATGCCGATCGCCTTGGGATTCTGCGAGATCTTCTGGACGATCAGGTTGTCGTTCTCGCCGGCGTCGACATAAGGACCATCCTCGCGGATGTCGTGGCAGGTCGCCTCGTACTTGTCCTTGTCGCTGTCCTTCAGCGCGGCGGTGGCGGCATCGGTCTTGCAGCCCGCTTCAAGGATCAGTTCCTTGAGCGCATCGCGCGTGCCCGAGGTCGACGGCGGGCCGTAGACGAGGATCGGTTCGGCCGGAAGCGAGGGGTTCACGTCTTTCCAGGCCTTGGCGGTGTTCGGCTTGCCGAAGGGATTGGCCGCCAGCGCCTTGTAGATGTCGGCAGGCGTCAGCTTCATGTTCGGGCCGCTCTTGCCTTCTGCAAAGGCGATGCCGTCGATGCCGACCTGGATCTCGACGATCTCGGTCACGCCGTTCTTGACGCATTCGTCGTATTCCGACTTCTTCATGCGGCGCGAGGCGTCTTCGATGTCAGGGTGCTGGGCGCCGACGCCAGCGCAGAACAGCTTCATGCCCGCACCGGTGCCGGTCGATTCGATGACCGGCGACTTGCCGCCGGCCTTGGCGAACTGCTCGGCCACGGCGGTGGCGAAAGGATAGACGGTGGAGGAACCCACGGCCCGCACGAAATCGCGCGAGCCCGCAGTCGAGCCGCCCGATCCGCCGCAGGCGCTCAGAGCCAGGACGGAGGCAGCGGTGAAGATGATGGTCTTGGTCGAACGCATGGTTTTAACCCCTTGGGCTTTCATTCTCCGACGCCCCTATTGGGGTAGGATGACACTTCCATGACAATGAAGTGACATAACTCGCCAAGTCACGCAAATCCGGGCGGTTCGCAGCTCCATACCTCTTTCGGGCGAGCTTGGCCAAACCCCATTTGCGCCCAGGTCCCTCCTGTCGGGCCTGGCCATGCCGCCCGACCGGGTAATGTCATGAAAGCGTCCGCGGACGGCCCCACCTTCCCGCTTCATGGAGTCGCGTTGCGACCCGGCGCCCTCCATGCGCGGTGTGTCGGGATTGTTTCCCGGCCATGTCGATGAGAAACTTTGCCGCGACTCGGATCGCTCCGGCGCCGCCCCTGCGGATGCCGGTCGTTTCGGGGACTGGCTTGCGCCTGTCTCGATTCGGACTTGCGGAATTCACCGGGTCAGGGGGCTTGGGCACACTAACCTGTAAGGGGCGGTCGAATCGCCCGGACGAAGCGCTGATACTGATCGTCATATTCGTCACATTCACCGTCACATTAGTCATCAAACTGTCATTGAACGGCAATAATCGGCCTCGTCGCGCCCGGCACATCGGTGCAGCGCTTAGGAGAATGCCTGATATGCGTCTCATCATGGCCAGCGCGACCGCGGTCGCCGTCGTTCTTTCCGCACCGGGCGCCCATGCCCAGGCCATCTCGGCGCGGGAGGCCGAGGAACTGCGGGCGCAGATCCGCACGATGAAGGCGCAGATGGAGGCCATGGAAGCGCGGCTCAACGCCGCCGCGCCCGGCGGCGGCGGCCCCGGTGCAGCCCCCGACGCAGCCACCGATGCCGGATCCCCCGCCGGTCCAGGATCGCAGCCGGCCCCTGCCGCGGCGCTCGCTGCCGGAACTGCAGGATCCGCCGGCGCGGCCAAGGCCAAGGACGACACCGCCATCGAGTGGAAGGGCAGCCCCCAGTTCGCCAAGGGCGACAACCTCTTCAAGGTCAAGGGCCGCATCCAGGCGGACGCCAACTACGTGGGCGCGCCGAAGGGCCTCCACGACAAGGGCCTCGGCTTCTCCAGCGAGATGCGCCGCATCCGCCTCGGCGCGGAAGGCGCCATCGGCGCGGGCTTCGACTACAAGCTGGAACTCGAACTTTCCGACAACGCCGTCGACCTCGTCGACACATATGTCGGCTACCACACCGGCCCCTGGCAGATCCGGCTGGGCAACCAGAACTCGTTCCAGTCGCTGGACGAACTGACCGGCGACACCAGCGGCAGCGTGATGGAACGCGCCGCCTTCACGGACGCCTTCAACTTCGAGCGCCGCCTGGGCATGGCGTTCCAGTACAACAAGGGCCCCTGGCTGGCGCAGGCGGGCGTGTTCACTGACGATATCGGCGCACTCTCCAACAGCAACGACGGCGAGAACGGCGGCGACGAGAACAACAGCTTCGGCCTCGACGGGCGCCTGGCGTTTTCGCCCAAGGTGGGCGACTTCCAGCTCCACTTCGGCGGCTCGGCCCACTGGCGCCGGCTCGGGCGCCTGGCGGACAGCGACACGCGCTACCGCCAGCGGCCCTATGTGCATTCCACCAATACCCGCCTGATCGGCACCCCGGCGATGAACGTCTCGGAAGAAGATCACTACGGATTGGAATTCGCCGCGATCCGGGGCCGCTGGCATGCGGCGGCCGAATATCACGTACTCACCGCCGACCGCCTCGACGCCTCCACCGTCACTTTCCAGGGCGCTTATGCCGAGACCGGCATCTTCCTTACCAAGGGCGACCACCGGGGCTTCAAGGAAGGCATCTTCCGCGTCGAGAAGCCTGCCCACCCGCTGGGCCAGGACGGCTTCGGCTCGGTCCTGCTCACGGTGCGCTACGACTGGCTGGACCTCAACGACCGCGACATTCGCGGCGGCACCCAGAACGGCTATATCGCCGCGCTCGTCTGGGAGCCGATCCAGAACCTGCGCTTCAACGTGAACTACGCGCTCCTGGCCTATACCGGCGCCACCCCCACCACTTCGGGCAAGACCGACTACGACGCGCAAGTCGTGGGCACGCGGTTCGAACTGGACTTCTAAAGGCCGAACTTGCCTGGCCAGCCGGTCAGCCAGCCAGGCGACCAGCCGGCCAGACGCCTCAGGCGCCGGCCTCTTCCTTGCGCAGCGGCAGCATCAGCGAGGCGGTCGTGCCCATGCCCGGGCGACTGTCGATATCGAAGCGGCCGCGATGGCGCTCGACGATGTGCTTGACGATCGACAGCCCCAGCCCGGTCCCACCGACCATGCGGCTGCGGCTGGTGTCCGCCCGATAGAAGCGCTCGGTCACGCGGGGCAGGTGCTCGGGCGAGATGCCGTCGCCGTGGTCGCTGACAGTGACGAGCAGCCAGCCGGTCGGCGTCGATTCGAGGCCGACGTCCACCGGACCGCCCTGCTTGCCGTACTTGAGCGAGTTGTCGATGAGGTTGCGCAGCACTTGCGCCAGTTGCCCGCGATCGCCGGTGACGACGGCGTTGTCCCCGTTCGAATGGACGGTGATCTGCGCATCGCCCCGCGCCTCGCCCGCGATTTCCTTCGCCAGCGCCACCATCTCCACCCGCTCCGAGGGGACCTCGTGCTTCACCGCCTCGATCCGCGAGAGCGACATCAGGTCCGAGATCAACGCCTGCATGCGCTGCGCCTCGTGGCGGATGGTGTCGAGGAAGCGCGTGCGCACGCTCTCGTCGCCGCCGGCCTTGGGATTGTGCAGCGTCTCGACATAGCCGAGCACGTTGGCGAGCGGGGTGCGCAGTTCATGGCTGGCATTGGCGACGAAATCGGCGTGCGACTTGGCGACGCTGACGCGTTCCGACAGGTCGTAAAGGCTGACCAGGCGGTCCGTCGCCGAAACCACGCGGCAATCCACTTCCCAGACGCTGCCGCCGGTGGAAAGCCCTGAGACGCGGGCGATACCGCCCTCCTCGCTGAGAATCGCGCCCACGGCCCGCGGTTCGCGAATGGCGATACGCACGTCCTGCCCCACGATATGCGCTCCCAGAAGCGCCCGGGCGGCGCTGTTGGCGAAGCGGACCTGCCCGCGCGAAACCATCATCGCCGGGGTCTGGAGGTGTTCGAGGAGGTGGGTGCCGTCACCGGCCATGATCGTGCTTCCTGTTCTTCGCCCGGATTGCCTCTCCGATGCGGACTGTCGAGGCCGTTAGCGCGGCTGCTGATCGTTCTCCATGCCCTTACCTGACGACAGGACAAAGACGCCATCGCAACGAACTTGCGGAAAATACCGGGATCACCCGATGCCAAATGCGCTTGCGGCCACTTCTCCTGTTCAATCCGTGCAAACGAGGTTGAGGTTTTGCGCGCTCTCGCCTAGCACGTCGCACGCAGTCCGTGTCATGCTGCAACCGCGAAGAGAGGCAGCTCTTCCTCGCGGGAAGGTATGACAGGGAACGCAGGAGGAGGAGCCCGTCGATCCCCGGCGGAAAATGACCCTATAGGTGGATAAACCCCCAGAAGGTGGACAGCGCCAAGTGACCAATTCCATTTCCGCTCCATTCACGTCAGACCGACTGCTCCTGTTCGGCGCGACGGGCGATCTCTCCCGCCGCATGCTGCTTCCCTCGCTCTGCGCCCTCGATGCGGAGGGCCTGCTGGACCCCAAGGTCGAGATCATCGGCACGGCCCGGTCCGAGCATGACGACGCCGAGTTCCGCAATTTCGCGCGGGCCTCGCTCGAACAGTTCCTGCCCGCCGAACGGCGCGGCGGCATGGCGCGCTTCCTCAACCGGCTGTCGTACCAGACGCTGGACGCCAACCAGATGGAAGGCTTCAACGCCCTGGCCGCCAAAGTCGGCCAGCCGCAGGACGGCCTCTCGATCTTCCTCTCCACGGCGCCCAGCCTGTTCGAGCCGACCATTCGCGGCCTTCAGGCCAGCGGCCTGGCCGGCGAAAACGTGCGCATCGGCCTGGAAAAGCCGCTCGGCATCGATCTCGCCTCCAGCAAGGTCATCAACGACGCCGTCGCCCGCGCTTTCCCGGAAGACCGCATCTTCCGCATCGACCACTACCTGGGCAAGGAAACCGTCCAGAACCTGCTGGCGCTGCGCTTCGCGAACCTGATGTTCGAACCGCTGTGGAACGCCGCGCATATCGACCATGTGCAGATCACCGTGGCCGAGACCGTCGGCCTTGAATCGCGCGTGGCCTATTATGACGATTCGGGCGCGCTGCGCGACATGGTGCAGAACCACATGCTCCAGCTGCTCGCGCTTGTCGCGATGGAGCCGCCGGTCAGCTACGACGCCACCAGCGTGCGCGACGAGAAGGTGAAGATCCTGCGCAGCTTGCGCAAGGTTGCCGCCAACGAGACCGTCACCGGCCAGTACCGCGCCGGCGCCATCGGCGGCCAGGCCGTGCCGGGCTATGACGACGAACTCGGCAAGGATTCGAACACCGAGACTTTCGTCGCGATCAAGGCGCATATCGACAACTGGCGTTGGCAGGGCGTGCCCTTCTATCTGCGCACCGGCAAGCGCCTGCCCAAGCGCACGACCGAGATCGTCGTGCAGTTCCGCGACGTGCCGCACTCGATCTTCCACGGCCGCGGCGCCCGCACGGTGCCCAACCGCCTGGTCATCGGCATCCAGCCGAGCGAGAACATCACGCTCTCGCTCATGGCCAAGGTGCCGGGGCTGGACCGCAACGGCTTCGGCCTGCGCTCCATCCCGCTCGCCATCACCATGCCCGACGCTTTCGCCGGCCCGCAGCGCCGCATCGCTTACGAGCGCCTGCTGCTCGACCTGATCGAGGGCGAGCAGACGCTGTTCGTCCGCCGTGACGAGGTGGAAGCGCAATGGGAGTGGATCGACGCCATCCGCGCCGAGTGGGAAGACCAGGGCCAGGAGCCGAAGACTTATACCGCCGGAAGCTGGGGTCCCTCCGCCGCCATCGCCCTCGCCGAGCGCGACGGCGTCACTTGGCACGAGTGATCGCGCATGCGTGATCGGGCTCCAGCAAGGCAGCCGGCGCGGGCATGAACCCGGCACGCACCCTATATGACCGGGTGCGTGAACGGTCCTCCATGCCCGGCCGCGTGAAATTCCCCCGCAAACCGGTGGAAGATATGTGTTGACACCGGTTACCTGAATGCCTTCAAGCCCCGCTCGGGAGATCCCGCAGCGGCGGCTTCGGGAGGCTGAGACAAAAAAGACAGACGGAAAGTGCAGGAGTAACCCCATGAGCAACCTCAGCCCGGTGGTCGCCCGCGTGACCGATCGCATCATCGAACGATCGAAGCCCAGCCGCGCCCGCTACCTCGCCCTGGTCGAGCGCGAAGCCGGCCGTCATTCGGACCGGTCGTTCCTTTCGTGCTCGAACCTCGCGCACGGATTTGCCGCCAGCGGCGAAGACAAGCCCGCCATCGCCACGGGCAAGGCGATCAACGTCGGCATCGTCACCGCCTACAACGACATGCTCTCGGCCCATCAGCCTTATGGCCGCTATCCGGAGCAGATGAAGCTCTATGCCCGCGAAGTGGGCGCAACCGCGCAAGTCGCAGGCGGCGTGCCCGCCATGTGCGACGGCGTGACCCAGGGCTTCGACGGCATGGAACTTTCGCTGTTCAGCCGTGACACCATCGCCCTGTCCACCGCCGTCTCGCTCAGCCACGCGATGTACGACGGCATGACCCTGCTGGGCATCTGCGACAAGATCGTGCCGGGCCTGGTCATGGGCGCTTTGCGCTTCGGCCACCTGCCCGCCGTGTTCATCCCTTCGGGCCCCATGCCCAGCGGCATTTCCAACAAGGAAAAGCAGAAGGTCCGCCAGCTCTATGCAGAGGGCAAGGTCGGGCGTGAGGAGCTGCTGGCCAGCGAAAGCGCCTCCTATCACTCGGCCGGTACCTGCACGTTCTACGGCACGGCCAACTCCAACCAGATGATGATGGAGATGATGGGCCTGCACATGCCCGGCGCCGCCTTCGTGCCGCCCGGCACCTCGCTGCGCCAGGCCGTGACCCGCGCCGCCGTCCACCGCGTGACCGAGATGACCCGCAAGGGCGACGACTTCCGGCCGATGGGCCACCTCGTCGATGAGAAGGCGATCGTCAACGCCATCGTCGGCCTGCTGGCCACCGGCGGATCGACCAACCACGCGATCCACCTGCCCGCCATGGCCCGCTGCGCCGGCATCCAGATCGACTGGCAGGACTTCGACGAGCTTTCGGCCGCCGTCCCGCTCATCACCCGCGTCTACCCCAACGGTTCGGGCGACGTGAACCACTTCCACGCCGCCGGCGGCATGGGCTGGGTGGTGCGCGAATTGCTGGATGCGGGGCTCGCGCATGAGGACATCCTCACCGTCTCGAAGGACGGCATGCGCGCCTATGCCACCGAGCCGACCCTCGACGACGGCGAACTCAAGTGGAAGCCCGCCCCCACCGTCAGCGGCGACGATGCCATGCTGAGCACGGTGGCAAAGCCCTTCCTGCCCGACGGCGGCATGCGCCTCGTCTCCGGCAATGTCGGGCGCGCCACGTTCAAGACGAGCGCGGTCGACCAGGAGCGCTGGACCATCGAGGCACCGTGCCGCGTGTTCGAGACGCAGGAAGCCGTCATCAACGCCTTCAAGGCGGGCGAGCTTGACCGCGACGTCGTGGTGGTCGTGCGCCACCAGGGCCCGCGCGCCAACGGCATGCCCGAACTGCACAAGCTGACGCCGCCGCTGGGCGTGCTGCAGGATCGCGGCTTCAAGGTGGCACTGGTGACCGACGGCCGCATGTCGGGCGCTTCGGGCAAGGTTCCTGCCGCGATCCACGTCACCCCGGAAGCCCTGGCGGACGGCCCCATCGCCTATCTCCAGGACGGCGATATCGTGCGCCTCTCGGCCGAGGACGGCACGCTGTCCACCACGGCCGACCTCTCGGGCCGCACCCCCGCGCCCCTGCCCGCTCCTGCCGAGGGCATGGGCCGCGAACTCTTCGCGATGTTCCGCATCAACGCGGGCGGCGCCGAACAGGGCGGCTCCTCGATGCTGGAGGTCGCGGGCCTGTGAGTGCGGCTGAGACAACCGAACTCGTCGCCGTCGATATCGGCGGCACGCACGCCCGCTTCGCGCTGGCCTCGGTAGACGGCCAGGGCCGGATCACGCTGGGCGAACCCGTCACCCTGCACACCAGCGAACACGGCAGCTTCCAGCTGGCATGGCAGGCTTTCCGCGAGCGCAATGGCGGGCATCTGCCCGATGCCATCTCGATCGCGATAGCCGGCCCGGTCGGCGGCGAGGTGATCCGCTTCACCAACAACCCCTGGATCATTCGCCCCGCGATGATCCCCGAGAAGATGGGCGTCGAACACTATACCGTCGTCAATGACTTCGCGGCGGTCGCCTATGCCGTGGCGCTGGCGCCGGAAGACCAGTTCCTGCACCTGGCCGGGCCGGAAGGGCCGCTGCCCGCCACCGGCACGCTCAGCGTGCTCGGCCCGGGCACCGGGCTCGGCGTCGCGCACTTGTGGCGCAACGGGCTCCCGCACGGCCAGGGCGGATTCTACCATGTGCAGGCCACTGAAGGCGGCCATGTCGACTATGCCCCGCTCGACCTGATCGAGGATGCCGTGCTCGCGCGCCTGCGCAAGCGCCACAACCGCGTCTCGGTGGAGCGCGTCGTCTCCGGCCCGGCCATCGTCGATATCTACCAGACGCTCGCCGCCATGGAGAACCGCGCCGTCCACGACCTGACCGACGTGGAGATCTGGACCGCCGGCACCAACTACGAAGACCCGCTGGCCGCCGCCGCCGTGGACCGTTTCTGCCTCTCGCTGGGCAGCGCGGCGGGCGACTATGCGCTGGCGCACGGCGCCGGCGGCGTCGTCATCGCCGGGGGCCTCGGCTACCGTATCCGCGAAACCATTCTGTCCTCGGGCTTTTCGGAGCGCTTCCGCGCCAAGGGGCGCTTCGCCTCTATGATGGCGCAGATCCCCGTCAAGCTCATCACTCACCCGCAGCCCGGCCTCTACGGCGCGGCTGCCGCCTATGTCAGGGAGCACGTCCAATGAGCAGCCCGTCCGAAGCCGTCGAAAAGGTCATGCGTCTGGCCCCGGTGATCCCGGTGCTGGTGATCGAGGATATCGAACACGCCCTGCCGATCGCCGAAGCGCTCGTCGCCGGCGGCCTGCCCGCGCTTGAGGTGACGCTGCGCACCGAATGCGCGATCGAGGCGATCAAGATCATGAAGCAGGTTCCCGGTGCCGTGGTGGGCGCGGGCACCGTGCTGTCGCCCGACGACCTCAAGCGCTCGATCGACGCGGGCGCCGAGTTCATCGTCTCGCCCGGCCTCACGCCGATGCTGGCCGAAGCCGCCTACAAGTCGCAAATTCCGTTCCTGCCCGGCACCGCCAATGCCAGCGACGTGATGTTCGCGCTGGAATGCGGATTCGACCGGCTGAAGTTCTTCCCCGCCATGGCGGCGGGCGGACCTTCGGCGCTGAAGGCGATCGCGGCCCCGCTGTTCAAAGCGAAGTTCTGCCCCACCGGCGGCGTGACGCCCCAGAACGCACCGGAATGGCTCGCCCTCGATGCCGTGCTCTGCGTCGGCGGCAGCTGGATGGTCCCCAAGGGCAAGCCGGACGTCGCCGCGATCGAGACGGCGGCCCGCGCGGCAGCAGGGCTCGCCCAGTGAGCGGGGCGGCTCTGACCACCGTCGAGGACCTCGACAAGCGGCTCCAGGAACTGCACGTCCTCACGGCCCAGACGCCGCTCTACAACCCGGTCTTCCAGCTCGGCCTCGAACTGTCGCGGCGGCTGGAAACCGGCGAGATGAGCCTCGATCATATCGAGGCTCTCGTCGCCGAGATGGAGTGCGAGGGCCTGCGCGCCCGTGCCGCCCGTCTCGACCGGCTGCTCGCCCCCGTCGGCCTTGCCGAGAACGACGCACGGATCGACGCGGCGGCCGAGGAGGACGACTTCACCGCCTTCGCCGTCCGCTGGCAGCGCCCGGCCGCCCATGTGGTCTTCACCGCACACCCCACGTTCCTGCTCTCCACCGCGCAGACCGAGGCCGTGGCCGTTTCGGCCTCGAACGGCGATTTCAGCGACGCCACGGTCTGCGCCGCATCTTCCGATCGCGACCAGATCACGCTCGATTACGAGCATGACAAGGCGATGGAAGCGATCGCGCGCGGCCAGAAGGCCCGCGACCGCATCAACGCCCGCCTCTTCGACATTGCCGCCGCCCGCTGGCCGAAGCGCTGGCGCGGGCTGAACCCGATGCCGGCGCGCTTCGCCTCGTGGGTCGGCTACGACATGGACGGCCGCACCGATATCGGCTGGTCCACCTCGATCCGCTACCGCCTTCAGGAAAAGGCGCTGCGCCTCGCCGGCTATGCGGAAAGCCTCATGCAGGCCGCGCCGGACATCGCGCAGAAGCTGGCCCGCGCCGGCAAGCTGACCGAGGAGATGGTCGCCCGTTTCGCCGCCGATCTTTCCTCACCGGAGGCGCTTTCGGAAGCCGCCAACGCGCTGACCGCGGATCATGCCGACCGGCTGGTCAGCCTGGAAGGGGTCATCACCGCGCTGGAAAACGAAGCGCGCCATGCCGATCAGGAAATTGCGCGCACCCTGCTCGTGACTGCCGCCGCCATGCGGGCGGACGGCCTGGGCATGGGCTGGATCCACTTCCGGGTGAACGCCTCCCAGCTCCAGAACGCGATCCGCCTCCGCATCGACCCGGAAGGCAAGCTTTCGCTCGCCAGCCAGGCCGCGCTGGTCCGCATGCGCGAATTGCTGGCCGAAGTCGTGCCGCTCAAGTCCAACTTCGCCGCGCTCGCCATCGAGAATTCCACCGCCGTGCGCCAGTTCCTGGCCATGGCGCAGATCCTGGCCCATATCGACGCCGATGCACCGATCCGCATGCTCGTGGCCGAGTGCGAGGAACCGACGACGATCCTGGCCGCGCTCTATTTCGCGCGCATGTTCGGGATCGACGACAAGGTGGACGTCTCGCCGCTGTTCGAGACCGAAAGCGCGCTGGAACATGGCGGCCGCTTCGTCGATGCCGTGCTGGCAGAGCCTGCCTACCGCGACTATGCGCGCAAGCGCGGCCGCGTCTCGATCCAGACCGGCTTCTCGGACGCGGGCCGTTTCGTCGGCCAGGTGCCCGCCGCACTCGCCATCGAGCGTCTTCAGGGCCGCTTGTCCGAAGCGATGGTCGCCAACGGGCTGACCGACGTTTCGGCGCTGATCTTCAACACCCACGGCGAATCGATGGGCCGCGGCGCTCATCCTTCCAGCATCAAGGACCGCTTCCAGTGGCCGATGTCGCCCTGGGCGCGCCGGCGCTTCCTGCGCGCCGGCATCCGGCTGGAACCGGAAGTCTCGTTCCAGGGCGGGGACGGCTACCTCTGGTTCGGCTCGGACGAACTGGCCCTCGCCACGCTCACGCGCATGGCCGAAATGCCGCTCTGGGGCGCCGATGCCGATGCGCCCACCGATCTGTTCTACCGCCGCACCGATCTCAGCCTCGATTTCTACCGGGCGATCCGCGGCGTCCAGCACGAGCATCTCGAAAGCGCGACCTATAGCCGCGCGATCACCGCTTTCGGGCTGGGCCTGCTCAACGATACCGGCAGCCGCAAGTCGCGCCGCCAGTCGGACCTCGCTTCCGACCGTTCGATGAGCCTGCGGCAGATCCGCGCGATCCCGCACAACGCCATCCTCCAGCAGCTCGGCTACCCGGTGAACGTGATCGCCGGGATCGGCACCGCCTCCGACGGCAACCGCGAGGAAATTGCCGTGCTCCTGCGCGAAAGCGAGCGCGGCCAGCAACTCATGCGGCTGGCGCGCAGTGCCAATGCGCTGGCCTCGATCAAGACCGTGGCGGCTTATGGCGAGCTGTTCAATTCCGCCTACTGGGCCAGCCGCCCCTATCGCGGCGACGAGCAGTATATCGCCGAGGCCTGCCTGAAGCTGGCCGAATACCTGACCAAGGACGATCGCACCGGCGTGTTTCGCCGCCTCGCCTCGCGCCTGCGCGTCGACGCGATGAAGCTGCACTTCCTGCTCGACCTGCTGCCGGACGAAGCCCCGCTGCCGGACCGCGAGCACACCCGCCGCAGCCTGGGCGTGCTCCAGTCCCTGCGCATCGCCTTGTTCAAGCACATGTTCCTGCGCGCGGTGATGGTGCCGCCCTTCAGCCGCGCCAACGACATCAGCCGCGACGACGTGCTGGAGATGTTCTTCACCTTGCGCGTCGAGGATGGCCTGGCCCAGCTGCGCCGCGCCTTCCCCACCAGCTTCCCCTCGATCGACGACTTCAAGGTGGATTGCCCCAGCGACTACCCGGACTCGAGCGCGACCGGCTATACCCGCATCCACAGCGATTACATCGACCCGATCGCCCGCTCCTATGCCCTGTCCCTGCGGATCACCACGGCGCTGGCGAACGAGTTCGGCGCGCACGGCTGATCCGGCCCAGGGTTCCGCCGGGCGGGGCGGGAGAGCGGCGATGCTCTCTCGCCCCGCCCGGCATATCCATGAAAGTCCTAGTTGAATTTCCGGTTTTTCGGGCGCCTACTCGCACCCGGTTGGTCGCACATCACGTCTGCTCCGGGGGCCGGGGATGATGCATGCGCAACTTGCTTCTCGGTTCCTTGGTCCTGACCGTTTTCCTCGCCGCGCCCGCCCGGGCCCATGGCTTCGGCGAATGGCCCGATCTCGCCCCTGACGCCGAGGCAGACGCCAGCCTGGCGCAGTGGGATCTGGCCGATCTGGCCGAGGCTCGGGAACGCCCGCGCAGCCCGTTCGACACGCCGCTGTCCGGCACGGAAACCGGCCAGATTTCGCTGGAGGACCCGGGTGATGCGCCGCTCGTCCGGCCCAGCGGCGAACCCGGCGCCGGTCCGGGGGATCGCCTGCCGCCCATGCTCCCTGCCGAACTGCAGCCGCGCCGCTGGTCGGACCATGTGCCGCGCGCTTACGCCGCCAATCCCGACTTCTTCAGCCAGCTCGGCACGATCAAGTGGGAGACGCTGATCCTGCTCGGCTATTTCAGCCTCCAGAGCGGCAAGAAGCTGTTCCGCGAGACCACCAGCTTCCACTTCCACAACGAGGGCTGGTTCGGGAAGGACACCACCAACCTCGGCATCGACAAGCTCACTCATGCCTTCGACACATACCTGATCGCCGAAATCCTGCACATGCGGCTCCACGACAAGACCCATGCCTCGCAAGGCGACGCGGTGACGGCGGCGATCCTCGCCTCGACTTTCATGGCGCTCAACGAGATTTCGGACGGGATCGAGACGGACAGCGGCTATTCGATGCAGGACATCACGATGAACCTGGTCGGCGCGGGCTTTTCGGTCCTGCGCAACACGGTGCCCGGCATGCGCGAGAAAGTCGCCTTCAAGATCGAGATCATCCCGGACGACAATATCTACAGCTACCGCGGACAGGCCCATTATGCTCAGCAGCGCTACATGCTCTCTTTCAAGGGGGCGGGTTTCGAAGCACTGGAGCGCACGCCGCTGCGCTTCGTGGACCTGCAAGTGGGCTACTACGGCAGCGATTTCATGATCGACGACCGCCTAGCCGGCAAGGAACCCAAGCGCCACTTGTTCGTGGGCCTGGGCCTCAACCTCGGCGAACTGCTGTTCGGCCGCTCCCGCTCAAGGCTGGGCAAGGCGGGCTACACGGTGCTGGACTACTTCCAGGTGCCCTATACCTCGATCCGCTACGACACGACCGGGCACCTGGGGACCTGAGGCGATCAGGCCATCAGCTTCAGCAGCCCGTCGATCTCGCAAGTGGCGAAGCCCACGGTGCTATCGGAAATGCCGTAGGGCAGGAGCAGCCGCTCGCCCACTTTCAGGGCGCCGCAGGTATAGACCACGTTCGGCACATAGCCCGAGCGGTCGGCATTTTCCGCCGTCAGCACCGGCTCGACCGTGCGGGCAAGGACTTTCGACGGGTCCTTCAGGTCCAGCAAGGCGCAGCCGAGCGCATATTTGCGCATGGCGCCGACACCGTGCGTGAACAGCAGCCAGCCGTGCTCGGTCGGGATCGGGCTGCCGCAATTGCCGATCTGGATGAATTCCCAGGGGTATTTCGGCTCCATCAGCAGCACGCCGTCGTCGTCCCACATGTCGAGCGAATCGGAGCGGAGCAGGAACAGGTTCTTGCCGTCCTGCCGCCCGACCATGGCGAACTGGCCGTCGATCTTCTCGGGAAACAGCGCCATGCCCTTGTTGCGACCGGCACGGCCGCGGATTGGCTCCAGCTCGAACGCCCGGAAATCGCGCGTGCGCAGCAGTTCGGAACGGATCGAACTGCCCGAATAGGCCGTGTAAGTGCCCACCCATTCGAAGTCGCCGCCGCCATGGTCGAACCGCACGAGGCGCAAGTCTTCCAGCCCGCCGCGCTGCTGTTCGGTGATCGGGAAGATCACGGTGTTGGACAGGCTCGATTCGGGATGGCGGTGGACCGAGACGGCGCCGTCGGCATCGACTTCGCCTTCCTCGTCCAGTTCCACGGACGTCGCGAAGGAGGCCTGCGGCCAGAGGCAGAACGTGCCGTCGGCCTCGGCTATGCCTTCGCGGAAGGCGATGGAGCTGATGTGCCCTTCGCCCACGGCCCGCAGCGACATGATGAAGCGCACCGCGCCGTCCTGCATTCCAGACTGGTCGGGCGCAGGCACGATGGAAGGGTTCATCAGGGCCGCTGCCGCGAAGGTATATTCGTGGCAGAAATAGGCCCCGATCAGCCGCTGGCGCGTCTCGGAAAACTGGGTGGGATCAAGATCCAGATTCGACGCAACTTCCAGGAAGCGGTCGGCGAATATGTTCTCGGTCTGCCAGTGCCGCTCCTTGAAGTCGCGCAGCACGCGCTCGTACTCGGAGGCCACCTGCTCTTCGCTCAGGCCGGCGATATCCTCCACGAGTTTGTTCGCACGGCCGCCGGGCGCGTTCTTGCCCTGCCAGCCCAAGTGGAACGGGCGCAGCACGACTCGCGCCGGATCGGCGTAAAGGCGAGTCTCAAAAACATGGAGCGGTTCAGACCAGACGTTCTCGGGCCGATTCAAGCAATCCTCCTCCACGTCCGAGCGGTGCCGACACGGCAAGCTCGGCCAGAGCATAGTGCGAAAGTTGGAAGGCGAGAATGGATTCCGCACCGCAATTGGCGTTGACTCCCCTCGGTGTGACCCCATCCCGGCAACGGCCCGTCGCAATGTCCGCCAGAATGACGCCGCGATCATTGCCGCCGAAGAACCAGCGCCATGCCGTCAGCGCATGTTCCACCCAGAAGGCACCATGCGTGGCGGTCCAGGCGGAGCAGGCTGCCTCGATGGCGGCCTGGGCTTCCAGTGGCTGCTGGTCGAACGGCAGGTAGCCATGCGGCTTGCCGAAGCTTTCCGAGCCGATCGGGCGGAACTGGCCGCGCGCGGAGACCTGCTGGCGGCAAATCCATTCCAGCGTTTCCAGGCCGGCCCCGATCCAGGCTTCCCGGTCCAGCGCGCGGCCCGCTTCGATCAGGGCCTGCGGCAGCCGGGGGTTGTCATAGCCGAGCACGGCTTCGAACCAGGCCCAGTCGGGACGGCGCCCATGGCCGAGCAGGCGCATGAGAAAATCGCCCCCGTCCCGCGCGCACTCCAGCGCCGCCGCATTGCGGGGATCGCGCCGCAGCACCGCGCAGGCGCCGAGCATGGCGAAGGCGCGGGCGCGGGGCGCCTCGATCGTGGCCAGCCGGGGGAGCACGTCCTCGAACAGCTGGAGCGCCCATTCCGAAAGGCTCTGATCCGGCGCCCGTTCGTATGTGTGCCCCAGTGACCAGATGGCGCGACCGTTGGAATCTTCCGAACCCTCGTCCTCGCACCAGCCCCGGTCGAAGCGCATGAAGTTGCGGAAGCGCGCAAGGTCAGGGTTCCATGCCGACTGCACGAAGGCCGCGTAGGCAAGGCTCCACTTCATCCGCTCGGCCACCGGCAGGCCGCGCGCGACGTTCATCAGCATGAGCGCGCGGGCATTGTCGTCCAGGCAATACCCGTGGCGGCGGTCCGGCACCACGCCCACCGAGTGCTGGAGCATGCCGGTGGCGTCGCTCATCGCCAGCACGGCGGCGAGGCCCGGCGTCGCGGTAATCGGCGGCATCGCCGGCTCAGGCGCGCGGGCCCGGTCTA
Organism: Novosphingobium sp. YAF33; assembly: GCF_052113265.1. Lineage (NCBI taxonomy): Bacteria > Pseudomonadati > Pseudomonadota > Alphaproteobacteria > Sphingomonadales > Sphingomonadaceae > Novosphingobium > Novosphingobium sp. YAF33. The sequence goes on from NZ_JBFRCW010000006.1 coordinate 211,916, forward strand.
CCAGGCGCAGGCTGGCGTCGGCGAAGCGCGGCCAGATCATCTCGCGGCCCCGCGCCCAGGCGCGGCGCTGCATGGCGGTGAGGTCTGCCGGACGATCGAGCAGGGCGTTGACCGCTTCGGCGATCGCCTCGCTGGAGCCCGGCTCGATCAGGCGGCCGATCCCCTCGCCCAGCAGTTCGCGGGCATGGACATAAGGCGTGGACACCACCGCCTTGCCCACCGCCACGGCATAGCTGAGCGTGCCGGACGTCGATTGCTGCATCCCCAGATAGGGCGTCAGGTAGATGTCGCAGGCTTCGAGCTGGTCGAGCAGTTCGTCGGTTTCGAGGAAGCGGTTTTCCCAGGCGATGTGCGAGAGCACGCCCAGCCGATCGGCCAGGGCCTGCAATTCCTCGCGATAGGCCTCGCCCTCGTAAGCGACGAGATTGGGATGCGTGGCGCCGACGATGCGGTAGATCACCTCGGGATGGCGCGCGACGATGGCCGGCAGCGCCCGGATCGCGTGTTCCAGGCCCTTGCCGCGGCTGAGCAGGCCGAACGTCATGAGCACCTTGCGGCCGTCGAGACCCAGCTGCTCCTTGAATTCGTCCTGGCGGCCGAAGGGACGGTCCGGCGCGCCGTGCTCGATCACTTCGAGGATGCGCGGCGGGGCGTCGTATTCGCTCTCCAGCAGGTTTCGCGAATGATGCGACATGACCATGATGCGCGAGGCGCGCGCGATCAGGTGGCGCAGGATCTTGCGCTGGCGCTCGGACGGATCGGACAGCACGGTGTGCAGCGTGAGCACCAGCGGCGCGGCCAGACGGTCCACGAAGTCCAGCACCATCTCGCCATCCTCGCCGCCGAAGATGCCGTATTCATGCTGGACCCAGACCGCATCGACGCCGGCTTCGTTGATCTGGCGTGCGGCGCGCGCGTAGTCCTCGGGATCGTTGCAAGCGATCGTCCCAGTGACGTCCCGGTAGTCCAGCCGGTGGTCGGGATCGTCCAGCGCGTGCACGTCGAGTGTGATCTCGGGATGGAATTCCCGCAGCTTCTCGAAGATGTCGGTGGTGAAAGTGGCGATGCCGCACTTGCGCGGTGCAAAGTTGCCGACAAGCGCGATGTGCAGGGGCCGCGGTGCCGGCCGATCCGCTTCGGGCCTGTTCGCTTCGAGAGGCCCCGCCTCGGCGTCGCCGCTGGAGGGGATCACGTCGAAGATCGAACGGACTTTGTCCGAACCCGATTTCCGGCCGGGTTCTTCGTCACGAGGCATCAGGTTCATGCGCACCCCGCAGAAGGTGGAGGAGAATGCTCAATGAAAGCCCAAGAGTGCCATGAGTTTCCCGCTGCACTGCAAAAAAACTGACATGTCGCGGCAAAGCGCCCGCCGCGAAGGCCGTGCAGAGGCCGGAAACGCGTTAAGTTCACATTTGTGCAGTTGCGAATCGGGAGCTGGCGGCACGACGGAGGCGCAAGCAGGTCGCGATTTAGTATAGACAAAAAAGCATGGGCCCACCCCTGCCCGGCATGGACTTGGCTCCGGGGCTTTCCTATGTCCGTCGAACGCGCAAACTGAGAAACGACGGGAACACCATGCCCTCCGCCTCCACCCCTTTCGCGAATCGGGACCAGACGCTCTACCGGCTGCTGTCAGCCGCCGTGGGCGACGATGCCGCGACTTCGGCCCTGACCGTTCTGACCATAGACCCCGCCCTTGCCGGCTCGGGAGATACCGTGTCCCGCGCGCAAGTCGCGATGGCGCTCAACGCTGCGCTGTTCGCGGACCTGCTGGTCCGCGTGCCCACCGCGGCGCGTTACGTCCAGACCGTGCGCGAGGCGGGCGAGACGATCGTCTTCGACCACGGCGCCCTGCGCACCATCGACGGAGAGACCGGCGACCTGCCTGCCGGCCACGAGGCTTTCGGCCGCTTTCTGATCCCGCTCGGCTATGAAGTGGGCGGCCTCTATCCGCTGCCCAAGCTGAAGATGACCGGCCGCGCCTATGTCCAGCGCGACCTGCCCGAGACGATCCCGCAGTTCTTCGTCTCCGAACTCCATGTCGAGCAGCTGGCCGAAGCGGCCCGGGCGGCCTGCGCCAGTGTCTTCGGCACTTCCGTCGATCCACTCGGCGAAGCGGAATGGGCGGCGCTGGACGCGCTTTCCGCCAAGGGCGCCTGCCCCTTCGAGCAGGGCGTCACCGCGCTCAAGGGCGCGCTCGCCTGTTTCGAGCGGCAGCATCAGCCCCCGGCGCTGGCGGATTACGAAGTGCTCCTGCCGGAAACCCGCGAAGGCGCCTGGATCGCCACCGAGGGCAATGCCTTCAACCATGCCACGACCCGGACGGCCAATGTCATGATCCTGGCCGAGGAACTGAAGGAAGACGGCTATCCGATGAAGCCGTCGGTGGAGATCTCGCAGAACGGCCGCGTCCGCCAGACGGCGATCCTGGCCGACAAGGTCGTGCGCCCCTTCCGCGAGGCCGACGGCAGCGAAGTGCCGCTGCCGGTGCCGGGCTCCTTCTACGAATTCATCACCCGCGACATCGATCCCGAGACCGGCAAGCTCGATCTCACGTTCGATTCTGGCAATGCCACCGGCATCTTCGCCGTCACGAGGAACGCATGAACCAGCTGAGGTCCTACGATCCCGCCAGCGGCGCCCTCGTCTGGGAAGGCCCGATCGCGGACGCCGCGGCCGTGGACGCCGCGCTGGAACGCGCCCATGCGGCCTTCCCCGGCTGGGCGGCGCTGCCCGTGGCGGCCCGGGTCGAGGCGGTGCAGCGCTACAAGGCCGTGCTGGAAGCCCGCACGGACGCCGTGGCCGAGGTCATCGCGCGTGAGACCGGCAAGCCGCTCTGGGAGACGCGCGCCGAACTCGCCTCGATGATCGGCAAGATCGGCATCTCCATTGCCGGACAAGCCGAGCGCGCGGGCGAGAAACGCAGCGACATGCCGTTCGGACAGGCCGTTCTGCGCCACCGTCCACACGGCGTCATGGCCGTGCTCGGGCCTTTCAACTTCCCCGGCCACTTGCCCAACGGCCACATCGTCCCGGCCCTGCTGGCGGGCAACACGGTGGTGTTCAAGCCCTCCGAGATGACCCCCGCGACCGGGCAGGCCATGGCCGATGCCTGGTTCGAAGCGGGCCTGCCCGAAGGCGTGTTCCAGATCGTTCACGGCGCCCGCGCCACCGGCGAGGCGCTGGTGGCAGGCCATATCGACGGCTTGCTGTTCACCGGCTCGGCCGGCGCCGGCGCGCATTTCCGGCGGATCTTCGCGGATCGGCCGGACGTGATCCTCGCGCTCGAACTTGGCGGCAACAACCCGCTGGTGGTATGGGACGGCGATCTCGACGAGGCCGCCTCGGTCGTCGTCCAGTCCAGCTTCATTACCACCGGCCAGCGCTGTTCCTGCGCGCGCCGCCTGATCGTGCCGGACGACGATTTCGGCGCGGCCCTGGTCGATGCCGTCGCCGCGCTGGCGGACCGGATCACCGTGGGCGCCTGGAACGAGACCCCCGAACCGTGGATCGGCCCGCTGATCTCCGAGCGCGCGGCCGAAGCCGCTGCGGAGCGTTACGACGAACTGGTCGCGCGCGGCGCCCGGGTCGTGCGGCCTTTCGGCGGGATCGAGGGCCGCAGCGGCGCCTTCGTGACGCCGGGCATTCTCGACGTGACCGGCGTGGACGTGCCTGACGAGGAAGTGTTCGCCCCCATCGTCCAGGTCACGCGGGTCCCGGACTTCGATGCCGCGATCGCCGCTGCCAACGCCACGCGCTTCGGTCTTTCCGCCGGCCTCGTCAGCGCCGACGACGGCTTGTGGGACCGCTTCGTGCTGGAGAGCCGCGCGGGCGTGGTCAATCGCAACCGCCCGACCACCGGCGCGGCCGGATCGATGCCCTTCGGCGGCCTTGGCGACAGCGGAAACCACCGCCCCAGCGCCTATTATGCCGCCGATTACTGCGCCTATCCGGTGGCCAGCTTCGAGGCGGCCGACGCGCAGGGCAACAGCGCCGCCCTGAACGGCAAGCTTCACGGCAAACTGGGCGGATGAGCGCTCTCACCGCCGAGGAACGGGACCTCCTGGCCCCGATCGAGCGGGCGCCGATCCTCGCCCACACGCTCGAATGGGCGGCGATCAACAGCGGCACCGCCCATGTCGAGGGGCTGGCCGCGATGGCCGGGCAGCTCGCCCAGGCTTTCGCGGCGCTGCCGGGGGAAGTGCGGCTGGTCGATCCCGCCCCGGTGGAGAAAGTCGACAGCCAGGGCCAGACCCGCGCCGTGGCTCACGGCCGCCACCTCGTGCTCTCGGTACGGCCGGAGGCGGCCCGCCGGGTCATCCTGACCGGGCACATGGACACCGTCTACCCGCGCGAGCACCCCTTCCAGACCTGCGACTGGCTGGACGGGAACAGGCTGCACGGCCCCGGCACGGCCGACATGAAGGGCGGCCTCGCGCTGATGCTGGCCGGGCTTGCCGCTTACGAGCGCTCCGGCCCGACCCTTGGTTACGACGTCCTCATCAACAGCGACGAGGAGACCGGCTCGCTGTCCTCGGCCGCTCTGATCGCCGATCTGGCGCGCGGCAAACTGGCAGCATTGACTTACGAACCGGCGCTTCCCGGCGGGCAGATGGCCCGCGCGCGGCCGGGATCCGGGAACTATGCCGTGGTGATCCACGGCCGCTCCGCGCACGCGGGCCGCAATCCCGAAGAGGGCCGCAATGCCGTGGTGGCAGCGGGCGATCTCGCCCTGCGCCTCGCCGCGATGCGCCGTCCCGGACTCTCGGTGAATCCGGCCAGGATCGAAGGCGGCGCGCCCAACAACACCGTGCCGGACCTGGCGATCCTTCACTTCAACATGCGCCCCGCCACCCCCGAGCTGGCGGCAGAGGCGCAGGCGCTGGTCAAGGCCGCCGTGGCCGAAGTCTCCGCCGCGCATGACGTGCACATGCACGTCCACGGCCACGTCTCGCGCCCGCCCAAGGCGATCTCGGCCGAGACCGAGGCGCTCTACGGCACCGTCAGCAAGGCCGCCGCCGATCTTGGCCAGCCGATGAACTGGAAGGACACCGGCGGCGTCTGCGATGGCAACAACATCGCCGCCTGCGGCGTTCCGGTGCTCGACACCATGGGCGCGCTGGGCGGGTCGATCCATTCGCCGGACGAATTCCTGCTGGCCGACTCCCTCGATGCCCGCGCCCGCCTCACCGCTCTCGTCCTTCACCGGATCGACCGCCACGGAGTTTTGCCCGCATGACGTTTCTCCTGCGCACCGCACAGGAAAAGGACCTCGACGCGCTCTATCGCATGGCGAAGGGCACGGGCGGCGGCTTCACCAACCTGCCGCCGGACAAGCCCACGCTGGGCGCCAAGCTGAAGCGCACGGCCAAGAGCTTCGCGCGCGAAAGCGAGGACATCGCCAACGATCTCTTCGTGTTCATCCTGGAAGATACCGCCACGGGCAAAGTCCGCGGCACCTGCCAGGCCTTCTCGCAAGTGGGCACGGAGTTTCCCTTCTATTCCTATCGGATCGGCCGGATCACGCAGCACTCGCAGGAACTGGGCCGCACCTTCCGCGCCGAGATGCTGACGCTCTGCACCGATCTCGACGGCGCCAGCGAAGTGGGCGGGCTCTATCTGGACGCCACCGAACGCTCGGCCGGCGTGGGCAAGCTGCTGGCCCGCAGCCGCTACCTCTTCATCAAGACGCACCGCGCGCGCTTTGGCGATACCACCCTGGCCGAACTGCGCGGTGCCATCGACGATGCCGGCAACTCGCCGTTCTGGGACGGTCTCGCAGGCCGCTTCTTCGACATGAGCTTCCGCGATGCCGACGAATTCAACGCCAAGCACGGCAACCAGTTCATTGCCGACCTGATGCCCAAGCACCCGATCTACTGCGCCCTGCTCTCAGAGGCGGCGCGGCAGGTGATGGGCCAGCCGCACTACTCCGGCCGCCCGGCGATGCGGATGCTGGAGAACGAGAACTTCGCCTTCCAGAACTACGTCGACATCTTCGACGGCGGCCCGACCATGCTCGCCCGGACCGACCAGATCCGCACCGTGCAGGACGCCCGCAGCGCCGCCGTCACCGCGATCGCCCAGGCCGACGACACCGAGGCCAGCCACCTCGTCGCCACCGGCCACCTCGCCACCTTCCGCGCCTGTCTCGGCAAAGTGGACGTCTCGGAAGGCGGCGTGACCCTGGACACCGCCGCCGCCGCGCTGCTGGGCGTGAAGCCGGGCGACACGGTGACATACGCCAGCGCGTGAGGGCGCCCGATGGAAAGCTTATGACTTGAGCCTAATAATCCATCGGCAAGATGCGATCTCGCCGCCGCTTGCGATATCGTACAAACCCGATGGCGATGGTGATGCCAGCGAACAGCACGGGCATCGACCAAAGCAGTGCGAACATGGCCAACTCGTAGGCATTTCCTGATCCGAGAAGCATGGGGCTATGCCACAACTGCGTGAACAGACAGCCTCGGCCACCGCAGCTAAATCCGTAAGCACGGGGCCAGTCGATTTCTTCGGACAGCCATATATCGAGGATGACCCACGGCGATATGAGGACAAGGCAGCCGGCCAGTATCGCCGTGCCACGCCAAAAACCGAAACCTCGGTACAACTCGATCATTTGCATTTCCAGATATCTGTCCTTCGGGAAGTCCCGAGATGTCCTTCGCTTGCCCAGCACGCCATGCCATAACTTGCCGTATCCGCAAGCCGACATTCCTGTTTTGCAATGGTCCCGCCACGGGGAGGGGTCATATTGGACTCATGACCTCCCTTCCCGATACGCTTCGCTCCCCCGTGCTGCCCGACCCGATCCGCGCGGCGATCTTCGACATGGACGGGACGCTGCTCGATACCGAAGCCGCCCACGGCCGCGCTTTCGCGCAGACCGGCAAGGCGATGGGCTATCCGCTCGCAGCGGAACTGCAGAATTCGATGGTCGGCATCCACCGCGACGGTTCGCGCCGCCTGGTGGCCGACCACATGGGCCCGGACTTCCCGCTGGATCGCTTCTTCGAGGAGAGCGACCGGGCCTTCGCGGCCATGCTCGATGCCGGAATACCGCTGCGGCCCGGCGCCGAGGTGATCCTGGAGCACTTCGCCAAGGCCGGCATTCCCATGGCCATCGCCACGTCCTCGGAAGCGCCTTATGCGCAGCAACGCCTCGAAAAGGCGGGCCTGCTGCGCTATTTCGATCTCGTGGTCACCCGCAACGACGTGACCGAGGCCAAGCCCCACCCCGAACCCTACCTGCTGGCCGCCAGCCGCCTCGGTGTCGATCCGGCGCACTGCGTCGCCATCGAGGACAGCCCCGCGGGCATCCGCTCGGCGACTTCGGCCGGGATTGCCACGGTGATGGTGCCCGACCTGCTGCCCGCCACCGAGGAACAGACGCTGCTCTGCGCGCAAGTGCTGCCCAGCCTCCACGCCTTGCGCGACCTGCTGCTGGCGCCTGCCGAAAGCTGAGCGAATTGGGCGGTGCATAGCTTGCCCCGCCCGCTGGACCGCCCCGCCACGATCTCGCTACGGGCGGGCGGATGAGCATTATCGCCACCATCATGAATTCGACCACCGGCCAACCCATCCAGAAGATGACGTTCGGCCGCATGCCCAAGCCCTGGGCGAGCTTCAACCTCGCCACCGGCGAACTCGTCACCGCCGACCGCGTCCACGTGGGCAAGCCCGCGCCGGGCAAGTTCGCCGCGCCCGTAGAGGTCTGGGTCACGCCGAAGGCCTGAGGACGCCCGTCAGGTAGTCTTTTCCCATCGGGACGCAGGGAAAGCGCCGGATTCTCTGCGTCTCCGCCGACGGGAGCCTTACGCGCTCAGTTCCGGTCCGGCTGACGGTCGGGATGCGCGGCGATGAAGGCCGGATGCTCCCGGCAGGCCGCATCTATCCGCGTCAGGTGCGGATAGGCCGACAGATCGCAGGAAAACCGCCGCGCATTGTAGAGCTGCGGCACCAGGACGCATTCGAACAGCCCCGGCGCATCGAACAGGAAATCTCCTGCCCCGCGTGACGCCTCCAGACGCTGCGCCAGCCGCGTCTCGACGCTTTCGAACGTGCGGGCGATCCAGTGGCGATACCAGGCGTCCACTTCGTCCTGCGCATGGCCGAGGTCGTTTTTCAGGTATTTGAGCACCGGCAGGTTGAGCGGCGCATGAAGCTCGGTGGCGATCGCCAACGACAGTTCGCGCGACGCGAAGCGGTCCTCGATATCGCGGGGGAGCAACGGACGGTCGGGAAAGCTCTCGTCGAGCCATTCCAGTATCGCCATCGACTGCGCATAGATGCGCCCATCGATCTCCAGCGCCGGAACACCGCCGTAGGGGTTGAGGCGGCGGTACTCCCGGGAGCGCTGCTCCCCGTCGAGCAGGTTGACCGCAACCTGCTCGTATTCAAGCCCCTTGAGACCCAGCGCGATGCGCAGGCGGTAGCTGGTGGAGCTGCGCCAGTAGCCGTGGAGCCTCACGTCTCCGCCGCGATCTTCTCGTGCAGCCAGGCCGCGTGACGCGGGGCCTTCTTGGTGCGCGCCCATTCCTCCAGCATGTCGTCGGCCACGGCCTTGAGCTGGGCCATCTGGCCGGAGCTGCCGAACTGCCAGGCGAGTTCGAGGCGGTGGCCGTTGGGATCGAACAGGTAGATCGACTTGAAGACGCCGTGATGGACCGGGCCGACCACCGAAATGCCCTGCGCCTCGGCCCGCTGCTTGGCCGAAAGGAGGTCCTGCTCGCCCTCCACCTTGAAGGCGATGTGCTGGACCCAGGCGGGGGTCGCCTCGTCGCGACCCATCTCGGGTGAATTCGGAAGCTCGAAGAAGGCCAGCACATTGCCGCCGCCGCAGTCGAGGAAGACGTGCATGTAGGGATCGGGGGCGCCGGTCGAGGGCACTTTGTCCTCGGCGATGGCCAGCATGAAATCCATGCCCATCACCTCGCGGTAGAACGCGACGGTCTCCTTCGCGTCGTGGCAACGGTAGGCGACATGGTGGATCCCACCAAGTTTCGGCGCCAAAGTCGCGTCGGGCATCGGGACTGGCATCGGGCTCTCGTCAGTCATCTTCGGTCTCCCGGGAATTGCGGGCGAGCCTGCGTGGGCCCGCCCGTCTCTCCCAATTTCGTGTGCGCCGCGCCGCTTATCCGGCGGGCTCTTCCACCTTCAACACGCCGCGGCGGATCTGGTCGCGCTCCATGCTTTCGAACAGTGCCTTGAAATTGCCGTTTCCGAAACCGTCGTCGCCCTTGCGCTGGATGAATTCGAAGAACACCGGCCCGACGCGGGCCTCGGCAAAGATCTGGAGCAGCAGGCGCGGCTGGCCGCCCGCGCCGACTTCATCGGTGGTGCCGTCGAGCAGGATGCCGCGCATCTTGAGCTGGTCCGCAGGCTCGCCATGGCCGGGAAGCCGCTCTTCGAGCATCTCGTAGTAGGTTTCCGGCGGCGCGGTCATGAACGGCACGCCCAGCGCCTTGAGCTTGTCCCAGGCGCCGACGAGATCGTCGCAGATCAGCGCGATGTGCTGGATGCCCTCGCCGTTGAAGGCGCGCAGGAACTCGTCGATCTGGCCCTTCCCGCCCTCGGCCTCTTCATTGAGCGGGATGCGGATCTTGCCGTCCGGCGCGGTGAGCGCCTTGGAGGTGAGGCCGGTATATTCGCCCTTGATGTCGAAATAGCGGATCTCGCGGAAGTTGAAGAGCTTCTCGTAATAATCCGCCCAATAGGCCATGCGGCCGCCGTAGACGTTGTGGGTCAGGTGGTCGATCACGTCGAAGCCGGCGCCGACCGGGTGGCGATCGACGCCGGGCAGATAGTCGAAGTCGATGTCGTAGATCGACAGGGCGCCGTCGCTTTCGCCGTTTTCATCGGCGCGCTCGTAGCGGTCGATCAGGTAGATGATCGAGTTGCCGATGCCGCGGATGCCCGGCAAGTGCAGTTCCATCGGTCCGGTCTCGACCGAAACCGGCTCGGCCGAACGGGCCAGCAGTTCGGCATAGGCGGCGCGGGCGTCACGAACGCGGAACCCCATGCCGCAGGCCGAAGGGCCATGCTCGCGGCTGAAGAACCAGGCCGGGCTGTGCGGCTCGTAATTGGTGATGAAATTGATGCCGCCCTGGCGCCAGAGTTCCACGTCCTTCGAGCGGTGACGGGCGATCTTCGTGAAGCCCATCGCCTCGAACACCGGCTCCAGCACGCCCTTTTCCGGCGCCGAGAACTCGACGAACTCGAAGCCGTCCAGTCCGATGGGATTTGGCTCGATGGAGGTTTCGAGAAGGTCGGTCATGGAAGCGTTTCTCCGAAAGGAATTTCGCCGGAAAGCGTCTCTCCGGCAGGAATGGGCGGCGCCGCGCGCCAGGTTTCGTAGACAGGGCCGAAATCCAGCCCGACCAGATCCTCGATCAGCTGCGGCAGGCTCTCCAGGACGAAGTAGGTCTTCTGGAAAGCATCGATCATGTAACCGGTGCGCATGACGCGCACGGCATCGAAGGGCAGCCGCAGGACCGCGCGATCCTCTATGGAAAAGCGGGTTTCGCTGGCCGAGGAGATGATGCCGGCGCCGAAGACCTTCAACGCGCCGTCCTCGCGGACCAGCCCGAATTCGATGGTGTACCAGTAGATCCGCGCCAGCATCCCCAGCGCATCCATCGCCATGGCCCGCGCCCCGGCCTTGCCGTAAAGCTCCAGGAAATCGGCGATGGTGGGATCGAGCAGCATCGGCACATGGCCGAAGAAATCGTGGAACACGTCCGGCTCGACCAGATAGTCCAGCTCATGCTCCTCGCGCAGCCAGCGGGTTACCGGGAAGCGGCGATGGGCAAGGTGGTCGAAGAACACGGCATCGGGAATGAAGCCCGGCACGCCTACCAGCTCCCAGCCCGTGGCGGGGCCGAGGATCGCGTTGGCATCCTCGAAGCGCGGGATGCCGTCCGCGCAGTCCAGCCGCGCCAGGCCCTCGCGGAAGGCGCGGCAGGCATATGTCTCGACAAGCGCCGACTGCCGCGCATGAAGGCGGCGCCAGCGTTCGTGCATTTCGGGGGTGTAGGCATGCCAGTCCTGCCCGACCGTGTAGTCCGCGGCAGCGCCTTCATACTCTCCCCGAAGCTCGCTCGTCGATGTCTCGGTGGAGGGCTTCTTCATTCCCTAGAGAATACCACAAGTCTCATGGCAGATTCGTGCGATTGCGCGCGCGCTGGTGGCCTGTAAAAGGGGATTCCACCAGTAAGTCGGCTCAAGGCAGGGGATTCATGCAGCTGGATCTATTTGACCGCAAGATCATCGCGTCCTTGCAGGAAGACGCGCGCATGCCGGTGGCGCAAGTGGCCGAACGCACCGCGCTTTCCGCCACGCCGGTCAGCCGCCGCATCAAGCGGCTGGAGGACGACGGGGTGATCCTGGGCTATGCGCCGGTGCTCGACCCGCGCAAGCTCGGCTTCGAACTGGAAGCCTATGTGCTGATAAACCTGAACGCCCATATCGACGAGAACATCACGCGCTTCGAACAGGCGATCCGCGACAATCCCTATGTCATCGCCTGCCACGCCGTGACCGGCGACATGGACTACATCATCCACATCATCGCCCGCGACGTGGAGCACTTGTCGCAGATCACGCTGAAGACGCTCGTGCGCATTCCCGGCGTGCGCGACGTGAAGTCGAGCATCGTGCTGGAGGCGATCAAGGAACCGCGCACCCTGCCGCTGGAGTGAGGGGTGGTTTGGGTGGCGGGGATGGAGGTGCGGCAAGGCACTCGGCCTGCCCCGCTATGCTCGTCATCCTGAACCTGTTTCAGGATGACGAGTGAGATTTCGGCCGACCTGCGCGCTGATGATGGGCCGTGTCCGGCCATCAACTCGCCCCTACGCCCGTCGTCCTCACGCTCCCACACTCCTACGCCCCTGCCCCCCACCTTCGTCATTGCGAGGAGGCGAAGCCGACGAAACAATCCAGAGCGGCTCTGCGCGACTCTGGATTGCTTCGCTCCGCTCGCAATGACGAAAGGAATGGAGACGGTGCAGGAGAAAACCCCTGACCCGTCTCCACTTACCGGCCGAGCAGGTTCCGCGCCTGGCTGGCGATCTGCGCCAGCATGGCGGGGCTCAGCGGCACGGTGTTTTCCGCGCGCTGCACCATCGCGCGGAAGGTCTGGATCGCGGCGATATGCGCGCGGCCCCATTCCTCGGCGGCGGCGGCCGGGTCGGACTTGCCGGCCTTGGTCGCGGCCAGGCGCTTCAGGAAGTCGAGGCGCATCTGCTGGAAGTCGCGGGCAAGACCGGCGACGAGCAGGCGCTCCCACGGGTCCGAAGGGTTCATGATCGAGGCACTGGCCTGCGCCCAGTCCAGCCCCAGTCCCGCGCCGATGCGGGTGAAGGCCCCCACCAGCTGACGCGGATCGATCCCGGCATCGGCCGCCAGCGCGGCGATGCCTACGGCCCCGTCGAGGTCGTAGAGGTTGGCCACCATGCCCGCCTCGTCCTCGGGCGCGCCGAGTTCGAGCAGGCCGCTGCGCAGCTTCTTCGAATGCGCGACGATGCGTTCGCCCAGCAGCTCGTGCGTATCGACCGAGAGCGTGGCCACCGGCTTGCCGATCCGGGCCATGACTTCGGACGGCGCGGCCTGTCCCGCGCCCGCCCGCAGCAGGTCCGCCATGTGCCCGCGCACCACGCCGGCCGTGCGGTCGAACAACGCGATGCGGGCGTCTTCGCTCATCGGCGCCACTTCGAGGCGTTCCCAGAGGGCGTCGAGATCGAAGAGCTGCTCCGCCAGCGCGAAGGCGGCGGCGACTTGCGCAAGGTCCGCGCCCTCCTCCTCGGCCAGTTCGAAGGGATGGACGATGCCCAGGCGATTGACGATGCGGTTGGCCAGCTTGGTGGCGATGATCTCGCCGGCCAGGCGGTGGCCTTCGATGAAGCGGGCGAACCTGGCCTGCATCGGCTGCGGGAAGGCCGCCAGCAGCATCGGCTGGAGCGTTGCATCCGTCGCCAGGGCCGAGTTCTCGATCGCCGCCTGAAGCACCAGCTTGCCACTGGACAGCAGCACCGCCAATTCGGGGCGGGTCAGCCCGCGTCCGTCCTGCGCGCGGCGGCCGAGCGTTTCGTTGTCGGCCAGCCCCTCGGTCTTGCGGTCGAGGTTGCCGCCTTCCTCCAGCGTCTCGATCAAGCGGATATGCGAAGGCATGGCCGTCGCCCCGCCGCGCTCGGCGATGGAAAGCGCCAGGGCCTGGAGGCGGTTGTCCTCCAGCACCAGCTCGGCCACTTCGTCGGTCATCTCGCGCAGCAGTTCGACGCGCTCTTCCTCGGTGAGCTTGTCGGCCCGCTTGGCGGCGGCGAGCGCGATCTTGATGTTGACCTCGTTGTCCGAGCAGTCGACGCCTGCCGAGTTATCGATGAAGTCGGTGTTGATGCGCCCGCCCCTGGAGGCGAATTCGATGCGCGCGGCCTGGGTGACGCCCAGGTTGGCGCCTTCACCGATCACGCGCACGCGCAGTTCGTTGGCGCTGACACGCAAGGCATCGTTGGCCGGATCGCCCACAGTGGCGTTGTTCTCGCCGGAGGACTTCACGTAAGTGCCGATTCCGCCGAACCACAGCAGGTCGACCGGCGCCCAGAGGATCGCCGAGATCAGCGATTCGGGGTCCAGCTCGTTCGCCTCGATGCTCAGGGCGGCGCGGACTTCGTCTGTCAGCGCGATCGACTTGGACTTGCGCGAGAACACGCCGCCGCCCTTGGAGATTAGCGCCTTGTCATAGTCTTCCCAGCTCGAATGCGGCAGGTCGAACATGCGCCGACGCTCGGCCCAGCTTTTCGCGGCATCGGGGTCCGGGTCGAGGAAGATGTGGCGGTGGTCGAAAGCGGCCACGACCTTGAGCGAGCGGGAGAGCAACATGCCGTTGCCGAACACGTCGCCCGACATGTCGCCGCAGCCGATCACGCGGACCGGGTCGTTCTGCACGTCCACGCCCATTTCCAGGAAGTGGCGCTGCACCGAAAGCCAGGCGCCGCGCGCGGTGATGCCCATGGCCTTGTGGTCGTAGCCGTTGGAGCCGCCGCTGGCGAACGCGTCGTCCAGCCAGAAGTCGCGCGATTCGGCGATGCCGTTGGCGACGTCGGAGAACTTGGCCGTTCCCTTGTCCGCCGCGACCACGAAGTAGGGGTCCTCGCCGTCGAGGATCACCACGCCCTTGGGGTGCACGACCTTGTCCGCGACGATATTGTCCGTGATCGAGAGCAAGGTGCCGATGAAGATCTCGTAGCTCGCCTGCCCCTCGGCCGCCCATCCGGCGCGGTCGAGCGCCGGATCGGGAAGCTGCTTGGGATAGAAGCCGCCCTTGGCGCCGGTCGGCACGATCACCGCGTTCTTCACGCGCTGCGCCTTCATCAGGCCCAGGATTTCGGTGCGATAGTCGTCGCGGCGGTCGGACCAGCGCAGTCCGCCGCGCGCGACAGGGCCTGCGCGCAAGTGGATGCCTTCCACGCGGCGCGAATAGACGAAGATCTCGCGCCAGGGCAGCGGCTTGGGAAGGCCGGGGACCAGCGCGGAATCGAACTTGAAGGCCAGCGCAGTCTCACCGGCGGGCGCGAAGGCATTGGTGCGCAGCATGGCGGCCACGACATCGCGGAAGGCCCGCAGGACGCGGTCGTCGTTGATGGCGTTGACCTCGGCCAGGCCGGCGCGGATGGCTTCCTGCGCCTGGGCCTTGGCCTGGGCGCGGTCGCCCTTGAAGGCGGGATCGTGAATGCCGCGGAACAAGTCGATGATGCCCAGCGTCACGGCCGGAGCGCCGAGCAGCGCATCGACCACGGTGCCGATACCGAAGTGCATGCCCGCCTGGCGCAAGTAGCGATACCAGGCGCGCAGCCAGTCGGCCTCGCGCTTGGAGAGGCCGAGGCCGGGGACCAGGCGGTTGAAGGGATCGTTCTCGGCCTGGTTGTTGAGCACGCCGGCCAGGGCGTCCTCGATCATCGGCGCCAGCTTGAGCACCTCGCGCGCATCGCTGCCGGTCGGCAGGGCGAGCGTGAAATCGTGGATCGTGCCGATCCGGCCGCGGTCGAGCGGGGTCGGCATTTCCGCCAGCACCCGGAAGCCGAAGTTCTCCAGCGCGGGCACCGCGTCGGAGAGGGGCAGGCTGCCCTCGGCCTGGTAGATCTTGAGGCGAAGCTGCGGCGCTTCGCCCGAATCGTGCTGGTAGAGGCGCACCCCGCGGCTGCCGCGCGCTTCGGTACCGGCATCGCCGACCACCAGTCCGCGCATGTGGCCGATGTCGATGGCGGCCTCGCCCGGACCGTAGTCGCTGCGATAGGCCATCGGGAAGCCTTCGGCATAGCGGGTGGCGATGGCGGCGGCGCGGCCGGGTTCGAGCGACTGGGCCAGCGCGGCTTCCACCGCCTCGCCCCAGCCGCGCAGCATGACCTGCAGACGGTGGTCGAGCGCTTCCTCGTCAAGCGCCTGGGTGCCCTCGCGAATGTCGAGCGTATAGCGCAGCATGGCCAGGTTGCCCGCCTCGACACTGAGCGCCCAGTCCAAGGTGGGGGCTTGTGCGGCTTCCTCGATCATCGCCTGGATGCGCTTGCGCATCTGGGTGGAGAGCGTGTCGCGGGCGATCCACACGAATGCGAAAAGGTGGCGCGACAGCGGCGAGGCAGTGACCACCAGGCGCGGGCGCGGACGGTCGACCAGCGCGGTCATCGTCGTGGCCAGGCGCTCGACGTCGGCTTCGCCGAAGCCCAGCACCAGGTCGTGCGGCAGGCTGGTCATGGCATGGGCCAGGGCCTTGCCGGTGTGGCCGCCCGGGTCGAAGCCCAGCTTGCTGCCAAGCCCGGCCAGGAGGCGGCGCAGACGGGGAACCCGGTCCGGCGCAACGGCCAGCGCGGCGCTCGTCCACATGCCCGCATGGACCGAAAGCGCGGCGATCCTGCCGCCCTCGATGACCGGCACCAGGAACAGGTCCAGCGGTACGCGGCGATGGACGGTGGAAATGACATTGGCCTTGATGACCATCGGCGCACGCACCTCGCCCGCGGCAAGCTGGGCATCGAACGTCTCGAAGGCGCGGTCGTAGCTGGCGTCGGACAGGAGGTCGCGGGCCTCGCGCTTGCACACGCCGAGCTGGTCGGCATGGCTGCCGTCGCGGCGGCGGGTGACATGGCCCAGCTGGGTGAGCATGCCGCCGGCGAACCAGCGCAGAAGCTCGGCGCCTTCGGCATCGTCGACGCGGTCGGCATCGGCGTCCATCGCCTCGACCATCTTCGGCCAGTCGGCCACGGCGATCCGCACGTCGGCCAGCGTGGTTTCCAGCGCGGCCTGGATGTCGCGGCGCTGGCGCGCATCGGCACGGGCGGTCTCGATGTAGATCATCGATTCGCGGCGCGCGCCTTCGCCGGCCTCTTCCGGGAGGGCGACGAGGTCGCCCTTGGCATCGCGCTCCACGCGAACGACCGGGTGAGCCAGACGGTCGATCACGAGGCCCGCCTCGGCAATGACCGCGGCGACCGAGTCGACCAGGAAGGGCATGTCGTCGTTGACGATGGCGATGCGCAGATAGCGGCGCTCGTCGTTCTCCGAAGCGATCTCGATCACCGGCGTCTCGGGCGCGCGGTGCGCGGCCAGTTCGAGCAGGACGTGCGCGGCTTCCTCGACCCAGGCGCCTTCATCGGGCGCGTCGCCGGGCAGCAGCGAATCGCGGATGCGCGCCACGATGGCAGGCTGCAGCGCGGAGGCCTTGCGACTCGGCTTGGTTCGGGTCTTGGGGGCGGCGGTCAGATCGTCTGCGCTCATTGCATTCTCCCGCATATCAACGGCAGGCGAGGCGTCGCAGTGCGCCTGCTGCCAGACGACGAATATAGGGCCGGTCCAGCGATCCGGCATCCTTCCGCTTTTCCGCCACGGGCGAAAGATGACGGCAGGGCCTTTTCAACCACACACATGACGATGCGGCGACCCGAAGCGACCGGCCGGTCTCGTCGGCATGGCGAGGTTGTAACGTGATTTCCCTGTCACGCAACATTCGTTTAACGGTGCGAAATTGATTTATTTGCACTTCGGCGGCGGAGGGAATTGCCGCCTAGCCGAGCCCGGCCCTGGCACCGTCCAGCCGAAGCTGGAGGAAGGGCGCGAAAGTGCCCCCGAAGTGCGCTCTCCCGCGTGGTTTGCCCCGCTTCGGCCCTTCGCCCGCACCCCGGTAATCGACGAAGCTGGCGACTTGCAGGTCTGGCAGCACCCACCAGCTATAGGCCTGCCACGGCGCGTCCTCGGGATTGGCGAAAACCAGCCCGTGCCCGTTGAGCAGACGCCACGGCGCGCCGATCCCGGTGGAGACCGCCCCGTAAAGCCCGGTGGGCGCGGCGATCCCCGGCGCGAAGACACCTGCCTGGGTCGACCAGAAGAGATAGCAGAGCCCCCCATGGCTCACGATATGCGGCCGCTCCAGCTCGTTGTTCACGCCTGCCGCGTCGACCAGTGGCGGCAGTTTGGCGAACATGCCGTCCGACTCTTGCCGCGCCAGACCGATCACCCCGTTATGGGCGCCGCGCCGCACGGCCGAAGAGGCCGTGAACAGCACGTAGCGCGTACCGTCCGCCGCGCGGAACAGGCTGGGATCGCGAAACGCCTTGATCGCCCCGGCCCGACCGCCGCCCTCGTGCCGGGTCATGTAGTGGAGGTCCGCCGGCGCGACGATTTCCTCCGGCTCGGACCAGTCTCCAAAGGCCTCTCCGCTCTCCGGCAGCCGCGCCCGGCTGGCAAAGAGGCGCTGACGGAACGAGGGATCGCGCTCCCCCCGCAGCCCCGCCGCGGTGAAGCGCAGTGTCGCCACCCCGTCCTCTATCGTGGCGGAACCGGACCATTCGCGGCTGCCGGGCGTAAACCCGTCCGGGAACGTCGCGCCGAGATGGCGGAAGCGTCCGTCCTTGCGATGGAAGTGGTGGATGCGCGCGTGGGCATGACGCATCTCGGGGTCGGCAAAAGCCGGAGCGGCGAGCGCGAACCACAGTTCGCCGCTGCGCCAACGCCGCGGCGTGCCATCGATATCGGCCAGCGGCCAGGCGTCCCAGACGTCCAGATCGCGCGAAATGCGGCGGACGTCCGCGTCCTCCAGCCGCGGCGCCCTGTCGAAGGCGCCTGCTTCCAGCCGCGCGAGATCGCGGGCAGTCCACGGCAGCGGCGAGAGGGCCAGTTCGGTTTCGGACATGCGCGAATATCCCTGCAATCGAGGACTTTAGACTCGGAGCTTCACGGCTCGGCAGCGAGCAATGGATTGCAGGGTATCCGTGACTTTTCGTCAATTCCGCAATTAAACCTAGGAAATCGCCGCTAAAACCCCGGCCCAATGCCAGGGCGGTAGATCGACGGATTTGAAGCGCACCGGTTTCGCGATAGAACAAGGCACGGCCGCAAGTTCGGAGGAGCCCATGAATCCAGGCGCAAAGCCCGAACTCTCGCTGCTGCGCATCTGCGAAATGAACCTCGGTTTCTTCGGTCTCCAGTTCAGCTTCGGTCTGCAACAGGCCAATATGAGCCCGATCTACCGCACGCTCGGCGCTACCGAGGCGATCCTGCCGCTGCTCTGGCTGGCCGGGCCGATGACGGGGCTGATCGTGCAACCCCTGGTCGGCGCGATGAGCGATCGTACCCGGTCCCGCTTCGGGCGGCGCACGCCCTACTTCCTGATCGGCGCGGTGATCTGCTCGCTGTGCCTGCTCGCCATGCCCTATTCGCCCTCGCTCTGGGCCGCCGCGGCCCTGCTCTGGTTGCTGGACGCGGGCAACAACGTGACCATGGAGCCGTATCGCGCCTATGTGGCCGACCGGCTGCGTCCCGCGCAGCGGGCCACCGGCTTTCTTACCCAAAGCGCCTTCACCGGCCTCGCCCAGACACTGTCCTACCTTGCGCCTTCGCTGCTGGCCGCCACGATCGACCGTGACCTGCTGGACGCCAACGGCATTCCCGCCATCGTCCGCGTGGCCTTCGCGATCGGCGCCGTGCTCTCGCTTTCCACCGTGGTGTGGTCGCTCCTGCGCGTGCCGGAACTGCCGCTTGCGGAAGCGGATGGCGGGCTGCAAACCGGCGGCGAAACCGCGACCTCCCTGGCCCCGCGCGCGCTGCTGCGCGAGCTTGGCGCGGCCTTGCGGGAAATGCCGGCGCCGATGCGGCGGCTGGCGCCTTCGATGCTCTGCCAATGGTATGCGATGTTCGTCTACTGGCAGTTCATAACCGACGCGCTGGCCCGTTCGATCCACGGCACGTCCGACCCCGCCACGCCCGCCTATCGCGCGGCGATCCTGGAGACCCAGCAACTCGGCGCACTTTACAACGCCATCGCCTTCGCCGCGGCGCTGGCGCTCATCCCCCTCGTGCGGCGATTCGGCGCGGCATGGATTCACATGGCCTGCCTCGCCGCTTCGGGACTGGCCATGCTCTTGATACCCCAGGCCAATTCGATGGCCGCCCTGGCGCCGCTGATGATCGGACTTGGCCTCGGCTGGGCCGGAATGATGGCAAATCCCTACATCATTCTCGCCAGCGCGATCCCTCCCGAACGGACCGGGCTCTACGTTGGTCTTTTCAATATTTTAATCGTGGCGCCCATGTTGATCGAGACGGTGACGATGCCATTGATCTATAAATCGCTGCTGGCTTCGGATCCGCGCAATGCGCTGGTCCTGGCCGGGTTCCTGATGCTGGCCGGTGCAGGCGCGACGCTTCTGGCAGTCGCCCCGCGCCGGCCGCAGCGTGGAACACACAGATATCAAACGGACCACCCGCTTCCGCCGCGGGATTCGAACAGTTAGCCGGCCGGAAAAAGGAAGATGGATGGCGGGGAACGACGATCAGCTGATGGACATGCCGGCGCCCGGCCCGCTTGAAGGGACCGAAGCCGCGCCGAATGAGGGTGGCCTGCTAGAAGGGGGCCTGCATGCTGGAGCTGGGCATGGCGGGGCTGGGCATGGCGACCGCCCCCATGTCCGCACCCTGGCCGATCTCGCCCGCATCGCCGGCGTTTCGGCAGGAACCGTCTCGCGCGCCCTGGCCGGCAAGGCCCTGGTCAATGCCGAGACGCGCGATCGCATCCAGGCGCTGGCCCGCCAGCACGGATTCAAGCCGAACCAGATGGCCAGCAAGCTGCGCACCGGGCGTACCGGGGTGATCGGCGTGGTTATTCCGCTCGGCCATGAAAAGCGCCAGCACATCTCCGACCCGTTCTTCCTGACGCTGCTGGGCCATCTGGCGGACGAGCTGACCGAGAGCGGCTACGACGTCATGCTCAGCCGCGCGATGCCGGACGGCTCGACGGACTGGCTGGAGCGTCTCAGCGGGTCGGGCATGGTCGACGGGATCATCGTCATCGGCCAGTCGGACCAGTTCCCGGTGATCGAACGGGTGTCGCAGACCTACCGCCCCATGGTCGTCTGGGGCCACTATCGCAGCGGCCAGAGCCACTGCGTGGTCGGCACCGACAACGAACTGGGCGGCCGCGTCGCCGTGGAGCATCTGCTGGCTGCGGGCGCCCGCAATCTCGCCTTCCTGGGCCAGACCGGCGGGATCGAGATCGCCACCCGCTATCGCGGCGCCGCCATGGCGGCCGAGGCGGCCGGCGCGCCCTTCGTCCATCTCCCGGTCGAACTGGCGGACGAATCGATGGGACCACAGATCGAACAGGCGCTCGCCACGGCCGGTCGCGCGATCGATGGCCCGATAGACGGTATTGTCGCCGCGTCGGACCTGATTGCCATGTCAGCCCTGCGCATCCTGCACGACATGGGCCGCGCGGTTCCCGGACAGGTGCGGATCGTCGGTTTCGACGACCTGCCGCTGGCCGCGCAGACCACGCCGCCGCTCACCACGATCCGACAGGAAATCGCCGAGGGCGCGCGGGCGCTGGTCGAAAAGCTCAGGGCCCGGATCGAAGGGCTGCCCACCCAGAGCCTGGTCATGCCGCCCCGCCTCGTCGTGCGCCAGACCACGCAGAGCTGATCGCCGCCGGCTTTCGTCTCCATCCGCCCGTTTCCCGCTCTTTTTCCTGCCTGGGCATTTCCCGGCCTTCTGGTGATTCCACCTGCGCCGAAAATGCTCTAGGCAACGATTGCCTCGCCGGTGGAATCACGCCCGGCGGGACAAAGTGCGAAGATGAGGGGGTTTTTTCGGTGGTCCGGGAAGTGAGCGGCACGGCGGGATGCTGATCGGGATCGATCTGGGGACGACGAACAGTGCCGTGGCGATCTGGCAGGACGGCGAAGCCGTGCTCGTGCCCAATGCCCTGGGCGAATTGCTGACCCCTTCCGCCGTCTCCGTCGCAGCCGGCGGCCAGGCATGGATTGGCCGTTCCGCGCTGGACCGCCTTGCCGCGCATCCGCAGGATACTGCCACCAGCTTCAAGCGCCTGATGGGCACCGCCGCCACGGCCCGGCTGGGAAGCCGGCTCGGCGGCAAGGACTATGCTGCCGAGGACCTCTCGGCGCTGGTGCTGAGCGCGCTCGCCGCCGATGTCGAGGCGCTGACCGGCGAACGCCCGACCGAGGCCGTCATCACCGTCCCCGCCTACTTCAACGACCGCCAGCGCAAGGCGACGCGCCGTGCGGGCGAACTGGCCGGGCTTGCCGTGCGCCGCCTCATCAACGAACCGACCGCGGCCGCTCTTGCCTTCGGCCTTCAGGACAAGGGTGACCGCGAGCCGTTCCTCGTCTTCGACCTCGGCGGCGGGACGTTCGATGTCTCGGTGGTCGAGATGTTCGACGGCATCGTCGAAGTGCGCGCCTCGGCCGGGGACAACCGGCTGGGCGGGGACGATTTCGACCATGCCCTGGCAGCCTTCGCCAAGCCGCGCATTGATCCGGAAGCCAGGCTGGACGCCTTGCCCGCCGACCGGCGCGAGGCGCTGCTCAAACGCGCGGCCGAGAGCTGCCGCCGCGCCCTGACCACAGCCCCCGAAGCGGAATTCGCGGTAGTTCTGGGCGAGGAACGCCTCGCCGGCACGATTACCGAGGCCGAGTTCGAGAGCGCCTCCGAACCGCTGCTGCGCCGGCTGCGCGAACCCGTCGTCCGGGCCTTGCGCGATTGCGCGATCGACGCTTCGGAACTCTCCGAGATCGTGCTGGTCGGCGGGGCAACGCGCATGCCGGTGATACGCCGGGCGATCACCCGCCTGTTCGGCCGGTTCCCCAATGCCTCGGTCCATCCCGACCACGCCGTCGCGCTGGGGGCGGCGATGCAGGCCGCGCTGCTGGGCCGCGACGCGGCGCTGGACGAGATCCGCATCACTGACGTGTGCCCCTTCACGCTCGGCGTCGAAGTGGCGGAGCAGGACGGCCACGGCGGCTTGCAGCGCGGGCTGTTCTCGCCGGTGATAGAGCGCAATACGCCGGTTCCGGTCTCGCGAGTGAATACCTATTCCACTCTGGGCGACAACCAGAAGACGCTGGAATTCGGCATCTACCAGGGCGAAGCCCGCGAAGTGCGCGGCAACGTCAAGCTGGGCCACATCGCCATCCCCGTGCCGCCGCGCCCGGCCGGCGAAGTCTCGGCGGAAGTGCGCTTCTCCTACGACAGTTCCGGGCTGCTGGAGATCGACGTCCACATCCCGGTCAACGGTACCGAGCGCAACCTCGTCATCGTCGACGAGGAAGACCGGCCCGGCCGCAAGGAACTGGATGAGCGCCGCGCGGCCCTGGCCAGGCTCAAGTTCCATCCCCGCGAGGATGCCGCTCACGTCGCGCTGATGGCCCGCGCCGAACGCTGCTACGAGGATCACATCGGCGACGTCCGCCAGGCGATCGGCCATTGGATCACGCTGTTCGCCGGTGCGCTGGATACCCAGGACCCGCGAAGCATCGCCGATGCCCGCGCTGTCCTCGCCGCCCGGCTGGACGAAGTCGAAGGGAGCAGCCCCTTATGAACGCCCCCTGGTCGATCCTCGGCATCGGCATGACGGCCGACACCGCCTTCATCCGCAAGGCCTATGCCGCGCGGCTGAAGGCCATGGACGTGGACCGGGACATCGAGGGATTCGCGCAGCTTCGCGAGGCCCGCGACCATGCGCTGCGCCTGGCGCGGGGCATGGCCGCCGCCGCGACCGAAGAGCCGGAACCGATCGACGAGGATGCGGAGTTCGAGCCGGAATTCGGACCTTCTCCCGAAGCGCCCGCGCGCTGGACTTACGCCGCGCCGGAACTGCCGGGCGAATGGAGCGGCGCCCAGCCGCTGGCCGCCCGCCCGGGCGAGCCGGACGACACCACCATGCTCGGCCGCATGGCCTGGGCCGCCGCCGCCGCGCGCGAGGGCGTGAGCGGCGCGGGCATTCCGCTCACCACCATCGATCCGTTCACCGCGCCCTTCCTGCCGGGCAACCACGCCGCCGACGATGCGCTGGGCCTGCGGCCCGGCGAAAGCCCTGCCGAGCGACTGGCGATCCTGCTCGATCCCGAGAGCGCAGCAGCCAGCGAGCCGCTCTCCGAAACCGAGGCACGGCAAGCCACGCGCGCCTTGCGCAAGATCCTGGACGATGCCGCGCAGGCCCATATCACCCGCGCCCAGCAGATCGAGGACTGGCTGGCCGAAGTCCTCGCCCGCGGATGGCCCCGCTCGGCGCCGTTGCTGGAGGATGCCAATGCAGCCTTCGGCTGGGAACGGGAATGGGCCGCTCACGACGCGCGCCCCGGCGTCGCCTTCCTTGGCGCGCGCCTGCGGGGCTATCGTTTCCAGCAGAACGTGCTCCAGCCCGGCCACCGCTATCACAAGGCGTGGAACGAGTTGGCCCGACCCGGCAAGGCCGGCCTGTTCCGCATGCTCCGCAAGCCCGCGCAAGGCGACGTGGACGGCCTGCTGCGCGGCGTGCGCAAGAACTTCCCCGAGCTGGAAACCCATTTCGCGCCGGAACGCGTCGCCTCGTGGGAAGGCGGCAATCCTTTCGCCGCCGGTCTCCTGGTGCTGCTGGGCGTGATCGCCCTGGGGGTCGTACTGGCACTGGCGGACAGCCCTTCGGGCCGTCGCTCCACGCTGGAGCACGATAGCTGGGCCGCCATGCAGGCCGCCGTCGAGGAGACCTTCGGAGAAGGCCACGACCCGTCCTGGCTATGGGACCGTCAGCCGGAACTGGCCGGGCTGCTCAATGCGCAGGCGCGCGACCTGCTGGAGAACGGGCAGGACCAGTCCGCCGTCGTGCGCAAGTCCGTGGAGATCGTGCGCGGCCGCAGCTTCCTCAATGGCCGCGAATTGCCGGGCGCAGACCTCGACACCGCCATGACCCTGCGCCTTGCCCAATTGCGCGCGGCCCGGGCGCAGAGCGATGCGGCCTGCATCCACTTGCGCAATTCCGGCGTGCTCGACGGGATCACCCCGGTCCCGCCCGAACTGCGCGGGAAAGAGCGTGAATTCGCGGCGCACCTCGCGGAAACCGGCAAGCTCGGTCGCCCGCAGGACCACGGCGAGCGGACCGCCATGGTACCCGGCGAACTGATCGACGAAGTGGTCGGCACGACTCGCCTGAGCCATGACAAAGTGCGCGAGGCCATGTCGGGCAAGGGCGACGATGCCACCGGCTGCGCCGTCACGATCGCCCTGCTGGACCGCACCCTGGCCTGGAAGGGCGCGAACCGCCGCGAGATCCTGATGACGCTGTGACGCGGTGCCCGGGCAGAATTCGCCAGGCCCGCGCCAGAGACACCCGAAGCCGCTAGAGCGCCAGTCCGGCGGCGCGAGCGCTCGCCCAGGCCCATTGGAAGTTGTAGCCGCCCAGCCAGCCCGTCACGTCGGCCGCCTCGCCGATGACGTAGAGCCCCGGCACCTTGCGCGCTTCCATGGTCTTGGACGAAAGCGCGCCGGTATCGATCCCGCCCGCCGTCACTTCGGCCTTGGCGAACCCTTCCGAACCGTCCGGCACGAATGGCCAGCGCGCCAGCTTTGCTTCGGCAGCGCCCAGCGCCTTGTCGGACATGGCGCCGAGTTCGCCGGGGAGGGCCAGCCTCTCGCAGAGCGCTTCCGCCAGGCGGTCCGGCAAGGCCTCGGCCAGAACCTTGCGCAAGCTTGTGCGCGGGCGTTCGCGCTTGGCGTCCTTGAGCCAGCCTTCCGCCCGACCGGGCATGAACTGCGTGGTCACCGTCTGGCCGCGCTGCCAGTAGCTCGAAATCTGCAGGATCGCCGGACCGGACAGCCCGCGATGGGTGAACAGCGCCGCTTCCCGGAAGGCCGCCTTCCCCGCCTCCTTGCCGCTGACCCGCGCGATCACTTCCGTCGAGACCCCCGAAAGCTCGCGAAACAGCGCCTCGTCCCCGGCCAGCGTCAGCGGTACCAGGGCCGGGCGCGGCTGCACGACCTTGAGGCCGAACTGCCGTGCAAGATCGTAGGCGAAGCCGGTGGCGCCCATCTTCGGGATCGATGGCCCGCCGGTGGCGATCACCAGCGCCGGAGCCTCGGCGACGCGGCCGCCGAAGGCCACGCGGTAGCGGCCGTCGGCATGAGCGATCTCACCCAGGGCATCGCCGCAGTTCACCTCGACCCCGCCCCTAGCGCATTCTTCCAGCAGCATGTCGACGATCTGCCGCGCCGATCCGTCGCAAAACAGCTGGCCCAGCGTCTTCTCGTGCCAGGCGATGCCGTAGGCCTCCACCAGTTCGAGGAAATCGGCCGGTGTGTAGCGGCTCAGCGCCGACTTGGCGAAGTGCGGATTGCTGGAAAGATAGCGATCGGGCGCCGTGTCGAGATTGGTGAAATTGCACCGCCCGCCCCCTGAAATCAGGATTTTCTTGCCCGGCTGGTCGGCATGGTCGAGCAGCAGCACGCGCTTGCCCCGCTGCCCGGCGGAGGCCGCACAGAACAGCCCGGCGGCTCCTGCGCCAAGGACGATGGCGTCGTAGGCGTCTTTCAAGGCCTGGGCCTTTCGGCTGACAGCGGACGAGCAGTGGGGATCGCGGGAGCCTTGGAGAAAGCCCGCTCCTGCGCCGGGTGCGAAAGGATCACTGGCCGGTCTTGCCCCCATCCCCTGCCGCAACCGGAGCCAGCTCCAGCGCGAGCGCCTCCGCCACGCGGATGCCGTCCACCGCTGCCGAGAGGATGCCGCCGGCATAGCCCGCGCCCTCGCCCGCGGGATAGAGCCCGCGCGTGTTGAGGCTCTGCAGGTCCCGGCCGCGGGTGATTCGCACCGGCGAGGACGTGCGCGTCTCCACGCCCGTCATCACCACGTCGGGATGGTCGTAACCCGGCACCTGCCGTCCGAAGACCGGCAGCGCCTCGCGGATGGCGTCGACGACGAAGTCCGGCAGGCAGGTCTTCAACTCGGTGAGGTGAACGCCCGGCTGATAGCTTGGGATCACTTCGCCGAATTCGGTGGAAGGCCGGTCCGCAAGGAAATCTCCCAGCTTCTGGCCCGGCGCCTTGTAGTTCTCGCCGCCCGCCTTGTAGGCCAGCTCCTCGAACTTGCGCTGGAAGGCGATGCCGGCCAGCGGGTCTCCGGGATAGTCTTTATCGGGATCGATATCGACGACGAGGCCGGAATTGGCATTGAATTCCGCGCGCGAATACTGGCTCATGCCATTGGTGACGACGCGGCCCGGCTCGCTGGCCGCCGCCACCACGCGCCCGCCCGGGCACATGCAGAAGCTGTAGACCGTGCGGCCGTTCGAGGCCTTGTGCGCGATCGAATAGGCCGCCGCCCCCAGGATCTTGTTGCCCGCATTGTCGCCGTAGCGCCCGGTGTCGATCCAGCTTTGCGGGTGCTCGATGCGAACGCCGATCGCGAAGGGCTTGGCCTCGATATAGACCCCGCACTTGTGCAGCACTTCGAAAGTGTCGCGCGCCGAATGGCCCACCGCCATGATGACGTGACTTGCGGGCAGCAGTTCCCCGGTGGAGAGATGCAGGCCGGTGATGCGGCGTTCCCCGTCCGCACCCTCCTCGACTTCGAAGTCGTCGACACGGGTGCCGAAGCGATATTCGCCGCCGAGCTGCTCGATGGTCTCGCGCATGGACATCACCATCGTCACCAGACGGAATGTGCCGATATGCGGATGGGCCTCGGTGAGGATGTCGTCCGGCGCGCCGGCCTTCACGAATTCGGTCAGGACCTTGCGGCCGAGGTGGCGGCTGTCCTTGATGCGGCTGTAGAGCTTGCCGTCCGAGAACGTGCCCGCGCCGCCCTCGCCGAACTGCACGTTGCTCTCGGTATCCAGCACCGAGCGGCGCCAGAGGCCGAACGTGTCCTTGGTCCGCTCGCGCACGGCCTTGCCGCGTTCGACGATGATCGGCCGGAAGCCCATCTGCGCCAGGACCAGCGCCGCGAGCAGGCCGCAGGGCCCTGCCCCGATCACCACCGGGCGCGGGCCGTCGAAGCCTGCCGGCGCATGCGTGACGAACTTGTAGGAGGTGTCCGGCGTCAGGCGGACGTGCTGGTCGCCGTGGTGTGCGGCCAGGACTTTCGCCTCGTCCCTGACCGCCACGTCGAGGGTATAGACCAGCTTGATCGCGTTCTTGCGCCGCGCGTCATTGCCGCGGCGCACCACGGTGACGCGCTCGAGTTCGCCGGGCTCCAGACCCAGCCGCGCGCAGACGGCGGCATCGAGATCCTCGGGAGCATGGTCGAGCGGCAGGGCAAGGTCGGACAAGCGTAGCATCCGCGCGCCCTTATACCCGTTCGCGCCGCGACGCCACGGGTTTGCGGAGCGGCGGACCGAGAGCGCCGCCCGGACATGCCCTCGCGGCCCTGGGGCGGCGCAAGGGCCGGGACGCTAGGGCCTGGTCTTGCGAGCCGCGCGAACCGGCGCGCGGGCGAAACTCCAGCCCCCGGCATTGGGGCGAACCACGAGATCGCCGATCGAGGCGGGACGTCCCTCGCGCAGGCTTTCCAGCAGGCGCGCCACGGCGCTGCCGCGCGGTTCCTCGCCGCCCAGTTCGGTGATGCAGCGCGCCAGCACCCGCAGCGCGACGGCGCGCGGGGCCTGGGGACGATAGCGCAGGCCCATCGGCTCCTTGCTCACGCAGGAGCGCCATTCGAGCGCTGCCATCCAGTCCAGCGCGGCATCGGCTTCGGCGAGATGTTCGGCGCTGCGCGCGATCGCAGCCACGTCCAGCCAGTCCGCCCCGGCCAGCGCCTTGCGGATCCGCACGCGGTCGAAACGGTCGTTGGCATTGCTCGGGTCCTGCACCGTGCCGATCCCCGCGACGACTTCGGCAAGCGCGCTGCGCCGCCAGTCCAGCACCGGGCGCAGCAGTGGTATCGCCGTCAGCGGCACATGGCCGCGGCTGCGCGCGCCGGCCAGCCCGGCGACGCCACTGGCGCGGTTGAGGCGCATGAGCAGGGTTTCGGCCTGGTCGTCGGCATGGTGGGCGGTGGAAAGGGCCGCAAGGCCGCGCCGCTCGATCCACTCCGCCAGCGCCGCATAGCGCGCCGCGCGGGCCTCGGCCTGGACATTGCCGGGCGCCAGCGACACCTTCAGCGTTTCATGCGGGACACCCAGGCGGAGGCAGAGCGCGGCGACATCGTCCGCCTCCTGCCCGCTTTCGGGGCGAAGGCCATGGTCGACGGTGGCCGCTTCCACCCGCCCCGGCAGGGCCGCCTGCGCCAGCAGGAGCAGCGCCGTGCTGTCAGGCCCGCCCGACACCGCCACGGCGAGCCTAGCCTCCGGCGCGTCGACGCCTTCGGCCCAGAGCGCCGACAGCCCTGCCCGGAACCGTTCGACGGCTTCGGGCGCGGGCGTCAGCTCGGGATCAGGCGCAGCCCAGTCCACTGCGCGTGGAATCGTAAGTGCCCTTGAGGCGGCCGGCGGCCTCGCTGGCATAAGTTTCGCTGAATTCGGCCAGCGCGATGCAGGCCCGCTTGTTGTCCTTGAGCTGCTTCATCGACACCGCAAGGTACAGCAGGCTGTCCGGCGCGCGATCGCCGCGCTTGTCGGTCTGGTAGTTCTGGACGAACCACTTGGCCGCCTCCAGCGGATTGCCATCGTCCAGATAAGCGCGGCCAAGCAAGTTGCGGCCCCAGCTCGAACGGGCGTGCTTGGGATACTTCTCTAGGTAGAGCTTCAGCTGCTGCTGCGCCTCGGGGTAGAACTTCGCTTCCCACAGGCGGTAGCCATAGCTGTATTCGTCATCCGCGGCATCGGCGGTCTGCGGCTTGACGATGGCGCGAACGGCCTCGATCCGCGAATTCGACGGTCCGGCCGGGCGCGCGGGCGTGGCGGCGACGGGCGTTGCCGTGGGCGCCGGGGTCGCGCCGGGCGTCGGTGCCTTGCCGGGAGACGGCGAGAACGATCCGGGCTGCTGGCCCTGCTCCGGCGCCATGGCACCGGGCATCGGCGCCGCCGGAGCGTTCGCCGCCAGGCGGGCCTCAAGCTGGTTGATGCGGTTGGTGTTCTGCTCGACTTGCGAGGTCAGCTGGCGAAGCTGGCCTTCCACGGCATCGATGCGCAGCAGCATGTCGCTGATCGGCGTCGAGGCGGGCTGGCCGGGGGCCGGCGTGGGCGTGGGCGTGGCCGGCTTGATTTCGGGCTCGAAGAACTTGCCGTCACCGCCCGGGAAAACCTTGCGCTGCAGCGCGCGTACTTCGGATTCCACCTTGTTCAGGCGGGCACCGGTATTGTCCTGCGCCTGGGCCGGCATGCTCGCGCCGACCAGAGCCAGGGCCACGACAGCCGTTGCGGCCAGCCGCATCCGGCGCACTTCCATGGAAAAACGGTTCATCGCCAAGTCTACTCCGTGCCAGGGCGCGCCGTGCGCCCTCTCGGGTTCCGGGACGCCATGGACAGGAGAAACGGAACCGCGTGTTAACCAGAAATGCCTTGCGGGCGGAATTGCCGCAAACGCTGCCTCCTTGTCGAGGCAGGCTCAGTTGGAAGTGGTGGAAAGCGGCGCCGGAGCCGAAGCCCCGGCCGTGGGGACCGTCGCGGGCGCTGCCGGAGCAGGTGCTCCCGACGGCGCAGACGCGCCTGCCCCCGATTGGCCCCGCGCCAGCAGGTCCGCCGGTACCAGGGAAACGCCGGACATGACCATCGGCTTGGTGGCGAGCGGCGCGATGGCCTTGCCGCCGACCGTGATCGCCAGACCGTCCGGCCTGCCGAGCCGAAGCTGCGGCGCCTGCGCGCCCTGGGGCACGGTCCAGCTCTCGTTCTGCTTCAGGGTCTTTTCCACCAGCTTGCCGGTGGTATCCGTGACGCGCAGCCAGACGCCGTCGACCGTGGCCGTCAGCACGACCGGGCCGTTCGTCGGCTGCGGCGCGGGCGCCGGGGCCTGCGGCGCCGCGGCACTGGGCGCGGCGCTGGGCGTATCGGACGTGAGATCGGGCAGCTTGCCCTCCGGCGAGAGGTAGTTGCTCCAGAACACCAGCAGCACCGCGATCACCACGATCGCGCCGGCCGCGGCAACCCAGGCAAGGCGCAGCGACGGAACGCGGGCGGGATCGCCGGGCTCGAAATGCGGGACCACCACCGGTTCGCGCGCACCCTCGGCATCGAGCTGGCGGCGCACTTGTTCGGCGATCGCCTTTTCGTCCAGCCCCAACGCCCGGGCATAAGTCCGCGAGAAGCCCACCGCATAGGTGCGCGCGGCAAGGTCACCCAGCCGGTCTTCCTCGATGGCGGAGAGATGGCGCTCGGCAATTCTCGTCTGGACGGCGATCTGCGCGAGGCTCAGCCCCGCAGCTTCACGCGCCCGGCGCAAGGTCGCACCGACCGTGGACGAAGAACTTCCGGCCGCAGCATTGGCCAAACCTTCGGACGGCCCCTGATTTTCAACGTTTTCCATTCCGCTCCCGAAGGGATGGTAACTGAACCTGACGGGAATCCACCAAACCGCGCGAGAATCCAAAGTCAATCACGACAAGGCAGATAACTCGAATACTTTGCGGCGGATGCGACCCCGTGCACGGCGAGTAACATCCGCGCAAGTCTGCTTTATGTCAATCGGGGCGCCGGGGCTGAAACGCCCGATCCCCGAAAACACGGGGATCAATCCACTGCAATGTCGCGTTCGGCCGCCCAGGCGGTCAGCGCGGCGCGCATGTCCGCAGGCGGATGGGCCAGCCACTGGTCCATGGCGGCGCCGATTTCGCGCAAATCGACCTGGCCGACCAGGTCCTTGGTCGGCCCCACCGAGGCGGGCGTGATCGACAGGCGGCGAATACCCAGGCCGAGCAGCGCCAGCGCCTCCAGCCGGCGCCCGCCCATCTCGCCGCAGACGGCGATCTCGACATTGTGGCCATCGACGCTGCGGATGACCCGGCGCAGGAAGCGCAGGATCGCCGGGCTCACCCAGTCGTAGCGCTCGGCCAGCTTGGGATTGGCCCGGTCCGCCGCGAAGAGGAACTGGGTCAGGTCGTTAGTGCCGATCGACAGGAACGAGATCTTCGGCGCCAGCAGGTCGAGCTGTTCGGCCAGGGCCGGGACTTCCAGCATGATCCCGTAGTGGATCGCTTCTGGAAGAAGCTTCTTCTGGCTGCGCAGGAATGCGAACTGCTTTTCGAAGACCGCCTTGGCCTGGTCGAACTCCCAGGGCTCGGCCACCAGCGGGAACATGACGTGGAGCGTGCGCCCGCCCGCCGCTTCCAGCAGCGCGCGCGCCTGCACCTTGAGCAGGCCCTCGCGCTCGAGAGCGACGCGCAGGGCGCGCCAGCCCATCGCCGGATTTTCCTCACCCTCGCCGTCGTCGTGACGCAAGTAGGGCAAGGTCTTGTCGCCGCCGATGTCGACCGTGCGGAACTTCACCGGCTTGTCGCCCGCGGCTTCCATGATGTCGCGGTAGAGGCGGGTCTGGCGTTCGCGCGAAGGGAGCGTGGCGGAGACCAGGAACTGGAATTCGGTGCGGAACAGGCCGATGCCGTCCGCCCCGGTCATGCTGAGGTTGGCGATGTCGTCGCGCAGGCCGGCATTGATCATGACCTGGATGCGGGTGCCGTCCAGCGTGGTCGGCTGCACTTCACGCAGGGCGGCATAGGCGGCCTGGCGCTGGCGGCTCTTGGCGAAACGCGCTTCGAAAGCCTCGATCACGCCGGCCGGCGGGCGCACCATCGCCGTGGCCTGGTCGGCATCGAGCAGGAGCTGGTCGCCTTCGCGCACCACGCCGCGCAGACCGCGCACGCGCCCGAGCACCGGAATGCCCATCGCCCGCGCCACGATGACGACATGGCTGGTAAGCGAGCCTTCCTCCAGGATCACGCCCTTGAGGCGGCGCTTGTCGTATTCCAGCAATTCCGCCGGGCCGAGGTTGCGGGCGATCAGGATCGCATCGTTGCGCAGCCCCAGCGAGGCCGCCGTGCCCATCTGGCCGGAGACGATCCTGAGCAGGCGGTTGGCCAGATCCTCCAGGTCGTGCATGCGATCCGCCAGCAGGGGATCGTCGATCTGGCGCATGCGCATGCGGGTGCGCTGTTGCACGCGTTCGATGGCGGCTTCGGCGGTGAGGCCGGAATCGATCGCCTCGTTGATGCGGCGGGTCCAGCCTTCGTCGTAAGCGAACATGCGGTAGGTCTCGAGCACTTCCYCGTGCTCTCCGCCCATGCCGAATTCGGCCTGGCTGGCCATGCGGTCGATCTGCTCGCGCATCTTGTCGAAGGCATGGATCACGCGCTGGCGCTCGGCCTCGGTGTCTTCCGCGACGATATGCTCGATATTGACGCGCGGCTGGTGATAGACCGCCTGGCCCGAGGCCAGGCCCTTCACCAGCGTCAGACCGCGAAGCTGCTCCGGCCCGGTCTGCGCGGCGCCCAGGGCATGGACGTCCACTTCGTCGATCAGGTCGGCATTGGTGATGAGTTCGGACAGGACCATGGCCACCGTCTGCAGCGCCTCGATCTCCACTTCCTCATAGCGGCGCGGCTCGACATGCTGCACGCAGAGCACGCCGGCGGCCCGCTCCCGGCGCACGATCGGCACGCCCGCAAAGGAGTGAAAGCGGTCTTCGCCGGTTTCCGGGCGATAGGAGAAGTCCGGATGGGCGGCCGCTTCGGCCAGGTTCAGCGTCTCGATCCGGTCGGCGATGCTGCCGACAAGGCCCTCGCCCACCGCCATGCGGGTAACGTGGACGGCTTCCTGCGCCAGGCCGCGCGTCGCGAACAGCTCCAGCATGCCTTCGCGCAGGAGATAGATCGAGCAGACCTCGCTATCGAGGCATTCGCCAATCACTTCGACCACCGTATTCAGCTTGGCCTGGGCGTGATTTCGCGACGCCATGACCTCGTGGAGGCGGGTGAGGATGGTTCGTGCTGCTTCTACGGCTCCGCTGGTCATGAAACCCGAGTAACCCAAAGCGAGCGCTTTGGAAACGCGGCCGTTGTGAAAAGATGTGTCGGGAAAAACGTCCGCGCGAAATGCGGATACCTCCAAGGCGGCCCCCGGCACGTTACCGCACCGAGGGCGCCTGAGGGAGCGGCTTCACCGCCCGGGAAATCGGCCTCGATGCAAGGGAGACCGAGGGATCGCCACGGGGGATGGCTGCTCTGGTACTGACCCAGTAAGCGACAGGTCAGTGACGAGAGATTTCTTCCTTGATCCTGAGCTTCCGCTTCTTGAGGGCCTGGATCATGGCTGCGTCAGGTATCGGACGGCACAATTCGTCATGAATCTGCCTTTCAATTCCGGCATGCTTGAGCTGCAAAGCGCTGACGTGCGAACTATCCATGGACGGTTCTCCTCTTTGTTCGGGGGGTGGGCCGGCCCCTTTGCCTGCGACCTCTCTTGGCGACTCGGCATGGGCAATCCGGCGCAAAACGGATGGAACCACATCCTGCCCATCTTGCGAAGACCGCGAATGGTTCATATCGGTGAATCGCGTGCCTGCTGCGTCGAGCGGGGCATGTGAATTTCGCATCCGCAGACTGTCATTCGAGAGTAGGAAATCCTGGCGTGACCGAAGAGGAAATGCGCAAGCGCCTCGAAATCCTCAAGATCGAGCACCGCGATCTCGATGCGGCTATCGATGCGCTCACCGTGCCCGGCGCCGGCGACCAGCTGCAGATCGCGCGCCTGAAAAAGCGCAAATTGAAACTCAAGGATCAGATCGCGGTGATCCAGGACTTCCTGATCCCCGATATCATCGCCTGATTTCTTGCGCAGGATGGTGCTTCACGGGTGCCGGGTGCGCTCGTCACATCCGCGGCGAGCTTGCGGCACCCCCGCTTTTGCCTGACCGCACGTCCGCGTAAAACGTACCGATAGGGGACAAGCACCGGATTCGTTTCGGAAAATGCCTTAAGGGCAGTTGCCGCGGACTCGCCGGTAAGAAATATGGGCAGCGCATGCCCAACTCCGCGACCATAAACCCGCGCATCGTCGAGGCGCTCTATTGCGAGGCGCTTCTGCTCGCGGACGAGGTGCGC
Source organism: Novosphingobium sp. YAF33 (assembly GCF_052113265.1). Classification (NCBI taxonomy): domain Bacteria; kingdom Pseudomonadati; phylum Pseudomonadota; class Alphaproteobacteria; order Sphingomonadales; family Sphingomonadaceae; genus Novosphingobium; species Novosphingobium sp. YAF33. The sequence continues at coordinate 246,192 of NZ_JBFRCW010000006.1, forward strand.
GAGGCGTTCGCCCTGCCCTGCCCGCCGCGGGAAGCCGCGGCGGAAGCAGGTTTGAGCGAGACGCTGGAAACGGGTGACGAGCCGGAGCGTATCGCCCTGTCGAGCGAGGGCCTGCGCACGACCACGCGCATGATGCATGCGATCGCCTGGCTGCTGAACCAGCGCGCCTTCATCATGGGCGAGATCAGCCAGTTCCAGCTTCGCCGCAATGGCCGTCTTTCGCCGCTCCTGCGCCATTCTGACGTCGCGCAGCTCGCCCGCCTGCAACCGGAGATCGTCGACCTGGTGGAAACGACGCAGCGCTTCTACGACCGCCTGCTCCGGATCGACGGCCGCTGGCGCCTGCGCGACGACGTGCAGCCAAGCGCGATCGAACGCCTGCGCGAACGGATCGAGCGGCGACTGGCGAGCTGAAGCACAGAGGCTCCGCGCACGCGCCTGCCTGGAAGGCCGCGCTCGACAGGCCCCTCGCGAATGCCCATATCGGCCGAATGGACGCGCTGAAAGACATCGACAAGCCTTATGCCGAAGCCGAGCGGATCGCGCCGCTCGTCCGCCGGGTGCTGGCCCGCAACCCCTCGCCGTTCACGTATACCGGCACGCAGACCTACATCGTCGGAGACGGCGCGGACGTGGCGGTGATCGATCCCGGCCCGGCCGAGGACGAGCATATCGCCGCGATCCTGAGCGCGGTCGGCGAAGCGCGAATCGCCGCGATCTGCTGCACTCATACCCACCGCGACCATTCGCCCGCCGCGGCGCCTCTGCAGGCCCTGACCGGCGCGCCGGTGGTCGGCTGCGCGGCACTGACGCTGGAGGACGACGGCCCCCGCGCGGATGCCGCCTTCGATCCCGACTACCGCCCCGACCGCGTGCTGCACGACGGCGAGACGATCGGCGGAGACGGCTGGACGCTCGAAGCCGTCGCCACGCCCGGCCACACCTCCAACCACGTCTGCTTCGCCTTGCCCGAAACCGGGGCGATGTTCACCGGCGACCACGTCATGGGCTGGTCCACCAGCGTCGTCTCCCCGCCGGACGGCGACATGACGGACTATCTCGCCAGCCTGCAGAAACTCTACGAGCGCGAACAGGACAGCGTCTATTTCCCGGCTCACGGCCCCGCGGTCGAGAAACCGCGCCAGCTGGTCCGCGGCATGATCGGCCACCGCCGCCAGCGCGAACGCCAGATCCTGAAGCAGATCGAGGCAGATCATGGCACCGTGGCCGCTATGGTGCCGCAAATGTACAAAGGCGTGGACAAGCGGCTCTGGCCTGCCGCGGGCCGATCGGTACTGGCTCATCTTCTTGATCTGGAAAGAAGAAGCCTGGTAACGCGGCATGATGACGGTTGGTCACTGGCCCTTACGGAACAGTAATTTACCGAATTACTGTATCTCTACTTGGCGATGAAGAGTATACCCCGCCCCACTCATGGGGTGAGGGGATTTTTCATGGCAACATTGCCTTTGGCCCGCCTTGGCGCGCTATCGTTCTGGCAGAAGATGGCGATCGGCCTTTCGCTGTTCATCGTCTTCGCTTTCGGACAATTCGCAATGCGGGGCTTCGTCGACTATCGCGGCGCGCCGCTCGTCATGCACCTGCACGGCCTGATCATGCTGACATGGCTGGGACTGCTGGTGACTCAATCCTTGCTGGCCGGACGGGGCGGACTGGCGATCCACCGCCGGCTCGGCTGGGCGAGCGCGGTCATGGTGCCGCTCATGGTCGTCTCGATGAGCGCGCTAAGCATCACCGCCCTGCGCGCCCACGCCCAGCCGCCGTTCTTCACGCCCGCCTACTTCCTGGCCACCGTGCACATCGGCGCGGCGTTCTTCGCGCTGCTGGTGACGCTGGCGGTGTCCCACCGCCGCCAACCGGACTGGCACCGCCGGCTGATGCTGGGCTCGACGATCCTGCTGACCGACCCGGCGCTGGGCCGGGTGCTGCCGATGCCGCTGATCATGCCCTGGGGCGAATGGGTGTCGCTGGTGGTTCAGCTGGGCTTCGTCGCGCTGATCCTGCGCCATGACCGGCGCACCATCGGCCATGCCCACCCCGCCACCATCGCCGCGACGATCGCCCTGCTGCTCACCCATGTCCTGACCGAATTGCTGGCGATCACGCCCTGGTGGATCGATCTGGCGACAAGGGCCTCGGCCGCCTGAACCCGGCGCATATTTTCCTTGGGCATTGCCGCAAGCGTCCCTAGATAGGCCCCAAATCCCGGCAGCCGGCCAACCCCAGACGGGGAGGGCCGGTAAAACGCCGGAGCGACCAGACAGAGGGACACCATGACCGTAATGCCCGCCGACCTTTCCGGTATCGACGTGCGCGCCGAAATCGAGCGGCTGCGCAAGGAACGCAATGCGGTCATCCTCGCGCATTATTACCAGCGCCCGGAACTCCAGGACATTGCCGACTTCGTGGGCGACAGCCTGGAACTCAGCCGCAAGGCCGCCGAGACCGACGCCGAAGTGATCGCCTTCTGCGGTGTAAAGTTCATGGCGGAAACCGCCAAGATCCTCTCGCCCAACAAGATCGTGGTCCTGCCCGACGTCGAAGCCGGCTGCAGCCTGGAAGATTCCTGCCCCCCCGAAAAGTTCAAGGCTTTCCGCGAGGCGCATCCCGATCACATCGCGCTCACGTACATCAACTGCTCGACCGAGGTGAAGGCACTGTCCGACATCATCGTCACCAGTTCCAGCGCCGAGACGATCCTCCAGCAAATCCCTGCCGACCAGAAGATCATCTTCGGCCCGGACCGCCACCTGGGCGGCTATCTCAGCCGCAAGTTCGGCCGCGAGATGCTGCTCTGGCCCGGCGTCTGCATCGTGCACGAGGCGTTCTCGGAAACCGAGCTGCTCAAGCTCAAGGCCCAGCATCCCGCCGCGCCGATCGCCGCGCACCCGGAATGCCCGCCGCACATCGTCGATCACGCGGACTATGTCGGTTCGACCAGCGGCATCCTGCAATATGCCAAGACCACGGATGCCGACACGCTGATCGTCGCCACCGAGCCGCACATCATCCACCAGATGCAGCTGGCGATCCCGAACAAGACCTTCATCGGCGCGCCGGGGGCGGACGGGAACTGCAACTGCAACATCTGCCCCTACATGGCGCTCAACACCATGGAGAAGCTCTACGTCGCCCTGCGCGACCTGGAGCCGCGGATCGAGATCGAGGAGCAGCTGCGCCTCGATGCCAAGAAGAGCCTCGACCGCATGCTGGACATGGCGAGCGGAACCGTGGGCAAGGGCGATCTGGGCACGCGCTGAGCGGGCCCGACCCCCGACTGTTCACGATTGCACACTGCCGCCATAGCCCCGGCAATGGCGCAATGCCGCCGTTTCGCGCCTCGATCCCGTTGCCGTTAGGTATTCGCAACGGAGCGTGTTATATCGGCGTGGCTGATGTCGAATTTGCGACGGGTGTCGCCAATCTTCGTTCGGGTTCGGAAATTTTTCCGCGCAAGATCGGGTTGGGACGATTTCCTTTCAATTGACGAACTGACGCACGACCGGATCCCGCAATTTCGCAGGATCCAAAATTCGTTTCTTGAAAGGAACCTAATATGCCGATCGGCACCGTGAAATTCTTCAATACCGACAAGGGCTACGGTTTCATCGCTCCGGAAGACGGCGGCCAGGACAGCTTCGTCCACATTTCGGCCGTTCAGAACGCCGGCATGCACACCCTCGAGAAGGAACAGCGCCTCTCGTATGACGTCGAAGTCGGCCGCAATGGCAAGGCATCGGCTGTCAACCTGAAGTCGGCCTGATTTTCAGAGGTGCGCGGCGGCCGGGCTTCGGTCCGCCGCCGCGCGCTTCTTCCCGGTGCCTTGCCCCAAGGCGCCGATACATAGCGAGCAAGCAGATGGCATTTACCCGTGACTTCTGCGAATCGCGCGCCCAGGAAGCGGCCGAGGCCGCCTCCATCGCGAAACTCGCCAATGTGCGCGATCGCGAGCTTCGCTCCGAAGCCGCCTGGCGCGCCATGTCCGACCAGATCCGACGCATCGAGGAAGGGCGCAAACCCGCCTTCTGACCGGCCGACCTGACAGCGCCGTCGCGCGAGGTTCGGCAGATGCCAGCTCTGTCGTTTGAAGACGCTTCGGAGTGAACGCACTTCGAAAGCGGCAGGCAATATCGGTTCGCGCCCTTGCGCGTCCGCCTCTCTGGAGGATTCGCGCGGACACCCGCTCGAACGAAACCAACAGCCTTGCCTCGGCCTGCAACCGCGAAGCCGATTCTCTCCCTGCCCGCACGCCTGTCCCAGACATGCCCCCCCAGACATGAAAAACCCCCGAAGGCTTCGGCCTGCGGGGGTTTTTTCCTGTGCTCCAGGTCGGGCGGTGTCAGTCCACCATGGCGGCGACGAGGCGCCGCAGGTCCTGCCTGGAGAGCGCTCCCGGTTCCACGTCACGCCGGAAACCGACGGTAGGAAGCGAGAAGCGGTGGGGTACGGATTGGACGCGATCACATGCGTCCGCTTTATGGTAGTTCATGTATTCCTTGTTCGCGGCTCACTGCCGCATCTGTCATCTTTTGAAATTGCTGCGCCGTTTCGGCGGGCCGCCGGTCTGACCAGGCGTACGTTCGCGGAACACGATCCGACCCTTGGTCAGATCGTAGGGCGTCATTTCAACGTGCACGCGATCGCCCACGACCGAGCGGATGCGAAACTTGCGCATCTTGCCCGCGGTGTAAGCGATAATGCGATGCTCATTGTCGAGCACCACAGCGAAACGTCCGTCGGGAAGGATTTCTTCGATGAAACCCTCCATGGTCAGCAGTTCTTCCTTGGCCAATGCATCCTGTCCGAAAAAAGGGTTGCCCCAAGTCTGCCGCGCGCGAAGCACGCTTCGGCCTTGAGGGCCAGGCAGCTGTAAAGGGGAGGAGTGGCTGCCGGAATGCAGCCGCAAGTTCCCGTCGCAGGCGACGTAGCTCGGCCGATATAGACTATATCGGCGAAATTGCAACACCAACCGTCAAATGGTGACTTCGCGCCACTCGCCCGGCGCCAGGCCGTCGAGCGCCCAGTCCCCCACCCTGTCCCGCACGAGGCGCAGCGTAGGATGGCCGATCGCGGCGGTCATGCGCCGAACCTGGCGGTTGCGGCCTTCCGCGATGGTCAGTTCGATCCAGCAGTCCGGCACCGTCTTGCGGAACCGGACCGGCGGATTGCGCGGCCAGAGCTGCGGCGCGTCGATACGGCGCGCCCGCGCGGGTCGAGTCGGACCGTCGTTCAGGATCACGCCCTTGCACAGCGCCGCGATCGCGGCCTCATCGGGCTCGCCTTCGACTTGCGCCAGGTACGTCTTGGTGATCTTGAAGCGCGGATCGGAGATTCGCGACTGGAGCCGGCCGTCGTCGGTCAGCAGCATCAGCCCCTCGCTGTCGCGGTCGAGCCGCCCGGCGGGATAGACGCCCGGCACGTCGATGAAGTCCGACAGCGTCGCGCGCGGCGTGGGCGAACGGGCATCGGTGAACTGCGACAAGACATCATAAGGCTTGTTGAAGAGAATGAGGCGGGCCATCGCGGCGCTCTAGCAGCGAGCGGGGCCGGAGTCCTTCGCAAAAGGCGCCCTGCCCCGCCCCCCCCCCACCGGCCCGCCGACCAAGCGGCCGACGGCGGCCGGCGGGAATCCGACCATCCGGACTAGGCGCTCGGCAATTCGCCGCGTGTCTTCCACAAGGACCAGCCCACGCCGCCCGCGATCAGCGCCAGCGTCACGCCCAGGCTGATGAGCGGCGGGAACTTGGCCCCGCCCAGCACGAAGTCCGCAACCAGGATCTTCGCCCCGATGAACACCAGCACCAGGGCAAGAGCATACTTCAGGTAGTGGAAGCGGTGCACCATCGCCGCCAGCGCGAAATAGAGCGCGCGCAGGCCCAGGATCGCCATGATGTTGGACGTGTAGACGATGAAGGTATCGGTGGTGATCGAGAAGATCGCCGGCACCGAATCCACCGCGAACACCAGGTCCGCCAGGTTGATCACCACCAGCGCCAGGAACAGCGGGGTCGCGGCCCAGACGAGCCTGCCCGCCGCATTGTGCTCGCGGACGAAGAAGTGCTCGCCGTGATGCGCCTTCGTCACACGCATGTGGCGCGAGATCCAGCGGATCGCCGGGTTGTTGCCGATATCCGGGTCCTGCTCCTTGGCGAAGAGCATCTTCACGCCGGTGAACACCAGGAAAGCGGCGAAGATATACATCACCCAGTGCGCCTGGGAAACGAGCGCCACGCCGCCCGCGATCATCAGGCCGCGCAGCACGATCACCGCCATGATGCCCCAGAGCAAGGCACGGTACTGGTACTTGGGCGCGATCGCGAAGAAACCGAAGATCATCGAGATCACGAAGACGTTGTCGATCGAAAGCGCCTTCTCGATGAAATAGCCGGTGAAGTAGGCGATGCCGTCCTCGGAACCCTTGGCCCACCACACCCAGCCGCCGAAAGCCATGGCGATGGCGATGTAGAACACCGAGAGCCTCAGCGATTCGCCAATGCCCATTTCCCGGTCCTCCTTGTGCAGGAAGCCGAGGTCGAAGGCGGTCAGTACGAAAACGAGGCCGGCGAATGCCAGCCAGAACCAGGCCGGCGTACCCAGCAGGTCATAGAAGAGAAAATCCACGGGACACTCCCGAAACGCGGCCCAAACCTGGGCAAAACAGGAAGCGCCGGCGCGAAAATGGGGGGAAACGCGCCGGCGCGAGGGTTACAGACTGCCTGCAACGGTTGCTGGGGGGAGTAGCAACCGCGCGAGTCTGCCCCTGAACTCCTGTTTCAGTCTCTTCAGCTTCGCGATCTCGAAAGGATCGGGAGAGCGTCTGCCCTGCGCGAGGCGCAGCAGGGCGTCGAGCTTCTGGTGTCGCTCGAGCATACGGAACATAATGTCGGTCATCGTAAAATCCCTATCGAACGGAAATGGGTTCGATCGGGTGAGCCTGACAGGTATCCTGTTGCCTGAGCTGTACGGGCTGGATTGAGCCCCTGGAACCTGCATCGGTTTCACCCGATGCGGTCCGACATCACGAGGCGTTCCAGGACAGGAACGCCGCGCCAGAGGGGCCCGGCCCGCAATCCCGACATAGACGCCGCCCGGGCGATTTTCAACCCTGCTTGACCAATTGTGCGCTTTTGATATTAATGTGATATCACTTTAAACAAGGACACGCCCGATGGCCGAGTCGCACCTTCCGATGAATTCCTCCCGGGAATCCACAGGCTCCAGCATGAACGGCTACTTCATGCTGCTGATCTTCCTGGGGATCATGGCCGCGATCCTGCTGGCGCTGTTCTCGCTGGCCGGCATCGACCCGTCACCGGGCGGAGTCCTGGGTTTCTTCGCCTTCATCGTCCCGGCCATCGCTGCCGAAGTGCTGATCGCCGCGGGCTTCTACATGATCCAGCCGAATCAGGCGGCGGCCATCACCCTGTTCGGCTCCTATCGCGGCACGGACCGGGTTGCTGGGCTGCGCTGGGTCTGGCCGTGGATGGCCAAGCGCAAGATCTCCGTGCGCGCCAACAATGTCGTGTCCGAAAAGCTCAAGGTGAACGACTTGCGCGGCAATCCGATCGAGATCGCCACCAATGTGGTCTGGCGCGTCGCCGACACGGCCCAGGCGCTTTACGACGTGGACGACTACAAGGCCTTCGTGAACGTGCAGATCGAGGCCGCCGTGCGTTCGATCGGCTCGCGCTATGCCTATGACGATGTCGAGGATGCCGAGATCACCCTGCGCGGCAGCCATGCCGAAGTGAACGCGGAACTGCGCGCCGAACTGATCGAACGCCTGCGCGTGGCCGGCATCACGGTGGACGAATGCGGCCTCACCCACCTGGCCTACGCGCCCGAGATCGCCGGCGCCATGCTGCGCCGCCAGCAGGCCGAAGCCGTGATCGGCGCGCGGCGCAAGCTGGTGGAAGGCGCGGTCTCGATGGTCGAGATGGCGCTTTCGCAGCTCTCGGAAAAGAACGTGGTCGAACTCGACGACGAGCGCCGCGCCGCCATGGTCTCGAACCTGATGGTCGTGCTCTGCGGCGAGCGCGACACCCAGCCGGTCGTCAATACCGGCACGCTCTACCAGTAAGGCGACCGGGCGGATGGCGAGTCCCGGCAAGAAAGCATTCGCCCTGCGGCTGGATCCAGCGCTTCATGAGGCGCTGGAACGCTGCGCCGCGGCCGATTTCCGCTCGGTCAACGCCCAGGTCGAAGTGCTCCTGCGCGAGGCGCTGTCCCGGCGCGGTCTCAAAGTGGATGTCAGCGAGCCCGCACGCCGGGGACGCCCGCCCACGGCGACGGAAGAAACGGAGGACGAGGCATGATGCACGAATCGCTCGACGACGGCGCCTGGTTCGCACCCAAGCGCTTCGGTATCGGAGTCGGCCTGCCGATCGCCTGGCAGGGCTGGCTGCTGCTGGCCACCTATTTCGGGGCGCTGGCTGGGACGAAAGGGCTCATGCATTCCGGTTTGGCTGGCAGCCGGCCTCTGGCCTTCGCGCTGTTTCTGGCCGCCACTGCCGTCTTCCTGGTCGTGTCGCACCGGCATACGCGCCGCAGGACGGTCTCAGCCACGGCCGAGGCCAGCCTGGCGGACGCCGCGAGGACATCCGACCAGGACACGCTGTTCCTGTGTTATCGAAGCGGCTTGAAATTCACCTGCCAGCCGCGCGGCCGGGCCGGATGGTTCGCACTCGCCGCCTGGACGCTTCCCCTCCTGCCGATGAGCTTCTGCCTGGCCTGGCTGCTCCTGCGCTTTCCGGAAAGCGTCCTGCCGATCGCGATCGGCTTTTCGCTGATCGTGCTGTTCTGGTCGGCGGTCATGGTGTTCTGGATCCTCAKTCGCAGCGAGATGATCGACCTGAAGGCGCTGCCGAAACCACCCCGCCGGGGCAAGCGCGGACCGGGGCAACGATAGCACCGGGGCTTGTCCCGCTGTGGGACGCAGCGAAACGGGCGCCTGCGTTGCCCCGCGAAGACGCTAGACCTCCCGCATGAACCGTTCCGCCCGACTCGCCCTCGCCTTTGGCATCCCCTTGCTCGCAGCCGCTCCCGCCGCCGTCTCGTTCGGGCAGGCTGCCGACAATGCGCCTTATACGGTGGCGGAAACCGGGCGCGGCTTCACCCGCCTGCAGGACGCGGTCGATGCCATCGGCGACGGCAGCGGCACGATCCGCTTCGCCTCGCTGCGCTTTTCCGACTGCGCGGTGCAGAGCAAGGGCGAGATCACGTACCAGGCCCAGGTCCCCGGCCAGTCCGTGCTCGACGGCAAGGCCTGCGAAGACAAGGCGGCGCTGGTGCTGCGCGGGCGCGCTGCCCGGATCGAGGGCATGGTCTTCGCCAATATCCGCGTGCCCGACAAGAACGGCGCGGGCGTGCGGCTCGAACACGGCGACCTCTCGGTGTCGCAGGCCTGGTTCCGCGACAGCGAACAGGGCCTGCTGAGCGGCGAGGATCCCCAGGGTTCGATCCGTATCGACAAGTCGACGTTCACCCGCCTCGGGACCTGCGAAGGCTCAGGCTGCGCGCACGCGGTCTATATCGGCAATTACGGCGCGCTCACGATCACCCGCAGCCGCTTCGAGGCGGGAACCGGCGGCCACTACGTCAAGAGCCGCGCGGCGCACGTCGAGATCACGGATTCCAGCTTCGACGATGCCGCCGGCCGCGCGACCAATTACATGATCGACCTTCCCGAAGGCGCCACCGGGCGCATTGCCGGCAACTGGTTCGTACAGGGACGCGACAAGGAGAACTACTCCGCCTTCATCGCCGTGGCCGCAGAGCACCGCAGCCACCCTTCGGCGGGGCTGACGGTGGAAGGAAACAATGCCCGTTTCGCGCCCGGCATCGACCGCAACAGCGCTTTCGTGGCGGACTGGTCCGGCGAGCCACTGAAGATCGGCCGCAACACCCTCGGCACGGGAATCGCCGGGTTCGAGAAGCGCTGAACGCCATCTGCGCTGGACCGGCGACCGGGCGGACAAGCGCGCGCCTCGATCCGTCATTTTCGAGCGTGTCGGGTTGTGCTGGCCGCTGGCCCAGGTTCCGTTGGCTGACCGGAAACCAGGCCGGGGCCGCGGGATGGACGCTGAAACAGGATCAGGATGACGCGCCTGGGAGTGCGTTGCCTCGACCGAATCGGGCACGGGGCCGTTTCAGGTAACGGAGCGCGCGCTCCGGACGCTTACAATATATGCCCGGTCCGGTCCCGCTTGGTGTCGAGATAGCGGGCATTGTGCGGGTTCGGCGGCAGCTGGTGCGGTACGCGCTCCACCACCTCAACGCCCACGCCTTCCAGCGCCGCGACTTTGGCCGGGTTGTTGGTCATCAGCCGGATCGCCGAGACGCCCAGCAGTTCGAGCATCCGCGCCGCCACCGGGAAATCGCGCGCCTCCGTGGGCAGGCCCAGGCGGTTGTTGGCGTCCACCGTGTCGTAGCCGAGGTCCTGCAGGCTATAGGCCCGCAGCTTGTTGACGAGACCGATGCCGCGGCCTTCCTGCCGCAGATAGAGCAGCACGCCCCAACCACCCTGCTTCGTTTCCTCGGCCATGGCGCGCAGCGCGGCGTCCAGCTGCGGGCCGCAATCGCACTTGAGGCTGCCGAGAATGTCGCCGGTCAGGCATTCCGAGTGGAGCCGCACCAGCGGTGCCCGGTCGCCGTCCTGGGTGCCGATCACCAAGGCGACATGCTCGCGCAGGTCATCCAGCGCGCGGAATGCGACGATCTCCGCCTCTTCGCAGGCTGCCACCGGCAGGCGCGCGCGCGAGGCCACGACCAGGCGGCTGGTGTCCTTCCACTCGGCCAGGTCGGCGGGAGCAACCGTCTGCGCTTCCCCCCCGATGTCGGGCGCCACGAGGAACGCGGGCAGGATGCCGGCGAGTCGCGCCAGTTCCATGGCGGTTCGCGCCATGTCCATGTCGCCGATGTGCTCGGCCGCGAACGGCCCCTTCATGGGATGCGCAAGGTCAAGCGCGGGGTCTGCCACGGCGCGGGCGGTCTCGAGATCGAAGGGCTCTGCCGCGCGGATCAGCACCGGCGCCTCGGGCACGGCCGCTTCGCGCTGGTTCGCCAGTTTGAGCGTGACGGCGCGGGCAGCGGAGATCAGCATGCGCGGCGCCGTAACACCCGGCGCGAACCCGGTCTCGGCGGGAAGCAGGACGGCGCCGCTTCCCTCGCCTTCCGGCCCCATCCGCACCGGCCAGCCATGGCGCAGCGCATCGAGCGCCAGCGCCACGCGGCGGGCACCTGCGGAAGGCAGCGCCTTCCCGGGTGCGTCGGCGCTCAGAGTTCGAACTCGGTGATCAGCGGGACGTGGTCGCTCGGCTGCTCCCAGCGGCGCGTTTCCTCGACGAAGCTGTGCGCGCGGGCCTGCTTCGCCAGGTCGGGCGAGGCCCACATGTGATCGAGCCGGCGGCCCTGGTCCTTCTGCCGCCAGTAGCTGCGGTAGGACCACCAGGAGTAGTTGCGCTCGGGCGCGGGAATGAATTCACGGCCGAGGTCCACCCAGCCATGGGCATCGCGGAAGCGCGCCAGTGTCTCCACCTCGATCGGCGTGTGGCTGACGACCTTGAGCAGCGCCTTGTGGTTGTAGACGTCCGATTCGAGCGGGGCGATGTTGAAGTCGCCTACGATCAGCGTGGGGCGGTCCACTTTGTCCGCCCAGCGCGTCATGCGTTCGAGGAAGTCCAGCTTCTGCCCGAACTTCAGGTTCACCTCGCGGTCGGCGATGTCGCCGCCGGCGGGGATGTAGACGTTCTCCAGGATCATGCCCTGCCCGGCGCCCTGAAGCTCCACGCCCACATGGCGCGCCTCTCCGTTGTCCTGCCAGTCGTAGCGGCTGAACTCTGTGAACGGCACGCGGCTGACGGTGGCCACGCCGTGGTAGCCCTTCTGCCCGTGGATCGCGCGGTGGGTATAGCCGAGTCGCTCGAACATATCGTGCGGGAAGAGATGCTCGGCGACCTTGATCTCCTGAAGGCAGAGCACGTCGGGCGACTGTTCGGTCAGAAACCGCTCGACCTGATCGATGCGAAGGCGGACCGAATTGATGTTCCAGGTGGCAATCTTCATGCCGCAGGCTTTAGGCATGGCGCCCCGCAATTGCCAGAGGGCGTGCCCCATCTTCTGAAGTGCTTGGGAATGATCTGCCCTTGCGGACTTGTGGATTGTGGGGTTGTGGATTGGCTCAGGCCGGAGCGAGAATGGTGCTGTTCGAGAACCGGAGCGCAGCGGCCTTCTGGCCGTGAGCACCGGAAGCGCAGAACAGTGCCGTTCGCAGCCCGGCATGGGCCAATCCACAACCCCACAAACAAAAACCCTCGGTCCGGGGGCAGAGGACCGAGGGTTCATGTAAGCGTTCGTCACGCTAAATCAGAGGACCCTTGTGGAGGCGTGGGCAACAGGGGGGAAACCCGCCTCGAGCCGCTCTGACCATTTCAATCTAGGCGCTGTTGGCTTGCTGCCAAGTGAACGGAATTCAGAAAAGTGTCGCATTCCGTCGCAGCCAGCGGGCAACTCGCGACCAAGCGTTCCCCCTTATCGACGAGACCTATCGGCGCGTCCGGGGACGCGGATCGTTCCAGCGGAAATCGTTGTCGGAGACCGGAACGCCGTAGCGCTGATTCGACAGCGAGATCGTGGTGCGCTTGTTCTGCGAATCGAGCGAGACCCAATAGGTCAGCTCAAGCCCGCCGGGCGCGGACGCCTTGCGGGTGAAGATCAGGGTGATCACGCCATATTCGGGATGCGAACGATCGCGGACCTCGATGCTGACGACATTGGGATTGCCGGTCTGCTTGACCGAACCGTACTTGGCGACATCGCGCTTGGGATCGAGCAGCGCGCCGAGCGGGCTGTTGCTGATCGGCCAGCGCTGCACCTGCTTCACCGAGTAGTCGATCATGGTCAGCGCCTTGCCGTCGCTGACGATCAGCATCTGGGCGCTTTTCTCGTACTGGAAGCGGATCTTGCCGGGACGCATGAGCGTCAGCTCGCCGGTCAGGCTCTGGCCGTTACGGTCGGTCTGGACGAAGTTGGCCTTCATCGTCGAGATCGCGCGCAGCGCTTCGACGGCCTGGCTCAACTGCGCCGCATCGGCGGACGGGGCCGCGAGCGCGGGCGTCGCCGGAAGGAGGGCAGGAACGGAAAACGCGGCCGCGCCAAGAAAAACCTGGCTGGCCGCGCCTACGCAAGAGCGAAAGATCTTGAAGGTGCGGTTCATAATGCTCCCATTGGGTTTGCAGGCTTGAACCGCCCCTGAATTGTAAGGTTCCGAAGAACCTTACTTGATCTTGGCTTCCTTGAACTCGACGTGCTTGCGCACGACGGGATCGTACTTGCGGAAGTTCATCTTCTCGGTCGTGTTGCGCGGGTTCTTCTTCGTGACGTAGAAGAAGCCGGTGTCGGCGGTCGAGACAAGACGGATCTTGACGGTTGCGGGCTTCGCCATGGCGGTTTCCTGTATCTCTCGTTTCAGCCGCCCTGGCCGGCCGGCGTTCCGTTGAAAAATTTCAGGGCGGCAATCGAGCGCCGCCCCTCAAGGTTGCGGCCCATGCGATAGTGGCAGGCCAAAGTCAAGCGGAAGAGGCTTGATTCACTCCGTGTCGAACGGCTCGATCGGCTTCAGAACGCCGAATTTCTCGTTGTACGGCGCGTGATTCAGTTTCGGCATCTTGATCGTCTGCGGCTCGACCTTGGTGTCCGGCAGCCGGTCCAGCAGGTCGCGCACGAGGGTGAGGCGGCCGATTCGCTGGTCGTTGAAGTCCACCACCGTCCACGGCGCGTGCTTCTTGTGCGTGGCCTTGAGCATCGCCTCGCGCGCCTTGGTGTACTCCTCGTACTTCTCGCGCGCGGCGACGTCGATCGGCGAGAGCTTCCAGCGCTTCAGCGGATCGTCGAGACGTTCGTGGAGTCGCTCCTCCTGCTTCTCCTGGTCGCAGGACAGCCAGTACTTGAACAACAGGATGCCATCGTCGACGAGCATGCGCTCGAACACCGGGACCTGCTTGAGGAAGCGCTTCACTTCGGAGCCGGTGGCGAAGCCCATGACCTTTTCCACGCCGGCGCGGTTGTACCAGCTGCGGTCGAACAGCACGATCTCGCCGCGGGTGGGCAGATGCTCGACATAGCGCTGGAAGTACCACTGGCCCTGCTCGCGCTCGCTGGGCGCGGTGAGCGCCACGGTGCGGCACTGGCGCGGGTTGAGCTGGCCGCCGACGGCCTTGATCGCCCCGCCCTTGCCCGCCGTGTCGCGTCCCTCGAACAGGACGACGATGCGGGCGCCGGTGGCGGAGGCCCAGCGGGCCATGCCCACCAGCTCCTCCAGCATCGGCTCAAGCTGCCTTTCGTAGTCCTTGCGCCCCAGTTTCTGGCCGAGTTTCTTGTGATCGTCCTCGGCCATGGCGTAAATCCCTGATCAGACCCGCGAAAGCAGGAAGAGTGCGAGTGCGCCCGCCACGATACGATACCAGGCGAACGGTGCAAAGCCCGAGCGGCTCACGAAAGCCATGAAGGCCTTGATGACCACCAGGGCCACCACGAACGAGACGACGAAGCCGACGCCGATCTCTCCCCAGCCCACCGGGCCGGTGCCGGCCATCAGCTCCTCGTGGTGCTTGAGCAGTTCCAGCGTCGTGGCGCCGACCATCGTGGGCACGGCAAGGAAGAAGCTGAACTCGGCCGCCGTGCGGCGCTCGATACCCATCGACAGCGCGCCCATGATCGTCGCGCCCGAACGGCTGACGCCCGGAACCATCGCCAGGCACTGCGCAAAGCCTACGCCGATGCACTTGATGGCGGGAAGCTCGGAAACGCCGGTCAACGGACCGGGCTTGGCCACTTTCTCGATCCCCAGGATGGCGATGCCGCCGATGATAAGCGCCCAGGCGACCACGGCAGGTTCGCCCAGCAGTCCCTCGATGTAATTATTGAGCAGCAGGCCCAGCACGGCCGAGGGAATGAACGCCAGCAGCACGTTGCGCACGAAACGGATCGAGGCGGGGTGGAGCTTGAGCAGGCCCATGCCCACCGCCCAGAACGTGCGCCAGAACTGGACGATGACCGCCAGGATCGCGCCGAGCTGGATGACGATGTTGAAGGTCGCCCACTGCGAGGCGTCATAGCCGAACAGGCGGGTGGCGAGGATGAGATGGCCGGTCGAGGAGACGGGCAGGAACTCGGTGAGGCCCTCGACAATGCCGAGGAGGATCGCGGTAAGGGTGAGGCTCATGGGCCGCAGGTCATGCCGGACGCACCGGCCAAGTCAACCCGCTGCGCGGCTCTCTAGTACCTATAGTCGTTCAGAAAATACGGTTTGGCGCGTTTTGGACCAAATGCAGCGCACGGCGAAGTTCGCCAGAAGAATTCAGGGCCCGGTCGCTATCCGACCGAGCCCTGTTTTCTTACAGTTTCCTTACCAGATGCGCACGCGCTCGGCGGGCGGGAGGTAAAGAGCGTCGCCGGGCTTCACGCCGAAGGCCTTGTACCATTCGTCGAAGTTACGAACGATGCCGTTGATGCGGTAGTGCGCGGGCGAATGCGGGTCGGTGATGAGCTGCTGGCGTACCGATTCCTCGCGGTACTTGCTGCGCCATACCTGCGCCCAGGCCATGAAGAAGCGCTGGTCGCCGGTCAGGCCGTCGATCACCGGGGCTTCCTTGCCGTTCAGCGAGAGCTTGTAGGCGCGGTAGGCCAGGCTGAGGCCGCCGAGATCGCCGATGTTCTCGCCCATGGTCAGCTTGCCGTTGACGCAGGTCTTGCCGTCGTCGAACGGGCAGAAGCTGTTGTACTGGGCTTCCAGCTTGTCCTGCAGCTTCTGGAAGTTGGCCTTGTCGGCCGGTGTCCACCAGTCGCGAAGGTTGCCGGTGCCGTCGGACTTGGCGCCCTGGTCGTCGAAGCCGTGGCCCATTTCGTGGCCGATCACCGCGCCGATGCCGCCATAGTTGACCGCAGGGTCGGCCGAGACGTTGAAGAACGGCGGCTGGAGAATGGCGGCCGGGAACACGATCTCGTTATAAGGCGGATTGTAGTAGGCGTTGACCGTCTCGGGCAGCATGAACCATTCGGTCTTGTCGACCGGCTGGCCGATGCGCTTCATCTGGTCGTCGTTCTCCCACGAACCCGCAGCGATGGCGTTGCCGAGCGGATCGGTGGCCGAGAAGGTCAGGCCTTCGTATTCCTTGAACTTCGCCGGGGCGCCGATCTTGGGCGTGAAGGCGTTGAGCTTGGCTTCGGCCTCCTTGCGCGTTTCCGGGCCCATCCAGGCGAGGCTCTGGAGGTTCACCGCCATGGCCTTGCGCAAGTTGGAGACGAGGTCGGTCATCGCCGCCTGCGCTTCGGGCGGATAGTACTTTTCGGCGTAGATCTTGCCGACCAGTTCGCCGGCCATGCCTTCCACCGCCGCAACGCCGCGCTTCCAGCGAGCCCGCTGCTCCGGCTGGCCGCTCATGGTCTTGCCGTAGAAGGCGAAAGTGGCGTCATCGATGTCGGTGGGCAGGACCGAGGCATTGCTGCGCAGGAAATGCGCGGCGAGCCAGGCCTGCCAGGTGGCCACCGGCACTTCGGAGATCAGCTTGCCCACTTCCGGCACGCCGCCGCCGAACAACGTCTGCGCCTTGGCGGGATCGATGCGGGCGGCCTTCAGCTCTTCGGCCGTCGGCGGCATCTGGTCGACGATGATATAGGCTGCCTTGCCGGCGCCCATGGTCTCGACGAAAGTGCGCATCAGGCCAGGCGCGGCGAGCACTTCGAACTCGGCGACCGTCAGCTTGTTGTAAGTGAGGTCCGGGTCGCGGCTGGCAGCGCGGTCCCACTGGGCCTTCGCCAGGCGGGTTTCGAGCGCGAGCACCGATTTCGCGGYCGATCCGGCGTCGGCATAACCGGCCTTGCCGAGCGCGAAGGTCAGGTAATCGAGGTACTTCGCGCGCAAGTCCTGCGAGCGGGCGTCGTTCTTCAGGTAGTAGTCGCGGTCGGGCAGGCCGAGGCTGCCGACACCGACTTCGAAGGCATTGACGTCGCTCTGCTTGGCATCGGCGGTCACATAGGCGCCGAGCGGCGAGGCATAGCCGGGCGCCGCGAAGATCTTCATCAGGTCGTCAGGCGTCTTGGCGGCGAAGATGCGCTCAAGGTAAGGTTGCGCGGGGGCGAGGCCGGCCTTGTTGATGGCATCCACGTCCATGAAGGCGGCATAGGCTGCCTCGACACGGGCGGCATCGGTGCCGGCGGCGGGCTTCGAGGCGATCAGGCCGTCCATGATGCCGTGCACGCGCTGTTCCGAAAGGTCGCGCAGCGCCGTGAACGAGCCCCAGTTGGTGCGGTCTGCCGGCAGCACGACGGCGGCTTCCCACTTGCCGTTCACGAACTTGTCGAAGTCCGCGCCGGCCTTGGCGGCAGGGTCCTGCCACTGGGTCTGGATGCCGGACTTGCCCCAGTCCATCTTCGCCGGATCGATCTGCATCGGATCCGAGGAGGCCGGTGCATCGGCCAGGGCCGGCATGGCGGAAAAGCTGAGTGCGGTAGCGAGCGCCGTCGAAGCGAGCACCCGGCCGAGAATGCGGGTCATGGTCCCACCCTTTCTGAATTGCATGACACGAACGGTCTGGCGACAGGCCGGAACGGCCCACCGATGATGGCGCAACATAATTGCCATATTCGGCAACGCCAGCCCTGAAATGCAGTTCGTCGGGGTGAGTCAGCCGTTCGTCGAACGGGAGAAAGCGGCCACTGCGTCGGAATCGAACTGGAGCGACGCCAGCCGGGCATAGAGCCCGCCGGCCTGGCTGAGGCTCTCGTGCGTGCCCTGCTCGGCAATGCGCCCGCCGTCCATCACCACGATCCGGTCGGCCTTGCGCACCGTGGCCAGGCGATGCGCGATCACCAGGGTGGTGCGGTGCTCCATCAGGCGTTCGAGTGCATCCTGCACCAGCCGCTCGCTTTCGGCATCGAGCGCGCTGGTCGCCTCGTCCAGCAGCAGGATCGGCGCATCGCGCAGGAGCGCGCGGGCGATGGCGATGCGCTGGCGCTGGCCGCCGGAGAGGCGCGCGCCGTCTTCTCCCAGGAAAGTGTCGAGCCCTTGCGGCAGCTCGCGCAGGAAGCCTTCCGCATTGGCGGCGCCGGCCGCCTGCCAGATGGCCGCATCGTCGGCCTGCCAGTTGCCATAGCGCAAGTTGTCCCGCGCGGAGGCGGCGAAGAGCACGCCTTCCTGCGGCACCAGCGCGATCCGCTGGCGGATCTCGGAGGGATCGGCGGAGGTCAGCGGCACGCCGTCGATCTTGATGGCCCCGCTCTGGGGATCATAGAACCGCTCGGCCAGCTGGAACAGCGTCGACTTGCCGGCGCCCGAGGGGCCGACGATGGCCACGGTCTCGCCCGGCTCGATCGACAGGGTGAAATCGTGCAGCGCCGCCATTTCCGGGCGCGAGGGGTAGCGGAAAGTCACGCGCTCGAAGGCGAGCTTGCCGCGGCCGGGCGAAGGCAGCGTCAGCGGACGCGCAGGCGCCGAGATCGTGGGATGTTCGCTCAGCAGCTCGGCCAGGCGGCTGGCCGCTCCGGCCCCGCGCACAAGGTCTCCGTAGACTTCGGTGAGCGAGCCGAAAGCGCCGGCAACGATGCCCGCCGTCACCACGAAGGCGGCGATCGTGCCGCCGGTGATCGACCCCTCGGCCACGCCGATCGCGCCGCGCCACATGATGACGGTGATCGAGCCGAAGATCAGGAACATGATCACCGCCGTCATCACCGCGCGCAAGGCGATGCGGCGCTTGCCGGTTTCGAACGTGCGTTCGACCGCGCCGGAAAAGCGCTCCATCTCGCGCCCTTCCTGGTTGAAGGCCTGGACCACGCGCAAGGCGCCGAAGACTTCGCTGGTGGTGGCGCCGATATCGGCCACGCGGTCCTGGCTCTGCCGGGCGACGGCACGCAGGCGGCGGCCGAAGGCGGCGATGGGCAGGATCACCACCGGGATCGCGACGACCAGGCCCAGCGTCAGGTGCGGGGCCAGCACGAAGAGATAGGCCACTCCGCCCGCTGCCATGATCGCATTGCGCAGCGCCACCGAGACCGTGGTGCTCACCACCGTCTCGACGATGGCGGTATCGGCCGTCATGCGGGAGGCGATTTCCTTGGGGCTGTTTTCCTCGAAGAAACTGGGCGAGAGCGTCAGCAGATGGCGCTGCACGCGCAGGCGCACGTCGGCCACGACGCGCTCGCCAAGCCAGGAAACGCTGTAGAAGCGCACCGCCGTCGCCACGGAAAGCACGATCACCACGCCCAGCAGCATGATGAACCACCAGCGGATCGCCGCCGGATCCGCGCCTTCCGCGAAACCCTGGTCGACGATCTGGCGGAAACCGTAAGGGATCGCGAGAGTCGAAGTGGCCGTGGTCAGCAGCGAAAGCCCGGCCACGGCCATGCGGCCGGGGTAGTGGAACAGTTCGCGCCAGACCATGCGCAAGGCGCCCAGACTGCGCGGGCGCTTGCCTGCTTCCGGACCGCGCGCTTCGGCGCTGCCGGCCCCTGCGGCGGGGGTCGCCTGGCCCGTTGCAGCGTTCTCGTTCTCGGGCGGCCGTGCCTGCCCCGCGTTGGCATCCATGCGCGCCCTTAACTTTTCCTTGGAAAACGTCCCCACCGGAGCGTTTTCGGACCGGCAGGTGCCGGAATGGTCGAACGGGCTCTTATCGCGTCCCCGGCTTGAGGAAAAGGTGTATGAAATGCGCCTTTACGATCAGCATGATCGCCGCGCTGGGCCACCTGGCTGCGCGCGATTTCGTTTATGCCGCATTGCACAAGCAACGATTCGGTATCAAATGGCGTTGATAACCACGCAGGATGGCCGGGGTCGCTTCGCCGTCCGGGAGACGCACTTTGCTTTACAACGCCTACGAATTGCAGCGCACCATGCTGAGCGGGGCCGCCGCCTGGGCTTCGGTAGGTGCCGAACTTCTCTCGAACCCCGCCCTGCCGATGGGCTATTTCGGGTTCGGCCCGGTCATAGCCTCGGCGCTGGACGTCTTCGCCCATGCCGCCGCCCCGCGCGGAAAGCCGGCCTTCGACATCGAGAACGTGACCACGGGCGGCAAGTCCTACCCGGTCACCGAATCGATCGTGCTGCGCCGCCCCTTCGGCGACCTGATCCGCTTCACGCACCCCGGACTGGCCAAGGACGCGCCGAAGCTGCTGGTGGTCGCGCCGATGAGCGGCCACTTCGCCACCCTGCTGCGCGGCACCGTCGCCCGCATGCTGGAAAGCTGCGAGGTCTACATCACCGATTGGGCCGACGCGAAGCTGGTGCCGGCCGATGCCGGCCGCTTCGATCTGGACGACTATATCGACTATGTGATCGGCTTCCTCGAACACATCGGCCCCGGCGCGCACATGCTCGCCGTATGCCAGCCTTCCGTTCCGGCTTTCGCGGCTGCGGCGATCATGGGCAAGCAGGAGCATCCCTGCCGCCCCGCCACGCTCACCATGATGGGCGGCCCGGTCGACACCCGCGAGGCGCCCACCAGCGTCAACGACGTGGCGATGCAGCAGCCGCTCTCGTGGTTCGAGAACAACGTCATCGCCACCGTTCCGCTGAACTATCCGGGCGCCGGACGCCGGGTCTATCCGGGCTTCCTGCAGCTCGCCGGGTTCATGGCCATGAACCTCGGCAACCACATGATGAGCCATTACGGCATGTTCAAGCACCTGGTTTCCGGCGACGGCGAAGGCGCGGCATCCACCAAGGCCTTCTACGACGAATATCGCTCGGTCTGCGACATGACCGCCGACTATTACCTCCAGACCATCGAGCACGTCTTCCAGAAGCACTCGCTGCCGAAGGGCGAATTCGTCCATCGCGGCGAGCGGATCGATCCTTCGGCGATCCGCGACACGGCGCTGCTGGCCGTCGAGGGTGAGCGCGACGACATTTCCGGCATCGGCCAGACCAAGGCCGCGCTCAAGCTGGCGACGCACCTGCCCGATGACAGCAAGAAGTACCTGCTGGCCGAGAATGTCGGCCACTACGGCATCTTCAACGGCAGCAAGTGGCGCACCCGCATCGCCCCGGTGCTGGAAGACTGGATGCGCCAGCACGCGCGCAAGCCGGCCAAGACCGCAGCCTGACGAATCGCGGGTTCGCGGGCCCGCTTTCAGGGCTGGTTCGCGAACGCGTTCAAAACGTTTGAAGGGCGGGGGACTTCGGTTCCCCGCCCTATCCACAGCGCGAATCGTCCTTAACGACAAGGCGGTTGGCGCTTGCGGCAATCCGCACCCCTGGCGGGAACCGATCCGACAATCGCGCTAGAAAGTTCCCCGCGATTAGGTTAACTTACCGGTATGGAACAGACGTTGGGTCGGCGTGCTGTCCTCATGGGCGGGTTGGTGGCAGGCGCAAGCCTTGCATTGCCATCGCGTGTGCTGGCAGCAGAAAATCTGGTAGGAACAGCGACAGGACAGATCGGTCCTGCCGGAGTGCAAATCGGCCCTGCGGGAGCAGCTCCGATCGGCATGGGCGCGGTGCCGAGCGCCCTTACGCCCTACCAGCGCCGCGTGCTGGACGTGGCATCCCGCCAGGTGCAGCGCCTTGGCACGCAGATCTGGCGCCATGACCTGGTCGGCATCGCCGATTTCGCCCAGCCCTCCTGGAAGCCGCGTCTTCATTTCGCCAATATCGAGGCGGGCACCGTGCGCTCGTTCCTGCTTGCCCATGGCCGCGGGTCGGATCCGATGCACAGCGGCTGGCTGCAGAGCTTTTCCAACATGCCCGGCTCCGAAGCCACCTCGCGCGGGGCCTTCCTCACTTGCGAGTGGTATTCGGGCAAGTACGGCACCTCGATCCGCCTCAAGGGGCTGGACAACGACAACTCGATGGCGCTGGAACGCGCGATCGTTATGCATCCGGCCTGGTACGTCGATGCCGCCATGATCGAGAAGTGGGGCAAGCTCGGCCGTAGCGAGGGCTGCTTCGCCATGAGCAATACCGACTTCAACGAGGCGCTCTGGCACCTTTCGGGCGGCCGCCTGCTCTTCGCGGACCGAATCGGCGAATACTGAATCCCGTTCATCACGGCATGCCGAAATCCGCCATACCGAAGTCGGGTGCGGTGGATTAGACACCCTTGAGGCAGGGTGTTACGGGTCGTTCATGGACGGAAATCTCGCGGGATTCAGGAAAGACGCGCCCACCGATGCGCGGCAGGTGCGCTCACGCAAGGCGCTCAACGCAGCCATGCTGTGCCTGCTGGAGGAAAAGGCCTTCGACCAGATCACCATCCGCGAGATTTCGGCGCGGGCGGGAACCGGTTACGCCACTTTCTTCCGGCACTACCCCACCAAGGAAGCGCTGCTGGGCGATGTCGCCTCCGAGGAGATCGCCGGTCTGCTGGCGCTCTCCATCCCGCTCCTTCACAATGCCAACAGCTACGAATCCACCTTGGCGCTCTGCACTTACGTCGGCGAGCACAAGGCGCTGTGGTCTGCCCTCCTGGGCGGCGGCGCGGCGGCCATCGTACGCGACGAATTCATTCGCCAGGCGCGCGGCCTGATCGAAGGCGTGGCCCGCCCGGCCGACTGGCTGCCGCAGGACCTGGGCGTGGTGCACGGCACCGGCTCCACCATAGACATTCTCGCCTGGTGGCTCACCAAGGGCCAGGACCAGAGCGCCGCGGATGTCGGCCGTATCCTGCACCGGCTGGTCATCGCCCCGCTGGTCGGCGACCATGTCGAAACACGGGCGCGCCCGGCGGCGGCAGCAGAATGACGACACTGGGATGATCCCATGAGCGGCGAGATCGAAGGCGCGGACTGGCCGCTCTTCGGCTGGGTGGACGATATCCGCGCGCCGCTTGCGGAAGCCCGCCGCCGCGGCCGCCCCGCCGCCCTCGCCACGCTTTACAAAGTAGAAGGCAGCGCCCCGCGCGGTCCCGGCGCGCAGATGCTGTTCGTGGAGCCGGGCGGACCGGAAGAGGCGATCGCCGCCAGCGGCTATTTCTCGGGAGACTGCATCGAAGGCGATGTCGCCAGCCATGCCGCGCATGTCCTGGCGGACGGCATGCCCCGGCACCTCCACTACGGGGCGGGCAGCCCCTGGATCGACATTCGCCTGCGCTGCGGCGGCGCCCTCCACGTCCTGGTCGAGCGGCTCGCGCCGGACTCGGCCGCGGCCGGCGATGTCCTGCACCATGCCGAAGCGCGCAGCGCCTGCCGCTGGCACAGCGACGGCAAGACGCAGCAGGTCACGCCGGACCGCGGCCCGCTGCTCGATTTGCACGAGGCCCCGTTCTCGCTGGCGCGCCGCTACGATCCGCCGCGCCGGCTGATCGTCTCCGGCGGCGACCCCGGCGCCCTGGCCGCCGCGCAACTGGCCGCGCTTTCCCAGTTCGAGACGATCCTTCTGCGCCCGGACGGCCCGCACGAACCGCCGCCCTTCGCGGTCTCCCGCTATCTGCGCACCGAGCCGGCAGCGGCACTGGCCGAGCTGGGGGTGGACCGCTGGACCGCTTATCTCGGCGCCACGCACGAGGATCATCACGACCTCGGCGGATGCCTGGCTGCGCTCCGGGGCGGGGCCGGTTATGTGGGCATGATCGGCGCCAGGTCCCGCGCCGGGGCGCGTCTGGCCGCGCTGGAAGCGGCAGGCGCAACGCCCGGGGAACTGGCAAGGCTGAACCTTTCGCCGGGGGTCGCCGGGCTCGGCAAATCGCCCTGGGAAGTGGCCACCGGGATCGTCGCGGAAATCATGCAGGCGCTGAACCCCGCCCACGAGCGCGCGTGAAACGCCCCGGCACTTTGGCGGCACTGGTGCTGGCCGCCGGGGCCTCGCGCCGGTTCGGGGGCGACAAACTCTCGGCCCCGCTCGATGGCGAGCCGCTGCTGTTCCACGCCATCCGTGCCGCCCGCGCCGCGCCGGTGGCCCGCGTCCTCGTCGTGGCGCGGCCGGGGCTGGACTGCGGCGCCTGGCCGGAAGGACCGCCGGTGGAAGTGCTGCGGATCGACAGCCACGCGCTGTCCGAATCGCTGAAGGCGGGAATCGCCGCGCTGGACGAGGCCGAGCAGGTCTTCGTGTTCCTGGGCGACATGCCGCGCGTGCCTCACGGCACGGCATCGCAACTGGCATCGGCGATCGGAGGGGGCATTGCCGCCCTGCCCCGTCACGGCGGTCGGCCCGGTCATCCGGCGCTGCTGTCTTCCCGCCTGTTTCCCGAAATCGCCGCGCTTACGGGCGATCAGGGCGCTGGCCGGTTGCTGCGGGACCGGTTGCGGCTTGGACTCGACGATGTGGTGTTCGTGGAGAGCGACGATGCCGCGATCCATCTCGACATCGATCGCCCGGAAGATCTTTCGGCGCTGACGAGCCGGCCGGTCAGGCCCTCACCGGGCACCTGATACGGCACCTGACACGGGAACGGCGCGGATCAGGCCGCGCCACCCCATGCTCAGGCGCTGCCGGTCTGGCTCGACAGCAGCGCGGGATCGATACCCTCGGCCCGCCAGGTCGCGGTCCAGCGGTCATCCACCGCGGTATCGAACAGGATCTCCGGATGCGGATCGGCCGCATACCAGCCGTGCTGCCGCATCTCGCCTTCGAGCTGGCCCGGCGCCCAGCCGGCATAGCCCAGGGACATCAGCCAGCGCTCCGGCCCTCGCCCCTCGGCGATCGCGCGCAGCACATCCATCGAGGCGGACAAGGCGCAGAGCGGATGCACCTCGATCGTATCGCTGCCGCCCCATTCGGTGGAATGAAGAATGAACCCGCGCCCCGGCTCCACCGGCCCGCCCTCGTGCACTTCGCAATCCGGCGCGACGCCAGGGTCGATGCCCAGCTCGTCGAGGATTTCGTGGAAGCGGACGCCTTCGCGCAGCCGGCCGATGCCGATGCCCAGTGCGCCGTTCTCGTCATGCACGCAAAGTACGCTCACGCTGTGGTCGAAGCGGGGATCGAACATGCCCGGCATCGCCAGAAGGAGTCGCCCGGCAAGGAATTGTTTCTCGGTCACGGGGGCAAATGTAAGCCCTTCGCAGGGGACGGCAAGCCGCTTGCACTTTTCCCGGCGGGAATCGCGCTTTATGCCTCGCCGCCAAGCAAGGGAGGAAATCGCGAGTGAGCCTGCTGTTCGAACTGCCCGAAGTCCCCGCCGTCCCCGTTCTCGGGGAAGAAGCCCGCTACCCGGTGCGCCGCATCTTCTGCGTCGGCCGCAACTACGCCGCCCATGCGCGCGAACTCGGCAATGCCGTGGACCGCGAGGCGCCGATCTGGTTCACCAAGGCCCCGGCCGCGCTTTGCCATTCCGGCACGGCCATCGCCTATCCGCCCGGCACGCAGGACTGCCACTACGAGATGGAACTCGTCGTCGCCATCGGCGGCCATGGCTTCGAACTGGCGGCCGAACAAGCCATGGACCTGGTCTACGGCTATGCCTGCGGCCTCGACATGACCCGGCGCGACCTCCAGAACGCCGCCAAGGCCAAGGGCTATCCCTGGGACACCGGCAAGGACTTCGAGAACGGCGCCGTCATCGGCCCGATCACCCGCGCCGATGCCTTCGGCCAGCCGGGCGAGCAGCGCATCTCGCTCGCGAAGAACGGCGAGACGAAGCAGGAAGCCCCGCTCTCCGAGATGATCTGGAGCCTGCCCGAGCTGATCGCCGACCTCTCCCGCCTCTATCACCTAGCCCCCGGCGACCTCATCTACACCGGCACCCCTGCCGGCGTCGGCCCCGTCGCGCCGGGCGACCGGCTGGAAGGCCGCGTCGAGGGACTGGAGCCGGTCGTGCTCGCGATCGATCCCGCCTGACGTGACCCGTCCTCACCACCGCGCCGCATGGCTGGCGGGCTGCGCCGTCCTTTTCACCGCCCCCGCCATGGCCGAAGAGGCCGCCGACGCCGGCCAGACGCCAGGCACGCCGATCGTCGTCACCGGACACGGCCTCGAATCGGGGCCGGCCACCCCGGCCTACGATGTCGAGACGATCGAGCGCGACGCGGTGATTTCCAGCGCGTCGGGCCGGATCGAGGACGTGCTGAACGCGGTCGCCGGTTTCGCGCAGTTCCGCCGCTCGGACAGCCGCTCGGCCAATCCCTCCTCGCAAGGCGCCACGCTGCGCGCGCTGGGCGGCAATGCCTCCAGCCGCACGCTCGTGCTGCTGGACGGCGTACCGATCGCGAACCCGTTCTTCGGCTATATTCCCTTCAGCGCCATCGCACCCGAGCGGCTCTCCGCGATCCGGGTGACACGCGGCGGCGGATCGGGTGCCTTCGGATCGGGCGCGGTGGCAGGCACCATCGAGATGACCAGTGCGGGTCCCGACCAGATCGGCATGTTCCAGGGCTCGGCGCTCGTCAACGATCGCGGCGAGACCCAGGCTTCGGCCACGGTCGCACCGAAACTGGGCGCAGGCTTCCTCGTCGCCAGCGTGCAGTGGGACCGGGGCGAAGGCTTCTGGACCACACCCCGCGACCAGCGCGTCCCCGCTTCCGCCCGCGCCGCCTATGATAGCTGGTCCGCCTCGCTCCGCGCCGTCGCGCCGATGAGCGATACGGTGGAACTGCAGGCCGCCGCGCTGGCCTATGGCGATGCGCGCACGCTTCGCTTCAAGGGGGCGGATTCCACCTCCGACGGCCAGCAGGCCTCGCTGCGGCTGGTCGGCCGGGGCGCGTGGCAGTTCGACGTGATCGGCTACGTTCAGGCGCAGGACTTCTCGAACGTGGTCATCAGTTCGAGCACGTATCGCAAGACGCTCGACCAGCATCGCACCCCCACCACGGCCATCGGCGGCAAGGCCGAACTGCGCCCGCCGGTGGGCGAGAATCACGTCCTGCGAATCGGCAGCGACTTGCGCCTGACCGAGGGCAAGCTGCTGGAACTGCCCTATAACGCCAGCGGCGCCTTCACGGCCGTGCGCCGCGCCGGAGGCAACCAGTCCGACCTCGGCTTCTATGCGGAGGACGACTGGACCCTGGGCAAGCTCGTGCTCACCGCGGGTGGTCGCGCCGACCGCTGGACGATCCGCAACGGGTTCTACCGCTCGGTCACCCCCACCGGCGCCGTGACCGAGAACGATTCCTATGCGAATCGCTCCGGCTGGATGGGCAATGGCCGCGCCGGTCTGGTCTGGCACGCCGGCAAGGCCGTGAGCCTGCGCGCCGCGGCCTATACCGGCATGCGCCTGCCCACGCTCAACGAACTCTACCGCCCCTTCGTGGTCTTCCCGGTCACCACCGAGGCCAATGCGGCTCTCAAGCCCGAACGCCTGCGCGGTTATGAAGCGGGGATCGACATCCAGCCGCTTGCGGCGCTGACCCTGTCGCTCACCGCCTTCGACAACAAGGTGAAGGACGCCGTCGCCAATGTCACCGTGGCCACCAACACGCGCGAGCGGCAGAACGTGAACGCGGTCCAGGCACGCGGGCTGGAAGCCAGCGCGGCGCTGGATCTCGGCACGGTGCGTTTCGACGGTTCGCTGGCCTGGACCGACGCCAAGGTCAGGGCGGACGATCCCGATCTCGACGGCCTGCGGCCCGCCCAGACCCCGAAATTCGCCGCCAGCGCCACGCTCGCCTGGCTCCCGCGCGAGGGCTGGCGCCTGGCGGCGACGCTGCGCCATGTCGGCGCGCAGTACGAGGACGATTTGGAAACATACGTGCTTCCGGCCGCGACCACGCTGGACGGCTATGTGCAATTGCCCGTGGCCGGTCCCGTCTCCGTGGTCCTGCGCGCCGAGAACCTGACGGACGAGACCATCGTCACCCGCAACCAGGACGGCTCGATCGATCTCGGCACCCCGCGCACGTTCTGGGCCGGTCTGCGCGTGGCGCTTCGTTGAGGGCGATCGGTGCGGCGCGATTCGCAATCGGCACGACAGGCCGTGCATGAGCACCGGCCCGTCGCACGGCGCGCACTGGCGCAGCGGCGCCTGCACGCATAAGGAGGCCGGATGCCGCGCCTGACCGTCAACGATCACCCGGTCGAAATCGCCATGGACCCGCAGACCCCGCTTCTTTGGGCGCTGCGCGACGGAGCGAATCTGACCGGCACGAAATATGGCTGCGGCGTGGGCGACTGCGGCGCCTGCACAGTCCTGGTCGATGGCGGCGCCTTGCGCGCCTGCCTCGTGACACTGGGCGAGTGCGAGGGGCGCTTCGTCACCACCATCGAAGGGCTTTCGGCCGACCGCTCGCACCCGATGCAGCAGGCCATGGTCGCCGAACAGGCGATCCAGTGCGGGTTCTGCACGCCCGGCATCGTCATCGGCGGCGCCGCGCTGCTCGCCCGCAATGCCAATCCCAGCGAGACGGAGATTCGCGAGGCGCTCCCCAATCTCTGCCGGTGCGGCGTCTATCCGCGCCTG
Source organism: Novosphingobium sp. YAF33 (assembly GCF_052113265.1). Lineage (NCBI taxonomy): Bacteria > Pseudomonadati > Pseudomonadota > Alphaproteobacteria > Sphingomonadales > Sphingomonadaceae > Novosphingobium > Novosphingobium sp. YAF33. The sequence continues at coordinate 274,532 of NZ_JBFRCW010000006.1, forward strand.
GTCGCCGCCGTCCAGCGCGCCGGCCGGGTCATGCGGCGCGAGGAAACCATCAGCGCCGCCCCGGCCCCCGGCATCGCCCCGCGGGATGCCGCGAGGGCGGTTCCGGCCATGGCGCCCCTGAAACCGGCGTCCACACCGACATCCCAGGCACAACAGGAGAAGCGCCCGTGAAGGCAACCATCTGGCACAACCCGAAATGCGGCACTTCGCGCAAGACCCTGGCCGTCCTTGAGGAAACGCCGGGCGTCGAGGTCGCGGTGATCGAATATCTCAAGACCCCGCCCTCGGCGGAAAAGCTGGCGCAACTCTACCGCGATGCCGGCATCACGCCGCAGCAGGGCCTGCGCCTGCGCGGCACCGATGCGGCCGAGCGCGGCCTTCCGGATGCCGACGATGCCACCGTCCTGGCGGCCATGGCCGCCGAGCCGGCGCTGATCGAACGTCCCCTCGTGGAAACCGAAAGGGGCGCCAGGCTTTGTCGTCCTCAGGAAAAGGTCCACGAGATTCTGTAATCCCCACGTAACATTGGCCGACGCTCGCTTGCATTGTCGGCCTCGATCTGTCACCGAATCGCCCTTCGCCGGACGACAACAAAAGCGAGAGCTTCCTCCAGCATGACCAGTACCGAGCTTGCCCGAGAGGCGCTGCCCCAGCGGATCAAGCGGAAGATCAAACATAGCCTTGGACCCTGGGGCGTGTTCATCGAAGGCTTCCTGCGCAATCCCGTGATGGTCGGTTCGATCGTTCCGTCCTCGCGCTTCACGATCAATCGCATGCTTGGCCCGGTGGACTGGGCCAATTGCAAGCTCTTCGTCGAATACGGCCCCGGAGTCGGCACGTTCTGCCGCCCGGTGCTCGACCGCCTGGGTCGCGACGGCCAGCTGATCGTGATCGACACCAACCCGCTGTTCATCGACTATCTGCGCCGCACCATCACCGACAGCCGCTTCATTGCGGTGCTCGGCTCGGCGGCCGATGTCGAGGACATCGTGCGTGCCCATGGCCACGACAAGGCGGACTATGTCCTGTCCGGCCTCCCGTTCTCGACGCTGCCCGACGGCGTCGGCCCGGCGATCGCTTCCGCCACCTACCGCGTCATTCGCAAGGGCGGCGCGTTCCTGGTCTACCAGTTCACGCCCAAGGCGCGCGAATTCATGGCGCGCCACTTCAAGCGGATCGACAACGGCATGGAGCCGATCAACGTCCCGCCCTGCTTCCTGTTCTGGGGCTGGAAGGACGAGGATTGAGCAGGCGCTGACGCCTTCTCACGTCTCCCTATATGAAAAAGGCCGGCGCCCAGCGCCGGCCTTTTTGGTTGTGCGTCCCGATCCGCCGGGAGTCCGAACGCGCCGGGCCGGATCGACCCAGACCCGGCGCGATTCGCTTGGCGGTCCTATTCGAAAGGCCGCGCCGGGCTTTCCTCGCCCCTGCCCGCCAACTGGCGATGGACCTGCGCCACGACCGCCACGAAATAGAGCGCCATGATCGTCGCCATGATCGATTCGACGATGGCCGCAACCACCCGCACCACTTCTCCGGGAGCCAGGAGCGTGACCGGCAGGGTCAGGATATTGCCGAAGATCATCAGCACGATCATCGCCAGCATCAGCAAGGCATAGAAGCCCAGGAGCCGCGCCGTATTGCCCTTTGTGAGAGTCCATGACCGGCCCAGGGCAAAGATCGGGTTGAGCGTCTTCTCCACGGCCACGACCGGCGCCGTCACCGAAAAGCGCACGAAGATGACGAGACCCAGCACCAGCGCGAGGAAGAGGCCGATGGTGGCGCCGATCGCGCCGCCCGCCGCGCCGAGGCCTCCGGCGACGACCAGGGCGAACAGCCCCAGCGCCAGGCCGATCACGATCTGCGCGACCAGATAGGGCACCAGCCCCTTCACGCCCGCCCGGATGGCTTCCCCCACGGTGGGCCGACGGTCGGTGTCCAGCAGGCAGAGCAGCGACAATGTGCCCAGCGCCTGAAGCAGGGCGATGGGAATCATGATCGGCAGGATGGAGCTGTAATAGCTTTTCACCGCCGCCATGACCTGCTGCTCGTTCATGCCGGTGCCCATGTCCGGCTGCGGGAAGAAGATCGCAAAAACCAGCTGCGGCAGCAGGAAGAACACCCCCGCCAGCGCCAGGACAACCTCCCTGTTCGCGGAGACCGCCTGGGACGCCTGGCTCCAGGCCCTGTTGCTGTCGAACTTCATAACTGCTCCTGATGCCGCCAAATGAGGGGCCAAGTGAGAGCCGAAGTGAAAGACGACCCTCAAAGTGACTTGATAACCGCAGGGAATGACGCCACGCAACGCGGCATGACTGTTCCCTCCACGCTTCCGGGTGATATCGAACTGCGCGTCAGCGCCGAACCGGTGCCCTACCGCGCCGCGCTCGAGGAAATGACCGAGCGCAATGCTGCCATCGCCGCCGGAGAGGCGCGCGAACTGATCTGGCTCCTCGAACATCCGCCCGTCTATACCGCCGGCACCAGCGCGGTGGCCGGCGAATTGCTGGATCCCCGCTTCGAAGTGGTGGAGGCCGGACGCGGCGGGCGCTACACGTACCATGGGCCGGGCCAGCGCGTTGCCTATGTCCTGCTGGACTTGCGCAAGCGGGCACGCGATGCGCGCGGCTTCGTCCATGGCCTCGAAGGCTGGGTGATCGACACGCTCCAGGATTTCGGTGTCGACAGCTTCCGCAGCGAAGGCCGCATCGGCATCTGGACCCAGGATGTCGACGGCCGCGAAGCGAAGATCGGCGCCATCGGCGTGCGCATCCGCAAATGGGTGACGATGCACGGATTCGCCGTGAACATCCGGCCGGACCTCGCGCATTTCACCGGCATCGTACCTTGCGGGATCGAGGAATTCGGCGTCACCAGCCTCGCTCGCCTTGGCCGCCAGGTTGAATTCGAAACCTGGGACGAGGCGCTGATCGCCCGCGCCCCTGCCTTTCTTGCGGCGCTCGACCGCCCCTGCCCCCCGGAGAAGCCCGCATGACCCCGGCCCGCCACGCCACCAGGCTGACCCTGCTGCTCGCCGCTTCCGCCTGCCTGTCGCTCGGCGCCTGCAAGAAGGAAGAGGCTCCGGCCCAGAATGCGGCTACCGGCGCGAAGATCCTGCCGCGCTCGGTGAGTGACGACATGCTGCCGTACGATACGGTCCGCTCGCAATCGCCGATGGCAGCGCCGGTGGCCGAAACGCGCAGCGGCCGGCCCGCAACCAGCAGCAGTGCCAGCGAGGCGGCACTGCCGGAAGACACCGCTGCCGATGCCGCCGCGGCGGCCGCAGCGGATGTCGAGGCCGCAGCCGCGCAGCCTTCCCCGCAACCCTGACCGGGGCAGGATCCGGGCGCGACCGAAGTCGCGGCCCGGATCGCTCCCGCCCGAACGCCTTCCCCCGGGGCCGCTCGCGCCGCTCGCGCCGCTCGCGCCGCTCAGAGCGCCTTTTCGTAAATCGCGTATTCGCGGTTCATCTTGCTGTCGATGGCGCCGGCAATGGCCACCATGCCCTGGTTGTCCTCCAGCACCCAGCCGATCTCGCCGCGCCTGGCGCCGAACTTGCTGACGGCCGCACGGCGGATATATTCGATCATCATGAAAGCCAGCTGGCTGGCGAGACGCGAGGACTGCAGCTTCTTGCGCACGCCCATCAGCGGCACGCGCATGTCGGCCGGTTTGGGCTTGCGCAGCCAGAGCAGCAGGCGAATCAGTCCCAGGATCGACGGCTTGCCCTTCGGTCCGTTGAAACGCTTCTGCGCCTGGTTGAGGTCTGGCCAGGTCATCATGAAGGCCACCGGCTCGCCTTCATATTCGGCGATGCGGATCAGTTCGGGATGGACCAGCGGCTTCAGGGCCTTGCCGGTATATTCGATCTCGCGGTCGGTGAAGGGCACGAAGCCCCAGTTGTCCGACCAGRCATCGTTGAGGATGTCGCAGATCAGCGCCGCTTCCTCGTCGAACCGCTTGGGATCGACCTCGCGGATGCGGATCTTGGCGTTCTTCTCGCCCGAGGAAATGATGCGCTGGATCAGCGGCGGATATTCCTTCCGCACGTCGATATCGTAGGTGTAGAGCGTCTTCACCCGGTCGTATCCGGCACCCTCGATCCACGGCTGATAGGCCGAGTCGTGGTGCGCCATCATCACCATCGGCGCGTGGTCGAATCCGCTAACCTGCAGGCCCGGCTCTTCCCAGACCGAAAGGTTCATCGGCGCCAGGACACGGGTCATGCCTTCTTCGCGAAGCCACTGTTCGGCCGCGGCGATAAGCGCCTTGGCGACGTCTTCGTCCTCGGCCTCGATCGCGCCCCAGTTGCCGGTGCCGGGACCCATGCCCTGCTCCGCCGGCTGTTTCAGCGCCAGTTCATCGATGTGGGCCGATATGCGCCCGACGATGAGATCGCCCCGCTTGGCGAGGAAAAGCTGGCCGCGGGCATGGTCCCAGAAGGGATTCTTGCCCGGGGTGAACTTGGAGATCTCTTCCGAGCGCAAGTTCGGCACCCAGTTTTGATCTGACGCATTGTGCCGATAAGCGTAATCGACAAAGGCGCTCCTGTCGGCCTTGCTGGACACGGGTGTGATGACTAGTTCGGCTTTGGCCACGATCCTGCCTTTGTTCCGCTTTATGGGAATTGCTGGATCGCGACCTGCGGTCGGTCCCGGCACCTTGTCAAGCCGGACCGCGTGGCAGGGCCGCCCACAACACACGCAGCGGGCCGTTTATGCCCGGGGACTTTGGACTTGAAGAGTATGACTGCCCAGGAAGCCATCGATCTGTCGCCCTCGGCGACCCGTCCTGCCGCTTTCGCCAGAGAAGCGGCTCGCCCGCGTTCGTCGGACATTCCCGACGACAAGGCGATGCTGCGCGCCGCGGTGGAACTGACGCGCGACATCTCGCACGCCCGTCCGGAAATCTATTGGCCGGACATGCTGGCCTCGGCCGCGGTCGGCTATGCCGCGCTGGCGGCCGCGATTCTCGTCGACGGCGTCTGGGCCAGCGTGGCTTTCGGCCTGCTTTCGGCCCTGGCGCTCTATCGCGCACTGCTGTTCATCCACGAACTGACCCATATCCACCGCGACGCCCTGCCCGGCTTTCGCTTCGCCTGGAACGTGCTGGTCGGCATTCCCATGCTGATCCCTTCGCTGATGTATGAGGGGGTTCACACGATCCACCACACCCGCACCCGCTACGGCACGGTGGAAGACCCGGAATACCTGCCCCTGGCGCTCATGAAGCCATGGAGCCTGCCGGTCTTCGCGCTCACCGCGATCCTGCTGCCGGTGGCCCTGCTGATTCGCTCGGCCGTGCTGATACCGCTCGGCGCCGTGATCCCGCCGCTGCGCAAACTGGTATGGGGCCGCGCCTCGGCGCTGGCCATCAACCCCCAGTTCAGCCGCCGTCCGCCCGAAGGCGCTTTCGCCCGCATGGTGTTCTGGCAGGAACTGGGCTGCTCGGTCTGGGCGATCTCGGTGCTCGCGGCGAGCTATGCCTATGGCTGGCGGCCCCTGCTGATCGCGCTCTGCGTGGTTTCGCTCACCGCCTTCCTCAACCAGGTCCGCACCCTCGTCGCTCACCTCTGGGAGAACGACGGCGACGCCATGACGGTGACGGCGCAGTACCTCGATTCGGTGAACGTGCCCCCGCCGGCCCGCTTCTCGGAGCTTTGGGCCCCCGTGGGCCTGCGCTACCACGCGCTGCACCACCTGCTGCCCTCAGTGCCCTATCACTCGCTGGCAGAGGCTCACCGCCGCCTTGCCCGGCATCTCGGCACCGATTCGACATATGCCAAGGCCAACTATCCCGGCCTCCTGCCGCTGGTCGGCCGCCTGATCGAAAGCACCATGCGGAGCCGCTGACGGCGCTCGCGACAATTCGACAACGAAAAAGGGCCCGCGGAAACGCGGGCCCTTTTTCGTTTGTCCGGAAGAGCGGATCGCGATCCCGAGGTCTATTCCTCGGTGCGGATCAGCACCGTCTCGCCGATCAGGGCGAAGAGCACGAAAGGCGCCCAGGCCGCGACCAGCGGCGGATAACCGCCGAAATTGCCCATCGCCAGCGCCGCATTGTCGAGCACGAAGTAGGCGAAGCCCAGCGCCATGCCGATCACGGCGCGAATCAGAAGCTGGCCCGAACGCGCCAGGCCGAAGGCCGCAACCGCGCCCAGCAGCGGCATCAGCATCGAGGAGAACGGCCCGGAGAGCTTGTGCCACCATGCCGCCTCCAGTTCGCTGGTACGCCGCCCGGCCACTTTCATCGCCTCGATCGAGGATGAAAGCTGGAACAGGTTCTCCGAATCGGCATCGACGTTCGAGATCATGATCTTCGCCGGCGTGATGCCGGGAGCGACCGTGGCGGATACCAGCTTGGTGGTGCTCGTGGTCGCCACGTCGAATCGAGTGGCATTCTCGAAACGCCAGCCCGGATTGGCGAAAGCCGCGCGGTCGGTTCGCAGCTGTTCGACGATGATCCCGTTGCCATCGCGGCGGTAATAGGTCACCCCGCGCAGCACCATGCGGTCGTTCTGGCCTTCCAGGCTGGAGGCCAACAGCAGGTCCCGCCCGTCCGCCAGGTACAGGTTGGCCTTGACGCCGGGGTCCTTGGGGATCGGCCCGTATTTCACCGCCTGCCAGGCATTGAGGGTGGCGGTGGACCGGGTGACGACACGCTCGTTGAAGGCGAGGCTGGCCAGCGAGATCGCCAGCGCCGTCAGGATCAGCGGCGCCAGCACCTGATGCGCCGAAAGCCCCGCCGCCTTCATCGAGATGACCTCGCTGTTCTGGTTCAGCGTGGCTAGAGTGATGATCRTCGCCAGCAGTACCGAATAGGGCAGGAACCGCGCGATCAGCTGCGGCACGCGCAAGGTCACGTAGTAGAGGAGCTGCTCCTGGCCATTGCCGGGATAGGCAAGGATGTCACCGCTTTCGCCCAGCAGATCGAGCATCTGGAGCACGAGGACCAGCATCAGCAGCACCGCCAGGATGCGCGTGATGAACAGACGCGCGAGATACCAGGTCAGCGTGCGCGAAGGGAAGAATTCGAACTGCATCTCAGGAAGGGTCCGCCGGTTCGGGCAGGAGCGGCCCGCGCTTGCTGCGCTTGAGCAGCGACTTGAAACGCTTCACGACGATCTCAGCGCCCTTCTCCAGCCAGCCGATTGCCTGACCGCCCGGAACGTAGGCGACGCGCCAGTACATCCAGAGGATCAGCGCGGCGAAGACGAAGAAGGGTCCCCACAGGCCGAGAATCGGGTTCATCTTGCCGAGCGAGGCCACGTCGGCCGCGTATTGGTTCACCTTGTGATAGGCGACGACCATGACGATCGAGACGAACAGGCCCAGCGCCGAAGTCGACCGCTTGGGCGGGATCGCCAGCGCCACCGCCATCAGCGGCAGCAGCAGCATCATGATGACTTCGACCATGCGGTAATTGAAATTCGCCTGGCTCGAAATGCGCTCTTCCTTGGGCAGGTTCTTGTTCCAGCCCAGGTTCGCGAGTTCGGGCAGCAGATATTCGCGCTCGGTGCCGCCGCGCTTGCGGAACTTCTCGATTTGCGGAAGCTCGATGGGCAGGTCATGCCGCGTGAAGGACAACACGCGGGGCTGCTTGCCCGGCATGTCCTGGATGATCTGGCCCTGGTCGAGTCGCAGGATGATCGTGTCCGGCGCGCCCTTGAGCGCGAGGAACTGCCCCTGCCGCGCGGAAATGGACAGCACCTGCCCCTTCTCGTTCGCGACGCGCGCGAAAATGCCGATCAGGCTGCGGCCATTGTCGCGGCTTTCGTCCACGCGCAGGGCGATGCGGTCCTTGAGCGAGGTGAACTCCCCGACCTTGATCGAGGCGCCGAGCGCACCCGATTTCAGCTCGTAGTTGAGTTCCTCGTAATAGTAGCGCGCCAGCGGCTGGAGATAGCCGACGATCGCAAAATTCAGCCCCGCCAGCAGGATCGCCAGGATATAAGGTACGCGCAGGAGCCGCGTGTAGCTGAGCCCCACGGCGCGCATGACGTCCAGCTCGCTGGAGGTGGCCAGCTTGCGGAAAGCGAGCAGGATTCCCAGCATCAGGCCCAGCGGAATCGCCAGGCTGGCGTATTCCGGCAGGAGATTGGCCAGCATCTTGAAGACGACGCCGATCGGCCCGCCCTCCGTCGCCACGAAGTCGAAGAGCCGCAGCATCTTGTCGAGCACGAGCAGGGATGCCGCGAGCACGAAGATGCCGAGCATCGGCATCAGCACGAGGCGAAAGATGTAGCGATCAATGGCGCTGAGGAATTTCACGCTGAAAGGTTCACCGGGGGCGTCGTCATAAAACCGTGCTCCACAAGCCCTTAACGGCTTGGCGCCTAGGGGCAAAGCGAATTGTCTTGCCGGGTTCCACCTTGCGCGAAAGTCATCCCCGGCAAAACGACCAGCCGGAGCCGGGCCGCGCCGAAAGGTGCGGGAATGACCGGAGGCCCAGGCTGAGGGACCGCCGCCGTTTCACCCTATGTCACAGTTACATGCGCCGTGCACCCATTGCCTTCCCGGCGCCGCGTCCTGCATGGCGAAAGACGGTCACATGGCGCGAACACCGAATGCGGGCGCCGGACCCTCCCCCCGAAAGAAGCCTCGGCCCCCCGAAAACCCTGGCTCCCTCGAAGAAGATTGCCCTCTTGGAAGAACCTGATGCGCAGGCGCTGCTGGCTGCCTGCCGGAATATYGCCGATTTCGCAGATCCGCTGCTCGAACGGGAATTGCTGAGCTTCGCCCGTCGCGCCCGCGCCGCCACGCGCGGCGAAGCCCCCAGGATCGTGCGCGAGGCGCTGCTGGTACTTGGCCGCTGGGGCCGCGCGATCGATGCCTGTTGCTGGCAGGCGCGCGAAGAGCGGGCCACGCAATTGCTGAACGACGGGATTTGCGGACGCGCCGCGGTCACGCTGCTGCCGCGCGGCGTCACTTATGAGGTCGAGACTCTCAGCCCCTTGCATGACTGGGCAAGTGTGACGGTGCCTCAACTGGGCATCAGGACCGAAGCGACCGCCCATTCCATCGCCGCGGCGCTGGTTTCCGCACAGCTGCAAGCCATCGCGCAAGCCATCCGGCTTGGCGAGGCCGTGAACGGGAAAGACGAGCGGGCGAAAGAGCCTGAAATTCAGCGCTGAGGCGCGAATTCACGGCTGCTGCCATCGAGGTTCGATCCCTATGGCCCTGGTGCGATCTGGAGATCGCGCATTGGCCGAGGCTCGGTCCAGGCCGTTGGCAGTGCGGGCCGCGATGGCAGCCTCGATCATCTGCTAGCGTTCAGGCCTTTTCGAGCGTGCACTGCAGCGGGTGCTGGTTTTGCCGGGCGAAGTCCATCACCTGGTTCACCTTGGTTTCCGCGATTTCATAAGGGAAAATCCCGCAGACGCCGACGCCCTTCTGGTGGACGTGCAGCATCACGCGCGTCGCCTGCTCCAGGTCCATATGGAAGAAGCGCTTGAGCACGAGGACGACGAACTCCATCGGCGTATAGTCGTCGTTGAGCATCAGCACCTTGAACTGGCTGGGCTTCTTGGGCTTGGCACGGGTCTTGGTGGCGACCCCGAGCTGGTCGTCGCCATCGGTTCCGCCGTCGTTGCCATTATTGCCCCCATCGTCGGAATCCTGGTCGCCAGCCGCACGGATGGAAGCATCCGGAGCCTGCGACAGGCACGGATATGCGCTTCGAGCGAGCAGGGGACGGGGCAGTCTGGAATCGGCAGCGAGAGATAGCATGATGACAGAATATCGTATTGCAGCGCCTGGAAACAAGATGCCCTGTCCAGATCGGGGGTAGTTTTGAGGACGGAACAGGTCCCGGCCACGGCAAAACGGCCGGGTGGGAGATCCACCCGGCCGTCTGCTAGACGTCAGGAAAGTCCGTCAGGACCGTCCGGTGCGGCTCAGGCCGCGACGTGACGGGCCTTCTCGACGGCAACGCTGACGCGGCCGGAAATCGGCGCCATCGTGTCGCTGAAGAGCTTGAGAGCGGCTTCGCTGTTCTTCGAACCGTAAGCGACGGCGCTGTCGAAGTTCTTGCGCATGATGTCGCCCTGGAGCTTGAAGAAGTCGGTCGGCGACTTGGCCGCTGCGAGTTCCTTGATGTCACCGGTGAAGGTTTCGAAGGCGGTACGGCCTTCGGTGACCATTTCCGAACCGAAGCCCTGAAGGCCCTCGGCAAGGATCTTGCCCGATTCGAGAACCGCTTCCACGTTGCCCTTGGCGAAATCGCCGGCTTCGCCGAATGCAACCGAGCTCTTTTCGAAAGCGGCCTTGGCCTTGGCCTGGGCTTCGGTCACGGCACCCTGGAAACCGGCGAAGTTAGCGCTAATGTCCATCGTTTTTTCCTCGAGGATGAAGGGATTAAACAGTCCTGCAAACGTATTCGTCTTCGGGTCGGCGATCTTTTCTGCCGCCTTCATGGCTGCCGCGGCAGGCGTGGCAACATCGATGACCGGCTTCGCCGTGGCAGCCTTGGCCGAAACGGAAGAAGCTGGAACAACTTTCTTGGCCGGCACCGGCTTGGCTGCCTTCGCAGCCGGAGCGGGCTTGACCATTACCGGCGGCTTGGCGGCCGGGACAGGCGCCTTGGCTACGCTGGCCTTCGGTGCGGCGGTCTTGACCACGGGCGCCTTGACCTCCGGAGCCTTGGCGGCCGGAGCTGACTTGATCGCCGGCTTGATCGCCGACTGGGCGACCYTGGGCTTGATCGACTTGCCGGCAGCCGGCTTGGCCGACGGCGTGGAAATCGGGGCCGGCTTGGATACGGGAGCCGGGGCAGCCGGCGCCGAAGCCTTCACAGGCTGCGGCAAGCCGGGAAGCGGCTTGGCCGCAGCGACGGCGGGCTTGGAATCGGAGGCCTTTTCAGCCGCGTCGTCCGCCTTCGCGTCGGCAGCCTTGAGGGGTGCAACCGGGGTTTTCGCCGCTGCAGCCTCATAGGCCTTTTCAGCGAGCGCTTCGTCCTTCGTTTCTTCCTGGCCGGCCATGTGACTTCCTGCTTTCTGCTGGCAATCGTGTCTCGGGCGGATCGCAGGCTGGGCAGGGGGACGAGCGGACGTTGTCGTTCCGCGTTCAGTTCATCCCCACCCGTCTGCGATTCGGAATTCGTCTTTGCTGCGATGCACAATATGGGTTTGCAAAAGCGAAGTCAACGGGCTTATGCTGCACTGCAACATAAGCGAGCAAGCGCTCCTCCTGCCGCAAACCTAGGCTTGCGCGCCGTGACGGCCATCCTTCCCGAAAGAGGTAGCGCCCCTTTCCCCCAACGCCTTAGCGCTTGCGGAAGTTCCGGAAAATACGGAAAAACCTGAAGGCGCCTGCCCTTCTTGCGGCAGTCGCGAAATCACCGACGCCTCGCACCGGGTGCGGGCACAGGCTCTCCATGGCCTGCGTCATGTCCGGATCGGCCGTTTGGAAACCACCGATCCGGAGACAGATTTTCGGCGCAAGTATTGCCGGGTTCAACGCATGGCGACGTAGCGGCCGGGGGCGTCCTCGATCACCTTGTCGCCGCGGCCGCCGGGCCGCCGCTTGCCCCGCGCCGCCACTTCGGCAGCGTCGAGCTTGCGGATCCATTCCGCCCAATGCGGCCACCAGCTTCCCGCATGCTCCTGGGCGCCGTCTACGAAGGCATCGAGACTGTCGGGCCGGGCGTCGTTGACCCAGTACTGATACTTGTTCGAGCTGGGCGGGTTGACGACGCCGGCGATGTGCCCGGAACCGGCCAGCAGGAACGTCCAAGGTCCGGCCAGATAATGCGTGAGCTTCCACACACTCTGCGGCGGCGCGATGTGATCTTCGCGCCCGGCCTGGATGTAGACCGGCGTGGCGATCCGGTGCAGGTCGATCGGCACGCCGCATGCGTGCATGGAATCCGCCACGACCAGCCGGTTGTCGCGGTAGAGATCGCGCAAGTAGGCGCGATGCCAGTGCGCAGGCAGGTTGGTGACGTCGCCGTTCCAGTGGAGCAGGTCGAAGGCCGGATAGTCCTCGCCCTTGAGGTAGTTCTTTTCGACGTAGCTCCAGATCAGGTCGTTGCCGCGCAGCACGTTGAACGTCGCCGCGAGGTAGCGCCCGTCGAGATAACCCTCGGGAGAGAGCTTGCCGAGCGTCTCGATCTGCTGGTCGTCTACGAAGTTCTTGAGGTCTCCGGCTTCCTCGAAATCGACCTGGGCCGTGAAGAAGGTGGAGCTGGCGACTTTGTCCGCCTCGCCCTTGCGCGCGAGCACGGCGAGCGTGGCCGCCAGCGTCGTTCCGGCGACGCAGTAGCCGATGGTATGCACGGAAGGCACGTTCAGCCGCGCACGAACCGCGTCGATCGCCTCGATCTGCGCGGCGATGTAATCGTCCCACACGATGTCGGCCATGGAGGCATCGGCGGACTTCCACGAGACCATGAACACCGTCAGCCCCTGCTCCACGGCCCAGCGCACGAAGCTCTTCTTGGCGTTGAGGTCGAGGATGTAGAAACGGTTGATCCAGGGCGGGAAGATGAGCAGCGGCGTGGCCAGCACCTTGTCGGTGGTCGGCGTGTACTGGATGAGCTGATAGAGCGGCGTTTCGAACACCACCTTGCCCGGCGTCACGGCGATGTTCTCGCCCAGCACGAAGGCGCCGGGGCGGGTGTGCGTGAGCTGGCCCTTGCGCATGTCGTCGAGCAGGTTCTCGAAGCCGCGGACCAGGCTTTCGCCGCGGGTGCGGTTCGCCGCTTCCAGCGCCACCGGGTTGGTGAGCGGGAAATTCGCCGGACTCAGCGCATCGACGATGGCGCGCGTGGCGAACAGAAGCTGCGCTTTCTTCGCGGGTTCCAGCCCCTCGGTCGCCTCGGCCAGGCCCATGATCTCGGCCGAGAGCAGCAGATAGACCTGATGCAGCACCGCGAAGAACGGCTGACGGCGCCACTCGGGATCGGCGAAGCGGCGGTCACGCAGCGGCAGCTGCGGACCGGCCTCGGAAGTATCGCCCGCAGCGGCCTGCAGGCCGGCCTGGGGGCCCAGGCCATACTGCCCCAGCACCGTGTTTATCAGGGCGGAAATCCCGTTCCACAGCCGCTGCTGCACTTCGGGACTGGCGAAAGGCAATTGCCGCATGACCCCTTCGCCCGTGGCGATCCATTTCATCGGATCGGCATAGTGCGGCGGGCTCTCCTGGGTCTTGCCGAGTTGCTCGACCTGATACTCGGTCCAGATCGTGTGCATCCGGCTGGCGATCTGCGCCCATTGTACCGCGCTTTCCGCCTCGGGAGACCCTTTCCCGGGAACGAGCTGGCCGAACAGGCCCGTGATCTGCTCCATGGTCTGGCCCATGGCCTGCTGGGACTGGTTGCGGAACATTTCGGTGAACAGTTCGGTGGCATCGGTCGCCATGGGCAGTGCAACTCCGCTGCGTGTAGGGGAGCCGGACGAATCCCCGCTCCCTTTTCCTATTGCCTCGTTCCTATCGACTGCCCGGGCAATCGCCAACCAGACAAAAGTTGCGCATTCCACCGCGCGCGCCTCTCACAATTGCGCATCGGCCATTTGCGCTCGGGCTTTATTCCCCTACAGGAACCCGCGCGGCACTTTCGCCGCGTGTTTTATGGATTCACAGAGGTCATGGAAGACGAGTTCTACCGCATCAAGCGACTGCCGCCCTACGTTATCGCCGAAGTCAACGCGATGCGTCATGCGGCACGCCAGGCGGGTAGGGACATCATCGACCTCGGCATGGGCAATCCCGACCTGCCGCCGCCCGCACACGTCATCGACAAGCTGTGCGAAGTGGCCCGCAAGGAAGACGCCCACGGCTATTCGGCCTCCTCCGGCATTCCCGGCATCCGCCGCGCCCAGGCCAACTACTACGGCCGCCGCTTCAACGTCGATCTCGATCCCGAGACCGAAGTGGTGATGACGATGGGTTCGAAGGAAGGGCTTGCCAGCCTCGCCACCGCGATCACCGCGCCGGGCGACGTGGTCTTGGCCCCCAACCCCAGCTACCCGATCCACACCTTCGGCTTCATCATCGCCGGCGCGACGATCCGCTCGGTGCCGACCACGCCGGACGAACGCTATTGGGAATCGCTGGACCGCGCGATGGCCTTCACGGTGCCGCGCCCCTCGATCCTGATCGTCAACTACCCCTCGAACCCCACTGCCGAGACGGTGGACCTGGCCTTCTACGAGCGCCTCGTCGCCTGGGCGAAGGAGAACAAGGTCTGGATCCTGTCGGACCTCGCCTATTCGGAACTCTATTTCGACGGCAACCCCACGCGCTCGATCCTCGAAGTGCCGGGCGCCAAGGACGTGGCGGTGGAATTCACCTCGATGTCGAAGACGTTCTCGATGGCCGGCTGGCGCGTCGGCTTCGCGGTGGGCAATGCCAAGCTGATCGCGGCGCTGAAGCGCGTGAAGTCCTACCTTGACTACGGCGCCTTCACGCCGATCCAGGCCGCGGCCTGCGCCGCGCTGAACGGCCCGCAAGACATCGTCGAGAAGAACCGCGCGCTCTATCAGAAGCGCCGCGACGTGATGGTGGAAGCTTTCGGCCGCGCGGGTTGGGACATTCCCAGCCCCAAGGCCTCGATGTTCGCCTGGGCGCCGCTGCCGCCGGCGCTGAAGGAAATGGGCAGCCTGGAATTCTCGAAGCAGCTGCTGACCGAAGCCGAAGTCGCAGTGGCACCAGGCGTGGGCTACGGCGAGGACGGCGAAGGCTACGTTCGCATCGCCATGGTGGAGAACGAACAGCGCCTTCGTCAGGCCGCCCGTAACATCAAGCGCTTCCTCGTTTCCAAGGGCGTGAATACGCCTGCGGGGTAAAATTCAGGCTTCCAGGCGGGCTATTACAGACATTTCATAGCCCGCCTGTAAGAATTTAGGTGTTGTCCCCTAGGGGGGATGTCCCAGTATATAGGCCATGTTTTCACCACTGGCGAAACAGATTGGGGGGGGAATGACCTATCTGGGAAAGAGCGAGTGCCACGCACCACGGTTTCGATGGCTGGCACCCGAGAAGATGTCCGAACGGCTTGACCTGCAACGCTGCGGCTGGATCCTCGATCCGGAAGGCGTGCCGGCCACGAACTGCGTCGGCCTGATCGACGCTGCCGATCTCGACAGCGTGGGGTGGATGCAGGTCCTGTCCTTCCTGCCGTCAGAAGCGCGGCGCTGCGTCCTGGTGGCCGGCGTGGGCGAGGCGCAGGATCGCACGTCGCTGCTGCAGATCGGATTCGGAGACGTCGTTACCGAGCGGATCGGGATCGAGGAACTCGGCGCGCGCGCCAGTCGCCTCGCGCAGTTCACCGACTGGCTGCCCCGCACCCGCCGCGTCGGCCGCCTGACGCTGGACCTGCTTTCGCGCGAGGCGTTCGGCGATGGCAAGCCGCTCAATCTCAATCCGCGCGAATTCGCGCTGATCTGGCGTCTGGCGGATTCCATCGATCAGTTCGTCAGCAAGCAGGCGCTCATCTACGATGTCTGGCGGATGGGCTTTGTGCCCGAAACCAACAGCGTGGCCGTTCATATGTCGCGCCTGCGCCGCAAGCTGGCCTTCGTGGGGCTTGCCGGGATCATCGAGACCTCGCCCACCGGCGGCTATCGCCTCCACATGCCGGACGACGTGCCGCTGGCGGACCGTACCCTGCTCACCGCCGACTCCTCGGCCCCCCGCTCGGGGGATGGCCGTAACGCCTCTCTGGCGCACTAGCCCGTCCCCGAACCGGCCCCGGTTCCGCTAGTCGCGGGCCGGGTGCCTGCCCGCGAGCGCGGCCAGATCGCCGGGGGTGTTCACATTGGCGACCAGCGCCGGGATCTCCACCAGACGCGCGCCCAGGCTTTCGGCGAAGCGGCGCACCGAATGGCTCTCATCGCTGTGGAGGAGCGCCTCCAGCGCCGTCGCGGCCGAACTGGGCCAGATACCGATCACCGGCTGCTGCGCCAGACAGGCCGGTGCCGGTCCCAGCAGGCCCGGCAGGTCATCCGGCAGCAGCACCGCATCGACGCCGCAAGTCAGCACCGTGTCATAGCCTTCGTCGAGGGCGGCATGCAGCGCGGCCGCCAATCCGCCCAGCGGCCCCATGCCCGGCCGCGGCCAGTCTGGAAGGGTGGGCGCCGGCGCGGTTTCCCGCCCGACCACCACGACTTTCTCGGACCAGCCCGAGAGCGCGTCCACCGCCAGCGAAATCAGCGTATGCCCGCCGAATTCGGCCAGGGCCTTGTCGCTTCCGAACCGGCTGGACAGTCCACCGGCAAGAACGGCTCCGAGAATCATGCTGTGACCTTTTCGAACAATCGGGAATGACTAACGATCCTCGCCTGGACGCGTTCCGCTACCCTCGGGCAAGCGGTCGTTTCGCGGGGATGATGGCGGAGGGCCGCGCCGCTTGCAATTCGCGGCGACCTGCCCTCCAATCCGCCCGATGAAGACGCTTGTCGATCCCGATCGCCTGCTGGACCAGGGCCTCGCCCGTCTGCGCACCCGCTTCGCCATCCCCGAGGCCTTTCCGCCCGAAGTGCTCGATGCCGCCGAGAAGGCCGTCAGGCGCCCGCCGGTGCGCCATGCCGACCGCACTGCCTTGCCGTTCGTGACGCTCGACCCCGCAAGCTCGACCGATCTCGACCAGGCGTTCGCCATCGAGGCGAGCGGAGCGGACTGGCTGCTGCACTATGCCATTGCCGATGTCGCCTGGTTCGTCGCCGACGACGATCCGCTGGACAAGGAAGCCTGGCGCCGGGGGACGACGACCTATCTGCCAGGCGGCAAGGCCAGCCTCTATCCGCCCGTCCTGTCGGAAGGCGGCGCCAGCCTGCTGCCGAACGTCGATCGCCCCGCGGTCGTTCTCAGTGTCCGCATCGACCCGGCGGGCCTCTCGCGCCTCGACGGCGTGGAGCGCGCCGTGATCCGCAGCCAGGCCAAGCTCGCCTACGAGACGGTCAGGGACGAGGATCTTCCGGACGGCTTCCTGGAGATCGCCCGCCGGATCGAGCGGGCCGAGGACCGCCGCGGCGCCCAGCGCGTCGATCCGCCCGAGCAAGTCGTGGAACGGGACGCGGCAGGTCGTTTCTCGCTCGGCTTCCGTCCGCAGCTCCCCTCCGAGCGCCGCAATGCCGCCCTGTCGCTCGCCGCCAATCTCGCGGTGGCGCAAACCATGCTCGACGCGCAGACGGGGCTGTTCCGCGTCATGGCCATGCCCGATGCCAGGGCCGAGGAACGCCTGCGGGCGACGGCCCTGGCCCTGCGGCTGGAATGGCCGGCCACCATGCCGCTCGCGCAGTTCCAGCGGCGGCTCGATCCGCGCAGGCCCGCCGAAGCGGCATTCATGCTGGCGATCCGCCGTTCGGGCTCCGGCGCGAGCTATCGCCCTTACGACCCATCCAGGGCCGATCAGGCGGAACTGCCATGGCACGCCGCCGTGGCCGCGCCCTACGCCCATGCCACGGCCCCGCTGCGCCGCTTGGCCGACCGCTACGTCCTGCGCACCGTGCTGGCCCTTGCACAGGGCGAGGCCGTGCCCGAAGCGGTGCTTTCCGCCTTCCCGGAGATCCCTCGCGTCATGGCCCGGGCCGCTTCCCGCGATGCCCAGGTCGACCGCTCGGTGATCGATCTGGCCGAAGCGACCATGCTTCATGGCCAGGAAGGCACCGCTTTCCCGGCCGTGATCACCGATGTGCGGGACAAGAAGGCGCAAGTGCAGCTTTGCGAACTGCCGGTGATCGCCTCGATCTCCATCCCCCCTGCCCCCGTCACCGATGTGCTTCCCGGAAGCCCGGTCACCCTGCGTCTCGTCCGCGCCGACCCGGCCGAGGGCGCCTTGTCCTTCGAACTTGTCGATTAAATTCGCCGGATCGGAAAATGGGCGTTGCGCTAGTCCCGATCCGTTGTTAGGGGCGCGGTTCTCCACACGGATGGCCCGATGGCGGAGTGGTGACGCAGAGGACTGCAAATCCTTGCACGCCGGTTCGATTCCGGCTCGGGCCTCCATCTTGCTCCCTGGTTATCCAGGCGCAGCATCTTCCCAGATCCCGCACTTTTCACCACTTGCTGCGGCAAGGCGGGTGCCCTTGCGCATGTTGCGGGAACGCTGCCGGGGCGCGCCGGATCGCATTGCCGGTTTTTCCACGTAATTACTTCAAGTTAATGGGCAATAACGCCATCTTAATGGTGTTTGTTACGCTTCCTTAGTCGTCACGCGTTAGCTTGCGTGTTTCGACGAAGCAGGGTGCGGATGCAGAAGCGCGATAGTATACTTTCGCCGAACAAGGCGATGACAGCAGCACGGCGCCTGTCGGTCCATGCCGTTCAGGCCTGCTGCGCGGTCTGCGCGGTGTCCAGCGTTCTGGCAGAGGGCACGACCGCCCGCATCCTGGCGGGGATGGCAGCGGCAACGGCGCTGTTCACGCTGGGCGTCGGCATCCGCTACGGACGCCGCGCAGTGGCCGAACTCGACGGGCATCTCACACTGGTCGCCCAGACGGGCGCCGCCCGCGCGCAAGTCGAAGAACTCTTCGCGATGGCGGACATGCTCCAGGCCGCAGACGACCACGAGGATGCCGGTGCCGTGCTGATGGCCAGCGCGGAACGCCTGCTGCCGGAATTCGACGGTGCCCTCTATGTCTTCAACAATTCGCGCGACCGGCTCGACCTCGCGCGGTCGTGGAGCCGGAAGGATGGCTTCGCGCCGCCCGCCACGCTGTTCCCGGGGAGCTGCTGGGCGCTTAAGCGCGGCAAGCCCCATGTCAACGACAGGCTGGGAGGATCGCTGTGCTGCCAGCACGCGATCGGCGGCGCTTCCACCATCGAAGTCCCGATGATGGCGCGCGGGCAGGTGTTCGGCTTGCTCGTCATCGCCAGCGAGGCGGAAGATGCCTCGGCAAGGCTGCTGGACGTGACGCGGGTGGTCCGCGCCCTGGCGGATTCGATGTCGCTGGCCCTGTCCAACATCGCCCTGCGCGAGAAGCTGCGCACCCAGTCCCTGCGCGATCCGCTGACCGGGCTCTACAACCGGCGCTACATGGAAGACGCGCTGGAGCGTTACATCAATCTGGCCCAGCGCACCGGCACGCCGATCTCGGTGCTGATGATCGACCTGGACAACTTCAAGCGCCTCAACGACGATCACGGCCACGCCAAGGGCGATGCCGTGCTGTGCGATGTCGCGGGCCAGCTGGTGGAAACCCTGCGCCCCTCCGACGTGATCGCGCGCTATGGCGGCGAGGAGCTTCTGGTCATCATGCCCAAGTGCAGCCTCGACCATGCCGCGGCCAAGGCCGAACTGCTGCGCCAGCGGGTGGAAGCGCTCTCGGCCGCGCACGGCACCCCGGTCAGCGCCTCCTTCGGCATCGCCACGGTGCCAGAGACCGCGACCGGCGCAGGCGACGTGGTGGCGATGGCGGACAGCGCGCTCTATGCCGCGAAACAGTCCGGCAAGAACCGCGTGGTCACCGCCCCGCGCCGTGCCCGCAGCGACGACAAGGCCATGCCGCTGCTCACCGCTGCCGGGCGCTAGGACGAGCGGGACAACCTTCCAGCTTCCGGTCATTGCCATCCGACGTCGCGTCTGGCCGCGCGGGATGGCTGCGTCGCGCCTCCACATGGCGACGCCTGACGCGAACGAGGCCCTACAAGAACGAGGAAGACGCCATGCCGATCGATGGCAGCCCGCCACCTCACCCCCGCACCGGATCATAGACCGCACGAAAAAAGGGGCCGCATCGCTGCGGCCCCTTCTTCTTTTCGTTCAGGTCGCAAGACCCGAGCCGATCAGTCTTCCTTGAGGAAGGCCGGCAGGTGGTCGGGATCGCCGCCACCGTTGCCGCCGTCACGCGGACCGCGGGGACCGCGATCGCCACGGCCTTCGCCGCGCGGACCACGATCGTTGCCGCCACGGCCGCCATCACGGCGCGGGCCGCGACGGTCGCCGCCACGATCGTCACGGGGACCACGATCGCCGCGCGGTTCGCGCGGTTCGCGGGCCGGACGGGTGTCTTCCAGCTCGGCGCCGGTTTCCTGGTCGACGACGCGCATCGACAGGCGAACCTTGCCGCGCGGGTCGATCTCGAGGACCTTGACCTTGACGAGCTGGCCTTCCTTGACGACGTCGGTCGGCTTTTCGACACGCTCGTTCTTCATTTCGGAGACGTGGACGAGACCGTCCTTGCCGCCCATGAAGTTCACGAAAGCGCCGAAGTCGACGATGTTGACGACCTTGCCGTCGTAGATCTTGCCGACTTCCGCTTCCTCGACGATGCCGAGGATCCACTTCTTGGCGGCTTCGATCTGGGCGATGTCGGACGACGAGATCTTGATCACGCCTTCATCGTCGATGTCGACCTTGGCGCCGGTTTCAGCGACGATCTCGCGGATGACCTTGCCGCCGGTGCCGATGACGTCACGGATCTTCGACTTGTCGATCTGGATCGTCTCGATGCGCGGTGCGTGGGCCGAGAGTTCGGTGCGAGCCGAACCGAGGGCCTTGGTCATTTCACCCAGGATGTGCGCGCGGCCGGCCTTGGCCTGCTCGAGCGCCTTGCCCATGATTTCCTTGGTGATGCCGGCGATCTTGATGTCCATCTGCATCGTGGTGATGCCGAGTTCGGTGCCAGCCACCTTGAAGTCCATGTCGCCGAGGTGATCCTCGTCGCCCAGGATGTCCGAGAGAACGGCGAAGTCTTCGCCTTCCAGGATCAGGCCCATGGCGATGCCCGAAACCGGACGGATCACGGGAACGCCCGCGTCCATCATGGAAAGGCAGCCACCGCAGATCGTCGCCATCGAGGACGAGCCGTTCGACTCGGTGATGTCCGACAGGATGCGGATGGTGTAGGGGAAGTCTTCCTTGGCGGGCAGCACGGGGTGCAGCGCGCGCCATGCCAGCTTGCCGTGGCCGATCTCGCGGCGGCCCGGAGCGCCGAAGCGGCCCACTTCGCCGACCGAGTAGGGCGGGAAGTTGTAGTGCAGCATGAACGACGAGTACGACAGGCCTTCGAGGCCGTCGATCATCTGTTCGGCGTCCTTGGTGCCCAGCGTGGTGGTGCAGATCGCCTGCGTTTCACCGCGGGTGAACAGCGCCGAACCGTGGGTACGGGGCAGGAAGCCGACCATCGATTCGATCGGGCGGACCTGGTCGAGCTTGCGGCCGTCGATACGCTTGCCGTCCTTGAGGATGGCGCCGCGCACGATTTCCGCTTCCAGCTTCTTCATGGTCTTGATGGCGACCATCTGCAGCTGCGGGGTCTCGCCGGAGAAGGCTTCCTTGGCCTTGGCGCGGGCGGCGTTCAGCGCGTTCGAGCGGGCCGACTTGTCGGTCAGCTTGTAGGCAGCGGTAACGTCCTTGCCGACGGCCTTCTTGAGCTTCGCCTTGATGTCGGCCGTGTTGTCCGACAGGTCGATTTCCCAAGGTTCCTTGGCGGCCTGCTCGGCCAGGTCGATCACGAGGTTGACGACCTTGCGGCATTCGTCATGCGCGAACATGACGGCGCCGAGCATCTCTTCCTCGGTCAGTTCCTTGGCTTCCGATTCCACCATCATCACGGCGTTGCCGGTGGCGGCGACGACGAGATCGAGGCGGCCGTCTTCGAGAGCAGCGTTCTGCTTCGGGTTCAGCGTGTATTCGCCGTCGACGAAGCCGACGCGGCAGGCGCCGATCGGGCCCATGAAGGGCACGCCCGAGATGGTGAGCGCGGCCGAAGCGGCGATCATCGCAACGATGTCGGCCTCGGTTTCGCCGTCATAGCTCAGGACCTGGCAGATGACGTTGATTTCGTTGTAGAAACCTTCGGGGAACAGCGGGCGGACCGGGCGATCGATCAGGCGGCTGGTCAGCGTTTCCTTTTCGGTGGCGCCGCGTTCACGCTTGAAGAAGCCACCCGGGATGCGTCCTGCGGACGAAAACTTTTCCTGGTAGTGTACGGTCAGCGGGAAGAAGTCCTGGCCTTCCTTCACCGACTTGGCGGCGGTCACCGCGCAGAGCACGACCGTTTCGCCGTAGGTGGCAAGGACGGCGCCGTCGGCCTGACGGGCCACGCGGCCGGTTTCGAGAGTGAGCGTCTTGCCGCCCCACTCCATGCTTACGGTTTTGACGTCGAACATAAGAGGTTTTCCTCAGCCCGCCGGCCCTATTGCAACAGCGGGGTTTACTGCCGGGTATGCCGTCCCGGTCCGGTGTGGAGCCGTTTCGGGGCTCCTGGGTCTGCCGCCGAATTGCGGACGGACCCTTGGTTCTGTTTTACCGCGTTTTCCGGGTCATCAGGTGATCCCACCCGATTGGAAGACGCTCTAATGCAAGAAGCGGCCCGCTAGGGGCCGCTTCCCGTTAGTTCTTACTTACGCAGACCCAGCTTCTGGATCAGCGAGTTGTACCGCGCGACATCCTTCTTCTTAAGGTAGTCGAGCAGCGAGCGGCGCTTGTTGACCATGGCCAGCAGACCGCGACGCGAGTGGTTGTCCTTGTGGTGAGCCTTGAAGTGCTCGGTCAGGTTGCGGATGCGCTCGGTGAGGATCGCGACCTGAACTTCCGGGCTGCCCGTGTCGCCAGCGACGCGTGCGTTGTCCGAAATGATGTCCTGCTTCTTTTCAGCGGTAACCGACATAGTACTTTACTCCGCGACATCCGATAGGTTGAACCCCCTGACAACGCGGACTTCTCCGCTCGAAAGCTCCACGAGCGCGACGGGAATGGTTCCCTCCCGCGCCCAGTAGAGCCCGTCATCGTGGGGCAGTTCGGTCAGAACGCGGCCCTGTCGGACCGCCCTTGCCTGCTCCGAACCGAGGTCGATGGCCGGGATGTCGTCCAGCCCCACCTCCAGTGGCAAGAGTATCTGTTCAAGCGTCGCGCCCTTGCCGATTTCGTTCAATTTGTCCAGCGAAATCGCTTGGGACAGGTCGAACGGGCCAGCCTTCACGCGGCGCAAAAGGGTCACGGTTCCGCAGGTTCCAAGGGCCCTGGCGATGTCCCGCGCCAGGGAACGGATGTAGGTGCCCTTGGAGACGTGGGCGAGCAGGGTTGCCCCTTCCTCCGCATCGAATCGGTCCAGGCGCAGCTCGAACACGGTGACCGCGCGCGTCTTCATCTCCACCTCCTGCCCGGCGCGGGCCAGGTCGTAGGCGCGCTCGCCGTCCACTTTCAGGGCGGAATAGATCGGCGGCACCTGCTCGATGGGGCCGGTGAACTGCGCCAGCACGCCTTCGACTTCGGCCTGGTCCGGGCGCACGTCGCTGGTCGCGATCACTTTGCCTTCGAGGTCGAGCGTGTCCGTTTCCGAGCCGAAGCGCACGGTGAAGAGGTAGCTCTTGCTGGCATCGAGCATGCGTCCGGCCAGCTTGGTCGCCTCGCCCAGCGCTATCGGCAGCACACCCGTGGCCAGTGGGTCCAGCGTGCCGCCATGCCCGACCTTCACTTTCTTGCCGTAACCCGCCTCGCGCAAGTTGCGCTTCACGGCGGCAACGGCCTGGGTGGAGCCAAGGCCGAGCGGCTTGTCGAGGACGATCCAGCCATGGGGGGCCGGGCGGGGAGGAACGGTGGAATTCATGGCATCCCCCAAGGCCCGCGAGGCCGGTTTGTCAACGCCCGGACGGCCGGATGCTCAGGCCCCGGCCACGAACTGCGCCAGCGCGTAATAGTGATCGGTCGCCCAGATCACCGGCGGCAGGACCAGGCGCCGCACCACGCCCCATTGCGGGAAGAAGTAGGGCACCACCAGCAGGAGCACGATCAGCAGCGGGAAACCGTAAGGCCGGAACCGCTCGTATTGCGCCGCTGCGGCGCGCGGCAACAGGCCCTCGACGATGTGCGATCCGTCGAACGGCGGGATCGGCAGCAAGTTGAACAGGGCCAGGAAGACGTTGATGGTGATGAAATTGTTGAGGTTCATCGCCGCAAAGGTCAGTCCGGCGCCTTCGGCGTTCCCGGCAAAGCGCACCAGCAGCCCCAGCAGCAACGCGCCGACAGCGGCGAGCACCAGATTGGTGCCCGGTCCGGCGGCGGCGACCACCATCATGCCCCGGCGCGGATCGTTGAGCCGCCAGCGGTTGACCGGCACCGGCTTGGCCCAACCGAAGATCGGCAGCCCGGTCAGCGCCAGGAACCCCGGCAGCGCGATCGTACCCATCGGGTCGACGTGTCGCAGCGGGTTGAGCGACAGCCGCCGTTGCTCCTGCGCGGTCGGATCGCCGAGCGCGAGAGCAGTCCATCCGTGCGCCACCTCGTGGAAGACGATGGCGATGATGAGGGGGATGATGAGCGCCGCGGCCTGCAGCAGGGTCTGGTTCATGGCGCTGATCTAGGGGCGAGCGCCCCCGCCTGCAATGGAGCAGGACCGGGCGAGGCGGATGCCGCTACGAAAATCCCCGCAAGGGCATTGTGCAGGTCCTCTCGCCCCGGCCAATTCGGGGCCCCGGCATCACCGGGCCATGGCTTCGCCGAAATGCTTGCGGCAGAGCGCGACATAGCGATCGTTCCCACCGATTTCCGTCTGCGCTCCTTCATGCACCGCGGCTCCGGCAGCATCGACGCGCAAGTTCATCGTCGCCTTGCGGCCGCAGTGGCACACCGCCTTCAGCTCGATCAGGGCATCGGCAATGCCCAGCAGGACAGCAGACCCGGGGAACAGCTCCCCGCGAAAATCCGTACGCAAGCCGTAGCAGAGCACGGGGATGTTCTCCCGGTCGGCAACATGGGCGCATTGCCAGGCCTGCGCCGGGGTGAGGAACTGCGCTTCGTCTACCAGAACGCAGGACAGCGGCTCCACCGAATGAGCCGCTCTCACTTGCGAGACGAGGTCGGTATCGGGCAGGAAACGGTGCGCCGATGCGTGCAGGCCGATGCGGCTTTCGATCGCATGGTCGCCGCCGCGGGACTCGCTGCGGTCGTCTATCGCCGCAGTCCACAACATCGTGCGCATGCCGCGCTCGTGATAGTTGAAGTTGGCCTGAAGCAAAGTCGCCGATTTGCCGGCATTCATGCTGGCATAGTAGAAATAGAGTTTAGCCATCGGAGTTGGGGATAACATGCCCCTCGGCCGCCCGCACGGCGTCCCTCGCGATTGTCCCCGCTTGAATGAAAGCCCCTGCCGTTATCTAATCCCGTCAGCCGAAACCGGCGTCCGGGCATCTGGAGTCTCGGCAGGGCCGGAAACAGGCTGAGCTGGAGTTAGACAGGCCCCGAAGTTAGACAGGCCCCGAAGTTAGAGAGGCCCCGAAGTTCGAGAGGCCCGAAGTTCTAGGCAGGGAGTTGGGCATGAAGAGATGGATCGCCTTGGTCGTGATCATCGCGCTGGCTGGAGCGGCGGCCGGATATGTCGTCGATGCCCCCTTCGCCCCGCACGTCGCCGCCTCCTCCCGACAGACCACCGCCCTGTTCGATAGCGCCGCCGCAGCGCTGGTCGCCGCTTTGGGACGCGGCGGCGCCATCGCTGCCCCGCTCGTGCTGGGCGCCCTGCTCTGCGCGCCGATACTGCTGCTCTGGCCCCGAACGCCGGCGCTCAAGGCGCTCCCCGGCCCGGTGTGGCGGCCCGAACCCTTGACCGCGGACCCGTTGAGCGTCGAACAGCCGATGGGCGCCGACATGTTCGACCCCGAAGCGCCCCTGCCCCGCCCGGTCGTGCTGATCCGCAAGGCCCGGTCGCGATCGCGGGACTGGTTCGGCGATGCCAGCTGGCTGGGCGGCCTGCCGAAGCTGGCCGGCATTCCCTGGCCGCGCGGCAGCGACGGTGCGGCGCTGCCGTTCGCCGCGCAGATCGACCTGGCCGAAATCGCCGCCGCCTGCCCGGAGACGCCGCTGCCGAAGTCCGGCTCCCTGGCTTTCTTCGTTGGGACCGGCGCCGTCGTGCCGGTCCCGGCCGGAGCCCGCGAGTTCACCGATCCTCCCGCAGGCAGCGAGGGCGGCCTGTCACTGGCCGCGGCGGACCGGGCCCCGGATGACGCGTTCTACCCCTTCTGGCCGGTGGAAGCGCTTGCCGTCCCGCTGCCCGAAGAGCTGCGCGACCGGCACGAACTGGGCAACGAGCAAGCCGTCGAACAGGCGATGACCGAGTGGCTCGCCATGCGCTATCCCTTGCGCGACGGGCCGCTGACCGTGCGCGAGCCGGTGGAGCGGGTCTGGTGGCATGGCGCGATCCACCTGGCCGCGCGTTTCCATGCCGCCCTGGACGAAGCCTCGCGCCTGGTGGACAAACGTACCGACAGGACCGCCGACGCGCGCGAGGATGTCGAACTGCTGGGCGCCGATCCGGGCACGACATCGCTGCGCCTGGAAGCCGCCCAGCGCGCCTTCGACCGGGAGGACGCGAAACTCCACGCCACATGCGAGCAGCAGGCCGCGCTCGCGCAAGTCACGCAGGCCATGGACGGCTTCACCAGCGAGCGGGATCCCTGGACGCCGCTGACCCACGACGAATTCGCCGTGCTTCAGGATGTCCTGGCCCATGTGGCCCGTGATTGCGCCGACCTGGTGCGGAACCGCGCGCCGGCGACGATGGCGGAACTCTCCGCTTTCTCGCTGCGAGCGATGGTTTCGGGGCCGCCGGAAGCTCTGGCGCAAGTGTCCGATGCGGAACTCGCGCGGATCAATGCCGGCTACCGGCTCGC
This sequence comes from Novosphingobium sp. YAF33, assembly GCF_052113265.1. NCBI lineage: Bacteria > Pseudomonadati > Pseudomonadota > Alphaproteobacteria > Sphingomonadales > Sphingomonadaceae > Novosphingobium > Novosphingobium sp. YAF33. The sequence goes on from NZ_JBFRCW010000006.1 coordinate 301,078, forward strand.
CAATGCYCACCAGCACGAAGTGTTCGGCCCCGGCGGCTGCCACCGTGCGGCGCGCGACGACCATCGGGGCGAGATCCTGCTGCTGCAGCTCGCCAGCGACGACATGATGGGATGGCATTGGAGAGAATCGGGGAGAGAGTCGGGGGGCGATACGGGGAGAGCCTCGGGGCTCTACCAGTTCTGGATCAGCCCGCCCGATCTGGCGCGGCGCCGGTGGGACCGGGTTTCGCTGACGTTCGAACCCGGCTGACCGGGCGGATCAGTCCTCGAGGTCGCGCTTGACCCGCGGATCGTTGAGCAGCGCGTCGATCCGGCTCGCCTCTTCGAAAGTATCATCGGTGCGGAAACGGATCTTGGCGGCGAACTTCAGCTTCAGCCGCTGCGCCACTTCGCGCTGGAAGAACGCGGTATGCGTCTGCAGCGCCTTTAGCACGATTTCCTCATGCTCGCCGAGCAGGGGCTTCACGAAGACGGTGGCGATGCGCAGGTCCGGCGTCATGCGCACTTCGGTGACGGAGACCGAATGCGTGCTCAGCGTATCGTCGTGAACCTGCTGGCGCGTGAGGATCTCGGAAAGGACGTGGCGCACCTGCTCACCCACCTTCAGGAGGCGGACGGAGTGCTGTTCGGATGTGACTTGCTGGCGTACCATGGCTTTGTTCCATGTGGGCGGACGACGACAATTTGCAACAATTGATTACGGCTCCAAGGCTCATTTGTGTGGTTTAGCCCTGTGAAACCACCATTTCGAGGAACCGGAAATGCACAAGTTCACCGCCACCCTGCTTGCTGCGGCGCTCGTCGCCCCCACCGTCGCCGCACCGGCCATGGCCGCGCCGGACCGCCACACCTCTTCGCATGCGGACACTTCTCATCCGGGTAACGGCCATGCCGACAAGAGCCCGCACCAGTTCCGCAAGGGCGAGAAGTTCGACCAGAGCCGCGCCACGCACTACCAGGCCGTGGACTACCGCAAGTACCGCAATGTGAAGGCCCCGCCGCGCGGCTATCACTACGTGCGTTCGGGCAATGACCTGCTGCTCGTCGGCATCACCAGCGGCATCGTTGCCGCCGTGACGAGCGGCATGTTCCGCTGATCCCTCCCGGATAGACGAAACCGGCCAATGGGGCGTCGCGCTTGGCGGAGCGCGGCGCCCTTTGCGCATCACATCTTCGCGACGATCCGCGCCAGCGTTCGCACATTGCGCGCCGCACCCCGGCTGCCGAGGCGCTTTTCGATGAAGGCCATCGTCAGCGGACTTTCGCTCATCGGCCCGCCGAAATCCACGAAGAGGCAGCGATCGCCCAGCGCCAGTCGCTCGGCGCCGATGCTGCCGTGGTCGCCCACGAGGCGGCCGAACTGCTGCTTGGTCGGTTGCCGCTCCAGCAGCACGCTATGGACGAAAGTGTCCTCGCTGCCCACGAACGGGTTTTCCTCCACGGCCGCGCGGATCTCCGCGCGACTGCGCACCGCCACGAAGGCGCCCATGTCGAAGCGATCGCGCATCAGGTAGGCCAGGAGGTCTTCCAGGCCCTCGGTCGGACGGTCCTCGTAATCGAACAGGACATTGCCGCTGGAGATCACCGTTTCGGCATTCTCCAGTTCCTCGCGCGCGAAGGCGTAGCGCAAGTCCGCCATCGACAGACGATCGCCGCCCACGATCAGGGACTCGAAAAAGGCGCAATAGCGGGTCATGGCAGGGTCATCGATTCCATAAGCTGAATGGCTGCCGGGCATGTCTGCCGGGCGCTTCCTCACCTGCACGAGCCGCGGAGAGGCTGCAAGTCATCCCGCAAGCCGCCATCCGTCGCCGCAGGGCGCCGTCGTCCGGCCAGGCGGCCCAAACGGCAACGGCCACCGCCGGGTTTCCCCGACGATGGCCGTTTCATGGTCTTTCAACCGAAACCGGCGGATATCAGCCGACGGTACGTTCGCGGTGGCTGACTTCGAAGACTTCGAGGTGGTCGCCCGCCTTGATGTCGTTGGTGTCGGCCAGGACCACACCGCACTCCAGACCGGCGCGGACTTCGTCCACGTCGTCCTTGAAGCGGCGCAGCGAGGAGATCGTCGTTGCCGAAACGATGACGTCGTTGCGGGTAAGACGCGCGCTGAGACCCTTGCGGATGAAGCCTTCGACGACCAGCAGACCGGCGGCCTTGTCGCGCTTGCCGGCCGGGAAGACCTGCTTGACTTCGGCGCGGCCGACCACGGTTTCGATGCGCTCCGGACCCCAGATGCCGGCCATCTGCTTCGCGACCTCGGCGGTCAGCTCGTAGATGACGTCGTAGTACATCATCGGGGTCTTGGTCTTCTCGATCTGCTCGCGCGCCTTGGCGTTCGGGCGGACGTTGAAGCCCACGATCGGCGCGCCCGAGGCCGAAGCCAGGGCCACGTCGGTTTCGGTGATGGCACCGACGCCCGAGTGCAGGATGCGCACCTTGATCTCGTCGTTCGAGAGGGCATGGAGCGCGGCGTTGATCGCCTCGACCGAACCCTGCACGTCCGCCTTGACCACGACCGGGTACTCGATGACGTTCTGCTTGGCGGCAAGCGCCGAGAACATCGTGTCGATGCTGGCCGGCGCCATGGCGGTGCGCTTGGCAGTCGCCTGTTCCTGACGGTAGGCCGAAACCTCGCGGGCACGCTGTTCGCTGTCCACGACGCTGAGCAGGTCACCGGCCATCGGCACGCCGCCGATACCGAGGACTTCCACCGGCATCGAAGGCGGAGCGACCTTCACCTGGCGTCCCTTGTCGTCGAGCATGGCGCGCACGCGGCCGCTCTCGGTACCGACGACGAAGATGTCGCCGACCTTCAGGGTGCCGCGGTTGACCAGCACGGTCGCGAGCGGACCCTTGCCCTTGTCGAGCTTGGCTTCGATCACGGTCGCCTCGGCCTCGCGGTCGGGGTTAGCCTTCAGTTCCATCAGTTCGGCCTGGAGCAGGATCTTCTCGATCAGATCGTCGAGACCCGCGCCGGTCTTGGCCGAGACTTCCACGTCCTGGACATCGCCCGACATGGCTTCGACGATGACTTCGTGCTCCAGCAGGCGCTCGCGCACCTTCTGMGGATTGGCCTCGTGCTTGTCCATCTTGTTGATGGCCACGATCATCGGCACGCCCGCGGCCTTGGTGTGATTGATGGCCTCGATCGTCTGCGGCATGATGCCGTCGTCGGCAGCGACCACCAGGATCACGATGTCGGTGACGTTCGCACCGCGCATACGCATCTGGGTGAAGGCGGCGTGACCAGGCGTGTCGAGGAAGGTGACGAGGTCACCGCCCTTGGTCTTGATCTGGTACGCGCCCATGTGCTGCGTGATGCCGCCGGCTTCGCCGCGCACCACGTCGGTGCCGCGAAGCGCGTCGAGCAGCGAGGTCTTGCCGTGGTCGACGTGGCCCATGATGGCGACGACCGGGGGACGCGGCTTCAGCGTCTCTTCGGCATCGACGTCGATGGAGGTGTCGATGTCGACATCGCTTTCGGACACGCGCTGGATGTTGTGGCCGAATTCGGTGACGAGCAGTTCAGCGGTATCCTGGTCGATCGTCTGGTTGACGGTGACCATCATGCCCATCTTGAACATCGCCTTCACCAGGTCGGCGCCCTTTTCGGCCATGCGGTTGGCGAGTTCCTGAACGGTGATCGCCTCGGGGACGATCACGTCGCGGACCTGCTTCTCGCGCTGCTGCGACTGGCCGCCGAAGTGGGCACGACGTTCCTTCTCGCGGGCGCGCTTGAGCGCGGCGAGCGAACGGGCGCGGGCGCCCTCGTCGTCGTTGAGCGCACGGTTGACCGTGAGCTTGCCCGACTGGCGGCGGTCGCCGCCCTTGCGGTCGCGATCCGGCGTGCTGCGCGGCGGCGGCGGCGGAGCGCCCTTCTTGGCTGCGGCAGGACCCTTCGGTGCGGCGGCAGTGCCGCTGCTGGCGGGGCCGGCATTGCCGGTGGTTGCGGCAGCTGCATTGCCGGCATTGCCAGCGGCGGCGTTGCCTGCGGCAGCGTTGCCGGCGGCGGCGGCCGGAGCCTCGGGCTTGCGGGGCTGAGGACGTGCAACCGGGGTAAAGCGGCGCGGCGCGGGAGCCGGAGCGGCCACGGGCGCGGCAGCAACCGGCTTCGCAGCAGCTTCAGGCGCCTTGGCGGCAGGCGCGGCGGCTTCCGGAGCCGACGCTTCGGCGGCAGGCGCAGCTGCGGCCGGTTCGGCAGCGGCAGGCGTCTCGGCAGGCGCTTCCTGCACGGGAGCCGCAGTATCCTGGGCCGGAGCGTTCTGGACAGCCTCGGCTTCGCGAGCCTTGGCAGCTTCCTCTTCGGCGCGCTTGCTTTCCTGGGCGCGGTTTTCTTCGGCGCGGCGCTTTTCTTCTTCCATCGCGCGCACCTTTTCCTCGTGCTCGCGGCGGTTCGATTCCTCAAGCGAGGCGAGTCGGGCTTCCTCGGCCTCACGCTGAAGACGGGCGACGCGCTCCTGCGGCGTCTCGTTCGACGGAATCGGCTTGCGGGGCGCAGCCGGCGGCGGCGCAGCCCGCTGCGGTGCGGGCTGGGGAGCCGACGGGGCCGGGGCAGCGGCCTGCGGAGCCGGGGCGGGAGCCTGGGGCGCGGGAGCGGCCTCGACAGCGCCTTCGGAGCCCGGCTTGCCGAGCACCTTGCGGCGCTTCACCTCGACCACCACCTTGTTGGTGCGGCCGTGGCTGAAGGTCTGCTTGACCTCACCCGCTTCCACGGAACGCTTAAGCCCCAATGGCTTGCGGCCCAGGGTCGGTTTGTTGTCGGTCTCGCTCATATCTCTCGTCGTGCCCTTCAGTCTCAATTCGTCGCCTCGGGCGCGGCGCTGCGTGCCGGCCCGTTGCTACCATCCATACCGTCCCCGTCCGTCTCGGTGCGGGGCTGCCCCTGGAAATGCAGAAGGCGCTGCAGCAGCGAAGCGACTCGTTGAGCCGCGCCACGATCATTCAGCGCCAAGTGAACGACGTTGTCGCGGCCCAATGCCACAGACAGCGTCTCTCGGTCCAGAGGCAAGCGTGTGCCCTTGAGACCGCTTCCTTCCGCCTCGCTCCCGACTCTCCAGGCCTGGTCGAGCTTGCGCGAGCCGTCTTCGCTCGCATCGGCGGCATGGGCAAGCCATGTGACCCGGCCCTCTCGCGCGTTCTGCGCGATACGGTCGGAGCCCATAAGCAACTTGCCCGATTTCAGTTCGAGGCCCAGCCGGTGAGTCAGTGCGCGGATCAGCGCCTGTTCTATCCGTTCGGCGAGGTCTTCCGGGATCGTGAGCGCGGCACCTTTATAGGCGCGCGCCATCGCTCCCTTTAATTTGCCCTTCTCGAGCGAATTTTCAAGAGTGTCACGAGAAACGCCGATCCACGCGCCGCGCCCGGGGGCACGCGCGTGGATGTCGGGAAGAACGAGTCCGTCCGGCGAGATCGCCAGACGGATGTAGTCTTCACGCGCACCGACCTCCCCGGAGAGAATGCATTTCCTCTCCGGCCCGGCGCCGTCGATGTCGGAGCTTACGCGCTCATTGCGAGGATTCCGCATCGGCGGCCTCCTCGGATTGCGGTTCTTCGTCGAACCAGTGAGCGCGGGCTGCCATGATGATTTCGTTACCCTGTTCTTCGTTCAGGCCGTACTCGCCGAGCACGCCGCCCTTGTCTTCGTCACGCGCACGGCGGTTCACCGAACCGTCGCGGCGGCGCTGCTCGGAGCGCTTCTTGGCGATCAGCTCGTCGGTGGCGAGATCCGCCAGGTCGTCGAGCGTCTTGATGCCGGCCTTGCCGAGAACCACCAGCATCGCCTCGGTGAGGTGCGGCAGTTCGGACAGGGCGTCCTCGACACCGAGACCGCGGCGTTCCTCGCGCGAGGCTTCTTCGCGGCGCTCGAGCGCTTCCTGGGCGCGGCTCTGGAGTTCCTGGCCGAGTTCTTCGTCGAAGCCTTCGATGGCGGCCAGTTCGTTGAGGTCGATGTAGGCGACTTCCTCAAGCTCGCTGAAGCCTTCGGCCACCAGCAGCTGCGAAAGGGTCTCGTCCACGTCGAGCTCTTCCTCGAACATCTTCGAGCGCTCGGTGAATTCCTTCTGGCGCTTCTCCGAAGCCTCGGCCTCGGTCATGATGTCGATCTGCGAGGCAGTCAGCTGCGAGGCAAGGCGCACGTTCTGGCCGCGGCGGCCGATCGCCAGCGAAAGCTGGTCATCGGGCACGACGACTTCGATGCGGCTTTCTTCCTCGTCGATGACGACGCGGCTGACGGTCGCGGGCTGGAGGGCGTTGACCACGAAAGTCGCGGTGTCTTCGCTCCAGGGGATGATGTCGATCTTTTCGCCCTGCAGTTCCTGCACGACGGCCTGAACGCGGCTGCCCTTCATGCCGACGCAGGCGCCGACCGGGTCGATCGAGTGATCGTGGCTGATCACGCCGATCTTGGCGCGCGAACCCGGGTCACGGGCGGCGGCCTTGATCTCGATCACGCCGTCGTAGATTTCGGGCACTTCCTGCGCGAAGAGCTTCTTCATGAAGTCCGGGTGCGCGCGGGAAAGGAAGATCTGCGGCCCGCGGTTCTGGCGCTCGACACGCATGACCAGCGCGCGAACGCGCTCGCCGACGCGGGCGGCTTCGCGGGGGATCTGCTGGTCGCGGCGGATCACGCCTTCGGCGCGGCCGAGATTGACGATGACGTGGCCGAATTCGACCGACTTGATCACGCCGGTGATGACTTCGCCGGCGCGGTCCTTGAATTCTTCGTACTGGCGGTCACGCTCGGCATCGCGGACCTTCTGGAAGATCACCTGCTTGGCCGACTGCGCGTCGATGCGGCCGAGGTCCACCGGGGGCAGCGGGTCGACGATGAAGTCACCCAGGGCCGCGCCCTTCTGAAGCTTGTCGGCCTGCTTGAGGTCCACCTGCTTGAAGTAGTCCTCAACTTCTTCGACCACTTCGACGACGCGCCACAGACGCAGGTCGCCGGTGCGCGGATCGAGCTTCGCGCGAATGTCGTTTTCCGCACCGTAACGGTTGCGGGCTGACTTCTGGATGGCTTCTTCCATCGCCTCGATGACGATCGACTTGTCGATCATCTTCTCCGAAGCGACGGAGTTCGCGATCGCGAGCAGCTCGGCGCGGTTGGCGGAAATCGCACTGGCCATGGCTTAGTCTTCCTGTTCCTCGACAATCTCGTCGGCCCCGCTGTCATCCAGCGGGCGGGTTGCTGCGATCAGCTTGTCCGTGAGGACCAGCCTTGCGGAATGAATGTCGCCGAGTGGGAAAGTCACCCGGCCGGACTTCTTGTCGTCGATCGTGATCTGATCGCCGTCGATGCCGACCAGGTCACCGGTCAGCCCCTTGCGGTTGCCTTCCACGGGTGCGGTCAGGCTTACCTTCACTTCGTGCCCGGCCCAGTTGGCGTAATCCTTCGGGCGGGTCAGCGGACGATCGATGCCGGGCGAGCTGACTTCGAGGCGATAGGCTTCCTCGATCAGCGTTTCGCCGGCTTCTTCCAGCGCGTCCATGCGATCGGAGATGCGGTGCGAAAGCTTCACGCAGTCATCCAGCACGAGCTGGCCGGTGGCCGGGTTCTCGGCCATGATCTGCAGGGCGATCTCATCGTCGCCCACTTCGCTCTTGCCGAAGATTCGCACGCGCACCAGGTCGAAACCGAGGGCGTTGACCTCAGGTTCGATGACTTCGGTAATGCGTGCAATGTCGGCCAAGCCGTATCTCCGGTAAAAATCGTGCTGTTCGGCAACGCAGTTTCGCGCCGGCCCCTTCCGGCGCCAGCCCGAACCTTGTGTCACCAATGTCGGGATGAGGCGCAGATAAGCGCATCGCCGGTAAAAAGCAAGAGAGAGGATTCCGGTCTGCCGGTCGGGCGAAACCGATGTCCGCGGCTTCAGGCCAAGGCATTGCCGGGGCGTGGGCCGGTGCCGCTCGAAAACGGACGGGCGCCCGTTCTTGCCGATCGGAAAGGTCGATTAAAAAGTGCAGGCCGGGCGAGTGTTCGGGTGGGGGGGGGCTCGCCCGGCCTGCGTCCAGCGGGGGGAGGGCCGCCCGCCGGTAAGTTGGGAGTCACGTCACGGCGCGACTCATCAGCCCGGCCCGTCGCATGGAGACCGCGCTGCGTCCTCCGACCACGAGGTGGTCGTGGAGCTCGATTCGCGCGGTCTCGCACAAGGCGGAGAGCCGGCGCGTGGCGATCACGTCCGCCCGGCTGGGCAGCGGATCGCCGGAAGGGTGGTTGTGCACCAGCACCAGGCCGACGGCCCGATGCTCCAGCACGCGTTGCAAAAGCGACCGGGAGCCGGCCCTGATCGTGGCCTCGCAGCCTGTCGTGCAGGCCACTTGTCCCACCAGCCGCCCTTCGGCATCGAAAGGCAGTTCAAGCATCACCTCGCGGCGAAGGCAGCCCAGGTGGGTTACCAGCGTTTCGAGGAGACTTCGCGAGAGCGGCCGGATGCGACTGCAACCCGGGACCAGTCCTGCCACGAGGGATCGTTGCCAAGCCGCTGCTTGCGCCAGACATGCAGGATCGTACCGATCGCTATCGCCGAAAGCGCCAGGAACGTGGGCGTCCCCCGCATCACGGCGTAGACCGTTGGCGGAATTCCGATGTCCGCCCATCGTGCGAAATGCGCGCTGAGGCTCAACAACTGCAACGAGGTTGCCCATAGCGGCCAAATCCTTCGGGCCTGGAGCGCGAGATAGCCGAAACCGGCCGTTCCCACGGCATCCGTCAGCAGCGACGTGGGATCCACGCTCCTGAAACGACTGGGCAGCAGGCTTTCTCCGCCGACTTGCAGCAGGACCATCGCCAGGATGATCGCGGCGCCCCACCGTTCGGGCGCGCCGCCCTGCCAGAAGGCCAGCGCCACGGCGACGACCAGCAGCAGGAAGAAAGCAAGCTGTTCAGAGTTTCCCAAGGACGCTCCCCATTTCGAACGAGTCCCCGATCAGGCCGCGATTTCGGCGAGCGGCTGATGCTCGCCTTCGGCCTTGTCCGGGCAGCGGACCGGAATATCCATCGTCTCTGCCAGCTTCGACAGGTCGCTATGCGCACGCACCAGTTCGGAGCGGGCCTCGATCAGGCTGCGCTGCATGGCTGCAACGCGCGCCATCGGGCGCTGGGTGCTATGGGCGTTATCGACGATCGCAAGGCGGCCGCGAGCGATTTCCGCCATGAGTTCGCTGGCCTTGGCGAGAAGCTCATCCATGTCGTTCTCGACCGACTGGATGCTCCGGGTGATCCGCATTCCGACAATATCCGGTGTCATATTCGTCGCCTCCCACGGGGAATTCCGAGATCGAAGGCATCCGGCAAGAAAGATCACCGGGTCGGTGGGCCGGATCGGTGGACCAGCGCGCCGCTAAAGCAGTTTTTCCAGAGCCTCGGCGATCGCCAGGGTGGCCGCAAGGGTCACCGCCATGATCAACGCCAGCAAGAAAACCGCCCCTACGCGCCCCGCCCTTCCGAACCTTGCATCGAATGCCTCCAGGCCTGCCGGCTCGGCAACCCGGGCATCGAACCAATCGGGATGCCGTGCCATGGGCCGTGCATCGGAGAGGACGAAGACCGGATCCGCCGTCAGATCCTGATCGCTCTCATCCCCCTCTCCCGACCCCGCGTCGATACGGGAAAAGCCATATGTGGATTTGCCACATAGCTCCACGAGCTGCCCATAAAGGCGCGCCGTATCCTTGCGGTTGAGGGTTCCCCACTTGTCGCGCACGGCATTGATGCGCTGGTCCACCGTGTTCGGCGCGATGCCGATTTCGCGGGCGATTTCCTTGGTGGTACGGTGCATCAGCAGCAGGTCGAGAACTTCGACCTGCTTGGACGTCAAGTTTTCCAACAACCCTGTTGCTTCGGAAATGTCGGTTATCTCTTGCACATCGGCCCTCATTCGCGCCTTCCGTGCACTATAACGGCAAATCCCACTAGGGAAAATTAAAGCAAAACGGCAGACAGGCTTTCCTAAACGGCCACTTAATGCTTGTTATTCACCGAGATTTCGCGGCCGTGACTGGGCCGATGGCGGCGCGGAGGGCGCCTGCCCGCCTTCCGACAGGCGGTGCTTCTTCATGCAATGGCGCAACTGGTCATAGGACAATCCCATAGCCGACGCCGCGCGGCGCTGGTTCCAGCGATGCCGGTCGAGCGCCTCGACCAATAGCCCGCGTTCGTAAGCCTCTACCGAAGCCCGCAGCCCGGCGCCCGCTTCTACGGGCGCAGCCGGCGCCGGCCTTGCCGGGACGGCGGCCGCCGGAATCGGCGCGGGGGAAGGCTCGGCAGCGGCGGCGGGCATCCACGGGTTCTCGAAAGGATCGAAGACGATTTCGGCGATCGGCGCGTGCTCGTTCGCCCAGCGATAGACTGCGCGCTCCGTCACGTTCCGCAGCTCGCGCACATTGCCCGGCCAGTCATGCGCCTCCAGCACCGCCATGGCCTGCGGCGAGAAACCGGGCCAGGTATCCCACTCCAGCTCGCTCGCCATGCGCCGCCCGTAGTAGTCGGCTAGTTCGTAGACATCGCCTTCCCGCGCCCGCAGCGGCGGCAGGTTGATGACCTCGAAACTCAGGCGATCGAGCAGGTCGGCGCGGAACGTGCCTTGCTCGGCCATGCGCGGCAGGTCGGCATTGGTGGCGGCAACCACGCGCACGTCGACCTGCACCGGGCGCGAGGCACCGATTCGCGCGATCTCGCCATATTCGATGGCCCGAAGCAGCCGCTCCTGCGCGGCCATCGACAGAGTGCCCAGCTCGTCGAGGAACAGCGTCCCCCGATCCGCTTCCTCGAACCGGCCGGCTCTTGCCCGCACCGCGCCGGTGAAAGCCCCAGCCTCGTGCCCGAACAGCTCCGCTTCGATCAGCGTTTCCGGCAAGGCGGCGCAGTTCATGGTGATCAGCGGCTCGCCCCAGCGCGGCGAGAGGTGATGGAGCCGCTGGGCGATCAGCTCCTTGCCGGTCCCGCGCTCGCCGATGACCAGCACCGGACGCCGCACCGCCGCGGCCCGACTGGCGCGCTCCACCGCGTCGAGGAAGGCGGTGGATTGACCGATGAATTGAACGTCTCGCTCCATTCCCAACTATTAGCGAATTTCACCATTCATTGGCAATTCATCTTTTGCGCCCTCCCCCACCAAGCGTCTGAAATCGCAGAAATCCGCATGTTTTCGAGTTTGGCACGCCCCTTGCGATGACATGGGCAAATTCACGAGATCCGACAGAGGAACACCAGGATGTCCTTCCAGAACGCCAGCATCGTTGCCAGCAGCCACCCGAGCAAGCAGCCGGCCAGCTTCCAGGCCAATGGGCGGGAACGCAGCAAGCTCGACTGGGCGATCATCGCTGCCGTGCTCGCCATGGGCACGCTGAACCTCTTCGCCATGAGCGACCGCATCGCCCCGCCGGCCCATGCCGCTCCCGTTTGCGGAGCACCGCTGCAGTGAGCAGGCTCGACGCGGAAATCGAAATCCTGCAAGCATCGGAGCAGGACGCTCCTCGCTTTCAGGAAAGGCGCGCCCGCCCGTTCGACACCGCCTCCGGTTCGGGCGAAGGCTCCTTCTTCCGGGAGCCGCGCTTCAGCCAGGCCCGCAAGTTCAATCCCACCTCGATCAAAGGAACCGCCAGGATGGGTATCTTCTCCCGCACCCGCGACATCATCGCCGCCAATTTCAACGACATGTTGGACAAGGCCGAAGACCCCGGGAAGATGATCCGCCTCATCATCCTAGAGATGGAGGAAACCCTCGTCGAAGTGCGCACCAGCAGCGCGCGCACCATTGCCGACCAGAAGGAACTGCGCCGCCATGTCGGCAAGCTGGACCAGCTTCAGCACGACTGGGGCGACAAGGCCCAGCTCGCGCTGAGCAAGGACCGCGAGGACCTGGCCCGCGCCGCCCTGCTCGAAAAGAAGAAGGCCGGCGATATGGCCGAGCAGCTTCGTGCCGAGATCGCCGTGCTCGACGATGCCCTGCGCGCTTACGAGGAAGACATCGAAAAGCTGCAGAACCGCCTGCGCGAGGCCCGCAGCCGCCAATCCTCGATCGCCGCTCGCTTGCAGAGCGCCGAGAATCGCGTCAAACTGCGGACCTTGCTGTCGAGCGAGCGCGTGGACGAGGCCCTGGTACGCTTCGACCAGCTCGAGCGGCGCGTCGATTATGCCGAAGGCCGTGCCGAGGCGATGAGCCTGGGCGACAGCCGCCAGCCGACGCTCGCCGAGGAAATCGCCGCCTTGCAGGACGGCGATACGATCGACGCCGAACTCGCCGAGATGAAGCGCGCGATGGGGAATGGCCAATCGACCGCAGGCCAGCCGACCGCAGGCCAGTCGACGCCGGAATGACAGCGGCACACCTGACATCCCGGCAGGTGCCTTGCCGAAACGTACATGCCGCCCGCGAAGGGCCATGACCGGGAACCGGGGTCTGCCGACCCGACCACTGTCATAACGGGCAAGCCCGGATCCACGCCGGGCAGCCCGAGGGAAAGGGAACAACCAGTGTCACGCGGACAATTCTATCTCGACAAGTCGAACGCCAAGCTGGCCGGCGTCTGCTCCGGCATTGCGGACTATACCGGCGTCGACACGCTCTGGATTCGCATCGCAGCCGTGCTGCTGACCTTCTTCGTCTCCTTCGTGACGATCCCGATCTACATCGCCGTCGCCCTCATGGCGGACAAGCGGCCGATGAGCCTCTACAGCGAGGACGAGGAAGAGCGCCTGCTGCGCCGCATGGAACGCCGCCGAAATCGCCAGGGCTTCGGACACAACCTGATGCGCTCGGCACCGAACCGTTCCGGTCGCCTGCGCAGCGAACTTTCGGACATCGACCGCCGCGTCGCCGAGATGGAAGCGCACTACACCAGCAGCAATTCGCGCCTCGCCGCCGAAATCGACAGTCTGCGCTGATACGCAGGCTGCCAACACCGGGTAACAGGGATTAGCCCAAGATGGATTCTCACACTCTCGCCCTCCTCATCCCGCTGGCCCCGTTCATGATTGCGGGCTTCGCGATCTGGACCCGGCACCAGCGCCGCATGGCCGAACTGCAGGTGACGGCCACCGCCGAAAAGGCCGCGCAATACGCTTCCCACTCCCGCGAGCTGGAAGAGCGCGTGCGGGTGCTCGAACGGATCATCACTGACGGCGGCTACGATACCGCGCTCCAGATCGAGGCCCTGCGCGACGTGCGCGAAACCGAAAAGGCCCCCACTGACAAGGCGACCCGGCAATGAGCTTCGGGGACTTCGTCGGGCTGGCCACCTTCATGGGCGGGATGGTCGCGATAGCGGCGATCCTGGCCGGAGCCTACAAGCGCCGCCTTGCCTTCCTCGAACGCAAGCTGGAGATCGCGGCGGGGCAAACGGCCGAAAAGGCCGCCCGCCACGCCGCCCCCAATGCCGCGATCGAGAACCGCCTGCGCGTGCTGGAAACCATCATCACCGACGGCGCCTGGGACACCGCGCGCCAGATCGAATCGCTGCGCGCCCCGGACGGCGAGCCGCGCGCGAACTGACGGGGGGCCGGAAGAACATGGATTACTCAACGCTCGAAATGCTCATGCCCGTCCTGGTCACGGCCACGGCGCTGGGCATCGGCGGCTGGATCTTCAACAACTGGCTGCGCATGCGCCACGGCTATCCGCTGGAGAATTCCTGGGGCAAGGCCGTCTATCCCAAGGACGACGCCGAAGCGCAGGCCCGTGTCCAGTTGATCACCCAGGAAAACGCCCAGCTTCGCGCAGAGATCGGCGCGATCAAGGACCGCCTCGCCAGCGTCGAGCGGATTGTCACGGATCAGGGTTATGATGTAGCCCGTCAGATCGAGAGCCTGCGAGAGGCTCGCCACGATGCCCGCCGCGAGGTGACCCAATGAGCTTCTGGACTGCCGTAGTCGTCATCTTCGCGATCGCCGCGGTAACCTGGCTCCGTGCCCAGAAACTGCGCGGAGAAAAGCCGGGCTTCCGACTGGACGGCCATGGCGAGCGCGAGCACGAACTGGAAACCGAAGTCGAGAAATTGCGCAAGCGCATCGCCGTGCTCGAACGCATCGCCACCGACGAGCGCCGCGAAAAGGATCTCGCACGCGAAATCGAGTCGCTGCGGGATTGAGAGTACGTCGTCCCGGCTCAAGGCCGGGACGACGCCTTCTTTTACGGCACCTTCGCATCCAGTTCCGCCAGCCACACCGCCGCGCTGGCATCGGACGGCGCGCGCCAGTCTCCGCGCGGAGACAGCGCACCGCCGGAGGACACCTTCGGCCCGTTCGGCACGGCGGAGCGCTTGAACTGGCTGAACGCGAAGAAGCGGCGCAGGAACTTCTCCAGCCAGGAACGGATCGTGGCGAGGTCGTACGCGTTCTTGCGATCGTCCGGGAAGCCCGCAGGCCAGGTGCCCGCCGCCGCTTCACGCCAGGCGTGGAGCGCCAGGAACGCCACTTTCGACGGCTTCTGCCCGAAGCGCACGATGTGGTGCAGGAAGAAGTCGTTGAGTTCGTAAGGCCCGATTTTCGCCTCGGTACTCTGGATCGCGCCGTCCGCCCCGGCAGGCACGAGTTCGGGCGAAATCTCGGTGCCGAGGATCGCCAGCAGCACCTCTTCGGTCTCTGCGCCGAACTGGTCGGTCGTGGCGCACCAGCGGATCAGGTATTGGATCAGCGTCTTGGGCACGCCGGCGTTGACCGTGTAGTGGCTCATCTGGTCGCCGACGCCGTACGTGCACCAGCCCAGCGCCAGTTCGGAGAGGTCGCCGGTGCCGATCACGAAGCCGTCGTTCTGGTTGGCCAGGCGGAACAGGTAATCGGTGCGCAGGCCCGCCTGCACGTTCTCGAACGTCACGTCGTAGACCGGCTCGCCATTCGAGAAGGCATGGCCGATGTCCTTGAGCATCGTCGTGGCGGCGGGGCGAATGTCGATCTCTTCGGCGTGGATGCCCACCGCCTTCATCAGCGTCCAGGCGTTTGACTTGGTGCCCTCGCTCGTCGCGAAACCGGGCATCGTGTAGCCGCGAATGAACGTGCGCGGCAGGCCCAGCCGGTCGCAGGCGCGCGCGGCAACGATCAGCGCGTGAGTCGAATCGAGCCCGCCCGAGATGCCAATGACCATCGACCTGGCGCCCGTCGCCTCGATGCGGCGCATCAACCCGCCCACCTGGATGTTGAACGCCTCGTAGCAGTCGGCATCGAGCTTGTCGGCGCGCGAGGGCACGAAGGGGAAGCGCGAGACCGGACGGATCAGGCCGATATCGCCGCCCGCCGGGGCATGGCGGAAAGGCACGGTGCGGAAAGTCTCGTCCGGCCGGCCTGCCACTTCACCCGCGTCGTTGAACGTGGGTACGCGGATGCGGTCCATCATGATGCGGTCGACATCGACATCGGCGATGCAGAGTTCGGCTTCCAGCGAGAAGCGCTCGCTCTCTGCCAGCAGGTCGCCCAGTTCGTAGACGATGCCCTGCCCGTCCCACGCCAGGTCGGTCGTGCTCTCGCCATGCCCGGCAGCGGAATAGATGTAGGCCGCCGTCGCGCGGGCGGACTGCGAGCGGCAGAGCAGATGCCGTTCGTCCGACTTGCCGATCACGATGTTGGAGGCGGAGAGGTTGCACAGGATCGTCGCCCCCGCCAGCGCGCCCAGCGAGCTTGGCGGGGTGGCGGCCCAGATATCCTCGCAGATCTCCACGGCGAAGCGGAAGTTCGGCAGCACTTCGGACGCGAAGACGAGATCGACGCCGAAGGGCACGTCCTGCCCGTTCACGCGGATGGTCTGGCCCTTGATCGTCTTGCCGCTGGCGAACCAGCGCTTTTCGTAGAACTCGCGGTAATTGGGCAGGTAGGACTTGGGCACCACGCCCAGCAGCCGCCCATGCGCGATGGCGAGCGCGCAGTTGTAAAGCCGCCCCTTGTGGGACAGCGCCGCGCCGACCAGCAGCACAGGGGAGAGATCGGCGCTTGCCCGCACGATCTCCGCCACGGCCGCTTCCACCGCCTCGATCATCGCCCCCTGCAAGTGCAGATCGTCGATCGCGTAGGAGGAGATGCAGAGTTCCGGGAAGACCACCAGGTCGACATGCGCCTCATGCGCGCGCTGCGCCTCCGCCAGCACGGCATCGCGATTGAAGGCGACATCGGCAGTGCGGACCTTGGGCGTGGAGGCGGCGACGCGCACGAAGCCGTGTTCGTGCATGGCGTAGAAAGGATGTGCACTCATGGGCAAATCCCTGACAGGAACCGCGACGTGAGGCAACTTCCCCTTGCCCTCCCCCGTGCCGCGCTTAAATGGCGAGAGATGCGCAGCCTCGACGACATCCGCGAAGAATACGAGTTTTCCGAAGGCGATGAACGCTATCGCCTGCTGATCGGCCTTGGCGCCGAACTCGATCCCATGCCCGACGCGCTGAAGACGGACGCCACCAAGGTGCGCGGCTGCTCGGCCAGCGTCTGGGTCTATCCGATGGCGCGGGAGGACGGCACGCTGCACTTCCTGGCGGACAGCAATGCGGCCATCACCAAGGGCATCGTCTCGCTGGTGATCGCCGCCGTGCAGGACCGCCCCGCCGCCGAAGTCGCCGAAACCGACATCGCCGCCGCCCTGGCGCCGTTCGACCTCAAGAACCAGCTCTCGTCCAACCGGACGCAGGGCGTGCCGAACATGATCGCGCTGATCCGCGAGACGGCCGCCCGCTACGCCTCCGGACAGAACGCAGGCAGCACGACTTGAAGAAGGCCAGCCGCCCGCTCTGGATGGCAGCGGGGCTGTTCTTCGTCGCGCTCGGAACGATCGGCATCTTCCTCCCGGTCATGCCTACGGTGGTGTTCTACCTGCTGGCGGCCTGGTGCTTCGGCAAGAGCCATCCCGAATGGGCCGAGCGGCTCTACAACCACCCTACCCACGGTCGCCACTTGCGCGATTGGCGCGACCGGCGCGCGATCAGCCGCAAGGGCAAGGTCTCCGCGATCCTGGCGATGAGCGCTTCGATTCCCTTCACATGGTTCACGGTGGGCTGGCCCTGGGTGCTGATCCCGGCCGGAGTGCTGCTGGTGATCGGCCCCTGGATCTGGACGCGCGCGGAATAGCCACGACGTCGCCCCGGACTTGATCCGGGAAGAGGGGCTCGCAGCGCTACTCCACCGCGTCCCGCAGCACGGCGATTCCCTGCTGGCGCTGGCGGCGCAGTTCCTGCTTCAGCACGGCCGGATCGCGCGCGATCACGAAGCCGAAGCTCACCCCGCCCTCCTTGCCGATGGTCGCATGGTGCAGCTTGTGCGCCTGGACCAGCCGCTTGGCATAGCCGCGCTTGGGCACCCATCGGAAATAGCGCTGATGGACGAGACCGTCGTGGATCAGCGTATAGATCACGCCGTAGAGCAGTACGCCCAGCCCTATCCAGGTTCCCGGCGCCCATGCCCCGGCGCCCATGACCAGCGGCGAACCCAGCGCAAACATCGAAATGCTGATCGCCGCGCCGACCAGCGCGTAGAGATCGTTCCTTTCGAGGAGGTTGTCGTGCGGCTCGTGATGGTCGCGGTGCCAGGCCCAGCCGACCCCATGCATGATGTACTTATGGCTCGCCCAGGCGACGAATTCCATCGCTGCGGCAGAAGCGAGCACAATCAGAGCGGCGGAGAGAAACGACATGATCCTCGTTCTAGTCGCTTGGCTGCGCCTTGTCAGGTGCCGAGGATGGTCAAATGACGGTGCCGGCGGAATGTGCCGCGCGGCGGGCAGCCAGGAGGGGAAAGTTTGGAATGCAGATGCAGCCGCAGCGGCGCGGGGCCGGTACGGCTGCCCTGCATTCCTTATCTTTCAGRCGGCCTCTCCCGTCGGGTCGCAGAGGCCGTCTACAGTCTCGTGGCTGCGACACTTAGTTACAAATGCCGACAGGACTGTGACCGGTGAGTCTTCTGCCGTTCATGTTGAGACTTCTAAATCTGAATGCACGGAACAAATCCCGGAAAAAGAAGGAAAGTCCCATGCGCAAGATCACCCGTTTCATCGCTCCCGCCCTTGTCGCGGCCCTGGGTTTCTCGGCCGTCGCGCCGGGCATTGCCGAAGCGGCCGCGCCGCACCGCGAAGCCGCGCGCATCACGCCCAATCGCGAAGCGAAGATCCGCTCGGACATCGCCGGACTGCGCGGCGAGATCGACCGCGCCGCCGCCCGCCGCACGATCAGCCAGCGTGAAGCCACCGGCCTGCGCAACGACGCCGTCCAGATCCAGCGTCTCCATTCGACTTACGCCCGCGGCGGCCTGAGCCCGCGCGAGATGCAGACCCTGCAGGGCCGGATCGACCGCGTCCACGCCGCGCTCCATGCCGAACGCAACGACCGCAACGGCCACCGCCGCTGAGGGCCGCGACGCGCAGGCAGCCGGGGCGAGAAGCCCCGGTTGACCGCTTAGCGAATAATGTTGCGCGAAAAGGCACGCCCGTTCCCCTTGAATTGCGGGGCGGGCGGGCCTAATCGCGCTTTCACCATGACCACGAAACCGCGCACCCTCTACCAGAAGATCTGGGACGCCCACGTCGTCGACACGCGAGACGACGGAACCAGCCTCATCTATATCGACCGGCACCTCGTCCACGAAGTGACGAGCCCGCAGGCCTTCGAAAGCCTACGCGTGGCCGGCCGCCCGGTGCGGCGCCCCGATCTTACCCTTGCGGTTCCCGACCACAACCTGCCGACCACCGCGCGCAAGGATGCGCAGGGGCATGTGTTGCCCATCGCCGACCCCGAAAGCGCGCAGCAGCTGGCCGCGCTCAAGAGAAATGCGCCGGAATTCGGCATTCGCTATATCGACGCCACCGATGCCGAGCAGGGCATCGTCCACGTCGTCGGCCCCGAGCAGGGCTTCTCGCTGCCCGGCGCCACCATCGTCTGCGGTGACAGCCATACGGCCTGCCACGGCGGCATCGGCGCGCTGGCCTTCGGCATCGGCACCAGCGAGGTCGAACATGTCCTCGCCACGCAGACCCTGCTGCTCAAGCAGTCGAAGAGCTTCGAAGTCCGCGTCGACGGCAAGCTGGGCGCGGGCATCACCCCCAAGGACGTGGTGCTCCACATCATCGGCGTGATCGGCACGGCCGGCGGCACCGGCTATGTGATCGAGTTTCGCGGCAACGTCTTCGAGGAAATGTCCGTCGAAGGCCGCCTGACCGTCTGCAACATGGCGATCGAGGGCGGCGCCCGCGCCGGCCTGATCGCTCCGGACGAGACCACGTTCGCTTATGTCGAAGGCCGCCCCTACGCCCCGCAGGGCGATGACTGGGACAAGGCCCTGGCCTGGTGGAAGAACCTGGCGACCGACGAAGGCGCGACGTTCGACAAGACCGTCTCGATCCGCGCCGAGGATATCCAGCCGACCGTCACCTGGGGCACCAGCCCCGAGGACACGTCGGCCATCGGCGGCGTCGTTCCCGCGCCGGAAGACTTCGCCGACGCCTCCAAGCGTGACGCGGTGAAGGTCAGCCTCGACTACATGGGCCTCACCCCCGGCACCCGCCTCACCGAAGTGGAAGTGCAGAACGTCTTCATCGGCTCGTGCACCAACAGCCGCATCGAGGATATCCGCGCCGCCGCCGCCGTGCTCAAGGGCCGCCACAAGGCAGACAACGTGAAGTGGGCGATCGTCGTCCCCGGCTCGGGCTTGGTCAAGGCCCAAGCCGAGGCCGAAGGGCTCGACAGGATCATCATCGAAGCGGGCCTGGAATGGCGCGAACCGGGCTGCTCGGCCTGCCTCGCCATGAACCCCGACAAAGTGCCGGCAGGCGAACGCTGCGCCTCGACCAGCAACCGCAACTTCACCGGCCGCCAGGGCCCCGGCAGCCGTACCCACCTGATGAGCCCGGCCATGGCCGCCGCCGCCGCGGTGACCGGCAAGCTCACCGACGTGCGCGAACTGGTAGGATAAGAACGACATGTCCAACGATTCCGAAAACAACCTCGCCGGCCGCGCCGCTCTGGCAGCCGGTGCCGCCATCGGCTCGGCCGCGATCGCCGCGGCCCTGCTCTTCGTGAAGCGCCGCAAGGCCCGCGCGAACGAAAAGCCGCTGCACCCCGAACAGGCGCCCGAGACCGACTGATGCAGGCCATTTCCCACGTCGCCGGACGGGCCATCCCGTTCGGCCGCAAGAACGTCGACACCGACGTCATCATCCCGGCCCACTGGCTCAAGACCATCACCCGCGAAGGCCTTGGCAAGGGCGCGTTCGAGGCGGTGAAGAAGGAACCGGACAACGTCTTTGCGGACCCCGAGTTCGCAGGCGCGCCGATCCTGATCGCGGGCGACAACTTCGGTTGCGGCTCCAGCCGCGAACATGCCGCCTGGGCGCTGCTCGACATGGGCGTGACTTGCGTGATCGCGCCGAGCTTCTCGGACATCTTCTCGGGCAATGCCTTCAAGAACGGCATCCTCACCGTGGCGCTGCCGCAGGCGGCGATCGACCGGCTGATGGAAGTGGCGCAGACCGATCCGATCGACATCGACCTGGAAACCCAGACCGTAACCACGCGCTTCCAGGATCGCTACGGTTTCGAGATCGACCCGTTCCGCAAGCACTGCCTGCTGGGCGGGCTCGACGAAGTCGGCCTGACCATGGCGCAGGGCGATGCCATCTCGGCCCACGAGGCCAGGGCGCGCAGCGACCTGCCGTTCCTGGCGAAGACTCCGGCGAGCGCCTGAACCGGCTGTCGTCCCGGACCCGGTCCGGGACGACGCATCGCAAATCGCCATTGCCCCGACCCGCTTCGCGCCCTATCGGCAGGATAAGCCCTAGATCGAGGTTATCCGATGACGAGTTTCCAGGACCGCGAACGCGCTGAAGAGGCCAAGTTCGTGCATGACGCAGACACCCAGTTCCGCATCCAGGCGCGCCGCAACCGCCTGCTGGGCGAATGGGCCGCCGTGCGCATGGGGCTTTCTTCCGCCGAGACCGAGGCTTACGCCAAGGCCGTCGTCCAGGCCGACTTCGAGGAAGCCGGCGACGAGGACGTGATCCGCAAGCTGCTGGGCGATCTCATTGCTGCCGGTGTGGACGCGTCCGAAAACGAAATCCGCACCGCACTCGAAGCCAAGCAGGTCGAGGCGCGCCGCGCCTTCCTGGGCTGAACAGTCGTTTTCGGGCCGCGCCGGACATTCCGGTCCGGCCTGAAAATGCCCCGGCCAAGAGCCGAACGAAAGGAACCAGGCCATGGCCATGTCCGCCAGCGAAATCGAAGCCATGATCCGCACCGCCCTGCCCGACGCATCGGTCGAGATCACGGATCTTGCCGGTGACGGCGACCACTATGCCGCGCGCGTCACCAGCGCCGCTTTCGCGGGCAAGCCCCGCGTGGCCCAGCACAAGATGGTCTACGAAGCCCTGGGCGGCCGCATGGGCGGCGTGCTCCACGCCTTGCAACTCACCACCGCCGTCCCCAACTGAAGCCGGCATCGGAGCATTTTCAAGTCAGGTGAAATCACCCGACGGCCCGGAAAATGCGGCGAACAAAAGAAACGCAGAGCATGATACGTTCATGGTCTAGTCTGAAGGTTTATTGAAATGTCCGACGTCAACGCGCGCATCGACGAGATTGTAAAGAACAACGACATCGTCCTGTTCATGAAGGGCACCCCGCTGTTCCCGCAGTGCGGCTTCTCCAGCCGCGCGATCGCCATCCTCGAACAGCTCGGCGCGCCTTACGAGAGCGTCGACGTGCTGCAGGACATGGACATCCGACAGGGCATCAAGGCCTATTCGGAATGGCCGACGATCCCGCAGCTCTACGTAAAGGGCGAATTCGTCGGCGGCAGCGACATCATGATGGAAATGTACGAGGCTGGCGAACTGCACCAGCTCTTCATCGATACCGGCCTCGCCACCCAAGGCTGATCCCGGATCGAGCGAATGCCAAGGCGCCCGGGGGCAACTCCGGGCGCTTTTTCGTGCGCGCCCTCCCTTCGCAGATGCAGATGCACCCCGCCTGGGGCGCAAACTTCGGAGGGGCGATTTCGGGGGGTGGAGGGCTCGGGGAGACGGGGCCGGGAGACATTCGGCCCCGTCTCGTTCGAGACTACTCGAGGGTACGTTATCCTATAAGCATGAGCCATGCCAAATGGCAAATCTCCCGGTTTTCCGCCAATGGCCATGCACCCGCGCCTTCCAGGAACCCTGCAAGTGTAAAGCCGCCCGACAGTTTTCAGCCGGATCGTCGCGCAAGGCCGGCATGACAATTCCGCTTGCCTCTCCGCCTAGGGCACGCAAACTCGCGGGCATGACTCTCTATGCTCCCAGCAACGATCCGATGCCGGCGGATGGCCCCAAAGTGGTGCCGGCAGCGACCCTGGTGATCTTCCGCAACGCGGCCGATGGCGGCCCACCGGAACTGCTGATGGTCCAGCGCGCCCGCGAAATGCGTTTCGCCGGAGGGGCCGCGGTGTTTCCAGGCGGCCGCGTCGACCCGGCCGACCGCGAACTGGCCGCCGCGCTCCTGCCCTCAGAACCCATCGAACTCGCCTCCGCGCGCATCGCCGCCATTCGCGAAACCCTGGAAGAGACGGGGTTGATGGTCGCCACGCACCGGCCCGTCAGTGCCGAGGAAGCCGCCCAGGGCCGCCTGCTCCTGTTGGAACGCGGCACGCTGGCGCCGGTGCTGGAACATTTCGGCTGGGACCTCGCCCCCGAACGCCTCGTGCTCTACGCGCACTGGTGTCCGCCGTGGGACAAGGGCTTCGACACGCGCTTCTTCGTCACCGACCTCGGCACCGGCGCGGTGGACGTCACGGTCGATGCCACGGAGAATACCCGCCTGTTCTGGACGAGCGCGGCCCAGGCGCTGGACATGACTGCGCGCGGCGAGATCGCGGTGATCTTTCCCACCCGCCGCAATCTGGAGCGCCTTGCCCGCTTTGCCAGTCACGCGGACGCGCTGGTCGATATCCGGCGCCATCCCGTGGAGCGCATCCACCCCCGGATCGAGACGATCGAGGGCGAGGAATGGCTGATGATCCCGGACGGCCACGGCTATCCGGTGCGCGGGCAACTCAAAGCCGCTGCCGACCGCGGCTGATCCGCGATCGGCGAGAGGCCGGGTTCAGGCAGGCTCAGGCCAGCTCCGGCTCGGGTTCCAGCGAGGCGCGCGGGCCTTCGACTTTCGGGCCGGTCGCTCCGTAGAGCCCGAAAGCGACCGCGAGTGCGAAGAACACCACCATGCCCTTGATCGCGGCATCATAGCTGCCGGTAAGCGTGAAGGCCTTGGCCGAACCGATCACTGCCGAAGCGATGAACGGCAGCCCGATCAGCGTGTTGAGCCCGAAGCCCCGGCTGTAGCTCGCCTGGCCGAAGCTGTCTGACAAGCCGCGGCCCAGCGTCGGGATCGCGCCCACGCCGTGCATGCCGATCAGCGCCACCACCACCGCGGTCATGGCAAAGGGCGGGTGCAGCAGCAGGACCAGCCACAGCAGGGCGCAATCGAAACCGATCAGCGCCAGAGAGCGACCGCCGCCCAGCTTGTCGGCAATCCAGACGAACATCACCGATCCGGCGATCCCGGCCAGCGACATGATCGACTGGAGCTGCGCCGACTCGGCCCTGGTGAAGCCCCAGGATTCGCCCATGGGCACCAGCAGCGAACCCAGCATCACCGAACTCGTCATGCTGGCGATTCCCGCAAGACACAGCGCCCAGAAGCGCGGCCTGGCAAGGAGCTGCGCCACGCTGAGCGAGCCGTCCGACGTGCGCCGGCTGCCGGCCGCGGGCGCGGCGGTCTCCCCGCTGGGAGGATGGTCGATGGTCATCAGGCTGAGCGGGATCATGACCGCCGCGGCCACCAGTCCGATCGCGAGGTAGATGGTGGTGGGCGCCACGCCGTCGAGCGTCTCGTGGAGCAGCCAGGGCATGACCGCGATCACCACCGGCAAGTGCACCACGCCCAGCGCCAGTCCGCGATTGCGATGGAACCAGCGCGTCACCAGGGTGGCCGGGCCCACCGATCCGGCCAGGCTCAGGGCGGGGCCGAAGAACAGGCCGTAAGCGACGAGGTAGAGCGCATAGCTCTGCGTGAAGGCCAGCAGCAGATAGCCGCCCACCGTCAGCAGGGCGCCCACCAGCAGGAGCAGCCGCAGCGAGACTTTCGCGATCAGCACGCCCACGAAAGGCGCGAGTATCGACGAGCCGACCAGGACCAGCGGAATCCCCGCCGCCGCCGCCTCTGCGCTGACGCCCAGGCGCTGCTCGACCGACGCCAGCAGGATGCCGAAGGACCCCATCACGGTGCCGATCACCAGATTATGCGAAACCCCCGCGATCACGCCCATTCGGACGGCCTTGGGGTGGTTGGGAATATCCGGCGTGTTGCCGGCTGCATGGGCCATGGTTCTCTCCCGGATGGCGAAGTGCCGGCTTTTCGCCGCGCATGTCTTTGCCGGGAGGATACGTGGGTGCGGGACGCTGGCGAGGAGATTGGCCGCGCCGCCGGGAAATACCGCCCCGGCGAAAAGGTGACGGCCTGCCCGCTTGAAGAGAGACAGTCGGAAAGGGGCGGCGAGGGTAGGAAGGGCGGTTAGCCGACGGCGCGCCACTCCGGCGTGAAAGTGGCGTGCAGGCGCACCAGATGGTCCACCACCGGCCCGTGGAGCGGCCGGTCGAACTCGACGCCGGCGCAGTCTCCGCTGATCCAGCGGATGATGCCGGTCAGCCCTTCCAGCGCCTGCGGACGAATCACCACGCGCATGCCCACGCGGAAAAGCAGCCCCGTCGTCGCCACGCAGCAGCCCTCTGCCGTGATGTCCGAAATCTCGCCCTCGTCACGCAAGCCATTGGCAGTGCGGCATTGTGCTGCCAGCGAGATCGGCTGTCGTGTGGATCGGCGCTGCAGGAAGGGGCGGTTCATCATCCGGTTATGGCGCAAACCGGTTGATCAACCCTTAAATCGCCTCAGGCCGGAGCCTCGACGCCGCGCTTTTCTTCCTGCCCTTGCGCCGCCAGTCTCCGGGCGAGCACGGCGCAGACCATGAGCTGGATCTGGTGGAAGAACATCAGCGGCAGGATGATCGCGCCGACCTGGGCGGCCGGGAACAGCACGCCCGCGAGCGGAACGCCGGTGGCCAGGCTCTTCTTGGAGCCGCAGAACAGGATCACCACCCGGTCCTCGTGCGAAAAGCCCAGCATCCGGCCCAGCAGGTTGCCGATCACCATGATCGCGGCGAGCAGGGCCAGCGACAGCAGCGCGATCAGTGCCAGTTCGCCCAGCGTCACCTTCTGCCACAGCCCGTCGAGCACCGCGGCGCCGAAAGCGGTATAGACCACCAGCAGGATCGAGCCGCGATCGGTGTAGCCCAGCATCTTCTTGTGCCGCTGCACGAAGCCGCCGATCCACGGCCGCAGCAAGTGTCCTGCCACGAAGGGAAGAAGGAGCTGCAGCGAGATCGAGACGATCGGGTCGGTGGAGAAACCTTGCGCCTTGCCGGTGATAAGCAGGGCCGTCAGCACCGGCGTGATGAAGATACCCGCCAGGTTCGAGAACGAGGCGCTGCACACGGCCGCCGCCACATTGCCGCCCGCAATGGCCGTGAAGGCGATCGAGGACTGGACGGTGGAGGGCAGCAACGTCAGGAACAGCACGCCGGTCGCCAGGGAAGGCTCCAGGCCGGGAATGGCCCGGATGCCCAGACCCAACAGCGGGAAGATCACGAACGTCAGGCTCGCCACGGTCAGGTGCAGCTTCCACGCCCGCGCGCCGTCGAGGATCGCTTCCCGCGAAAGCTTGGCGCCGTGCAGGAAGAACAGCAGCGCGATGGCCGCGTCGGCAACGCCGCCGGCAATGCCCGCCCAGATGCCGCGCGCCGGCAGTACCGAGGCCAGGCCCACGGTCGCAAGCAGCATGAGAAGATAGGGGTCGAGGTTCAGGCGGGCGAGAAGGCGGTTCATGCCGCCCTCTCTAGGGCGGCAGGCCGCGCGGCAAAAGCCCCCGGAGTGCGCCGTGGACGCACAAAAACTTGAGAACGCTCCCCTGGTACCGGCCTGACCCCGGCAAGGCATGCGCGAAGAGGGAGGAATTGGCGCGCCCGACAGGGTTCGAACCTGTGACCCCAAGCTTAGAAGGCTCGTGCTCTATCCAGCTGAGCTACGGGCGCGCGTCGCGCTCCCCATAGCGCGGTTCGCCGCAGAGGCAAACCGCGCTATGGACGCAACTTGTGCTTTGCCCCGTTGCGGCGGCAGGTTACGCACAGCCGATGAGCGAAGCAGACCTTTCCAGCCCAGCCTCTTCCAGCCCCGCATTTTCCGACGCGGGCCTCTCGCGTATCGACGGGATGGCCGGCGCCCGGCGTCATTTCCGCTATTTCGACTATATGCTGGTGGCTTTCGTGGTCATCCTGCTGCTCTCCAACCTGATCGGCGCAGCCAAGCAGGCGGAAGTCTCCTTCCCCGTCATCGGCCCGGTCACGTTCGGCGCGGGCGTGCTGTTCTTCCCGGTCTCCTACATCATCGGCGACGTGCTGACGGAGGTCTACGGCTATGCCAATGCCCGCCGCTGCATCTGGGCAGGCTTCTTCGCGCTGCTGTTCATGGTGGTGATGAGCGTGGTCGTGGTGGAAATTCCTGCCAGCCCGGATTGGGCGCTCGCCTCTGCAACTTACACCGTCGCCGGCAAGCAGGTGACCGCACCGAACCAGGCGGCCTACTACGCGATCTTCGGCCAGACCCCGCGCATCGTCTTCGCCTCCGTCTGCGCCTTCTGGGCCGGGGAGTTCGTGAATTCCTTCGTCCTGGCGCGCATGAAGATCATGACCCAGGGCAAGCATCTCTGGACCCGCACGATCGGCTCGACGATCTTCGGCGAAGGCGTGGACAGCGCGCTGTTCTACCCCCTCGCCTTCCTCGGCGTGGCCGGCTTCACCCCGCACTCGATCGCCTTGCTCGCGCTGACCCAGTGGCTGATCAAGACCGGCTGGGAAGTGGTGCTCACCCCGGTGACGTACCTGGTCGTCGGCTGGCTGAAGCGGCGCGAAGGCGTGGATGTGTTCGACAGCAACGTGGACTTCTCTCCTTTCGCCAAGACCCGCAGGGCGGCGGGGCACGCCGAATAAAGGCTCCGAATAAACCGCGCCTCCCGCTTGGCATGACCGGCCCGCGCCGGTAGGCCCGCCGGCGACCATGCTCGATCGCATCCTCCTGTCCCGTTTCCGCAACCACCGCGAGACCGCGGTGGAAGGCACGGCGCAGTTCAACCTGCTGGTGGGGGAGAACGGCGCAGGCAAGACCAATGTGCTGGAGGCGATCTCGCTGCTTTCGCCTGGCCGCGGTCTTCGCCGTGCCGGGCTTGCCGACATGCCGGGGCAGGACTTCGACGGCGGCTTCGCGGTGAGCGCGGCCCTGCTCGTGGCGGACGAGGAGCCGGTGCAGCTGGGGACCGGCGTCCTGCCCGAGCGTCCCGGCCGCCGCCTGGTCCAGATCAACGGCGCCGAAGCCCCGGCCGTGCGCCTGGCGGAATGGATGTCGATCGGCTGGCTGACCCCGGCCATGGACCGGCTTTTCGTGGAAGGGGCCGGCGCCCGGCGGCGTTTCCTCGACCGGCTGGTGCTCGCCGTGCGGCCGGACCACGCCAGCCATGCCACCCGGCTGGAAAACGCGCTGCGCGAACGCAATCGCCTGCTCTCGGACGACATGCCGCCCGATCCGCGCTGGCTGGACGCAATCGAGCTGCAACTGGCGGAATCCGGATCGATGGTCGCCGCCGCCCGCGCCGAACTGGTCGAGCGACTGGAGCAGACCCTTGCCGCCCTGCCCGATTCGCCTTTCGCGCGTCCTTCGCTGGCCTATCAGCCGGGTGGACCGATCTCTTCCGAGGGCCTCGCCCGTGCCCTGCGCGAAGGCCGCGCCCGCGAACGCGCCGCGCAGCGCACTCTGACCGGCCCGCATCGCGACGAGATCCTGGTGACCATGGCCGGCAAAGGGCCGGGCAAGGGCCAGGCCGCCGCCGAATGCTCCACCGGCGAGCAGAAAGCGATGCTGATCGCGATTACGCTGGCCCATTCGCAGCTGCTGGAAACCGGGGCCGAACAGCGTCCCCGTCTGCTGCTGCTGGACGAAGTCGCCGCCCACCTCGACCCCGTGCGCCGCGAAGCCCTGTTCGACCGCCTGCGCGCGGGCTCGGCGCAAGTCTGGCTGACCGGTACCGAACTCGCCCCCTTCGACGCCATCGCCAACGAGGCCGCCGTCTGGGAAGTGCGTTCGGGCGCGGTGCACCGGCTGGGTTAGCCCCTGCTGGGATAGCCCCCGCGGGGATAGCCCCCCGCCCCTTGCGCTGCGGGTATCGTCAGCCGCCCTGCTTCGGCAAGGCATCCACCACGTCGTCCACCGTCGCGCTGACGATGGCATCGATGCCCAGCGCAGTGGGATGGACGTGGTCCTTCTGCATCAGGTCCGGCTTGTCGATCACCGGCTGGAGAAAGAACGGCACCAGCGTCGCCCCGTATTTCTGCGCGAGTTGCGGATAGATCGGGTTGAAGGTCGCGGCATAGTCCTTGCCCAGATTGGGCGCCGCCATCATGCCAAGTAGCACCACGCGGATATTGTCGCCCTTCAGGCGCTTCAGGATTTCCTCGAGGTTCCTGCGCGTCTCCGCCGGGGGTAGCGAGCGCAGCATGTCGTTGCCGCCCAGGCTGACGATGGCCAGTTCCGGCTTGGGAGACTGGCTTTCCAGCGTGAAGTTCAGCCGTTCCAGTCCCGCCGCGGTGGTATCTCCGGAGACCCCGGCATTGGCGATCTCCGCGTTGACGCCCCGCACGCGCAGCGCCTGTTCCAGCCGGTCCGGGTAGCTTTCGCCGTCGTCCAGGCCATAGCCTGCCAGCAGCGAATCCCCGAAGGCCAGGATCGGCCGCTCCGGGCCCATGGCCGGAATCGGCGGCGGCGTATCGACGGCGCTCTGCGTCCGGTCAGGCGCGGGCGGCGCGGCCTTGTCGCAGGCGCCGAGCAGGAATGGCAGCAAGAGCGAAGGGACGAGCAGGGCTTTCGCGTGAACGCGCAAGGCTTTCTCCTTGAACTACGGGGCTTTGCCCACCCATATGGGACCGGTGAGCAATCCTTCCCAGCCCCCCGCCCCCTCAATTCTTGCGCAGGACCTGCGCCTGACCCTTGGCAGCGGCGACAGCGCCGTCGAAATCCTGAAGGGCATCGACCTTTCCGTGCCGCAAGGACAGACCCTGGCGCTGCTTGGCCCGTCCGGTTCGGGCAAGTCTTCGCTGATGTCGGTGCTTTCCGGGCTGGAGCGTGCCAGCAGCGGTGCGCTGAGCGTGGCGGGGCAGGACTTTTCGGCCATGGACGAGGACGCCCTCGCCCGCGCCCGGCGCGGCCGGATCGGTGTCGTGCTCCAGGCCTTCCATCTCCTGCCGACGATGACGGCGCTTGAAAACGTGGCGACGCCGCTGGAACTCGCCGGGATGGACAATGCCCGCGAACGCGCCGAGGCGGAACTTGCCGCGGTCGGGCTGGGGCACCGCCTGTCACACTATCCGGCCCAGCTTTCCGGCGGCGAGCAGCAGCGCGTGGCCATTGCCCGCGCGCTGGCGCCGCGCCCTTCGCTCGTCTTCGCGGATGAGCCGACCGGCAATCTCGATGCCGCCACCGGCGCCACCATCGTCGACCTGCTCTTCGCCCGCCGCGCGGAAACGGGCGCCACCCTGCTCATCATCACTCATGATGAAAGCCTTGCCGACCATTGCGAACGCGTGGTGACGCTGGCGGACGGCCGGATCGCCAGCGACCGGTTCCGGGCGCAAGGCGCGAGCGCTAGTCTTGCCTGACCCCGCCTCCGCGCCGACGCTGCCCTGGCGCACCGCCTGGACCCTCGCCCGCCGCGACCTTTCGGCGCGGTTCAAGGGCCTGCGGCTGCTGCTCGTCTGCCTGTTCCTGGGAGTTGGCGCGATCGCGGCGATCGGCACTCTCACCGGCTCGATCGAGCGCGAACTGACAACGCGCGGCCGCGAAGTGCTGGGCGGCGATATCGAGTTGAAGACCTGGCAGCGCAGCCTTTCGGACAAGGAACTGAATGCGCTTTCCCGCTACGGCCAGGTCTCGCCGGGCTTTCGCCTTCAGGCCATAGCCCGCAAGGGCGATCTGACGGCCCCGGTCGCGCTCAAGGCCGTCGACGCAAATTGGCCGCTCTATGGCCGGCTCGAACTTCAGGACGGCCGCAAGGTCGGCGCACCGCCTGCCGGATCGGTCTGGCTTTCGGAAGGAACCGCCGCGCGCCTGGGCGTAAGCCGGGGCGACAGCGTCTCGATCGGCGGCGTGGAGCAGCGGGTGGGCGGGGTGATCGCCAGCGACCCGGAGAAGCTTTCGGAAGGCTTCGCGCTGGGCGACACCGCGATCTCCGCGCTCGACCTGCCCTCGCGCGCCGGGCTGACCGACCCCGGCGCCATGTACCGCAGCGCCACGCGCGTCCGGTTCGCGGATGCGATGCGCGACCCGGACGCCGTGGTCGATGCACTGAAGAAGCGTTTCGGCGACGATGCCTTCGACACCCGCACCCGCAAGGCCGCTTCGCCTTCGACGCAGCGTTTCGTCAGCCGCATGGGCCAGTTCCTCGCGCTTGTCGGTCTGGCCGCGCTCGTCATCGCCGGGATCGGCATCGGCGGCGGCGTGTCATCCTATCTCGAAGCGCGGCGCGCCTCGATCGCCACCCTCAAGGTGCTGGGCGCGACGAGCCGCGACATTGCCCGCATCTACCTCCTGCAAGTCGGCGCGGCAGCGCTGGTCGGCAGCCTGGCCGGACTGCTGGCAGGCGTGCTGGTCACCCCGTTGCTGGCGCGCTCGCTCGGCGCGCTCCTGCCTGTCGACACGGGCTTCACCGTCTCTCCTGCGGCCCTGCTGACAGCGACAGGCTACGGCCTGCTGGTCGCGCTCGTCTTCGCCGCGCCGCCGCTGGCCCGTGCACGCAGCTTCCCCGCCATGGCGCTGATGCGCGCGCAAGTCTCGCCGCTCATGGCTCCGCGCCGGACCTGGTTGCTCCCCGTCGGACTGGGACTCGCCGCCATCGTCGCCCTCGCCCTGCTCAATGCCGCGCAGCCGCTGGTGACGCTGGGCTTCCTCGGCGGCGCCGCGCTCATGCTCGGCCTGCTCGCACTGATCGGCCTGGGCATTCGCCGGGCCGCCGCGCACCTGCCCAGGCCGCGCGACCCGATGCTGCGCGCCGGTCTCGCCAACCTCTATCGCCCCGGCGCCCAGACCGGCGCCCTGGTGACCGCCCTCGGCTTCGGCCTCTCCGCATTCGTTCTGATCGCCGCCGTCCAGACCAGCCTCGACGCCAATATCCGCAAGACCGTGCCCGCCCGCGCGCCAGACTTCTTCGTGCTCGACGTGCCCAAAGACAAAGCCGGAGCATTCCAGGACATCGTCGCGCAGCAGGTTCCCGGCGCGGTTGTGAAGATGGTTCCAAACTTGCGCGGCCGGATCCTCGCCTATGGACCGCGGGACCACATGACGCGCGTGTCCGACCTGAAGGAAATCCCCGAGGACGCCTGGGCGCTGAAGGGCGAGCGGGGCCTGACCTATTCGGTCGGCGTGCCTGAAGGCAGCACCGTCACGTCCGGCCGGTGGTGGCCCGAGATCCACCGCGGCGAGCCGCTCGTGTCGCTCGACGAGAAATTTGCCCAGACCGTGGGGCTGAAGGTGGGGGACTATGTGACGGTGGGCGTGCTCGGTGTCGAGCGGACCGCGCGGGTGGCCGCACTGCGCCGGATCGACTGGGACACCCTGGGCTTCAATTTCGTGCTGGTCTTCTCGCCCAACACTCTGGCGGGGGCGCCGCACAACCTGGCCGCGACGATCGAAGTGCCGCCGGGCCATTCCACGCGCGGGCTGCTGCCACGGCTGGCCCGTGCGTTCCCGTCCAGCTCGGTGATCGAAACCGGCACCCTGCTGCGCGATGCGCGCGGACTGCTGGACCAGATGACCCTGGCCATCCTCGCGGCCGCTTCGGTGGCGGTGCTGGCCGGGCTGGCCGTGCTGTTCGGCGCCATCGCCGCGGCGCGCGCCAGCCGGACCTATGACAACGTGATCCTGCGCGTGCTGGGCGCCAGCCGGGGCCAGCTCCTGCTGCTCCAGCTTGCCGAATACGGCCTGATCGCCGCCGTGCTGGCGCTTGTGGCACTGGCCGCGGGCAGCGCCATGGCCTGGGCAGTGATCGTCAAGCTCTTCGAGTTCGACTGGCTGCCGGACTGGCCGCGCATCCTGATGGTGCTGGGCGCCGGCCTGATCGTGATCCTGACTTTCGCCCTGGCCGGCTCGCTGCCGCTGTTGCGAGCGAAACCGGCACGGGCCCTGAGGGAGCTTTAGCGCCGGACGACCGGCGCCGCCTCAGGCGAAGACTTCAGCGCCGGTGGGATCGCGGGGATCCATGCCGAAACGGTTGGGACCGGGCGTGCCGGGCAGGCAGGTGATTACGAAAGAAGCGATGGTCGCGATCCAGCCCACAAAGGGAATCAGCCCCAGCACGATGAAGCCGAGATACCACCAGCCGCTCATGTCACGGTCGTGGAATCGGCGCACGGCAACGGCGATGCTCGGAATGAAGACCGCAAGGCTGTAGAGACCGGCCAGGCCGATCAGGACGAAAAATCCGGTGCCGAACAGCAACGAGGGATCGCCGCCCTGCTCGATCTGCT
Source organism: Novosphingobium sp. YAF33 (assembly GCF_052113265.1). Classification (NCBI taxonomy): domain Bacteria; kingdom Pseudomonadati; phylum Pseudomonadota; class Alphaproteobacteria; order Sphingomonadales; family Sphingomonadaceae; genus Novosphingobium; species Novosphingobium sp. YAF33. The sequence goes on from NZ_JBFRCW010000006.1 coordinate 333,686, forward strand.
GGAAAGCGCCCAAGGACAGGCCGAGCCCCATCGAGATGCCGAAAATCACCGCGAAGACGATGAAATTGAGCAAGGCGAAGCCCCAGTATTCGATGCGAAGCGAACGGCCCGAAAAGTCGGCATAACGCTTGAATGGCATGATCATGTATTCGAACATGTTTTCCCCCTCAGGTTCGACAGCGTGTTCAAGGACTTGCACTATAGACGCCCGCTTCGGGACGGCAAGCCGCGCATGGCAGGCCCTGCGAACAGCCGCTGCGGTCAAGGAACGCCAAAGGAAAAGGGGCGCTCGGGCAAGACCCGGCGCCCCTGGCTGAGTTTGCGTTCCCTTGCGTCTCCTCCCTGCCGCGCGGGTTCGCCTTGTCACGCTCCGGCTGTGTGCCGGTAACGCGCCGCCGCGCCCGTAGAGGCGCAGCTGGATTCCTTATCGTCGGTCTGGCGAAGCCGCCCTTGCTGGGGAGCCTTCGGCATTCCTCTCCCGGCGGCGGTGCTCTTTTCGGTCACCGTCTCACCCTGATTACGAAGCCGACCCTAAAAGGATAAAGCGGGCAAAACAATCACTCATGCGGCTGATCCTCCGCTTCCCGTTCGATTGTGACACAGGCGCAACAATTGCGCAGGGCCGCTCCGTGCTTGCCGGATTTGCATAGATCGGCTAATGGCGCGCCAATTTTGCGGTGCAGCATGCGCCGCTGGCCAACTCCTCGAACCGATAGGCACTGCATGTCCGCCCCGCTTCCCTTGCGCAATATCGCGATTATCGCGCACGTCGACCACGGCAAGACCACTCTTGTCGACCAGCTCTTCCGCCAGTCCGGTACCTTCCGCGACAACCAGCGCATCGAAGAGCGCGCCATGGACTCGAACGACCTCGAAAAGGAGCGCGGGATCACGATTCTCGCGAAGCCGACTTCGATCGAGTGGAACGGCTACCGCATCAACATCGTCGACACCCCCGGCCACGCCGACTTCGGCGCCGAAGTCGAACGCATCCTCTCGATGGTCGACGGCGTCGTCCTGCTGGTGGACAGCTCTGAAGGCGCCATGCCGCAGACCAAGTTCGTCACCGGCAAGGCTTTGGGCCTCGGCCTGAAGCCGATCGTGGTCGTCAACAAGATCGACCGTCCCGATGGCCGTCACGCCGAAGTGCTGGACGAAGTGTTCGACCTCTTCGTCAGCCTCGACGCCAATGACGAGCAGCTCGACTTCCCGACCCTCTACGCGTCGGGCCGTAACGGCTACGCCGGCTACGATCCGGACGCCCGCGAAGGCGACCTGACGCCGCTGTTCGAAAAGATCGTCGAGCACGTTCCCGCGCCCGACCTCGACCAGGACGCGCCGTTCTCGTTCCTCGCCACCCTGCTCGACCGTGACAACTTCATGGGCCGCGTCCTCACCGGCCGCGTCCAGTCCGGCAAGCTGAAGGTCAACGATCCGATCCGCGCCATCGACATGGACGGCAAGGTCATCGAAGTCGGCCGCGCCACCAAGGTGCTGTCGTTCCGCGGCCTCGACCGCGTGCCCGTGGAAGAAGCCCGCGCCGGTGACATCATCGCGCTGGCCGGCCTCGAAAAGGCCACCGTGTCGAACACCATCGCCGATCCTTCGGTCACCGAGGCGATCCAGGCCCAGCCGATCGATCCGCCGACCCTGGCGATGCGCTTTGCCGTCAACGACTCGCCGCTCGCGGGCCGTGAAGGCGACAAGGTCACCAGCCGCATGATCCGCGATCGCCTGATGCGCGAAGCGGAAACCAACGTGGCCATCCGCGTCACCGAATCGGCCGACCGCGACAGCTTCGAAGTGGCCGGTCGCGGCGAACTTCAGCTGGGCGTCGTGATCGAAACGATGCGCCGCGAAGGCTTCGAGCTGGGCATCAGCCGCCCGCGCGTGCTGTTCGGCAAGGATGAGAAGGGTGGCCGCACCGAACCGTACGAAACCGTCGTGATCGACGTGGACGACGAATTCTCGGGCACCGTCGTGGAGAAGATGCAGCGCCGCAAGGCCGAGCTTACCGACATGCGTCCTTCGGGCGCCGGCAAGACCCGCATCACCTTCTCGGCCCCGTCGCGCGGCCTGATCGGCTACCACGGCGAGTTCCTGTCGGACACCCGCGGCACCGGCATCATGAACCGCCTGTTCGAGAAGTACGACAGCCACAAGGGTCCGATCGAAGGCCGCCAGAACGGCGTGCTGATCTCGAACGGCACCGGTGAAGCCGTCGGCTACGCGCTGAACAGCCTTGAAGATCGCGGCATCCTGTTCGTGAAGCCGCAGGAAAAGATCTACGAGGGCATGATCATCGGCGAAAACGCCAAGCCCGACGATCTCGAAGTGAACCCGATGAAGTCGAAGCAGCTGACGAACTTCCGTTCGACCGGCAAGGACGACGCCATCCGCCTCACCCCGCCCCGCGTGATGACGCTGGAGCAGGCGATCGCCTACATCGACGACGACGAAATGGTCGAAGTGACCCCGCAGTCGATCCGTCTGCGCAAGGCCTTCCTCGACCCCAACGAGCGCAAGAAACAGAGCCGCAAGAAGGATTCCTGATCCCTCGGCGCTTCGGCGCCGCAGTTCAGGCTCTCTTGAGACGAACATGGAAAGGGCGGCAACCTCGCGGTTGCCGCCCTTTCTTTATGTGGGGCCTTGTGCCGGCCCTCTCCCAATCTCGGGCAATCTCAAGGATGCGCGGTCAGAACTGGAAGCCCACCGTCGCGCGCAGCGAGTGATACGAGAAGTCCTTGTTCGAACCCTTGATGTTGGTCGAACCCGAATCGATCAGGAACGGGTTGGTCGCCGGTGCGGTGCCGGGGCCGACTTCCACGTTGTACTTGTTGTCGTTGTAGCGGTTGTAGAGATACTCGAGGCCGAGGCTGACGTTGCGGGCCACCATGATCTCGCCGCCGCCGCCGGCCTGCCAGCCCCAGACCAGCTTGTTGTTGCGCTGGGGGTCGAAGGAATTGGCGGTGTTGGTGGTGAGGAAGCTGTGGTCCAGCTTGGCCACGCCGCCGCCGCCGGTCACATAGAACAGCGCGCCGCCGCCCGGGGTATAGCCGGCGCGGACGCGGGCCGAGAGGCCGTAGTCCAGCTTGCGCTGGATCGTGTAGCTGGCAGGCGTGGTGCTGTAGCCCGAGGTCGCGTCCTTGGCGTCGCTCTTCACGCCTTCGACGAGGCCGCCGAGCACGAAGTTGTTGCCCATGCGCTTGTCGTAACCGAAGCGCACGCCGTATTCGGCGCCGTCCTTGTCGCTACGGCAGCCACCGTCCGGCGTGGCGCCCAGGGCGCGGCCGTTGCAGAAACCGGGGCTGAAGGCATTGGCGCCGGCCGCGGTGTTCACGGTGTTGTCGTAGCGGCCGTCTCCGTCCGTATCGAAGCGCAGGCTGTCGCCGCCATCGTTGCCGCGGGTGGAAAGGCCGCCGAAGGCCTGAACATAGGGGCCGTCGAAGTGGCTGTCGCGGGCGGGGGTGTCGGTGGCGATGGGAGCATCGCTGTCCTGCGCCATGGCCGGGAAGGCCGCGACGGCGACCGCGAGGCCGATCGCCGACGAGAGGAGGCGGGCAGTGTTCATTTGGTAATTTCCCTGTCAAATTTCGTACTTGGCCATCCCCGAAGTCCAAGCTGCCGTTTTTGTTTCCTTTTCTGCGATGAAGTGAGGAGCGCTTTCCGATGGGCCGAGCAAATGGCGCGGGGGCGCACCGATCGATTCATACAAAGTCGTACAAACCTGAACGGAATCTGCCGATGTCGCTTCGATGCGGTTCAGCCAGGCAGGCGTAGAAGAAACTCAACAAGGGACGAGACCCCGGCCCCACCGGAGCCCCTGCCCAGCAAGGAGTTTCGTACAATGACATTCTTCCGCAACGCCACGCTTGCCACTGCCCTCGCTGCCACCGCCTTCGCCACGGCAACCCCGGCCATGGCCCGCGACCACTATCGCCACAATGACAATACCGCCGCAGTCGCCATCGGCGCCGGCGTGATCGGCGTGGCCCTGGGCGCGATCATCGCTTCCAGCAGCAACAACGACCGCTATCGCAACGACGATCGCTACTACAACAGCGGCTACTCTTACGGTCCGGCCTATAGCAGCAACTGGCAGTACCGCGACGGCTGGTACTGGGACGGCAATGGCGGCCGCCACAGCCGCGACGACTACGACCGTTACCAGCGCGGCGACTATCGCCGCGGCTACGACCACGATCGCGGCGACTACCGCCGCGGCTACTGATCGCCGAAAGCCCCCGACGATCGGGGCCTCGCGGATAAACCCCTCTCCGCCTGGCCCCGGGAAATCGGGAAACCGAGACGCCCGGCCACCCCTACGGCCGGGCGTCCTTGTTTCGGCGGCAGCATCATGGCGACGGCGCCGCGCAGCTCGTCGCATGTGACGTCAAGTTCACGCGAAGTTCACTGGCCAGGGCGAAATCTCGGGGTCCGACATGCCCGCCGATTCCGCCGTAACTTGGTTGGCCCGGATAGGAGTGCGATAAGATGAAACTGAACTGGAAGTCCCTGGGGCTGGCGACGGCTCTGGCCGCATCGGCCCTCTCGGCATCCGCGCCTGCCATGGCGCGGGATTACTACGACCGGGGCGGTAACGATGCCGCCATCGCCATCGGCGCGGGCGTGATCGGCCTGGCGCTCGGCGCCGCGCTCGCAGACCGCGACGACGGCCGCTACTACGATCGCGGCTATTACGGCTCCCGCCGCTACGTCACCGTGCGCGACAGGCCCGGTTACTACTACTATTACCAAGGCGCGCCGAACCGCTACTACCGCGATCGCTACTACGACCGGTACTATGCGCCCTACTATCGCGAGCGCTGGGGCGGCCGTGACCGCTGGCGCGATGGCCGCCACGCGTGGCGCGACGACCGCCGTGGCTGGCGCGACGACCGCAACCGGTGGGACCGCGGCCGTGACGGCTGGCGCGGCGATCGCCGCCATGAGGACTACCGCCGCGACGACCACCGGCGCGACGATCACCGCCGTGACTGGCGGCGCTAAGGGCTGACCCCGAAGACGCGACCATCCACCAAGGGACGCCGCCGGACTGCCCAACCGCAGTCCGGCGGCGTCCTGCCTTCGGCGCAGAAGACCGTTTATCGGCCATCTGCGCTTATCCGGCGCGCCGAAGCAGCGGTTTTCCTCAGGAACGGCGCGGCATCTGTGAAGCCCACTCGCCAATCTCGGCGGGGAACGCTATGGGGCTGCCCACCATGGAAACCGCCGACCTGCGCATTGCCCTGTTTTCGGGCAACTACAACTATGTCCGAGACGGCGCCAACCAGGCGTTGAACCGTCTCGTCGGCTATCTGCTGCGCCAGGGCGCCCAAGTGCGCGTCTATGCGCCAGTGGTGAAGAAGCCCGCGTTCGAGCCGACCGGAGACCTGATCGGCATTCATTCGCTGCCGATCCCCAACCGCCCCGAATACCGCGTTCCGCTGGCCATCTCGTTCAAGGCGCGGCGCGACCTGAAGGCCTTCGCGCCGAATGTCGTCCACGTATCCTCGCCCGACCCCGTGGGCCATCAGGCCGTGTCCTGGGCGCGTGCGCGCAACCTGCCGGTACTCGCCTCGGTCCACACCCGGTTCGAAACCTACTTGCGTTATTACAACATGGCCTGGGGCGAACCGGTGGTGGAAGCGATGCTCCGCCGCTTCTATCGCCGCTGCGACGCCCTGGTCGCCCCTTCGGAATCGATGGCCCAGCTCCTGCGCGAACAGCGCATGAACTACGACGTCTCGATCTGGTCGCGCGGCGTCGACCGCGACATCTTCCATCCCGAACGGCGGGACCTGGCTTGGCGCCGCGCACAGGGCATCGCGGACCATGAAGTGGTCGTCGGCTTCCTGGGCCGCCTGGTCATGGAAAAGGGCCTCGACGTCTTCTCCGACACGCTGGACGACCTGCGCCGCCGCAATGTCGCTCACCGGGTCCTCGTGGTGGGCGAGGGTCCGGCGCGCGAATGGTTCCAGGCCCGCCTGCCGCAGGCGGCCTTCGTCGGCTTCCAGCAAGGCGAGGGTCTCGCCCGCGCGGTCGCGAGCATGGACGTGCTGTTCAACCCCTCCGTCACCGAGACGTTCGGCAATGTCACGCTGGAGGCCATGGCCTGCCGCCTCCCGGTGGTAGCGGCCGCGGCCACCGGCAGCCAGAGCCTGGTCGACGACCATGTCTCGGGCAGGCTGATCCCGCCGGGCGCCATCCACCAGTTCGCCGAAGCGCTGAAGGCCTATATCGAAGACCCGGCCCTGCGCGCCAGCAACGGCCTGGCAGGCGAAAACCGGGCGCTCGATTTCAGCTGGGACCGCATCAACCAGGACGTGGCCGATACCTACTTGCGCCTCGTGCGCCAGCGCCTGCGCCGCTGAGCGCGTCCCCGGCCAGCCTCTTCCCGCTCAGCCTCTTCCCGCTCGCCCTATCAGCGCAGCACGCCGCTGCGGCGCAGCCGGATCGCGTACCAGAGCAGGAACACCGCGATCACCCAGATCGCCAGGGTAATGCCGATGCTGGCGGGGCTGGTCAGCATGGCCGGCGTCCGGGAGACGAAGGGATAGATCTGGTTCACCGCCAGCCCCAGCAGCGAAATCGTGAACGCCGCCACCGCCCAGCGAGAGCGCAGGAGCAGCAGCAGCGATCCCGCCAGTCCGCCCCAGACCCCCAGCGCCCAGGTCGCCACGGTCCAGCTCGGCGCAGCGTCCAGCCAGTCGATCATCTCGGGGGAAAGCGGCGCCATCCATGCCGGATTGCGCGTCACCGTCATGGAAAAATCGGTGCAACCGAAGGCGTTCCACACCAGCGCCAGCACGCCGACGATCCACAGGTGGCGCGGGGCCCTGACGCGCAAGGTTCCGATCATCGCTGTGCCTCCCTGCCTGCTTCAAGCCGGCAAGGATACGCGCCTCGGCCAGACGATGCAATTCTGCGGGACAATGGCTAGATAGGTCCCATGGCCGACCTTTTTGCCGACGACCTTCCCCCGTCCCCCACGCCCGACACCCCGCGGGAGGATGCCCCGCTTGCCGATCGTCTCCGCCCGCGTACGCTGGAGGACGTGGTCGGACAGGAGCATCTCACCGGGCCGGAAGGCCCGATCGGCCGCATGGTGGCGGCGGGGCGGCTTTCCTCGATGATCCTCTGGGGTCCCCCCGGCACGGGCAAGACCAGCACCGCGCGGCTGCTGGCCGATGCGGTGGGCATGCGCTTCACGGCGGTCTCGGCGGTGTTTTCGGGCGTGGCCGACCTCAAGAAGGCTTTCGCCGAGGCCGACCTGGCCGCCCGCGCCGGCCAGCGGACCTTGTTGTTCGTGGACGAGATCCACCGGTTCAACCGCGCCCAGCAGGACGGCTTCCTGCCCTTCGTGGAGCGCGGCACCGTCACCCTGGTCGGCGCGACGACGGAGAATCCCAGCTTCGCGCTCAACGCCGCCCTGCTCAGCCGCGCCCAGGTGCTGATCCTGCACCGCCTCGGCGCAGAGGCGCTGAACACGCTGCTCGACAAGGCCGAGGCGCTGGAAGGCCCGCTGCCCCTCGATGACGACGCCCGCGCGGCCCTGGTCGCCTCTGCCGACGGCGACGGGCGCTTCCTGCTCAACCAGGCCGAGACACTCTACGCCGCGCAGATCCCGGAGCCGCTCGATCCGGCCGGGCTCGGCCAGTTCCTGCAGCGGCGCGTGGCCGTCTACGACAAGGACCGCGACGGGCACTACAACCTGATTTCGGCGCTTCACAAGGCGGTGCGCGGATCGGACCCTCAGGCCGCGCTCTACTATCTGGCACGCATGATGACCGCCGGCGAGGAGCCGCTGTTCCTGCTGCGCCGTCTCGTCCGCATGGCCAGCGAGGACATCGGCCTGGCGGATCCGCAGGCCCTCGCGCAGTGCCTGGCGGCCAAGCAGGCTTATGAGTTCCTCGGCTCGCCCGAAGGCGAACTGGCGATCGCGCAGGCCTGCCTCTACGTCGCCACCGCGCCGAAATCGAATGCCGCCTATGTGGCCTGGAAGGCCGCGGCCCGCTCCGCGCGCGAGACCGGTTCGCTGATGCCGCCGGCCAATATCCTCAATGCGCCGACCAAGCTGATGAAGGACATCGGCTATGGCAAGGACTACGCCTACGACCACAATGCGCCGGACGGCTTCTCCGGCGACGACTACTGGCCCGAGGACATGGAGCCGCAACGCTTCTATGAGCCGGTCGAGCGCGGCTTCGAACGCGAGATTCGCAAGCGCCTCGAATGGTGGGACCGCAAGCGGGCCGAGCGGCAGGGGCAGACCTGATGGACGAACGGGCCTAGGCCTTGCCCCGTCACTTGTCCGGCGCCCCGGCCCGTTTCCGGCACTTCATGGCCATCGACTGGTCCGGCGCCCTCGGCCCGCGCCAGAAGGGCATCGCCGTCGCCCTCTGCGGGCTGGAGGGCGCGCCGCGGCTGTTGCACCCTGCGGATCATCGCCACTGGTCGCGTGAGGCGGTGTTGCACCTGCTGCGGGACGACTTGCCGCAGGACACGCTGGTGGGGCTGGACCTCGGCATCTCGCTGCCTTTCGCCGATGCCGGGGCTTTCTTCCCCGATTGGCCGGCGAGTCCCCAGGACGCCCGCGCGCTCTGGGCACTGGTCGATAGGGTCTGCGCCGAAGACGCCCATCTGGCCGCGGCCAGCTTCGTCGACCATCCCGAAATCAGTGCCTACTTCCGGCGTCACGGCGGCCGCGAAGGCCTGCGTTTCCACCTTCCCGGCGCGGGCCACCGCCGCGGACGCCTGCGCGTGACCGAACAGGCGCAGGCCCGCGCCGGGTGCAGACCCTATTCCAACTTCAACCTCGTGGGCGCCGCGCAAGTCGGCAAGTCCAGCCTCACCGGCATGCGCCTGCTGCACCGCCTGCGCGGCGCGGTTCCGGTCTGGCCGATCGATCCCCTCCCCGTATCCGGCTCGGTCGTGACCGAGATCTACACCACGCTTGCCGCCGTCGCGGCGGGCCGCTCTGCCGGGCGGGCGAAAATGACCGACCATGCCGCGCTCGATACCGCGCTCGCCGCACTGGGTTCGCCGCCGACAGGGGGAACCGGCCCGATCGACGATCACAGCGCGGATGCCCTCCTCACCGCGGCCTGGCTGCGCACGGCGGCCCCGCGCGAAGACCTGTGGAAACCCCTTGATCTCACACCGGAACTGGCCAGGACCGAGGGCTGGACCTTCGGCGCGCCATAGCCCAGAACCTGTCCCCATCGGGGCCGTGAACGACCGGCCTCCAACATGACTGACAGGGACAGTTCGGCTATGAAACATGCACTGCTGGCGGGGATCGCCTGCCTTGCTCTCGGTCTGGGAGCACACGTCTCGAATGCGGCCCCCGCGCCCAAATCCGCTCCCCCATCCGCTCCCGCCACCACCCCGGTATCGGACGCGCTCGGCAAGCCGGCCACGCCGTGGAAGAGCTTCGTGAACCGGACGATAGAGAGCTGGATGGCGCAGGATCCCTCCTTCGCGGTCTATCAGGGCGCGCACCAGTTCGACGGCAAGCTGCCCGACTGGAGCCCCGCCGGGCTCAAGGCACGCGGGGCATTCCTGAAGAAGGTGATCGCCGATGCCCACGCCTTCGCCAGCCTTTCCGCCGAAGACCGCTTCGAGCGCGACTACCTGGTGCAAGTCGCCAAGGGCCAGCTGTTCTGGCTGGAAGACGCCGACAAGCCGCACAACAATCCCGGCTTCTACATCGAGAACGGCCTCGACCCGAACGTCTACGTCAGCCGCGCCTATGCCGACAAGCCGACGCGCATGAAGGCCATGATCGCCTTCTTCAAGGCCGTGCCCACCGCCGCCGCGCAGATCCGCGGCAACCTGAAGACGGCGATGCCCGCCAGTTTCATCAAGCTCGGCACTGCGGGCTTCTCGGGCTTTGCGGAATATTACCGCGGCGACGCCCGCACCGCTTTTGCCGATGTGAAGGACGCCGCGCTCCAGGCCGAGTTCAAGGCCAGCTCGGAAAGCGCGGCCAAGGCCATGCAGGAGCTTTCCGACTGGCTCGGCAAGGCCACGCCCACCCAGGACTTCGCGATGGGCGCCGAACGCTTCTCGCGCATGCTCGCCGCCACCGAGGCCGTCGATGCCCCGCTCAGCGAGTTGGAAGCCGTGGGCCGCGCCGATCTCAAGCGCAACCAGGACCTGCTCAAGGCCGCCTGCGCCGAATATGCCCCCGGCAAGGACATCCAGGCCTGCTTCGACAAGATGCGCGCCGACAAGCCGGAAGGCGGCCCCGTCGCCGCCGCGCGCCTGCAGATCCCGGAACTGACCGCCTTCGTGCGCCAGCACGATATCGCCACGATCCCCGGCACCGAACAGGCGCTGGTGGAGGAAAGCCCGCCCTACAACCGCCAGAACTCGGCCTATATCGATCCCGCCGGGCCGCTGGAGAAGGGCATCTCCTCGGTCTACTACATCTCGCCGCCGGACCCTTCTTGGTCGCAGCAGATGCAACAGGACTACATCCCCGGCAAGAATGACCTGCTGTTCACTTCGGTGCACGAAGTCATGCCCGGCCACTTCCTGCAATTCCTCCACTCGAACCGCTCGCCCTCCTGGGTGGGCCGCCTCTGGGTGGGCTACGCCTATGCCGAAGGCTGGGCGCACTATGCCGAGGAAATGATGTGGGACGCGGGCCTGGGCAAGGGCGATGCCGGCGTTCACGTCGGCCAGCTGTCGAACGCGCTGCTGCGCAACTGCCGCTACCTCTCGGCCATCGGTCTTCACGCGCGCGGCATGACGCAGGAACAGTCCAAGCGCATGTTCATGGACGAGTGCTATCAGGACGAAGGCACCGCCGAGCAGCAGGCCGCGCGCGGCACTTATGATCCGGCCTACCTCAACTATACGCTGGGCAAGCTGATGATCCGCAAGCTGCGCGACGACTGGACCGCCTCGCGCGGTGGCCGCGCGGCCTGGAAGCCGTTCCACGACCAGTTCCTGAGCCACGGCGGCCCGCCGATCCCCCTCGTGCGCCAGGCGATGATGCGGGAAGATGCGCCACACGCGATTTTCTGAGCGGATATTTCATAAAAGCAACTGGACCGGCGCCCCTCCCTCGCGGTAAGGGCGCCGGACTTGTCGCGCGCATCGCCCATGCCGATGCGCCGGGCCGGCTTAGCTCAGTTGGTAGAGCACCTGATTTGTAATCAGGGGGCCACGGGTTCGAATCCTGTAGCCGGCACCACTCTCCTGATATTTCCGAAATTTCAGCCCGCGCTGGCGAAGCGTATGGGATCGTCGCCTGTTTGCCACGGTGACAGGCGGAGCATCGCCGCCGTGAACAGGGGCGAGTGCAGGTGGTCGGCCAGCCAGGCTTGAAGGTGCTTCAGCGGCTGCGCATCGAACCAGTCCGGCTCGACGGCTGCGAACTGGCGGACGAAGGGCATGATGGCGGCATCGGCGATCCCGCGCGCCGCGCCGCAGAGATGGCGGCTTCCTTCCAGCCGGGCGTCGAGCTGGCACAGGAACGCCATCCCGCTTTCGCGGTGTGCGAGCGCGTCGCTGTCGTGGCGGTGCGGGTATTTGTAACGGTCGAGGTCGTGCTTGAAGCCGCCGTCATTGACGGCGATCAGCGCGGTATCGTCCCGGGTGAGCCAGCCTTCGGGATCGTGCCGGGACAGCGCCCAGCGCATGATGTCCAGGCTCTGGTCGATCACCGTGCCGCCGGGCAGCACCATCACCGGCACCGTTCCCTTGGGGGAGGCCGCCAGCATTTCGGCGGGCTTTGCCGACAGCTTCACTTCGCGCAGTTCGCAGGCGGTGCCGCTCACCAGCAGCGCCAGGCGCGCCCTCATCGCGTAAGGGCAGCGGCGGAAGCTATAGAGGATCGGATCAGCCAGCGTCCCGCTCCGTTTCGCTCTCTCCCGCCCTCGTCGCGTCTGCCCGCGGGTCCTGACGCATGGCGCCGACGTGAAGCTCCCCGCGCTCGGCCGCCAGCGCTTCCTGGCGGTGGCGCTCGCGATAAGATGCGCGCTGTTCGTCGCTGCGCTCGTGGTGGCAGGCGGGGCAACTGACCCCTTCCTCGAAGAGCGGCGAGGCCTGGTCCGCCGCGTTCACCGGGCGGCGGCAGGCATGGCACAGCGCATGGCTGCCCTGGACCAGTCCGTGGCCGATGGTGACGCGCTGATCGAACACGAAGCATTCGCCCTGCCAGAGGCTCTCCGCTTCGGGAACGGTCTCCAGATACTTGAGGATACCGCCCTTGAGGTGGAACACGTCCTCCACCCCTTCCTGCTTGAGGAAGGCTGTCGACTTCTCGCAGCGGATGCCGCCCGTGCAGAACATCGCGACTTTCGGAGGTTTGCCCCCGGCGCCGGTCGCCGCCATCAGCTTCTCGCGCTCGGCGCGGAACCATTCGGGAAAATCGCGGAAGGTCGCCGTCTGGGGATCGATGGCGCCCTGGAACGTGCCCACCGCGACTTCATAGTCGTTGCGGGTATCGATCACGATCGTGTCCGGGTCGGCGATCAGTGCGTTCCAGTCCTGCGGCTCGACATACGTGCCGACGATGGCCAGCGGATCGATGTCGGGCTGCCCCATCGTCACGATCTCGCGCTTGAGGCGCACTTTCATGCGGTGAAACGGCATGTCCTGCGCGCCCGAGAGCTTCACGTCCACGCCTTCGCAGCCCGGCAGCGCCCGGACATGGTCGAGCACGCGCGCGATGCCGTCGTGGGGACCGGCGATCGTGCCGTTGATGCCTTCCGCCGCCAGGAGCAGCGTTCCCTTGATGCCCTGCTCCTCGCAAAGGCGCAGCAACGGTTCGCGCAGCGCCGCGTGATCCGCGAAGCGGGTAAACTGGTAGAGCGCCGCAACGCACACGGGCGCGCGGCCGACCGCCTCGGCGGAATCGTTCATTTGGGCACAGCCATCTTGCATGACGCGGCCCTTAGCGCGGAATCGCGAGGAAATGAATGCCGCGCGCACAGCAAGACGCCCCAGGCAGCCTGGCTGCCCGGGGCGTCTCGAATTTCGTGCGCGTCGTCGGGCCGTTATCGAGCCCGACCTGCGCTTACTGGCAAGCCAGGCATTCGTCGTAATCGGTCGTCTCGCCGATCTGGAACTTGGGCGCCTCGGGCGTATTGTCCGCCTCGACGCCGCCGCCCGCACCGGCGAAGCCCGCGCGCTGCAACGACTTCGAGCGCAGGTAATAGAGCGACTTGATGCCCTTCTCCCAGGCCTGGAAGTGCAGCATCATCAGGTCCCACTTGTCGACGTCGGCCGGGATGAACAGGTTCAGCGACTGGGCCTGGTCGATATAGGGCGTACGGTCCGCCGCGAATTCGAGCAGCCAGCGCTGGTCGATCTCGAAGCTGGTCTTGTAGACCCCCTTCTCGTCCGGCGTCAGGAAATCGAGGTGCTGGACCGAACCGCCGTGTTCGAGGATCGAATTCCACACATTGTTGGAATCCTTGCTCTTCGAAGCGAGCAGCTTCTGGAGGTACGGGTTCTTCACCACGAACGAGCCCGAGAGCGTCTTGTGGGTGTAGATGTTGGCCGGGATCGGCTCGATGCAGGCCGAAGTGCCGCCGCAGATGATCGAGATCGACGCGGTGGGCGCGATCGCCATCTTGCAGCTGAAGCGCTGCATCACGCCCATTTCGGCCGCGTCCGGGCACGGACCGCGCTCGTTGGCGAGCAGCAGCGAGGCCTCGTCCGCCTTGGCGGCGATGTGCTGGAACATCTGCATGTTCAGTGCCTTGGCCATCGCGCTTTCGAAGGCGATGCCGCGCTTCTGGAGGTACGAGTGATACCCCATGACGCCCATGCCCACCGAACGCTCACGCGCGGCGGAGTAGCGCGCGCGGGCCATCTCGTCCGGCGCGCGGTCGATATAGTCCTGCAGCACGTTGTCGAGGAAGCGCAGAACGTCTTCCACGAAGCTCTTCTCGCCCTTCCACTCTTCCCAGGTTTCCAGGTTGAGCGAGGAGAGGCAGCACACGGCCGTACGGTCGTTGCCCAGGTGGTCGCGGCCGGTGGGCAGCGTGATTTCCGAGCAGAGGTTCGAGGTCGAGACCTTGAGGCCCAGATCGCGGTGATGCTTGGGCATCATGCGGTTCACGGTGTCGGAGAACACCAGGTAGGGCTCACCGGTGGCGAGACGCACTTCGACCAGCTTCTGGAACAGCGAGCGGGCGTGGACGGTGCTGCGCACCGAACCGTCCTTGGGGCTGCGCAGCGCGAAGTCGGTGCCATCGCGCACGGCTTCCATGAACTCGTCGGTCAGCAGCACGCCGTGGTGCAGGTTCAGCGCCTTGCGGTTGAAGTCGCCGGAGGTCTTGCGGATCTCCAGGAACTCCTCGATCTCGGGGTGCGAGACGTCGAGGTAGCAGGCGGCCGAACCGCGGCGCAGCGAACCCTGCGAAATCGCCAGGGTCAGCGAATCCATCACGCGCACGAAGGGGATGATGCCGCTGGTCTTGCCGTTCAGGCCCACCGGCTCGCCGATGCCGCGCACGTTGCCCCAGTAGGTACCTATGCCGCCGCCGCGCGAGGCGAGCCAGACGTTCTCGTTCCAGGTGGAAACGATGCCTTCCAGGCTGTCGTCCACCGAGTTGAGGTAGCACGAGATGGGCAGGCCGCGGCCGGTGCCGCCGTTCGAGAGAACGGGGGTGGCGGGCATGAACCACAGCTTCGAGATGTAGTCATAGAGCCGCTGCGCATGGTCCTGATCGTCCGCATAGGCGTCGGCCACGCGGGCGAAGAGGTCCTGGTACTTCTCGCCCGGCAGCAGGTAGCGATCGTCCAGCGTTTCCTTGCCGAAATCGGTCAGCAGCGCGTCACGCGAATCGTCGGTGACGACGGTGAAGCGGCGTGCATTGATCGTCTTCGAATCGGGACGCGCCTTCGGGGCTTCCGGAGCGGCGGCAGCGGCCGCCAGCAGGGCGTCAGCCACAAGAGCGGCCGTAGCGGTATCGGTCTTGTCCATCGCTATTGCCGGGCTCTCGCCCGCCTCCTTTTCCGTTTTCGCCGGCTTTTTCACGGGCTTGGCCAATTCGGACTTGATCCGTTCCAGCTTCACCGGCGCGGCCTGCACTTCTTCCACCTTGGGGGCCGGGGCCCGGGGCGAAAGCTCGAAACCGGGCATTTCCACCTGGCCATCATTCTGATTCATATCTGCCTGCATAGCGTCGGAGCTGTTCACGTCAGCGTCGCTTCCGTTTCTGAAATCCAATTTTCGCCCCCGTTAGCTCAACTGTTCAAACTCTGGCCGTTCAACCTGCGGCCCACCCCGATCAGGCCACCCTGATCCGGCCACTTGGCGCTCGGCCGCCCGGTCCCTGGTTTCCCATTTTCCGAGCCACGTCATCGAAGCGCCAAAAAGCGCGTTCAGCATTGCACCCGGACCGGCCCGAACATCCTTTGCCTGTCCGCGATTCGTCGGAGCGAAGAACCGACCGACATACCACTGACAGGCACAAAAAGAGAACGAAATCTCTGACCGACCCTGGCGCGAGCCCTTCGCAAGAAGCACTGGACACCGGAAAACCGCCTTTAGGGACACCTGACGGCCCAAGGACGATTTCTCTAGGTTTAGATGCCCCGCGATCGACGCGCCACAACCCATAGTGCCTGTTCTGGATTTTGACGCAAGGGGGCTGCCCTTCACCGCGGCCCCGGCAAGTCTTGCCCCTTTACAGCCGAGGGGGTCTCGCGACGCGTGGGAACTCCTTCACCGGCCCCATGCGCAAGTGCCTATTTCGAAGGTCGTACTAAAAATTTTTCCACATAAAACGGCGGTGAAGCGAATCTGTTTTGCGACGAAACGAGTCGCCGTTTTCCGGACATTTCGCCTCTGTCGAGACACTTGCCCCGGCATTTCCCCATCTCATTGGAGGGAGGCCGGGAACGAACCACGCCGCGAATCCCACCGAGCGCCTCGACGGACCGGGTCTGCATCCTGCAGAACCGCGATTGAAACCGTCCTGTCGTTCGCGGCTTCTAGGGCATGATCCCCGGGGCGGCAGGTCCCGGATTTATAACGAGGGTTTTCCAGGTCATGATCAATATCATCGGCGCCATCATCAGCGGCCTCATCATCGGGGTGCTGGCGCGATTCTTCTATCCCGGCTCGGTCGACATGGGCTGGATCGCGACGATCCTGCTCGGCATCGGCGGCTCGCTCGTGGCGGGTCTCGTGACCACCCGCGGCCAGGCGGACTTCCAGCGCGCCGGCTGCCTCGCCTCGATTGTCGGCGCCGTGGTGCTGATCTTCCTGGGCCGCCTGCTGGGCATCTCGTTCTGAGCCCGGCCCGAACCGCCTGAAAGAGCCCGCGCGCACAGCCGCTCTTTCGCCGCACGGATCCGCGCGGTAGAAGGCGGCCATGGCCGACATCATCAATCTCCGCATGGCCCGCAAGGCCAAGACGCGCGACGCCGCAAGGCATGAGGCCGACGCCAGCCGCGCGCGCCATGGCAGAACCCGGGCCGAGCGCAGCGCCGCCGAAGCGGAAGCCGCGCGCCTGGTCCGGGTGGTGGACGGCGCCAAGCGGGAGCGCAGCGAAGAAGCGGGCGAAAAGGGAACGGACTGATGCGCAGCACTTATCTCGAAGCCAGCGTGCGCCTCTATCATCTCGACGGCGGCTCCGAAGGCGGCGCGGCCAACACCCTGTTCTACGGCCCGCTGTCCGAGGCGATGAACGTCGCCGCGCTCCAGAGCGAGGACGTGCAGCACGGCCTCTTCATCGCCACGGACAATGACGTGGTGGCTTACCTCGACCTTGTGGAAGACTGGTAGGGACGCCGTCGAAAACGAAAACGGCCCCGGCCTCCTCTTGGAGCCCGGGGCCGTTTTTCGTTCAGGGCTGCCTGTCAGCGAACCCTGGCAAACATCCTCAGAACCGCGCTTGCAGGCCGGCCGCGAGATAGTGGTCGCCGAAATTGCCCTTCACGTCGATGCGCGGGAGGATCGGCATGGCCACGGTGCCATAGGCCCGCAAATCGTCACCGATCAGGCGCGCACCGACGCCGAAGCCCAGCGACATCGGCAGGCGGTACATCGCCTCGACCTTGCCGAAGATCTTGGTGCCGGAATTGTCACACTTGCCGTCGGAGACCTGGTTACCGCTGTCCTTGTTGAAGCACTGCGAATCCTGGTTGACGTAGCCGGGGTGGTCGCGGTGGTGGAAGAACACGCCGGCGGCAGGGGTAATGCTGAAGCCGCCGTCCGAGATCACCGGCACGCCAAGCGCCAGTTCACCGCCCCAGTCCCCTTCCGAGCGCGCCACATTGGCCTCGGCCGTCACTTGCGCAGCGGCAGGCGTGGCGGCGACGATCGCCAGTGCGGCGGAAAGGACAGCCTTGCTGGCGGCACCGGGGACGGAGGGACGGAATTTCATGGTAGGTCCTTGATTTGAGACATCTGCTTCTGATCCCAGAGGCCTAGGATTCCAGCGGGTCGAAACGCAAGACGGCCGGATTCGGTCCATCCCGGCCCAGGCTCTGTCCGTCCCGCCAGCCTCTACGGCGCGTTTACCAATCCATCGCCGGCCGCACGCCGCACTATCCAAAAGAGACGCGCCCGAAACGGATCGGCGCTCTTGTCCGCCGAGGGTCCAGGGCGCAAAACCGCAGCCCGCTACACCCGCGGGAGGCAGGCATGATCTTCGAGCAGATCGCGACGGGCGGCTGTCAATCCTATCTGGTGGGCTGCGAAAGCAGCCGTTCGGCGATCCTCATCGACCCCGAACAATCGCAGGTCGATCGCTATCTCGGCCTTGCCGGCCAGCTCGGGGTCCATGTTCGCTACGTGCTGGACACCCATACTCACGCCGATCATTTCTCCGCCAGCCGCGAACTGGGCAAGGCGTTCCAGGCGCCGGTGGTGATGAACCGCCTGAGCCCGGCGCCCTATGCCGAGATGCGGCTGGACGACGGGGACATGCTGGTCGTGGGCAACCTGCGGCTTCGGGCCATGCATACGCCGGGCCACACCCGCGATTCGATGTGCATGGTCATGGAGGACCGGGTCTTCACCGGCGACACCCTACTGATCGGCGGCACCGGGCGAACCGACCTGCCCACCGGCGATCCCGAGGCGCTTCACGGCAGCCTCTTCGGCAAGTTGCTGGCCCTGCCGCTCGAAACCCGGGTCTATCCCGCCCACGACTACAAGGGCCGCAGCCATTCGACCATCGGCGCCGAGATCGCTGAAAATCCGCGCCTCAAGAACAGCGAGCGCGCGGAATTCGTGGCAATGATGCAGCACCTAGACCTTGCCGCGCCGACGCACCTGACCGAGGCCCTGCGCACAAACATGAACGGGGGGAGGACCGTGGCGCAGCTCCTGGCCGATGCCGCCACGCGGGTGCCGTTCGTCTCGCTGGCGGAACTGCGCGCGCGGATCGGCCGGCAGGACGGCCTGATCGTGCTCGACGTGCGCGAAAGGGACGCCTTCGAAGCCGGCCATGTTCCCGGCGCCATCCATCTGCCGCGCGGGCAACTGGAACTGAGGGTCAATGCCATGCTCACCGATCCGACGGCCCGGCTGGTCACCTGCTGCGAATTCGGCAAGATCTCCACCCTGGCCGCAGCGACCTTGCGGGAACTCGGCTTCCCGCGCGCTGCGGCTCTGGATGGCGGCATGAAGGCCTGGATCGAGGCCGGCTACGAGGTCGAACTGCCCGACTGACCCGCACCTTCGGCGCCGGCCCGATCCTCGGCGCCGGCATCAGGCCTGGAATACGACCTTGGTGCCCGCCGAGACCATCTGCGCCAGGCGCGCCGCGTCCCAGTTGGTCAGGCGCACGCAGCCATGGCTTTCGGTCTTGCCGATGTTCTTCGGTTCGGGCGTGCCGTGGATGCCGTAGTGTTCCTTGGACAAGTCCAGCCAGACGACGCCGACCGGCCCGTTCGGACCCGGCGGGAGCAGCTTGTCCTTGGCATTCTTCTTGGCATCCCAGAACAGGTCCGGGTTGAAATGATAGTCCGGATTGCGGGCCTCGCCCACGATCTTCCAGGTGCCGAGCGGCAGCGGATCGTGGCCGCTGCCGGTGGTCACCGGGAACTGCGCGATCAGCTTGTTGCCCTGATCGTAGACCCGCAGCGCCCCGTCGGACTTGTCGACCACGATGTGATCGGCCTTGGGCTGCTCGGCAGGAACGCCCAAGCTCTGCAGGGTCCTGGCCCAGCCGGTCTTGTCATCGGGGATGTCCGCCAGCGCGGCGTCGGGGATGTCCGGCACCCGGATCGTGCGTCCCGCACCCAGCACCGTGCCCGGCCCATTCAGGGCCAGCAGCGTCTCGGGCGTGGTGTGGAAGCGTTCGGCCAGCGCCTCGGACATGCTGCGATAGCCGAGATGGTCGAACTCGGCCTGTCCGGCCATGTTCTGCGGAAGGTCCGGGAAGAACGGCCCACGCGCGAAGGCCTTGGGAATGACGACATTGCGCGTGGCGCCCTGCCTGTCGGAAATGAGCGCCTGCTGCGTCGCGGGATCGAGCTTGCCGCTTACCGGCAGGCCCTGCGCTTCCTGGAACCCGCGCAAGGCCAGGCCGTAGGACCCGCCTTCGCGGCCGTCGATCACGCCCGAGGAGAACCCCTTCCGATCAAGCGCCACCTGGGCGCGCATGACGAGGCTGTCGGCCGCCTCGGTCGCGCCGCCGCCGGGGGCCGAGGCGAAGGCCATGGGATCGCCGGACTGCGCGGCCCCCTTGTTGTCGCCATTACCGCCATCGCCTCCGGCGTTGCGGTCGCCCGAATGGCAGGCGGAGAGCAGGAGAACGGCGGCGAACGTCAGCGGCAGGGATCGCATCAAGCGGGCATCCTTCGATTTTTCGTTTCCCTGCATAACGCGCGAGGGGCCTTGCGGCTTCCTGCGCCGCGCGATTTCGTGCGCCATGCCGCCCGGCCTGCCCTCGCCCGATGCAGCAAGGGCACGGCGGCGATCTCTTTCCGCAACCGCCGCCCATTGTGCCGAAGCCCCGCTTGCCATACCGGCTGGCGCCATGAGCAGGCTCGATTCCTTCTTCGCGGCGGCGCTCGGCCGCATCGAGAGCGCCGGCCAGCGCCGCATCCTGCGCGCCGCGTCGCTCGAAAACGGCGGCCGCGTCATGCGCGACGGGCGGGCGTTGCTCGACTTTTCCAGCAACGACTACCTCGGCCTCGCCCGGCACCCCCGCCTCGTCGAGCGGGCGCGGGAATGGACGCAGGCCCATGGCACCGGCTCGGGAGCCTCGCGGCTGGTCACCGGCACCAGCGAGGCGCACCTCGCGCTCGAAAGGCGGATCGCCGGCTTCAAGCATGCCGAAGCCGCCCTGCTGTTCGCCAGCGGCTGGCAGGCCAATGCCGCCGTGATCCCGGCGCTGCTGGCCGCCATCCCGGGCGCGGCGGTCTTCACCGACCGCCTGATTCACGCCAGCATGCACGCCGGCCTCGCCATATCCGGCACGCGCCAGCACCGTTTCCGCCACAACGACCTCGATCACCTGGAAGAGCTGCTGGCAGGCAAAGGCGCCGACACGCCGGCGCGGCTGATCCTCACCGAGAGCGTCTTCTCGATGGACGGCGACCGCGCCGACATCGCCCGCCTTGCCGCCATCGCCGCCCGGCACGACGCCTTCCTCTTCGTGGACGAGGCCCATGCCACCGGCGTGCTCGGACCGGGCGGGGCCGGTCTCTCGGCCGAGGCGCCCGGCGGGATCGACCTGATCATGGGCACTTTCAGCAAGGCCCTGGGCGGCTTCGGCGCCTATGTCGCCGGATCGCGCGTGATGATCGACTACCTCGTCAATGCGGCGAGCGGCTTCATCTTCACGACGGCGCCGCCGCCGGCCGTGCTCGGCGCCATCGACGCCGCGCTCGACCTGGTGCCCGGCATGAACGCAGAGCGCGCCCATCTCGCGGCGCTGGGCGAGCGGCTGCGCAGCGGTCTCGCCGCGCTCGGCATCGACCATGGCGCGTCCAGCACGCAGATCGTGCCGGCCATGATCGGCGGCGAACAGGCTGCTCTCGACCTTTCCCGCGCGTTGGAAGAGCGCGGGGTTCTGGCTTCCGCGATCCGCCCGCCCACGGTGCCCCCCGGTACCAGCCGCCTGCGCCTGGCGCTGCGGGCGACTCATTCGGAAAGCGACGTAGACACCCTGCTCAACCTGATCGAGGGCTGCCGGTGAACCTGCTCTTCGTTCATGGCTGGGGCTTCGACCGCAGCTTCTGGCAACCGCTTGCCGCGCTTCTGGCGGACCTGCCGCAGGCGATCGACGATCGCGGCTATTTCGGAACGCCCGAGGCCGTCTCCTCAGGCGGGCCTTGCATCGCGGTGACTCATTCCTTCGGCACCATGCGCGTGCTCGCCGCGCCGCCTGCGGGCCTCGTCGGCGTGCTGGCGATCAACGGATTCGCGCGCTTTGCCGCCAGCCCGGACTATCCCGGCGTGCCCCCGCGCGTGATCGACCGCATGCTGCGCCGCTTCGACGAGGCCCCCCGCGCGGTGCTCTCCGATTTCCGCCGGCAGTGCGGCGGGGATGCCGACTTCGGCGAGATCGACGCCGCCCTGCTGCACGAAGACCTCTCCCGCCTGCGCCACGACAAAGCGCCATTGCCGCCCGTTCCGGTGGTCTCGCTGCAAGGCACCCGCGACCCCCTTCTGCCCGAGGCGATGCGCGCGCAAGTGTTCGAGGGCGCGGCGGTGCGCCGGGTGGACTGTGCGGACGGCGGCCATCTGCTCCCGCGCGAGGCGCCGGAATTCTGCGCGGCGGTCCTTCGCGACATGATCGGAATGCCGGCATGACCGCGCCGCGCGAACGCGTCGGCCGCGCCTTTGCCGCCGCGCCCGACTACGACGGCCATGCCCGCGTGCAGCGCGATGTGGCGCAGGCCCTGGCCGCCCGCATCACCGCGCTGGACCTGCCTGAACGCCCCCGCATCCTGGAAATCGGCTGCGGCACCGGCTTCCTGACCCAGGCTCTCGCCGGGCTTGGCGGCGACTGGCTCGTCACCGATCTTGCCCCTGAAATGCTGCAACGCTGCCGCGCGCGGCTGGGCGAGGCCGTCCGCCACCGCTTCGCCGTGCTCGACGGCGAATACGGAACTCCCGAGGGCGGCCCCTTCGACCTAATCTGCTCCAGTCTGGCCGTGCAATGGTTCGACGATGCCCCGGCGGCCCTTTCCCGCATCGCGGGCTGGCTGGCGCCCGGCGGGCATCTCATGGTCTCCACGCTCGGCCCCGGCAGCTTCGCCGAGTGGCGCACGGCGCACGATCCCGAGGGGCTCGCGCCCGGAACACCGCGCTTCGCGCCCATCGCGGATTTCGGCGCCGGCGTTGCGGCCGTGGAACGCCGCGCCGAACATCACGATAGCCCGCTCGCCTTCCTTCATGCCCTCAAGGCCATCGGCGCGCAGACGGCCGAGGCCGGTCACCGGCCGCTGTCGCCGGGCCAGCTCCGCCGCGTCATGGCGCGTTTCGCCCAGAATGGATGCAACGTGACTTACGAAGTCGTGACCTGCCACCTAAAGTCCCGGAATTGAGCACTTCATGATCGTAGAGCCCCTGATTTCCCGCCCCCTCACTTCCCGCCCCCTGATCGTGACCGGCACCGATACGGAGATCGG
This sequence comes from Novosphingobium sp. YAF33, assembly GCF_052113265.1. Classification (NCBI taxonomy): domain Bacteria; kingdom Pseudomonadati; phylum Pseudomonadota; class Alphaproteobacteria; order Sphingomonadales; family Sphingomonadaceae; genus Novosphingobium; species Novosphingobium sp. YAF33. Next base: position 356,252 of record NZ_JBFRCW010000006.1, read on the forward strand.
CAAGACCGTGTTCGCCGCGGCCCTGGCGGGTGCGCTCGGCGCCCATTACTGGAAGCCGGTGCAGGCCGGGCTTGAGGAGGACGGCGGCGATGGAGACCGTGTCAGGCGGCTTTCCCGCCTGCCCGCCGATCGCATCCTGCTCGAGGCCTATCGCCTTGCCACGCCCTGCTCGCCCCATCTCGCCGCCGAGATCGACGGGGTGGACATCGCCGCCGAACGTCTCGCCCTGCCGCAAGTGGAAGGCCCGCTGGTGGTCGAGGGTGCAGGCGGGGTGATGGTCCCCCTCACCCGTTCGACGACATATGCCGACCAGTTCGCCCGCTGGAATGCGCCTGTCGTGCTGGTGGCGCGCACGGTGCTGGGCACGATCAACCATTCGCTGCTCTCTATCGAGGCGCTGCGCAGCCGCGGTGTCGAAGTGCTCGGCGTGGCCTTCGTCGGCGATGCCGTGGAAGACAGCGAGGCCACCATCTGCGCCATGGGCCGGGTCCGCCGTCTGGGCCGCCTGCCTCGGCTCGACCCGCTGACGCCGGAGGCCCTCGCCCGCGCCTTCGCTGAAAACTTCAACATCGAGGATTTCACCGCATGACGTCATCGGTCTGGCATCCCTTCACACAGCACGGCCTTCAGGAGCCGGTTCCGCTGGTCACCCATGCCGAGGGAGCGCTGCTCCACACGGCGGATGGCCGGGCGGTGGTGGATGCCGTGTCCTCGTGGTGGGTGACGACGCACGGTCATTCCCATCCGCGCATCAAGGCCGCCATCGCGGAGCAGGCGCAGAAGCTCGACCAGATCATCTTCGCCGGATGGACTCACGAGCCGGCCGAACAGGTCGCGGCGGGACTGCGCGCCATCATGCCCGAGAGCCTGACGCGGGTGTTCTTCTCCGATTCGGGATCGACCAGCGTGGAAGTGGCGCTGAAAATGGCGCTCGGTTACTGGCACTGGCGGGGCGAGGGCCGCCACCGCATCGTCGTGATGGAGAATTCCTACCACGGCGACACGATCGGCGCGATGTCGGTGGGCGAACGCGGGGTGTTCAACCAGCCTTACGCCCCGCTGCTGTTCGACGTCGGCCGTATTCCCTTCCCCGCTGCCGGCGCGGAACAGGCGACGCTCGACGCGCTCGAAGCGCTCTGCCGCCAGCCGGATACCGCCGCGCTGATCGTGGAGCCGCTGATCCTCGGCGCGGGCGGCATGCTGGTCTATTCGCCGGCGGTCCTCGCAGCGATGCACGAAATCTGCGCGCGCCACGGCGTACTGTTCATCGCCGACGAAGTGATGACCGCCTGGGGCCGCACCGGCACTCTCCTCGCGTGCGAGCAGGCGGGGATCGTCCCCGACATTCTCTGCCTCTCCAAGGGCCTGACCGGCGGGGCGGTGCCGCTGGCCGTCACCATGGCGAGCGAGGCCATCTACGAAGCGCACTATTCCACCGACCGCGCGCGGATGTTCTTCCATTCCTCCAGCTATACCGCGAACCCGATCGCCTGCGCCGCCGCCGCCGCCAATCTGGCGATCTGGCGCGAGGAGCCGGTTCTCGAACGGATTGCCGCGCTGGCCGGCAAGCAGGCGGGCTGGATCGAAAAGCTCGGCCAGTTCTGCCACTTCGACAATCCCCGCAGCCTGGGCACCATCGCCGCGCTGGACCTCAGGACCAGCGGCGCCAGCGGCTACATGAGCGACCTTGCCCCGCGCCTCATGGCCTTCTTCCGCGAACGCGACGTGCTGCTGAGACCGCTCGGGAACACTGTCTATGTCATGCCGCCCTACTGCATCACCGACGATCAGCTTGCGCAAGTGTGGGATGCTATCGGCGAAGCGGTGATTTCTTTCTAAGCGCCGGCCACGCTTTAGGAGCGGGCACAAGGCCGATATGCCAAGGGTCCGGGGAAGCATCCCCGGGGCTTTTCCTCTACTCGTCGACGTCGAAGTGATCCGGCAAAAGTCCGGCCAGGCGCCGCCGGTGCATTTCCTCGAAAGCCGCCTCCACCCGGCGTGTATAGACCGCGGTGCGAAACAGCGGTGCCGTCAGCCGGTTGGCGGCGAGGCGATCACGCAATGATCCAAGCGCGTCCGGGTCTCGCGCAAGGACCAGCGCCGCCGCCTCGTAGGCGTCCCGGTCCGGCACCGCCAGTTCCGAAAGGCCGACGGCATGGACAAGGCTGGCCGCCACCCGCGCGGCGAACTGGCGTCCGGCCATGGTGAGGACGGGCAGGCCGCCCCAAAGCGCGTCACTGGCCGTTGTATGGGCATTGACCGCGAAAGTATCGAGAAACAGATCGGCCAGCGCAAGGCGCCCGAGGTGCTCGCCATGCGGAACGCTTTCGGCAAAGACCAGCCGCGCCGGATCGATGCCGCGCGCCGCCGCCTCTCGGCGCAGTTTCTGCTCCGCCCAAGGATTGGAGCGCAGCAACCAGAGCACGCTACCCTCCACCGCGCCGAGCAGCCGCATCCAGATCGTGAACGCGTCCGGCCCGATCTTGTAGGTATGGTTGAAGCAGCAGAACACGAACCCGTGTTCGGGCAGGCCCCAGGCCCTGCGCCCGCGCCAGTCCGGCACGATGATGCGGCGATCGTCGTTCGCCTGATAGCTATGCGGCAGCCGCACGATCTTCTCGGTGAACCAGACCTCCTGCCCGGGCGGCAGCGAAACGGCGTCGGCGATGAAGTAGTCCATGCAGGGATGGCCCAGGGTACCCGGATAGCCCATGTAGCTCACCTGCACCGGCGCCAGCCTGCGGCCGAACAGCGCCGTGCGCGTGCCGCGCGTATAGCCCTTGAGATCGACCGCGATGTCCAGCCCGTCCGCCCTCGCCCTGTCGACGACAGCGGCATCGGCCAGGTGCCCGATCTCGATGAAGGCATCGACCTGCCCCCGCAAGGCGGCGCGCGCCGCATCGCCTTCGCGGCGCGGGCCATAGCTGTAGAGGCGAATATCGAAGCGGCTGCGATCGTGCTCGCGGAACAGGCCGCTCATCAGGTACATCGTCGCGTGATCGTGAAAGTCCGCCGAGAAGTATCCGATACGGATGCGTCCATCGCAGGAAGGCGCCGGATCGGGAAAGCTCTGCGGCCCCTCCGTGAACTTCACCGCCGCGCAGGCCAGCGAGCGGCGATACTGATAGCCGGGGTCGTCCACGAAAGGCAGCGCCGCGAACGGCTGCACCGCCGCGGCCGAAGGACTGTCCGTCAGGGCGAATTCGGCCCGGCGGCGCCAGTCGCAGATGTGCGCTTCCTCGAACAAGGCCTGGAGAAGCGCCGAGCGGTCGTCCGGAACGAGCGTCCAGGCCTTGCGGAAAGCCGCGATGGCGTCCGGCAGTGCGCCCTTCAGCACCAGCGCCTTGCCGCGATTGACCATCGCCTGCGTACCGGCAGGCTCGGCCTCCAAAGCGCGGTCGTAGGCAGCGAGAGCCTCGTCCAGGCGGTCCAGCAGCAGCAGTTCCCCGCCCATGTTGTTCCAGGCCAGGGCATGACCCGGCCGCAGCGCGACCGCACGGCGATAGGCGGCGACCGCCTCTTCCCGCGCTCCGCGCTTCGCAAGCAGGTTGCCCAGATTGTAATGTGCCTCGGTATAGCCGGGATCGAGCGCCACCGTCCGCGCGAGTTCCTCTTCGGCCTCGTCCCACCGCGCCTGCGCGTCGAACAGATTCGCCAGGTTGAAGCGCGCATCGGCATAGTCCGGGTGGCACGCGATCACCGCGCGGTAGATTTCTTCCGCCTCGGCCGACCGATTCTGGCGGCGCAGCGTCACGGCCAGGTTGTTGCGGCAGGCGGCGGCATCCGGGTCCAGCGCTATGGCGCGGCGGAAAGCGGCTTCGGCCTCGGGCAGGATACCCAGCGCCAGCAGCGCCGCGCCTTGCAGGTTGTGGACGGTGAAGCTCTGCGGAAACACGCCGGCCAGTCGGGCGCCCTCCCTGGCGGCTTCGTCCATGCGGTCGGAACGATAGGCGGAGACCATCGCCGCGAGTTCGCCGGGGGCCGGGTCGGCCTGAGCCGCATCCAGCGCCTGAAGCGCCGCGCGTGCCCGACCGTTGCGTGGAAACCGATCCAGCGCCTCGCGGTAGAGCGCGCGGGCAGTCTCGGTCTCGCCCCGCCTGGCCGCGCCTTTGGCCTTGATCAGCAGTGCTTCCAATCCGCCCACGTTTCCCTCCGCCGATTGCAGCGGACGGGGTTAGGCGAACAGGGTTCACGCCGGATAAGCGCGCGATTAGGGACATCCACCTGGTGTGGATGGTCGCGATCTGGAATGTCTGGATTTCCACCGAAGGAAAACTGGAGCGGGCGAAGGGATTCGAACCCTCGACCCCAACCTTGGCAAGGTTGTGCTCTACCCCTGAGCTACGCCCGCTCTGGCGTTTGGAGACTTCCGGCTAACCGGAAATCCCTATGTGAACTGGAGCGGGCGAAGGGATTCGAACCCTCGACCCCAACCTTGGCAAGGTTGTGCTCTACCCCTGAGCTACGCCCGCTCTGACGTTCAAGACCTGCTGGCGTAACCGGCAGGTCCGGGGTGGAGGCGCGCCACTAGCAGTGCCTTTTGAGGGCCGCAAGAGGAAAATCGAAAGAATTTTCAGAAGCCCCGCAGAACCACACCTAACTGGACATGAACCCTTCACAAATCCGTCCCGAAGGACGATCTAGGGTGCCATTCGTTTTTCACGGGAGCACGTATCTTGGCCAGCATGGGTCTCAACCTCGACGAACAGAAAGCGGTCGACCGGTTCCGCAAGACGGTAGCCGAACCGTCGATGACGCAGTTGGTGATCCTCGATTTCTGGGCCGAATGGTGCGGCCCCTGCAAGGCGCTGACGCCGGTGCTGGAGAAGGTCGCCGCGGAATATGCCGACAAGGGCGTGATCCTTGCCAAAGTGAACGTCGATGAAGAGCAGTTCATCGCCTCGCAGTTCCAGGTGCGCTCGATCCCCACGGTCTACGCGATCTTCCAGGGACAGCCGGTGGCGGACCTTACCAATGCCCGCACCGAATCGCAGCTCAAGCAGACGCTGGACCAGCTTCTGACGCAGCTTCCCATCCAGCCGGGCGGCGCGGAGCCGCAGCAGGATCTCGCGCCGCTGATCGCCATGGGCGAGGAAGCCCTGGCCGAAGGCGACGGCGAACGCGCCGCCGCCATCTTCATGCAGATCCTCGAAATGGCGCCGGACAATGGCGAAGTGCTCGCCGGGTTCGTGCGGGCACTCGTGCTCGCCGGTCGCCTTGACGAGGCCGAGCAGGTTCTCGCCAGCCTCGAACCGGAACTGGCGGCCGATCCGCAAGTCGAACGCGCCCGCACTGCGCTTGCCCTTGCCAAGGACAAGCCCGAGGACAGCGAACTCGCCGCCCTGCGCGCTGCCGCCGCCGAGCGCCCGGCCGACATGGAAGCGCAGCTTGCGTTTGCCAACGCCGCCTTCGCCGCGGGTGAGCGCGACGCGGCCGCCGATACGCTGCTGCGCATGGTCGCTGCCGACCGCGAATGGAACGAAGGTGCCGCGCGCGCCAAGCTGCTCCAGATCTTCGATGTCACCGGCCTCGAAGATCCCTGGGTGTCCGCCACCCGCCGCAAGCTCTCCACCGTGCTGTTCGGCTGACGGTGGCGCGAATCACCATCTTTCCGCTCCCGGGAGCGGTGCTCTATCCGGGGCTGCAATTGCCGCTCCATATCTTCGAGCCCCGCTACCGGGCGATGGTGAGCGACGCCCTGGCGCGAGATCGCCGCATCGGCATGATCCAGCCGCAGCGCCCGGCCGAAGGCGCCCCGCTGTTTTCAGTGGGCTGCCTTGGCCGCATCGGCGATGTCGAGGCACTGGAAGACGGCCGCTTCAATATCGTGCTCACTGGCGAATCGCGGTTTCGCCTGCTGCGCGAACTGGATGTGCCGACCCCGTTCCGCCAGGTCGAAGCCGAACTCCTTGCGGAACGCGACGACGAAGTGCTCGCCCCAATCGAGCGCGCCAGCTTCGAACGGGAAGCCAAGCGCTTCGCCGATGCCCAGGGTTATGCGGTGGACTGGGACCAGGTCGGACGGCTCGACGATCAGTCGCTGATCAACGGCGTCTCGCAGATCGCCCCTTTCGATGCCGCGGCCAAGCAGGCCCTGCTGGAGGCGGAAACCCTGCCGCTCCGCTGCGAACTGCTGGTGCAACTGATGCAGTTCTTCGGCCGCCACTCGGACGACGATGACGCCGTGACCCTGCAGTAGGGGTTAAAGCTGCGCCCACGCGTCCCGGTTCTGCCTGTCCCCGGCGATCGGCCCCGCTCGAAAGCGTGCCCTAGCGCTTGTCTTTACCGGGTAACCTGGCCTGACTCTCCAGCACGCGGGAGCGCATGTAGAGTTCGTCCGCTTCGCGCGGCGACATACCGTCGCTGCCGTAGCGTTCCGCCAGGGAGCCGATCTGCCGCTGTTCCTTGCGCAGACCCTTGGCTTCCTGTTTCGAGAGACGACCCGACTCCCGCCCCTCGCGAATGGCCTGGTCCGCCTTGCGCAAGTCTATGCGGTAACTGGCCTCGTCGGCGGTCTGCCGGGACGCGTCAGGCGAAGCGGTGCCGGGCCTCGGCGCCGGGGGACCGACGATCTGCGCCTCGGCAATGGACGCGGCCAGAAGCAGCGCTCCAGCGAAACCGGCAGACAGCAAGCGGAGCATCGCACCCTCCTTTTGCAGCAGAGAAGGGCAAGACTGCCCCCAGGCGCTGAACCCGCGATGAATTCGCCTTATTGCAGAAGGACCGTCTTCACCCCGTCGATCACATATTGCGCCGCCAGCGCCGCCAGCAGCACACCCAGCAGCCGCGTGATGACGGCTTCGACTTTGTCTCCCAGCACCCGCATGAGCGGTCCGGCAGCGGCCAGGGCGGCGAAGCTCAGCAGCATGACCGCGACCATGGCGGCCAGGATCGCCATGGTCTGCTCCGCCCCGTGCGCGCGGGACGTGAGCAGCATGATCGTCGCGATCGATCCCGGCCCGGCCAGCATCGGCATGGCCATCGGGAAGACCGAGACGTCGTCGATCTCGGGCGTCTCGGCATTGTGAGCGATAATCTTCTCGGCCCGTTCCTCGCGGCGCTGGGTGCGCTTTTCGAAGACCATGTCGATGGCGATCATGAACAGCATGATGCCGCCGGCGATGCGGAAAGCGTTCAGCTCGATGTGGAGCGCGCCGAGCAGGCGGGCGCCGAACAGCGCGAAGACCACCAGGATGGCGCTGGCGATCATGCAGGCGCGTGCCGCCATGGAGATCGCCTGCGAACGGCTGGCGTCGGCCGAAAGTCCCGCATAGATCGGCGCGCAGCCGGGGGGATCGATCACCACGAAGAGCGTGACGAAGGCACTGAGGAAGACTTCATACATGCCGTTCGTTGCCCCTAGTTCCGGTCTTTCGGCGCGGCCACTTCGCTGCGCAGCACTTCGGTCATCGCCCCGTTCTTCTTCATCGATACGGCCAGCCAGCGCGAGTGATCGGCTTCGACATGGTAACGCCACGTCAAAGTGCCGTCCTTCGAGCGCCCCCGGCCGTCCATGCCGGGCGCGGTCTCTTCGCGGTCCCGCTCGACCAGCAGCTCGTCGCCCGGTCCGCCGGCGCAATCGGCAACGTATGCCGAAAGCATTTCCGGTTCCTTGAGCGGCTGCGCAACCGCATCCCCTTGGTCGAGAACCCAGCGATAGTCGCCCTTCTTGCGCTGCTGCCAGATCGTCGTGAAATAGCCCACCGTGCCGTCGGGCTGCTGCCAGGCGCCCTTGGTCACGCCCATGGTGCCGTCGCAGCTCATCCAGACCTGATGGGCCTGCCACTGCACCGGCGCCGCCGGCTCCTTGCGGCCGTTGAGCCATTCCTTGGCGCGGACCGGTTCCGGCACGAACATCACCGCTTCATCGTCGGCGAATTCGTCGAAGGCCTTCCATTGGCCCTTCTCGCGCGCCGTTCGCGCGAAAGCGATTTCGGCGGCGACAAGGGCGCTGGGATTGGCCGTGCCGTTACCCGGCGCATATTCCGGTCGGCGCCGGGCATCGGCCGGGCCGGCGGCCAGCGCGAAGAGCGCCAGCCCGCCGGCGACAGCGGCCAGGACCCGGGCCGGCGGCCGGTTCAAAGGGCGCTCTCGTCCAGCGCCAGGCCCGCGCTGCGGTGCGCGGCGACGATCGTGTTGCGCAGCAGGACGGCAATGGTCATCGGACCGACCCCGCCCGGGACCGGGGTGATCGCCCCGGCAACCTCGGCCGCCGAAGCGAAGTCCACATCGCCCACCAGCCGGGTCTTGCCTTCCTCGGCACCCTGGTCGGTACGGGGAACGCGGTTGATACCCACGTCGATCACGGTGGCGCCGGGCTTGATCCAGTCGCCCTTGACCATCTCGGGACGGCCGACGGCGGCCACCACGATGTCGGCGCGGCGCACCACGTCGGCCAGATCCTTCGTGCGGCTATGCGCCACGGTGACGGTGCAGCTTTCCGCGATCAGCAACTGCGCCATCGGCTTGCCGACGATGTTGGAGCGACCGATCACCACGGCATCCAGGCCCGAAAGCGAGCCGAGCCGGTCCTTCAGCAGCATCACGCAGCCCAGCGGCGTGCAAGGCACGAAGCCCGGCAGCCCGGTGGCGAGACGCCCGACATTGACGACGTGGAAACCGTCCACGTCCTTGTCGGGATTGATCGTGGCAATGACCTTTTGCTCGTTCATGTGCGCGGGCAGCGGCAGCTGGACGAGGATGCCGTCCACCGCCGGGTCGGCATTGAGCTGCTCGACCACGGCCAGCAGGTCGGCCTCGGACGCGTCTGCAGGCAGCTTGTGCTCGAAGCTTTCCATGCCCGCCGCCACGGTCTGCTTGCCCTTGTTGCGGACATAGACCTGGCTGGCCGGGTCTTCGCCCACCAGCACGACCGCGAGGCCCGCCTTGCGGCCGGCCTTCGCCTCGAAATCGGCCGCGACGGCGGCGATGCGGGTGCGCAGGCCCTCGGCGAAAGCCTTGCCGTCGATGATTCTGGTGTCTGCGCTCATGTCAGGCGTACGCCATCGGCTGGAGGATCATGATGAGGACGTTGAGGCCGATGATCAGCACCATCGGCGAAAAGTCGATCCCGCCGGTATTGGGCATGATGCGCCGGATCGGGCTGAGGATGGGATCGAGCAGCGCATTGAGCGCGCGCCAGATCGCCTCGACGAACCGATTGTGCAGGTTGACCACGTTGAAGGCGATCAGCAGGCCCAGCACGAACTGCACGAGCACGAGGGTCGTCAGGATCTGGACGAGGTAGATAAGGGCGTTGATCACACCGCCGAGCATGGGCGTGGGGCCTTTCTGAGGAATGGAGCGTCCGCCTGATAGCCGAGGCGGGGGGCGGGGAGCAAGCGCAGGAGAGGACCGGAAGGTCCGAGCAATGCTCGGTTACAGAGCAAGGGGCCGAAAGCCCGGCGAACCCCGCCTGCCGCGGCCTCTGGGCCGGGCGCCTGCGGGATCTGCTGCGAGAGATTACCGGGTGACGGTCGACATCCGTTCGATGCGCCAGTTGAGCTGTTGCTCGCTGGCGCCGGGCAAGTCGTTGATACGGCGCAGCACGATGCTGCCGCGGCGCGAGGGGCGGCCATCGGCGAAGTCCAGCACCACCGGCGCCTCGTAATAGAGCGTACCGGCCGCATTGCTGCTGTCGCCGCGGCCCAGCGCGATGCGCGGGCCGGCATCGCCGCCGAATTCCTCGGCCAGGCGGCTGGGCGTCATCTGCGCGTCGAGCGTCCAGGCCTTGGCGGCATCGTCCCAGTCGCCGATGCGCAGGGCATTGACGTAGTAGCGCAGGAGACGTTCGGGATCGCGGCGTTCGCCCAGCGCGGTCTGGTCGAGCTGGGCTGCAAGGCCATTGGTGGCCGCTGCGGTGGCATCGCCGGAAGGTTCTTCGCTGGCAGCGATCGCCTCGCTCGCAGCGCTGGTCGGATCGCTGCTGGATTCGGCCACCGGCTCGCCATTGCAGGCCGCAAGCAGGAGGGTGATGGCCGAAACGGCGCCGGCGATGACGAGGGTATTACGCATGTGGCTCGAAGTGCCTTTCAGCCCGATAGTTCCTCTTTGCAGTTCTGGCCCAACCTGAACAGACCGAACCTGAACAGTTTTGGGCCTGAACAGATTTGAGCCGGAGCGAAATCAGCCTGCGCGGATCAGCGTTCCGGCGCCTTCCTGCGTGAATATTTCCAGCAGCATGGCATGCGAAACCCGCCCGTCAAGCACGACAGCCGCCTCGCAGCCGGCCTCGACCGCGTGGATGCAGGTTTCCAGCTTGGGGATCATGCCGCCGGAAATGGTGCCGTTGCGCTGCAGGTGGACGATGTCGGCCGGGGTCAGGTCGGTCAGCAGCTCGCCCTGCTTGTCGAGCACGCCGCGCACGTCGGTGAGCAGGAACAGGCGCGAGGCGCCCAGCGCTGCAGCCACGGCACCGGCCATGGTGTCGGCATTGATATTGTAGGTCTGCCCGTCTTCGCCCGGGGCGATCGGCGCGATCACCGGGATCATGCCGGCCGAGGAAATCGTCTCGATCACGCTGATGTCGATATGGGCCGGTTCGCCCACGAAGCCGAGGTCGACGACACGCTCGATATTGCTGTCGGGGTCCTTGGCGGTGCGCTGCACCTTGCTGGCCGTGACGAGGCCGCCGTCCTTGCCGGAAATGCCCATGGCCTTGCCGCCGGCCTGCGCGATCCAGCCGACGATTTCCTTGTTGATCACGCCCGAGAGGACCATTTCGGCCACTTGCGCGGTCTGCTTGTCCGTGACGCGAAGCCCGTCGACGAAGCGTGATTCCACGCCCATGGTCTTGAGCATGGCGCCGATCTGCGGGCCGCCGCCGTGGACGACCACCGGGTTGATGCCCACCGCCTTGAGCAGGACCACGTCTTCCGCGAAATCGCGCGCCAGTTCGGGGTCGCCCATGGCATGGCCGCCGTACTTCACGACGAACGTGCGACCGGCATAACGCTGCAGGTAGGGCAGCGCATCGACGAGCGTCTCGGCTTTCGAGAGCATGGCGGGATCGTGCGGAATCGGCATGGGCCGCTATTAAACCCCTGCGTCAGGAATTAAACCCCAATATCGGGGAAAAACGACCGATTATTTCGCTCCCGCCCCGTCGGTTGCCTGTCCGATCTGGCGGCCATGCAAAAACGGGCGTTCGCCCGTCTCGTTCCCCCAGCAACGACTTGCGCCGCTGCCGACAGAATGCGCCCGCAGCGGATTTCAGGTCAGACGCCGTCCAGCTTGCGGCCCAGCTTCACGAAGAGCCAGATGAACGGGGGCACCATGATCGTCGAGAGCACCAGTTTGGCGATGATCTGCCCGCCCATGATGTCCCAGATCGGCAGGACCCCGGCGAAGGAGATCGTGATGAAGATCAGCGTGTCCACCACTTGCGACAGCAAGCTCGCGATCCAGGCGCGCATCATCAGCATCCGCCCTTCGCGACCGGCCGAAAGGCGCGAGAACACGGTGACGTTCAGCGTCTGCGAGACGCCGTAGGACACCAGCCCGGCAAACTGCATGCGGGCGCCCTGCCCCAGGAGACGGGCATAGGCTTCCTGATCGTCCCAGAACGGGGCAGCCGGGACGACGTGGATCACCAGCGTAAGCAGCGTCATCGACACGATCAGCGGGATGAAGCCGAACCGGACCAGCCGGTTGGCGACTGCCGTGCCGTGCAATTCGGCCACCGCACTCGACAGCACCACCAGCAGCAGAAACGCGAAAATCCCCGATTCGACGGCCAGGTCGCCGAAGACCGGCCAATGTCCGAGATAGGCGATCTTGATGCCCAGAACGCCCGCCAGGACGACCAGTCCGCCATAGAGCGTGGAGAACACGAACATCGAGCGGGGAATGGCGATGGCGCGGGATTGCGCGCTTGCAGGGGCTTGCGGTTCCATGACGATGCTCTAACGGGCGCGGAACAATTGCACTAGCCGTCATGGATGCGCGCCTCTAGGTTTGCGCACAGATTCAGCACGTATTTTCGGAGAAACGGGGACGATGCACGTCGCCTACAGTCTGCTCGGCATCGTTCTCATCATGGCCGTCGCCTTTCTGCTCTCCACCAACCGCCGGGCGATCCGTCTGCGCGTGGTGGGCGCGGCCTTCGCGCTGCAGGCGGGCCTGGCGGCGCTCGTGCTCTACGTTCCTTTCGGCAAGGACCTGCTTGGCGGCGCGGCAGCCGGCGTGGAAAGCCTGCTCGGCTATGCCCACGCGGGCGTCGACTTCCTGTTCGGCCCGCTCGCCAGCCCCGAGATCGGCGGCCACAGCTTCGCCATTTCGGCCCTGCCGGTGATCATCTTCTTCGCCTCGCTGATCTCGATCCTCTACTATCTCAAGATCATGCCGCTGGTGGTGCGCTGGATCGGCGGCGGGCTGGAGAAGCTGACCGGCATCAGCAAGGTGGAGAGCCTCTGCGCGGCCTCGAACATCTTCGTCGGGCAGAGCGAAGCTCCCTTGGTGATCCGCCCCTACCTGGCCAATCTCAATCCCTCGCAGCTGTTCTGCGTGATGAGCGTCGGCCTGGCCGGCGTGGCCGGCACGATCCTGGCCGCCTATGCCTCAATGGGCATCCGTATCGACTATCTGGTCGCCGCCGCCTTCATGTCGGCGCCGGGCGGCATCTTCATGGCCAAGATGATCATGCCCGATCCGCGCCCCGGACAGGTCCAGACCATCGCGGGCGAAGAGCTTGCCGTTCACGAGAGCACCCTGCCCCCCGCCGGTGCCGCAGCCGCCGCGCTCAACCGCGCCGACGTGACCCACTTGCCCGGCGTCCACGTCGATGAGCCGGAAGCGCTCGAGCACGAGGAAGAAAAGCCCGCCAACATCATCATGGCCGCCTCGCAAGGCGCCCAGACCGGCGTGAAGCTGGCCGTGGCCGTCGGCGCCATGGTGCTGGCCTTCGTGGCGCTGATCGCGCTGGCCAACGGCCTTGTCGGCTGGATCGGCGGGCTGTTCGGCTTCAGCGGCGTGACCTTCCAGGGCCTGCTCGGCTACATCTTCGCGCCGGTATTCTACCTGCTCGCCGTGCCCAATTGGAACGAGGCCATGCAGGCCGGCAGCCTGTTCGGCAGCAAGATCGTGCTCAACGAATTCGTCGCCTTCATCGACCTCGGCCAGATGACGGCGCTCAGCCCGCGCACCGTGGCCGTCGTCACGTTCGCGCTTTGCGGCTTCGCGAATTTCTCCTCTATCGCCATCCAGATGGCCGTTACCGGCAGCCTCGCCCCCAACCAGCGCCCGATCATCGCCCGGCTCGGCGTACGCGCGCTCTGCGCCGGCAGCCTCTCGAACCTGATGAGCGCGGCACTGGCCGGCCTGTTCCTCGGCCTGAGCTGAGATTTTTTGTCCGGGCTCACGCCCGGAAGCGGCACCGGCCCACGCCCCCACCCGACCTCCCATCAGGATATACTAGTGGGAGGATATACTAGTGGGAGGTCGGGTGGGGGCGTGGGCCGGTGCCGCAAGCCTTCGACGGATGTCGAAGGCGCACCCAACAAAGACTCGGGCCGGTGCCGCGAGCCATTCGCGGAGGCGAATGGCGTACCAAACAATTGCCTCTGGCCGCGCGGCGCCTATATCGGGGGGCATGACCATGACCGATCCGCGCTCGCTCCTCTATCGCCAGCTTTCGCCCGAGGACGCCCAGGCGCTCGCCGCCGAGACCTTGCGCAATTGCGAGGACGGCGAACTCTACATGCAGTTCATGGCCACCGAGGCCTTCGGCTTCGATGACGGCCGCCTCAAAACCGCTGACTATTCCCGCGACGCCGGCTTCGGCCTGCGCGGCGTCACCGGCGAGATGACCGGCTTCGCCCACGCCAACGAGATTTCCCCCGCCGCCATCCGCCGCGCAGGCGAGACGCTGCAATTGCTCGACCCGGCAGGCGCCGTGCGCGCCGCGCCGCCGCAGAAGAGCAACCGCCACCTCTATACCCATGTCTCGCCGCTCGACCTCGTGCCGTTCGAGGAAAAGGTGAAGCTGCTGGAGACGATCGACGCCGCCGCGCGCGCCCGCGATCCCCGCGTCTCGCAAGTCAGTGCCAGCCTCACCGGCCAGTGGTCGGTCATCGAGATCGTCCGTCCCGACGGCTTCATCGCCACCGACGTGCGCCCGCTGGTGCGCCTCAGCGTCTCGATCGTCGCGGAAAGCAACGGCCGCCGCGAAACCGGCTCGTTCGGCATGGGCGGCCGCCATCTCTACGACGCACTGTTCGACCCGGCCAACTGGAACCGCGCCATCGACACCGCGCTGAACCAGGCACTGGTCAACCTTGAAAGCGTGGACGCCCCGGCGGGCGAGATGACCGTGCTGCTCGCACCCGGCTGGCCCGGCGTGATCCTGCATGAAGCAGTGGGTCACGGCCTGGAGGGCGACTTCAACCGCAAGGGCACCTCGGCCTTCGCCGGCCGCATCGGCGAGCGCGTGGCCGCGCCCGGCGTCACCATCGTCGATGACGGTTCGATCGCCGACCGCCGTGGTTCGCTCTCGATCGACGACGAAGGCACGCCCACGCAAGAAACCGTGCTGATCGAGGACGGCATCCTCAAGGGCTACATGCAGGACCGCATGAACGCGCGCCTGATGGGCGTGGACCCCACCGGCAACGGCCGCCGCGAAAACTACGCCCACGCCCCGCAAGTCCGCATGACCAATACTTTCATGAAGGCCGGCAACGACGATCCCGCCGAACTGCTGTCGCGCATGAAGAACGGCATCTTCGTGAAATCGATGGGCGGCGGCCAGGTCGACATCGTCTCGGGCAAGTTCGTGTTCTCGTGCAACGAGGCCTACAAAGTGGAGAACGGCAAGCTCGGCGCGCCGATCAAGGGCGCCACGCTGATCGGCGACGGCCCCTCAGTGCTGACCCGTGTCACCGGCATCGGCAATGACCTCGAACTCGATCGCGGCGTCGGCGTCTGCGGCAAGGGCGGCCAGAGCGTGCCGGCGGGCGTCGGCCAGCCCACCCTGCTCATCGAGGGCATCACCGTGGGCGGTACGGCGTAACCGCCGTACATACCTGTCGTCCTAAGGAAATCCCCGGGTTTACGCCTGCCAGGCTTCAGCCCATGTTCAGACGAAACGTGGCATAAGCGCGATCTAGGGTTGGGAAAGTGAGGTAGAGACCATGTCACTGAAGCATGTTGTCGGCGCCACGCTGATCGCGGCCAGCCTGCTGGCCGCGCCCACCGTGTTCGCACGAGAAAAACTGACCGGCGAACAGCAACTCGCCAAGATCCTCGATGGCCGGGTCGCCGGAAAACCGGTGACGTGCATTCCGCTGAACCAGGCGCAAAGCACGCAGATCATAGATAAGACCGCGATCGTCTACCGCGTGGGCAGCACCTATTACGTGAACCGCCCCACCAACGCCGATCGGCTCGATTCGGACAATATCCTGGTGACGAAGCTCTATTCGAGCCAGCTTTGCCGTCTCGACACCGTGCAATTGCGCGATCGGACCACGCCCAGCATGTGGAACGGTTTCGTCGGCCTTCAGGACTTCGTGCCTTATACGAAGCCGAAAACCACGTCTGCCAAGTAACCGAAAAGAGAAGTTCCGCGAAAAGGGCGGCTGCGGAAACGTCCGTGGCCGCCTGATGCGTCATGGAGCGGGCACCTGACGCGCCGGACCATCTCGCTCTGGATTCTCGGCCTGCTCTATGGCGCGGCGGGTTTTCTGCACCTCGCGCTGCCCGGACCGTTCGTCGCCATCGTTCCGCCTTGGGTGCCTGCCCCCGCCCTGGTAGTCGCCCTCACCGGAATTGCCGAGATCCTGGGTGCAATCGGCATGCTGCAACCGGTCTCGCCCGCGCTGCGCCAGGCTGCAGGCTGGGGCCTTGCCGCCTATGCCCTCTGCGTCTGGCCCGCCAACTTGCAGCATATGCTGATCGACCTTGTCCACCCCGGTCGCGGCCTGCCCCTTGCTTACCATGTCCCGCGCCTTGCCCTGCAGCCGGTGCTGATCTGGTGGCCACTGTGGGCCAGCGGCGTGACGGACTGGCCCTGGCGGCGGCGCTGACCTAGTCTTCCGCTCCCGCCTTGCCGCGCCCATCCCAGGAGACCCGCTTCATGGCGCTCGCCCGAAGCACAATGCCCTCGCCCATCGGCGAACTCACCCTGATCGCCAGCGACTCCGGCCTCGTCGCCGTGCTCTGGGAGAACGACAATCCGGCCCGCGTCCGCCTGGAAGCGACCGAGGATGCCCACGACCATCCCGTCATCACGGCGGCCAAGGCCCAACTCGGCGACTATTTTGCGGGCAAACGGGAAGTGTTCGACCTCCCGCTCGATTTCCGCGGCACGGATTTCCAGAAAAGCGTCTGGGCCCAACTGCTCGCGATACCATTCGGCGAGACGCGCAGTTACGGCCAGATCGCATCCGCGCTTGGAAATCCCGGCGGCAGCCGGGCGGTAGGCGCGGCGAACGGCCGCAACCCGATCTCGATCATCGCCCCGTGCCACCGCGTCGTTGGCGCCAACGGCCCCCTTACCGGTTTCGCCGGCGGCCTTGAGGCCAAAGCGTTCCTGCTGAGACTGGAAGGCCCCCGCACCCTGCTCTGAAACGAGAAGAGCCGGCACCCCGCAGGATACCGGCCCTTCGAACCTCAGCGCTTTCGCGCGATCATTCCCACTCGATCGTGCCGGGCGGCTTCGAGGTGTAGTCGTAGACGACGCGGTTGATGCCCTTCACCTCGTTGATGATGCGGGTGGCCACGCGCGAGAGGAAGGCGGAGTCGAACGGGTAGATGTCCGCGGTCATGCCGTCGGTCGAGGTGACCGCGCGCAGGGCGCAGACGTTATCGTACGTGCGGCCGTCACCCATCACACCCACGGTCTTGACCGGCAGCAGCACCGCGAAGGCCTGCCAGATCGCGTCGTAGAGACCCGCGTTGCGGATTTCCTCAAGGTAGATCGCATCAGCCTTGCGCAGGATGTCGCAGCGTTCGCGCGTCACTTCGCCGGGAATGCGGATCGCCAGGCCCGGCCCGGGGAACGGATGGCGACCGACGAAGATGTCGGGCAGGCCCAGTTCGCGGCCCAGCACGCGGACTTCGTCCTTGAACAGTTCGCGCAGCGGCTCGACGAGCTTCATGTTCATGCGCTCGGGCAGGCCGCCGACGTTGTGGTGGCTCTTGATCGTCACCGAAGGGCCGCCGGTGAACGAGACCGATTCGATCACGTCCGGATAGAGCGTGCCCTGCGCCAGGAACTCGGCGCCGCCGATCTTCTTCGCTTCGTCCTCGAAGACGTCGATGAAGGTCTTGCCGATGAACTTGCGCTTGGCCTCGGGGTCGGTGACGCCGGCCAGGCCGTTCAGGAACAGCGTCGAGGCATCGACGTGGACCAGCGGGATATTGTAGTGGCCGCGGAACAGGCTGACGACCTGCTCGGCCTCGCCCATGCGCAGGATGCCGCCGTCAACGAAAACGCAGGTCAGCTGGTCGCCGATCGCTTCGTGGATCAGGAGTGCGGCAACCGCCGAATCGACGCCGCCCGAAAGACCGCAGATCACGCGCTTGTCACCGACCTGGGCGCGGATCTCGTCGATCTTGGTCTTGCGGAACTCCGCCATGGTCCAGTCACCGGCAAGGCCGCAGACGTGGCGCACGAAATTCTTCAGCAGCTTGCCGCCATCGGGCGTGTGCACGACTTCGGGGTGGAACTGCATCGCGTAGATGCGCTTCTCGTCGTTGGCGATCACCGCGAAAGGCGCGCCTTCGCTGGAGGCGACCGGGCGGAAGCCG
Source organism: Novosphingobium sp. YAF33 (assembly GCF_052113265.1). Taxonomy (NCBI): domain Bacteria; kingdom Pseudomonadati; phylum Pseudomonadota; class Alphaproteobacteria; order Sphingomonadales; family Sphingomonadaceae; genus Novosphingobium; species Novosphingobium sp. YAF33. Next base: position 374,000 of record NZ_JBFRCW010000006.1, read on the forward strand.
GGGGCAAGGCTGGTCACCTTGTCGCCGTGGCTCATCCACACCTGGTGCTTTTCGCCCTTGGACCACAGTCCATCGAACAGCGCGCAGTCGTCACCGATCTCGATGAAGGCGCGGCCGAATTCGCCCGAATCGCCGGAAAGCACTTCGCCGCCGAGCTGGTGCATCAGCGACTGCTGGCCATAGCAGATGCCCAGCATCGGCAGGCCGCTTTCGAGAATCTCGTCCGGGATGCGCGGTCCGCTGTCATCGAGCACCGAGGCCGGCGAGCCCGAGAGAATGACGCCGGCCGGTTTCATGCGGGCGAAAGCTTCCTTCGCGGCATTGAAAGGGGCGATCTCGGAATAGACGCCGGCTTCGCGCACGCGGCGGGCGATAAGCTGGGTCACCTGACTGCCGAAGTCGACGATCAGGATGGAATCGGACGGCTGTGAAGTCTGGCCAGAAGTCTGATTAGTCATGGGCGGCCACTATAGCGGGATAGTGCAGGTGTCCAGTATCCGCGGGCGCCCCCGCGCCATTTTGACCCATCGGCACGCCGCCGTACGCAATTGCAAAACATGCAAGCAATATTGTTTCTTTCGACGTTGTGAAAATTCCAAGAGCGCCTATCTCGCACCTGCAGCATGACGACGAGAAGCGCCATGCATGCGACAAAAAACAGAACAAGAAGTTTGCAGGAGCAATTCCATGACCATCGTCGAAAAGACGTTCGGTTTCGCTGCAGCGCTGGGTGTGAGCGCTCTGGCATTTGCCGTCACCCTCATCTGAGGCCGGCATTTCCGACAAGACAGAAGGGCGGCCCGCGTGGCCGCCTTTTTTGTTGCCTGCCTGGCAGGGGCGCCTTCCCTCTCTCGTGAGCGGGGTGCAACTTTTCGCAACTCGGCGCTGTCTGGCGGCGGAGCGGCGCAAGCGGCTCCGTCTCTTGTGGAAAAGCCCCGAGGCGGACCCGGTTTTGCTTGGGTTTGCGCCCGTCAAACCCTATATGCTCGCCATGGCAAGCACCGAAGATAACACGCCCGCGACCGCAGCCGCCGATGCCAACGTTTCCGACAGCGGCAAGAACCAGAACAGCTACGGCGCGGATTCGATCAAGGTCCTCAAGGGACTCGACGCGGTCCGCAAGCGTCCGGGCATGTACATCGGCGACACCGACGATGGCTCGGGCCTGCACCACATGGTCTTCGAAGTTTCGGACAATGCCATCGACGAGGCACTGGCAGGTCATTGCGACCTCGTGCTGATCGAACTCAACGCCGACGGATCGGTGTCGGTGGAAGATAACGGCCGCGGCATTCCCACCGGCATCCATGCCGAGGAAGGCGTCTCGGCCGCCGAAGTCATCATGACCCAGCTTCACGCGGGCGGTAAATTCGAGAACACCTCTGACGACAACGCCTACAAGGTCTCCGGCGGCCTGCACGGCGTCGGCGTCTCGGTGGTCAACGCCCTGTCCGAATGGCTGGAACTCACGATCTGGCGCGAGGGCCAGGAACACTGGATGAAGTTCGCCCATGGCGACGCCGTGGCCCCGCTGGAAGTGCGCGGCGTGGCCCCCAAGGTCAGCGACAATCCGGACGACAACGGCTTCAAGAAGGGCACGCGCGTGACCTTCCTGGCCTCGACCGACACGTTCAAGAACGTCACCGAATTCGATTTCGACAAGCTGGAGCACCGCTACCGCGAGCTGGCCTTCCTCAATTCCGGCGTGCGCATCAAGCTGCGCGACAACCGCCATGAGGAAGCGATCGAGCACGACCTCTATTACGAGGGCGGCATCGGCGCTTTCGTGAAGTATCTCGATCGCAACAAGCAGGCGCTGATGCCCGAACCGATCGCCATCGGCGCGGACAAGGACGGCATCGGCATGGAAGTCGCTCTGGAATGGAACGATTCCTACTACGAGAACGTGCTCTGCTTCACCAACAACATCCCGCAGCGTGACGGCGGCACCCATCTTGCCGCGTTCCGCGCCGCACTGACGCGCACGCTCAACGGCTACGCAGAGCGTTCGGGCCTGCTCAAGAAGGAAAAGGTCTCGCTATCGGGCGAGGACATGCGCGAAGGCCTGACCGCGATCGTTTCGGTCAAGCTGCCCGATCCCAAGTTCTCGTCGCAGACCAAGGACAAGCTGGTCAGCTCGGAAGTGCGCCAGCCGCTCGAAGCGCTCATGGCAGACAAGATGAGCGAATGGCTGGAGGAAAACCCAGGCCACGCCAAGACCATCATCCAGAAGGTGGTCGACGCCGCCGCCGCGCGCGAAGCCGCCAAGCGCGCCCGCGAACTGACCCGGCGCAAGGGCGCGATGGACATCGCCTCCCTGCCGGGCAAGCTGGCCGACTGCCAGGAGCGCGATCCCAGCAAGTGCGAACTGTTCCTGGTCGAGGGTGATTCCGCAGGCGGCTCCGCAAAGCAGGGGCGCGACCGCAAGATCCAGGCGATCCTGCCGCTGAAGGGCAAGATCCTCAACGTCGAGCGCGCACGGTTCGACCGCATCATTTCCTCGAAGGAAGTCGGCACGCTGATCCAGGCCATGGGCACGGGCATCCGCGACGACTTCAACCTGGAAAAGCTGCGCTACCACAAGATCGTCATCATGACCGACGCCGACGTCGACGGCGCGCATATCCGTACCCTGCTGCTGACGTTCTTCCACCGCCAGATGCCCGACATCATCCGCGCCGGTCACCTCTTCATCGCCCAGCCGCCGCTCTACAAGGTCGCCAAGGGCCGCAGCGAAGTCTACCTGAAGGACAACGCCGCGCTCGACCGCTATCTGGTCGAAGCCGGGCTGGCCGGCCGCGTGCTGGAAAGCAGCGGCGGCGCGCGCATGGGTTCGGACCTCGAAGCCCTGGTCGAACATGCGATCCGCATGCGCAACATCATGGCCTTCGTTCCCCGCCGCTTCGATCCGGTCATCATCGAGGCCTTGGCGATCGCCGGTGCGCTCGCACCCGATCTTTCGGCGGCCGATCGCACGGCCGCATTGAGCCGTGCCGCCGGCTGGCTCGATCGCGGCGACCCGGAAGCGCGCTGGACCGCGCGCCTCACCGAAGCCGGCAACCTGGAGATCGAGCGTCTCTGGCGCGGCGTCACCGATCATCACAAGATCGAGGCCGGCTTCATCGCCAGTGCCGAAGCCCGCAAGCTCGCCCGCATCGCTGCTGAAAATGCCGAAGTCTACGCGGCCACCGCCCGCCTCGTGCGCGCGGGCACCGAGACGGTGGAAGTGGAAGCCGTCGAAGGCGACGAGGACGCACCCGCGACTCGCCCGGTCGCTGGCGGCGATACGATCAGCCGTCCTTCGCAGCTGCTCGATGCCGTGCTGGCCACCGGCCGCAAGGGCCTGTCCATCCAGCGCTACAAGGGCCTTGGCGAGATGAACGCCGATCAGCTTTGGGAAACCACGCTGGATCCGGAAAACCGCGCCCTGCTGCAGGTGAAGGTAGAGGACGCCGACGTCACTGACGAAATCTTCACCCGCCTGATGGGCGACGTGGTGGAACCGCGCCGCGACTTCATTCAGGAAAACGCGCTGAACGTTGCCAACCTCGACGTTTGAGCGGGCCGACAAACGGGCCTGAAATCAGGGGCATCGGGTAGGGAAACGGTTCTCGCAAAAAGAAACCGTTTTCCTACAGCCCTGCATCCGCCTTACTTGATCGGCCTTTCCCTCAAACAAGGAGAGGCCGATGTTTCATCGCAAGCCGATTTTCGACGAAGTGCGCCTTCTGCTCGGGCGCGGATTCACCTCCGGCGAAGTCGCCGCGCTCGATCGCGCCATCGACACGGCGCTCGCTCAGGACAGCGAGTCCCTGCCGGCCAGCCACACGCTCGGATCTGCCGGTCGAACCCTGATCCAAAACTGGGAAGGCTGCGCCAAACGCCGCGCCGACGGCCTGTTCGAAGCCTATCCCGATCCCGGCAGCCAGGACGGCAGGCCCTGGACGATCGGCTGGGGCTCCACCGGCGCGGACATCGGGCCGGAGACGGTCTGGACCCAGGCCCAGTGCGATGCCCGCTTCGACCGCGAAATCACCCGATACGTCCAGGAGGTCGTTGCCGCCATCGGCGATGCGGCAACTTCGCCGCATCAGTTCGATGCCCTGACGTCCTTTCACTACAACACCGGCGCCATCGCCGATGCCACGCTGACGAAGCTGCACCGCGCGGGCCGCTTTGCCGAAGCGGCGGCGCAGTTCGGGAAATGGATCTACAATGACGGCAAAGTGCTGGAAGGCCTGAAGCGGCGGCGCGCCGAAGAAGCGGCGCTCTATCTGACGCCGTGACGGGAAGACGGCCGGCCCCGGCGCCGGCCGTCAATTCGGCTGGCGCATTGTACGAAACCGGCAGCTTACCGTGTGATGGAGGGCACGCCGTCCTTGCGCGCGCCTTCGTTCACGGCGTCGCGGCTGCGGGGATTGGCGACGGCGGCGGCGATCAGGCGATCGTGCTCCACCGGCGCGATACGCTCCCACCCTGCACGGCCCAGTTTCTCCATGGGACGGAAGCGGACCTTGTATTGCATCCGCGGCGCGCCTTCGACCCAGTAGCCCAGGTAGACATAGGCCAGCCCCATCTCCGTCGCGCGCTGGATGTGGTCGAGGATGATATAAGTGCCCAGCCCCTGACGTCCTTCGTGATGCGGATCGTAGAAGCTGTAGATCATCGAAAGACCGTCGCACTGGCGGTCCGTCAGGCAGGCGCCCACCAGGCGGCCGGGTGTGATGCCGTCATCCGAGGGCTCGCGATATTCGATCACGTAGCTGGTGACCGGGGTATGCTCCACCATGTCCGCGAAATCGACTTCATCCATCGCCGTCATGCCGCCTTCCGGATGGCGGACGGCAAGATAGCGCTGAAGCAGATCGAACTGCTCGCTGGTGGACCAGGGGCGGCACACGGTGGCGACAAGGTCTGCATTGCGCTTGACCAGGCGCTTTTGCGTGCCGGAGGGCGCGAATTCCTCTGCCACGACACGCACCGAGACGCATGCATTGCAATCCAGGCAGGAGGGGCGATAGGCCACGGTCTGGCTGCGCCGGAACCCGATGCGGCCCAGCGCATCGTTGAGGGAATCGGCGTGCGGCCCCTTGAGTTCGGTAAAGACCTTCCGCTCGCTGCGACCCGGCAGATAGGGGCATGGCGCCGGGCTGGTCACGAAGAACCGGGGAAAACGAACGGGTGCCGTCACGGACGAAACTTATCCTCTAGCCTGCTGGAAGCCCACCGCGACGCCGGCGAAGTTTCCGTGTTAGCCTTGAATATGCATAGGGCTTGCGCCGGTTGAAAGCGTTTTAACCACGAAAGGAGCCCGACCCGTATCGGAATCGGGACCAACTGGGTGGCGATTTCGTCCGGTTGTCCCGGATTGGTTCTTTCTTCCGGATGAAGGTTAGCAGATTTGACGCGCGCCGTTAACGCCTGACCTGCGGCGATTCAGGCGTGTGCCCCCTACTCCTTTCAGCCCTGCACGCAAGGCCGCGCCTTATTCCCTTATAGAGGAACGGGAAGCCTTGCGGTGCAGACCCGAATCGGCCCCCGAATCCGGCCCGAACGGGAGGCCGGTCGAAACCGCCCGCCCGCTGCCGGTCCGCATCCCTGTCGATCTGCATTCCTGCCGAGTCGCCCCGGCGGCAGAGTACGGTCTATTCGGTTTCGACCTGCTTCACTTCGTAGCCTTCGCGCCGCAGCGCGGCCACGAGGGCATCGAGTTGGTCCTTGTCGCGCGCCTCGCACTCGATCTCGGTGACCAGGCCCTTGGCCGGCAAGTGCGTGAAGATGCGCTGGTGGAAGACTTCGATGATGTTCACGTTGTGCTCGTGGAACACCTTGGCGACCTTGAACAGCGCGCCGGCGCGGTCCTGCAGGCCGATGCGCAGGCGGGCAAGGCGGCCGGAACGGGCCAGATCGCGCAAGAGCACGTTAGCCAGCAGACGCGTGTCGATATTGCCGCCCGAAAGCACGATGCCGACCTTGCGGCCCGCGAACAGCTCGCGATTCGCCATGACCGCGGCCAGGCCGGTGGCGCCCGCGCCCTCGACAAGCGTCTTTTCGATCTGCAGCAGCAGCGCGAGCGCGCTTTCGATGCCCGATTCGCTGACGAGCAGGAACTCGTCCAGCAAGTCGCGCAGGACCGAGGACGTGAACTGCCCCGGCGAGAATACGGCGATACCCTCTGCCAGCGTATCCCCGCCGATGGGCAGGCTGGTGCCCTTCAGCAGGTTGTACATCGAGGGATAGAGCTGCGCTTCCACGCCGACGAGGCGGATGTCCGGGTTGATCGCCCGCGCTGCCGTGCCCATGCCGGTGGCCAGCCCGCCGCCGCCGATCGGCAGGACAAGCGTGTCCAGGTCCGGCACGTCCTCCAGCATCTCCAGCGCCACGGTGCCCTGCCCCGCCGCGACGTGCGGATGGTCGAAGGGGTGGATGAAGGTCAGGCCCAGTTCCGTTTCCAGCTTGCGGGCATGAGCATAGGCCTCGTCGAAGCTTTCGCCTTCCAGCACCACCTTGCCGCCCACGCTCTCCGTCTGCATGACTTTCACGGTCGGCGTCGTGCGCGGCATGACGATGGTGACGGGCACGCCGAGCCGGGTGCCGTGATACGACAGGCCCTGCGCATGGTTGCCGGCCGAAGCGGCGATCACGCCGCGCGACTTGCGCGCCTCATCCAGGAGGAGAAGGGCATTGAGAGCGCCGCGTTCCTTGTAGGCGGCAGTGAACTGGAGGTTTTCGAACTTGAGCCAGATCTCGGCGCCCGTGATCGCGCTGAGCGTCGTGGAATAGAGCGTCGGCGTGCGGACGATCTTGCCCATAATGCGCTCCGCGGCCGCACGAATGTCTTCGGCAGTCAGCGTGGCCACTTCGGGCTCCGCAGCGATCTTGAGCAATGGCTGTTCCATGGTGGCCGCGGGTAAAGGAAAGCGTGCCGAATGGAAAGCCGCGCGATAGGAAAAATTCTCGCTTTCGATGGACGCTGTAATATTGTTGTCCAAAATCCCTTTGCCGCCGAAGCCTTCCCCCGCCGCGCTGCCCGAAGACTGCGCCGGAACGAACAGATTTCCCTGCCGCTTGCGGTTTGCTTTCGTGCAAAAAGCGCTAGAACGCTTGCCATGAGCGAAAAACGCAAGGTTTCCTTCATCGGCCTGGGTGTCATGGGCGGCGCAATCGCGCGGCATATCGCCCTGGCCGGTCACGAACTCACCATCTTCAACCGCTCTCCCGAGCGGGCACACAAGTGGTCGCAGGACAACCCCGGCCTTGCCCATCGCATCGCCGCGAACCCGGCCCACGCCGCGCAGGATGCCGATGTGGTCATCACCTGCGTCGGCAATGACGACGATCTTTCCGAAGTCGTGCTCGGCCCCAACGGCGTGTTCCGCATGCTGAAGAAGGGCGGCGTCTTCATCGACCACACGACCGTTTCCGCCCGTATCGCCCGCCAGATTTCGGTCGAGGCGCGGGATCTTCGCATCCACTGCGTCGATGCGCCGATGACGGGATCGCAGATCGGTGCCGAGAAAGGCACGCTCACCCTGATGTGCGGCGGCCGCGACGAGGCGATAGAGGCGGCTCATCCGGTGATGGAGGCCTATTCCACCCGCATCGTCCATGTCGGCAAGGCCGGCTCCGGCCAGATCGCCAAGATGGCCAACCAGATCTGCATCGCCGGCAATGTCGCCGCGCTGGCGGAAGCGGTGCGCTTCGCCCAGGCCTCGCACCTCGACATGGACAAAGTCTACGAGGCGATCTCGGGCGGCGCTGCCCAGTCCTGGCAGATGGACAACCGCTGGCAGACGATGAACGAAGACAAGTTCGACTTCGGCTTCGCGATCGACTGGATGCGCAAGGATCTGGGCCTCAGCCTGGACGAAGGGCGCGGCCTTGGCGTCTCGCTGCCCGTAGCCGCGCTGATCGACCAGTTCTTCGCGGACATCCAGGCACAAGGCGGCGGCCGCCTCGACACCAGCGCCATCATCAAGCGCCTCCCCAAGAAGGGTATCAAGTGAATTCCAAAACCGGCGCAGCCCTGGCGCTGCTGCTTGCTTCCACCGCCATCGCGGCAAGTCCCGCGCTGGCGCCCGCCGCTCTGGCCGATGTGCTGGTCGACAATGTCGAGGGCGTGACGGGTGACGGCAAGGGCGGCGTCGAACGCTTCGAAGGCTTCCTGATCGACCGGGACGGCCGGATCGCCGAAGTCTATCGCCATGGGGACAAGCGCCCGAAGAAGGTCGACTACCAGGTGGACGGCAAGGGCCGCCACGTCGTGCCCGGCATGATCGACGCGCATGGGCATGTCATGGCCACCGGCTTTGCGAAGATGACGCTGGACCTGACGATGGCCAAGTCGCTTGACGAGGCCCTCGCGCGCATCACCGCCTGGGCCGCCGCCCATCCCGACGCGCCCTGGATCCTGGGCAGCGGCTGGAACCAGGCGCAGTGGGGACTCGACCGCATGCCCACCGCCGCCGAACTGGACCGGGCGACGGGCGGCAAGCCCGCCTGGCTGGTCCGCGTCGACGGCCATGCCGGCTGGGCGAATTCGGCCGCCATCTCCGCTGCCGGGGTCACTGCCGCCACCGCCGTGCCGCAAGGCGGCGAGATTCTGCGCCTGAGCGGCGGCAAGCAGCCCGCCGGCGTCTTCGTGGACGGCGCCATGGCGCTGATCGAATCGAAGATGCCCAGGCCCCGTCCGGAAGATCGCGACACCGCGCTCGGCGAAGCGCAGCTCGCGCTGCTGGCGCAAGGCGTCACCGCCATTGCCGACATGGGCACCTCGATCGACGACTGGCAGGCCATGCGCCGCGCCGCCGACGCCAGCCGCCTGCGTATCCGCATCGTCACGTATGCCGACGGCGTGGACAACATGGCGCTGATCGGCGGCCCTCGCCCTACGCCGTGGCTCTATGACGATCATCTCAAGATGAACGGCGTGAAGCTCTATCTCGACGGCGCGCTTGGATCGCGCGGCGCCTGGCTCAAGGCGCCTTACGCCGATGCGCCGGAGAGCAAGGGCCTGCCGCGCATGAACGAGACGCAGCTGGGCAACCTGATGAGCCGCGCGGCCATGGATAATTTCCAGGTCGCCGTCCACGCCATCGGCGATCAGGCGAATGCCACCGTGCTCGCCTCGATCGAGGACCTTTCGGCCACTTACAAGGGCGATCGGCGCTGGCGCGTCGAGCATGCCCAGATCGTGGATCCGGCAGACATTCCCCGCTTCGGCAAGTTCGGCACGATCGCCTCGATGCAGCCACAGCACGAAGCGTCGGACCGCACCATGGCCGAAGCGCGCCTCGGCCCGGCGCGTCTGGCCGGGGCCTATGCCTGGAAGTCGATCGCGGCCACCGGCGCGACGCTCGCCTTCGGGTCGGACACTCCCGTCGAACCGTCCCAGCCTTTCGTCGGCCTTGCGGTCGCCATCTCCCGCCAGGGTGCGGACGGCCAGCCGTTCAACGGATGGCAGCCGCAGGAGGCCGTGAGCCGCGAACTCGCGCTCAATGCCTACACCACGGGCGCCGCCTATGCGATGTTCGCGGAAGACCGTCTCGGGCGGATCGCCAAGGGCTACCGGGCGGACTTCCTCTTCGTGGATGCCGATCCCATGCTGGCAACGCCGGAACAACTGCGCGCCACCAAGGTCATGGAGACCTGGATCGGCGGCCAGATGGCCTGGTCCGCGGCAAAGGACCGGGTGATTCCGGCCAAGGACACGCCCGGCCGCTGAGAAGTCGGCCGCTGGAGGTTTGAGAGCTGGAGGTTCGGAGGGCGAGACCGGCGCGAGCCGGCTTGTCCCTTGGCACGCCTAAGCCCACCTTACAGTCCGACAGCGCGCGCTGCGCGGAACGACGCCCGATCAGCCGCGAAGCCGGAACGGTATCCCAGATGTCAGGGCGCCCGAAGCACCCGCCCGCTCAGACGGCGGGGGTGCTGCCTTCGACCGGGGCAGGAACATCGTCCTCCGCAGCCTTGTCGCGCGCGTCGCGCTTCTCGGTGAACCACATGAACACCAGCGTTCCTTCGTAGAGCGCCAGCAGCGGCACCGCGAGAAGGAGCTGCGAAACGACGTCGGGCGGCGTGGCGACGGCAGCGATGATGAAGATGCCGACGATGGCATAGCGGCGCGCGCCAACGCACTGCGCGCGGGTGATGATGCCCGCGCGGTTGAGCAGCATCAGCAGCACCGGCAGCAGGAAGCTGATGCCGAAAGCCAGGATGAACTGCATGACCAGCGCGAGATAGTCGCCGGTGCCGGGCAGGGCTTCCAGCTTGAGCCCGCCCTTCTGACCCTCGAAACCGAGGAAGAAGTGGAACGCCGTAGGCATGACGACGTAGTAGGCCAGGGCCGCGCCCATGGTGAAGAGGATCGGCGTCGCCACGAGGAACGGCAGGAACGCCTTCTTTTCCTTGGCGTAGAGGCCCGGCGCCACGAAAGCCCAGATCTGGTTGGCGATCACCGGGAAGCTGACGAAGAACGCCGCGAACAGGGCGATCTTCACTTCCACGAAGAAGGCTTCATAGAGCTTGGTATAGATCAACCGGCCCTGGCCGGGCGGGAAAGCCTCAGTCAGCGGGCGGACCAGAAACGAAAAGATGTCGCCCGAGAAGTAGAAGCAGATGCCAAATGCGACCGCAAAGGCCAGGAAGGCCCGAAGCAGGCGGGCGCGCAGCTCGACAAGGTGTTCGAGCAGCGGGGCCTGCGAATCGTCGATATCGGATATGCGGAATGGCTGCATGGCGCGCTTCTATCAGGGGGGCGGCGGGGGGAGGTGGAATTCGGCCTGCCCGCCGGGAGCGGCTGCCTCGGGCTTGCCCGCGTTTTCCGGCTTGCCGGGACTTTGGGCCGTGGCATTGCCGGTCGCCTGCCCCGTTTCAGCGCCCGCCTCTCCGCCCGCGACCGGCGCGTCTTCGGCCAGCTGCGGGATAGAGGGAGACGTGCCGGTGGGGGCCTGCATCTGGTTCATGTCCGGCAGAACGGGATTGGCCTTCATGATGGCCTCGTTCTGCTCCCGCCATTTGCGCTCCATCTCCTCCAGCTCGGCTTCGCGCACCATGGCGTCGATGCCCGAGCGGAAATGACCGGAGATCTTGCGCATCTTGCCGATCCATCGCCCAGCCGTGCGCATCGCCATCGGCATGTCCTTGGGACCGATGACGACGACCGCCACGATGACGATCATCAACAGCTCGGAAGCACCTACGTCGAACATAGCGCGCGCGGGTCCGTCAGGCGCTTAGGACTGCTCGGTCTTGTTCTCGGCCTTGGCCGGAGTGACCGAGGGGGCTACCGGGGCATCGCCCTGCTGGGCGGTGATCTGCGGGGCGGGCGCGGGAGTGGACTTGTTCTCCTCCTCGTTCATGCCCTGCTTGAAGCTCTTGATGCCCTTGCCGAAGTCACCCATGATTTCCGACACGCGGCCGCGTCCGAACAGCACGAGCACGATCACCAGGACGATCATCCAGTGCCAGATCGAGAAGCTACCCATAACCTCAACTCCAAAAACCGTGCGATCGATTCCGACCGCATAGAGCCCATCTAGGCACTTTCCCGCCAAGTTGCCAGCCTGTCATTATTCTGACCGGCGCCGGTAGCCTAACCGTCATCTTCTCCGAAAAGGTCGCGCTCGTCGAGGTCTTCCGCCGTGTCCTCGGCCGTTTCCTCGTCTTCGCCGGGAACCTTGCCGGGGCGCAGGCCGGTCTGGATCATGTCGTCATCCACAGGATCGAGCAGGCCGGCCGCGCGAAGTTCTTCCAGTCCCGGCAATTCCTTCAACGAGCCGAGCCCGAAATGCGCCAGGAAATCGGGCGTGGTGGCGTAGATCACCGGGCGCCCGGGTACCTCGCGGCGGCCCGCGACACGCACCCAGCCCGCCTCCATCAGCACGTCGAGCGTACCCTTGGCGGTCTGCACCCCGCGGATCGCCTCGATCTCGGCGCGGCTGACCGGCTCGTGATACGCAACGATCGCCAGGACTTCGGTGGCCGCGCGCGAGAGCCGGCGCAAGTCCTCCTTCTCGCGGCGCAGCAGATGCGCAAGGTCGGGCGCCGTCTCGAAGTGCCAGCGCTTGCCGCGCTCCACCAGCAGCACCCCGCGCGCGCGATAATGCCGCTCCAGCTCGGCAAGCGCCGGGCGCACGTCGGCCTGTCCGAGGTGGTTCGAGATCTGCTCGACCGTCATCGGCTGCTCGGCAGCGAAAAGCGTCGCCTCCACGGCGCGGACGAGGTCGTCGGTCGGTTCGGTCATTATTTGCATGCCTTGAGGCGAAGCGGCCCGAAAGTCTGCTCCTGCGCGATCTCGGCCCGGCCGGTGCGCGCCAGTTCCAGCGCGGCGACGAAGCTGGATGCCAGGGCGGAGCGGCGCAATTGCGGATTGGCCCAGGTGTCGCTGGCGGGCGGCAGGAAATCGCGCAAGTCCATCCAGTCCAGCGAGACGCCGAGCATCGAGGAGACGCGGGCGATGGCGCTGTCGAGCGTCATGACCATGCGTTCGCGGACCATGTGGACCACCGGCTGGCTGCGGACTTTCACGTCCCCATAAGCGCGCACGAGATCGTACCACGAGCACTGCCAGGCCGACTTGCGCTCGACCCGCAGGCCCTCTGGCGCGCCGCGCAGGAACACGTCGCGGCCCAGCCGGTTTCGGCCCATCAGCCGCGCCGCGGCCTCTCGCATGGCACCAAGGCGCTGCAGGCGCAGTTGCAGGCGCAAGGCCAGTTCTTCGGGGCTGGGGTCGGCCTGCTCGTCCTTCGGCAGCAGCAAAGCGGACTTCAGGTAGGCGAGCCAGGCCGCCATCACCAGGTAGTCCGCCGCGAGTTCGAGACGCAGCGCCTCGGCCTGCTCGATATAATCGAGATAGGCCGCGACCAGCTCCAGGATGGAAATCCGCCGAAGGTCCACCTTCTGCCGCCGCGCGAGGTCCAGCAGCAGGTCCAGCGGGCCTTCCCAGCCGTCGATTTCCAGATAGAGCGCTTCMTTGCGGGCCTCGGCCCGGTCCTCGCCGTCCCAGCCGGCATCGGCGCCGGGCAGGCCGAAAGGAAGCTCGGCAGGCGCGTTCATCGTCAGGCCGCCAGCGCCAGCAGGGCGTCGCGCCGGGCGATCAGCTCGGCATGGGTGCCGGTTGCGGCGATGCCCTCCACCGACGCCAGTGCCCGCGCCAGCTTTTCCGCGGTCTCGGGCGGCATGGACGGCAACCGCGCGGCAATGCCGATCATGTCGTCCATCTTCGCCCAGCAGTTGAGCGCCAGGTCGCAGCCCGCCGCGATCGCCTGCGCCGCGAGTTCAGGCACGCTGCCCGAGAGCGCCTGCATGTCGAGGTCGTCGCTCATCAGCAGCCCCGTGAAACCGATGCGCTCGCGGATGATCTCGCGGATCACGAAGGGTGAGAGCGTGGCCGGATTCTCCGCGTCCCAGGCGGTGTAGCGGACATGGGCGGTCATGCCGAAAGGGGCATCGCGAAGTGTTCGGAACGGCTCGATGTCACGCTCCAGTTCCTCTTCGGCAACCTCCACCGTGGGCAGTTCCTTGTGACTGTCCGCCATGGCGCGGCCGTGACCGGGGATATGCTTGACGCAGCCAACGATGCCGGCGCGCGCCAGCCCCTGCAGCGTCGCGCGGCCCAGCGCGGCCACACGCATCGGGTCCGCGCCGAAGGAACGGTCGCCGACGATGTCGTGCGCGCCGGGGTGGCGCACGTCGAGCGGGGGATGGCAGTCGGCGGTCAGGCCCACTTCGGCAAGGTCGAGGCCCAGAGCCTCGGCATTGTCGCGCGCCGCCTCGATGGCGCTGGCGGGCGCGAGATCATAGAGCCTGTCGAACGCCTCGCCCGGCGGATAGGCGCTCCAGACGGGCGGCTTCATCCGCGCGACACGGCCGCCTTCCTGGTCGATGGTGATGTAGAGCCGGTCGCGGCCGTGGATGGCGCGCAGATCCTCGGTGAGTGCCCGCACCTGTTCGCGGTCCTGCACATTGCGGCCGAACAGGATGTAGCCGGCAGGGTCGGCATCGCGAAAGAACGCGCGCTCGTCGGCGCTGAGAGTCAGCCCGGAAAGGCCGAAGATGGCGGGTGTCATAATCGCGCTTGGTCGCAGAATTCCGCGGCTTTCGCAAGGAAGCCCCGGTTTGCAGATGTGGAAAGCAAGGGCGCGGGCGGCGCGGTCACGTCATGCGGAAAGAACGAAACTTCGGCGCAGCCCGAAGGGCCTGCCGAAGTTCCGATTCGTCCCTGATGCCAGTCCGAGAGAAGCCCGGGCCGGCATCTCCTGGCCGCGCCGGTCCGTTACTGCTTCACCTGGCAGCTCAATCCGGCGGAGCGCATCCCGCTGCAGAGCGCGCGCGCCGCAGCAAGGTCTCCGGGTACGGCCTGGAGGCGATAGACCTTGCCGATATCGGCCTGTCCCTCGACGATGCGGTGGTTCACCCCGGAAAGTCCCGGATACTGCACCTTGAGCGCGTTCCAGCCTGCCTCGGCGGTCGGCTTCGAGGTATAGGCGCCCACTTGCACGCCGACGCCGCTGACAACCGGTTCCGGCTTGCCCGGGGCACTGGCGGCAGAAGCGGCACTCGGGGGCGCGCTGGGCCCGGCAGCAGGCTTGCCGGAAGGCGCAGGCGGGGCGGCCGGAGCGGCGGACTGGCCGCCGAAGCCCGGACCCGGCGCTTCGCCCCGTCCGATCTGCGGCAGGCGGCTCTGCCCTTCGGCAACCGCATAGCTGGTATCTCCGGTGCCCGCCACGACGTCTCCGCCCGGATTTTCCGGCCGCGTCTTGTAAGGCTCCTTCGGGGCCTCGATCACGCCGCCGCTGGCGACGAGCGGCTGTTCCGACTTCTGGCGCGTGGCCCACCAGATTCCGCCGACGATGACCAGTATGGCGATGACGGCAAGGACGACGAGCAGCAAGGTCTGCCCCGAGGCACCGCCCTGCTGGTCCTCGAACTCCTCGTCCTCGCCTTCCAGCCAGGGCAGGCGCACGTCGTCGTCGCCGAGTTCCAGCTTGCCGGATTCGGCCTCAGGCTGGCCCGAATTCGAATGAGCGGCATCCTCGAAAGCCGGGGCTCCGGCGGAACGGCCCGCGTTCAGGTCGTCATGGAAGGTCCCCCGACGGCTTTCGCCGCCCTGGTCGACACCCCGATCGCCTTCGTCCCGATTGCCTTCGTCCCGATTCTGGCCCCAGTTCGCCATGACTTACATTTCCTCCACCGCCTCGACGCCCAGGAGCGCGAGGCCATTGCGGACAAGCTGCCCGATCTGCGCAGCAAGGAACAGCCGTGCGCCGGTCAGGTTACCGTCGGCAGCGTTAACAAAGCGCTTTTCGACGCGGTCATTGCCGAGATTCCAGTAGCCATGGAAGGCCGCGGCAACGTCGCCAAGGAAGAAGGCGATGCGGTGCGGCTCGCGCGCGGCCGCAGCGGCCTCGACGATGCGGGGGAACTGCGCGGCCAGCTTGACCAGTTCCAGTTCTTCCGCGCCCAGCAGTTCGAGGTTTTCGCCCGAGGGCTTGAACCCGCCTTCGGCCTCGCCCTTGCGCAGCGTCGAGTGGACGCGGGCATTGGCGTATTGCACGTAGAACACCGGGTTGTCCTTCGAGGCTTCCACCACTTTGGCGAAGTCGAAGTCCATCTGCGCTTCCGGCTTGCGGGTGAGCATGGTGAAGCGCACCACGTCCTTGCCCACTTCGGTGACGACTTCGGCCAGCGTGACGAAGTTGCCCGAACGCTTGGACATCTTCACCGGCTCGCCATCGCGCAGCAGCTGGACCATCTGCACCAGCTTGATCTCGAACGGCGTCGGCTCTCCATCGGCGCCGGTCATGGCGGCGACGGCCGCCTTGATGCGCTTGACGGTGCCCGCATGGTCGGCGCCCCAGATGTCGACCAGCGCGTCGGCGGTCTGCGCCTTCTGGAAGTGGTAGGCAAGGTCGGCGCCGAAGTAGGTCCAGGTGCCGTCGGACTTCTTGATCGGGCGGTCCTGGTCGTCGCCGAACTGGGTGGAGCGGAACAGCGGCAGTTCCACGGCTTCCCAGTCCTCCAGTGTCTTGCCCTTGGGCGCTTCGAGCACGCCGTCGTAGACGAGGCCCTTGGCGCGCAGCCACGCTTCCGCCTCGTCCGGCTTGCCCGAAGCCTGAAGCTCGGCTTCCGAGGAGAACAGGTCGTGATGGATGCCCAGCAGCGCGAGGTCCTGCTTGATCATCACCAGCATCGCGGCGACGGCCTTTTCCCGGAACAGCGTCAGCCATTCCGATTCGGGCGCCTCGGCAAACTTGTCGCCGAATTCGGCGGCGAGCTGCTGGCCCACGGGAATGAGGTATTCGCCCGGATAGAGACCCTCGGGAATGGCGCCCACTTCATGGCCCAGCGCCTCGCGGTAGCGGACATGGGCCGAGCGTGCGAGCACCTGCACCTGGGCGCCGGCATCGTTGACGTAATATTCCTTGATGACCTTGTGGCCGGCATATTCGAGCAGCGTCGCCAATGCGTCGCCCACCACTGCGCCGCGGCAGTGGCCCATGTGCATCGGGCCGGTGGGGTTGGCGGAGACATATTCGATATTGACGGTGGTGCCGCCGCCCATGGCCGAACGGCCGTAATCCGCGCCGAGCGCGGCGATCGCGCGCAGCTCGGCGATCCAGGTGGCGTCCGAGAGGCGCAAGTTGATGAAGCCGGGTCCGGCGATTTCCGCCGAAGTGACCGCGTCGAGCTTCGACAGCTCCGCCACCAGCGCATCGGCCAGGTCGCGCGGCTTCATGCCGGCGGGCTTGGACAGGACCATCGCGGCATTGGTCGAAAGGTCGCCATGCGAGGTGTCGCGCGGCGGCTCGACCGTGATCGCGCTTCGCTTCAGACCGCCGGGCAGCGTGCCGGCCGCTTCGAGCGCATCGAGCGCGGCGTTGAGGTGGCCCGCAAAGGCGGCGTAAAGGGTCTGGTGATCGCTGTTTGTAATGGTCATGGCGCGCGCGAATACCCCAAGTGCAGCGAAAGGGGAACAGGCTGCGAGGCCAGGGTGCCGGCCGGCGATGCCAGCCTCGCGCGGAGCACCCCTAACGCAGCCGCTTCAAAATCGCCCGAAACGCGTGTATCGGCCCGCGCATGCCATCAACCCAGAATCCCAGGACCTACCGGGTCAAGAGCTTCGGCTGTCAGATGAACGTCTACGACGGCGAGCGCATGGCCGAATTGCTCACGGACCAGGGCATCGCGGCCGCGCCGGAAGGCGAAGAGGCCGACCTGGTCGTGTTCAACACCTGCCATATCCGTGAAAAGGCGGCGGAAAAGGTCTATTCCGACATCGGCCGCCTGCGCCGCGAGGATGGCTCATCGCCCCTCATCGCGGTGGCCGGCTGCGTGGCCCAGGCCGAGGGCGACGAGATCATGCGGCGCTCTCCCGCGGTGAAGATGGTGGTCGGCCCGCAAGCCTATCACCGCCTGCCCGACATGATCCGCGAGGCCACCGCCGGCCGCCGCGTGACCGATACCGACATGCCGGCCGAAACCAAGTTCGACGCCCTGCCCGCCCGGAATCAGGGTGGCCGCAGGCGGTCCGGCCCGACGGCATTCCTCACCGTTCAGGAAGGCTGCGACAAGTTCTGCACGTATTGCGTCGTGCCCTATACGCGCGGCGCCGAGGTCTCCCGCCCCCACGCCGCCCTGATGGACGAGGCGCGCCGCCTGATCGACGCCGGCGCGCGCGAGATCATGCTGCTCGGCCAGAACGTGAACGCCTGGTACGGCGAGGATGCACGCGGACGGCGCATCGGCCTCGACGGGCTGATTCGCGAGCTGGCGGACATTCCCGAGCTTGCCCGCATCCGCTACACCACCAGCCACCCCAACGACATGACCGAGGCGCTGATCGCCGCCCATGGCGATGTCGAGAAGTTGATGCCGTTCCTCCACTTGCCGGTGCAGGCCGGCAGCGACCGGGTGCTGAGAGCGATGAATCGCAGCCACACGGCCGAAAGCTATCTCAAGGTTCTTGACCGCGTGCGCGCCGTCCGGCCCGACATCGCACTTTCGGGCGACTTCATCGTCGGTTTCCCCGGCGAGACCGACGCCGATTTCGAGGATACGCTCAGGCTGGTCGATGCGGTCGGCTATGCGCAGTGCTTCAGCTTCAAGTATTCGCCCCGTGCCGGCACGCCCGCCGCGACGATGGAAGACCAGATCCCCGCCGAAGTGATGACCGAGCGTATCGTCCGCCTCCAGGCCGCGCTCGGCCGCGACCAGACCGCCTTCAACGTGGCCTCGGTCGGCAAAACCTGCCAGGTGCTGGTCGAACGCAAGGGCAAGCTGCCCGGGCAGTGGCTCGGCAAGTCGCCCTGGCTGCAATCGGTCTATTTCGACGGCGACGTCGCCGTGGGCGACATGGTCACGGTGCAACTGACCGAAGGCGGCTACAATGCCGTTTCCGCCAGGCTGCTGAGCCCGGTCCCCGCGTGAGCGAAAGGCAAGCGCTGGTCCTCGTTCCCGGGCTTTCCTGCGACCGTCACGTCTGGCAGGCGCAGATCGCGGGGCTTTCGGACATGGCCGACATCTCCATCGGCGATACGCTGAAGGACGATTCGATTCCCCTCATGGCCAGCCGCGTGCTCGATGCCGCGCCGGAGCGGTTCGCGATCGCGGGTTTTTCGATGGGCGGCTACGTTGCCATGGAAATCTGGCGCCGCGCCCCGGAGCGGGTGACACGGCTTGCCCTGGTGGACACCAATGCGCGGGCCGATACCCAGGCCCAGGCGGAACTGCGCCGCGCGGCGATCCGCACCGCCCAGGCGCGCGGCTTCGAACATGTCCTGCGCGGATCGCTGCGCCAACTCGTCGCGCCGGACTGCCCCGAGGCGCTGTTCGAGGAAGTCGTGCAGATGGCCCTGCGCGTCGGTTTCGGGACGTACATGGACCAGCAGGCCGCGATCATCGACCGCGCCGATTCGCTGGCGACGCTCGGCACGATCACCGTCCCGGCCATGGTCATGGTCGGCGCGGCCGACGCCCTCACCCCGCCCCACCTTGCCGAGGAAATGGCGCAGGCCATGGCCTCAGCCGATCTTGGGTCCGATTCGGGCGCGGCCTACGAGGTCATCGCCTATGCCGGGCACATGGCGCCGATGGAGCAGCCCGACGCGGTCAATGCCGCCTTCCGCCGATGGCTGATGCGCTGATCCCGGCATCTTACAGAGCCATGAGGCGGCTCTAGTCGAGCGGTTTGAGCGCGTCTTCCGCGATGAGCGGCTTGCTGATCGCCGCCGCGCCCGCGCTCACTTCCACGCTGGCATTGGTGGGATAGCCCCTGCCGCTGAAGCGCAGGCGAGAGACGCCTTCCGCCATGCCGCCGCCCGACACGGTGACGGCCAGATCGCGCCAGCCGTGCGACTTGCTGTCCAGCACGCCGACCGGAAGCTGCACCACGCTCGTCTCGCTCACTTGGACCAGATCGCCATCCTGCCGCTTCAGCACCGCGAGGTTGCACCCGCCGGTGCCGCAGAACATCGGGCCGCCCAGATAGACCAGCACTTCAGGCGTGCCGTCACCGTCAAGGTCGGTCTCCGCCGTGGCATATTGCAGCTTGCCGAGATCGCTGGTGAGCGCATCCCGGTGATTCGCGCGAATCCAGTCCTCGACACGCATGGGCGCGGCTTCGGTCGCCTCCTCGCTCGCTTCGGCGCCGGCCGTGGCGGTGGCTTCGGGCTGGGCCGCATCCTTCTTGCAGCCTGCGAGCGAAAGTCCCAGCGCGAACAGGGGGGCGAGCGCCAGGATCCTGGCGGCGGAGGTCGTCCTTGTCATGACCGAAGGCTAGCCGCTCGACCGCCGCCCCGGCAAGATCGGTCTGCCGCACGGGAAGCACGATAAAGGGCCCCCGGTTCGCACCGAGGGCCCTCGCGACCCGCCTGGGACTCGTCCGGCGCCCTTCCCGGCGCCGGTGGCGGTTTTATTAGAAGAAGAAGCTGTTGTGGACGGTGACGACGCGGCCCGAACGCATGTTCACCATGGCCACGTCATTGCCGTAGCGAACCCAGCGGTGGCCGGCGCGCGGCGCGGGCAGGCGATAGCGGCCATAGTCGTTCACCCAGTAGCGGCTGCCGTAATAGGCCGGCTGGAAGCGGTAGCCCACGGCGACCGGGCGATAGCGATAGCCGCGCGGACCGGCATAGGCGGGGCGGCGGAACTCGCCGCGGTGGGCCTGGCGATAGTCGCGCCAATCTTCGCGCAGTTCGCGGCGGTCGTGGTTGAGCTGGCGCTGCGAACGGTCAGCGGCGCGGTAGTCGCCGCGGCGGACGTTGCGATCGACCTCGCGCTGGCTCTGGCGAACGTCGCGGGCGCTCTCGCGCACTTCGCGGGCACTCTGCGCGGAAGCCATGGTGGGCACGGCGACGGTCGGAACGATGACGCTGGCGGCAAGGGCGGCCATAATGATCTTGCGCATGTTTTCTTCTCCTTGACCCGAAACGATTATCCGTTCGATCTGGTCTGTGAGTTCATGTTTGAACCCCTCAAGCTGAACGAACTTGAAATGCAGGTTGCAGTGAAATTTCAGGAGTGTCGCAAGGTTGCGACAAAATTCGGGAAGCGCGCCGAAACGCCATGTTATCCCCGGTGAAGCGAGCAATTTTTCGATAGAGGCGGCTTGCGGGACGCGATGCGCAGAGCCATCTTCGGGATGGAACGAAGGCATCCTCACCTGAAAGGAGCACATGGCCCGCAAAGCAGCACGCGCCGGTGAAACGGCGCAGTTCAGGCCCGAAGCGCACCGCCGGGCACGTGTCGAAGTCGAGTTCGACGAACAGACTTTGCTGGGGGCCCTGTTCGGCCAGTTCGATTCAAATCTCGTGCAAGTGGAGAACCGGCTCGGGGTCTACATTGCCGCGCGCGGCAACAAGATCCAGATCGAAGGGCCGGAAGACGCCGTTGCCCGCGCCCGCGACACGCTCAAAGGCATGTACCACCGGCTGGAGCAGGGCCAGGCGCTTGACGCCGGCGCGGTGGAATCGCTGATCGCGATGTCGGCCGAACCGACGCTGGAAGGCATCATCTCGGGCGATACCGGCGCGCCGCCGATCATGATTCGCACCCGCCGCAAGACGATCGTGCCGCGCTCGGCGATGCAGATCGAATATATGCGCGCGCTCGCCCGCTCCGACGTGATCTTCGCGCTCGGCCCGGCAGGCACGGGCAAGACCTACCTCGCGGTGGCCCAGGCGGTTTCGCAGCTGATGACCGGTTCGGTCCAGCGCCTGATTCTCTCGCGCCCCGCCGTGGAAGCGGGCGAGAAGCTGGGCTTCCTGCCCGGCGACATGAAGGACAAGGTCGATCCCTACCTGCGTCCGCTCTACGACGCACTCTATGACTGCATGCCGCCCGAACAGGTGGAGCGCCGCCTCGCCTCGGGAGAGATCGAGATCGCGCCGATCGCCTTCATGCGCGGCCGCACGCTGGCCGATGCCTTCGTCATCCTCGACGAAGCGCAGAACACCACGCGCGAGCAGATGAAGATGTTCCTCACCCGCTTCGGCCAGAACAGCCGCATGGTCGTCTGCGGCGACCCCCGGCAGGTCGACATCCCGGGCGGCGACCGCATGAGCGGCCTGGCCGATGCGGTGAACCGGCTGGAAGGTGTGGACGGCATCGATGTCACGCGCTTCACCGTGCAGGACGTCGTGCGCCACCCGATCGTCGGTCGCATCGTCGAGGCTTACGAAGGCCCTTACGTCGATCCTTCGGCACCGAAGACGGAACAACCGGCGGCCGAGCAGCTCCGGGCGGAGTGACTTTCCCCCGGGGAATGACAAGGTCTGGCGCAGGAAGCGCTTGAGCATCGAGGACGGCGGTTCGCCGTCCTCGATTTCCCGCCGGTTCCTGTCCGAGCAGGCCACCCCGCACCTTCTCTTCACGCTATCGCACCTTCTCCTCACGCTATCGCTCGATCTCTTCACGCTACCGCTCGACCGCGCGCGCGACTGCGCGTAAAGCCCCCGCATGGATCTCGAAATCGATATCGAAGCCCCCTGGCCCGCCGAGACGGACTGGGCCGATCTGGCCGAAGCGGCGCTCGAAGCGCTGGTGCAGGTCGCACCGGAACTCGACAATCCCCGCCTCCTGGCCAGCCTGCTGTTCACTACGGACGAGGAAGTGCACGTCCTCAACCGCGAATGGCGGGCCAAGGACAAGCCCACCAACGTCCTGTCCTTCCCGATGCTGGAACGCGCCGACCTGCTCGCCCTCGCGCCGGACGGACCGCCGGAAATGCTGGGCGATCTTGCCCTCGCCTTCGAGACCTGCGCCCGCGAGGCCGCGGAAAAGGGCGTGCCGGTGGAGCACCACGCCAGCCACCTCATCGTCCACGGCCTGCTCCACCTGGCCGGCCTCGACCACCAGATTTCGGACGCCGATGCCGAGGCAATGGAGGCCCTTGAAACAAAGGCTCTTGCCCTCATCGGCATTGCCGACCCATATGGCGACAGATCTTAAGCTGTAGGGGTAATTTAAAACGATGGCCGACAATGGCCGCCACACCGAGTCCGGCTCGGGAGATGGGGACAGTACCGGCACGCTCTGGCGTGTTTTCCGGCGACTTTTCCAGAACGACGGCGATCAGTCGCTTCGCGCGCAGATCGAAGGCGTCATCAACGAACATGAAGGCGATGCCGAAGACGAGGCCCGCGCCCGCGGAGACCTTTCCTCGATCGAGCGGCAGATGCTGCGCAACCTTCTCCATTTCAGCGAGCACGATGCCGACGATATCGCCGTGCCGCGCAGCGAGATCGTGGCGATTCCGGCCTCGGCAAGCTGGGCCGAAGTGGTCGAGGCTTTCGCCGAGCACGGCCACAGCCGCATGCCCGTCTACGGAGACTCGCTCGACGCGATCAAGGGCATGATCCATATCAAGGACGTGTTCCCCATCCTCGCGCGCGGCGAACAGCCGCCGGAGGACTGGTCCACCCTGCTGCGCCAGCCGCTCTACGTGCCCCAGGCGCGCGGCGCGCTGGACGTGCTGGCCGACATGCGCGCCCAGCGCACCCATCTGGCCGTGGTGATCGACGAATATAGCGGCACCGATGGCATCATCACCATCGAGGACCTCGTCGAGGAAATCGTGGGCAACATCGAGGACGAGCACGACGACGCCCCCGAAGAGTTGCTAATTTCGCAAGAGAACGGTATCTGGGACGCAGACGCCCGTGTCGAGCTTGACGATGTGGCGGAACGGATCGACCCGCGCCTCGCCGAAGTCGAGGAAGCGGTGGATACCCTGGGCGGCCTCGCCTTCGTACTGGCCGGCCAGGTCCCGGCCGTCGGCACCGTGCTGGAGCATGACAGCGGCTGGCGCATCGAAGTTACCGATGGCGACGAGCGCCGCGTCACGCGGCTTCGCCTTCATCCGCCGGCCACGGAAGCGGTCGCAGAGCCCGATTGAACCTCGCTGCCGCCATTTCCAGGCGGCATCGATACTCCGAGTGAAAAGACGAGACATTGCCAGTACGCCGACTACCCCCCCTGCGCGCGCTTGAAGCCTTCGTTCGCGTCGTCCGCCTCGGTTCGGCCAAGGCGGCCGCCAACGAACTGGCGCTCAGCCCCTCGGCGCTCTCGCGCCGGGTCGCCGCGCTGGAAGACTTCACCGGCAAGCGCCTCTTCACCCGCCAGCACCAGTCGATGAAGCTGACCGACGAGGGCCAGGCCTTCTACAACGTGGTCGGCCCCAAGCTGGAAGAACTGGCCGAAGCGGTGGAATCGCAGATCGACCGCGGCCAGGTGCTGCGCCTGCACCTCGGCGTGCCTTCGCTGTTCGGCGGCCAGCGCCTGTTCCCGCGCCTGCCGGAACTGCGCAAGCTGCACCCGCGCCTGCACATCGACATCGACACCGGCGCGCACCTGGAAGACCGGGTGGGCGACACGCTGGACGCGGCGATCATCCTCTCGCCCGAACCGGACCCGGCCTATTATCGTATCCAGCTCGACCACAACAAGGTCTACGCCATCACCTCCAAGGAGATGGCGCAGGAGATCGGCACCGTCCCCGACGAAGCCATCCTGTCCAAGCAGACCTTCCTGATCCACCAGGACCTGCCGCAGAGCCTGGACGCGTGGAAGTCCGCCATCGGCCTTGAAAAGCTGGAACCGGCCTCGGTCGACCGTTTCGATTCCGGCCAGCTCGTGCTCGAAGCCGCGGCCCAGGGCCTCGGCATCGCGATCATGCACGACGACCACTTCCGCCGCAGCCACGACAACCGCCTGGCGCGGCTCTTCGACATCGATGTCGAAAGCCCCTATCGCTACTGGTTCGTCTGCAAGCCCAAGGCCCTGGAATCCCGCCCCGTGCGCATCTTCCACGAGTGGCTGCTGCAAGCCGGACTGTAACGCCCTGCAAACGCCGTCCCCGGTAGAGACGGGGCCGGCGTTTTTGCGACATGACGGGCGATTTCATTCCCCTGCGCGGCAGTTCACGGTTATGATCCCCGGGACTTTTTCGACTGTCCGGGGGCTCCGTCATGCGTTTCACTGTGTTCACCGCCGTTGCTGCGGCTTCCTTCGCTTCGGCCGCGCCGAGCTTCGCCGCCGAGCCCGCACAGGCGGCGCCGGCTGCGACAACGGCAGCGGCGGCGGCAACGGCAGCGCCCATCACCGACCCCGCGCGCATCGCGGCGGCGCGCGTCACGGTGGATCACGTATTTCCCCTTGGGACTTACGCGCGCCTGATGAACGGCACCCTCGACAAGATGATGGATTCCATCATGGATTCCACGATGAAGCTGCCGCTCAAGCAGCTTGCCGGGCTCAGCGGCGTCAACACCGAGGAACTGGGCGAGGCCTCGATGGCAGAAATCATGCAGATCTACGACCCGGCCTTCAAGCAGCGCATGCAGATCTCCACGCGCACGATGATGAACGAGATGATCCCGCTGATGACCCAGGTCGAGCCCGACATTCGCGACGGGCTGACGCAGGCCTATGCCGGCAGGTATACGACCACCCAGCTGGGCGAACTGAATGCCTTCTTCGCGACGCCTACCGGCAAGGCCTACGCGGCCGATTCCTATCTCGTCATGATGTCGCCGGAAGTCATGGCGAAGATGCAGGGCTTCGTCCCCAAGCTGATGGAGCAGATGCCCGCCATCGTGGAAAAGGTGAAGACCGCCAGCGCGAGCCTTCCCGAGCCGCGCGCCTATGGGGATCTTTCGAAGGACGAGAAGGCTCGTCTCGCCAAGCTGCTCGGCGTTTCCGAGGCCCAGCTCGAAAAGGACGAGAAGGCCAAGGCACATTGAGCTGATCGACCGGGGCGGGAAGCGCCGGGAACTTGCGCCGCGATGGGTACAGCTTCGTCTGGCCCAGCACGCAACGAAAAAGGGCGGCCCCTCGCGGAGCCGCCCTTTTCCCTATCGGTAGACCGAAGGAAGGATCAGCCTTCCGAGATGGTCGCCTTGACGATCTTGCCCGGCTCGCGCGGCGGCTCGCCCTTGGGCAGCGCGTCGACGAGTTCCATGCCTTCGACCACCTGGCCCCAGACGGTGTACTGCTTGTCGAGGAAGCGTGCATCGTCGAAGCAGATGAAGAACTGGCTGTTGGCCGAGTGCGGATAGCTGGTGCGCGCCATCGAGCAGACGCCGCGGACATGCGGCTCGGCGTTGAATTCGGCCTGGAGGTCGGGCTTGTCCGAACCGCCCATGCCGGTGCCGTTGGGGCAACCGCCCTGCGCCATGAAGCCGGGGATCACGCGGTGGAACTTGATGCCGTCGTAGAAGCCTTCGCCGGTCAGTTCCTTGATACGCTCGACGTGACCGGGGGCCAGGTCGGAACGCAGCTTGATCTTCACGTCGCCGCCTTCACCATTGCCGGTGTCGAGCGTGAGCGTCAGGTATTCGTCAGCCATTGCAGTCTCCTTCTGCCGGCGCAGGTCCGCGCCGGTGGGGCATCGGCGCCCGATATAGGCACTGGCGCGGCAATGTCACGAGGGGAGCGCTCGTTCGTGCCTCCGTCCCGGTCATCCCCTGCCCGTCACGCTCCTCTCGCCGCCGCGAGGCCGTTTCGGGGTCCATTCGGTGCATCGTCCCGTGGCTCTGCAGCCACCGGCCAAGGAAACTTCCCGAATGCCGCCGCCCCCCTGTTGCAATCGCGAAATAGCTGCGTAGACCGGCCCGGATGAGCGAAACGGACCTTCAGGACGAGCGCATGGAAAACGCGGAAGACACCGCGCGTCTCGATATGCCCGAATCCGAATCCCTCGACGACGACAACCGCCTGAAGGCCGAATTCGTCCGCAGCGTGAAGGATGCGCTGGACGAGGAAGACTTCGAGCGCGTCTACGACCTGGTGGAGCCGCTCCACCCCGCCGATATCGCCGACTTGTTCGAACTCATGAACGAGAACGAGCGCCTCGGCCTGGCCCGCGCCATCCGCGACCTGATGGGCGTGGAAGTCATCGCCGAGATGAACGACTGGGTGCGCGAGGCGCTGATGGAGGCGCTGCCCGCCGAAGTCGTCGCCGAGATCGCCGAGCAGCTCGACACCGACGATGCCGTCGCCATGCTGGAAGACCTCGACGAGGAAGACCAGCAGGCCGTCCTCGCCGAGATGGAGCCGGAAGACCGCGCGGCCATCGAATCGGCGCTGTCCTACCCCGAGGAATCCGCCGGCCGCCTGATGAGCCGCGATTTCGTGGCCGTCCACGAATCGATGACCGTCGGCGACCTGATCGATTTCCTGCGCGAACATCGCGAGCTGCCGACCGAGTTCTGGGAAGTGTTCATCGTCGATCCGATGCACCGCCCGATCGGCACCTGCGCGCTCTCGTGGATCCTGCGCACCCCGCGCAACATCCCGCTCTACGACGTCATGGCGCGCGACCAGACGCTGATCCCGGTCGACATGGACCAGGAGGAAGTCGCGCTGCGCTTCCAGAAGTACGCGCTGATTTCGGCGGCCGTGGTCGACGATGCCGGCCGGCTGATCGGCCAGGTCACTGTCGACGACATCGTCCACATCATTCAGGAAGAAGCGGGCGAAGATACCCTGCTGCTGTCCGGCGCGGGTGACGGCGACATCAACGAGCCGATTCGCGACGCCTATTCGGCCCGCGTGCGCTGGCTGATCGCCAACCTGCTCACCGCCACGCTCGCTTCCTCGGTCATCGCCCTGTTCGAAGGCACGATCGCGAAGATGGTGGCGCTGGCCACGCTGATGCCGATCGTCGCCGGGCTTGGCGGCAATGCCGGCACGCAGACCCTGGCCGTGACCGTCCGCGCACTTGCCACCAACCAGCTTACCGCCTCCAACGCCTGGCGCGCGGTACGCCGCGAAATGTCCATCGCGCTGCTCAACGGCTGCACGATCGCGGTGATCATCGGCATCGTCGTCAGCCTGATCTTCGGCAATGTCACGCTGGGCCTGGTCATAGCCCTGGCGATGATGACCAATATCCTGATCGCGGGCATGGCGGGCGTATTCGTGCCGCTGACGCTGGAACGGCTCAAGGCGGACCCGGCCATCGCCTCGTCCATTTTCGTGACGATGACCACGGATTCGATGGGCTTCCTCGTCTTCCTCGGCCTTGCCACGGTATCCGGTCTGGTGCGCTAGGGGCGCGCCTCCTATCTAGTCATCATGCCGCTGCACATGACCAAGATCGCGTTTTCCGCCGAGAGCCCGGCGGCCCTGCGCGCCTGGCTGGAAAGCCACGACACCCTGGGCGAAGCCCGCCTCACCACGCGCTATCTGCCCAAGCGGCACGAGGAAATGGTCGGCGGGTCGCTATACTGGATCTACGAACATGCCCTGGTCGGCCGCTCGCCGATCCTGGGCTTCGAACAGCGCGAGGACGGGCGCTGGCATATTCGCCTGGAACCGATGCTGATCCCGGTGGTCACGCACCCCAAGCGCGCGCACCAGGGCTGGCGCTACCTTGCCGAAAAGGACGCCCCCCGCGATCTGGGCGAAGGCGAGACGGCGGGCGACGCGATGCCGCCCAAGCTGGCGCGCGAACTGGCCAAGCTGGGGTTGGTGTGACCGGTTTCGCCGGCGACGAGCGCGAAGCACTGCTTGCGGTGAAAGGCGTCGGCCCCACGGTGATCGCACGGCTGGAGGAACTGGGCATCCGGAACTTCGCCGATCTTGCCGGGCGCGATCCCGATGCGGTCTGCGCGGAAATCTCGGCGGCAATGGGGTCGACCTGCTGGCGCAATTCCCCCCAGGCGCGCGGCGCCATCGTCGCCGCCGTGGCGCGGGCAGGCGCGGGTCTGCCCGATCGGTAGCCCTTTCCCGGACCGATCCGGGACGACGGCTACCGTTACCCCCGATCGACCCACCAGCGCATCAGCACATGGGCGATCGCATGGGCCGGCGGCGCCCCGAAAGCCTTGCCGTTTTCACCCCGGCCGATGGCTTCGAGCGCCTCCACCACCTCGTCGCGGGTGAACCACCGCACGTCTTCCAGTTCGGTCTCGTCGATGGTGATGGCATCGTCGTCCGCATGGGCGTGGCAGCCGATCATCAGCGAGGACGGGAACGGCCAGGGCTGGCTGGCGACATAAGTCACATCGCGCACGCGGATCCCCGCTTCCTCGTGGATTTCGCGCGCGACGGCTTCCTCCACCGATTCGCCCGGCTCCACGAAGCCCGCGAGCGTCGAATAGCGTCCTTCGGGAAAGCGCGGCTGGCGGCCGAGCAATGCGCGGCCTTCGTGCTCGACGAGCATGATGGTCACCGGGTCGACGCGCGGGAAGTGCTCTGCGCCGCAGTCGATATTGGTGCAGGATCGCTGCCAGCCGCCTTTGGCAAGAACCGTGGGGTGGCCGCAGACGGCGCAGTGCCGGTGCCGGCAATGCCAGCTCACCAGCGAACGCGCGCCGCCATAGGCCGCGAGTTCGGCGGAATCGAGCACGGCCATGGCGTGCCAGTTGACGGGCGTGGCATGGGGGCCTTGCAGCGGCGTGGCACCGGGCACTTCCGCGAAGCAGGGCACGGGGCCGTCAAGGCCGAGGAAGATCATCTCGCTGCCCGGCTCCGCATCCGCCAGCGTGCCCCAGGTCAAGGCGCCGTCGTCGGCCAGCACGGCATCCAGCCCGTCGAGCCGCAGCAGCCGCGCCTCGCTGCTCTGCAGGGCCAGGAGCGCGGCCGGGTCGTTGCGGATATGGTCCGCGCGGTCGAGATGCGAACCGGAAAAGGCGATGGGCAGCAGCTTCGGCAGGAGGGTGGTGGTCAAAGGGGCGTCTCCAACAGGGCCATGACATCGGCCTTCAGCGCATTCTGGAACTGGGGAATAAGCTCATAGGCGTTCGGCGGCATGAACTGCGCGAAGAGCTGCGAGCGCAGGCCGCGCGCCATGTCGACCATGCCCACCGTTCCCGCCGCGCCCGACCAGCCGAACAGGCCGCTCTCCGCTCCCTTGCCGACGCGCCCGCCGGCGCCGAAGCCGCTCCCCGCCGGAAGCATGGCGGAAAGCGCCACGCCGGGCGGCAGCAAGTCCGAAGTGCCGGCGACGACCGCGCTTTCGGCCAGGACGCGCTTGCCGTCGATCATGCCGCGCTGGGCCAGGAGGCGCAGGAAACGGTCATAGTCGCGCGGCGTGCTGACGAGGCCCGCGCCGCCGAAGGGGAAGGCCGGCTTTTCCAGGAAGACCGAGTTGCCCGGCTCGTCGATCGGCACCAGCACGCTGCCCAGCGCGGCATAATTGGTGGTGAGGCGGCCGGCCTGGGCGGCGGGCACCTGGAAGGCCGTGCTGGTCATTCCCGCCGGCTCGAACAGTGTTTCGCGCAGATAGGCGTCGAAGGGCCGGCCGGCGACCACTTCGATCACCCGGCCCATCAGGTCCAGACCGAGGGAATAGCTCCAGTGGGTGGCAGGATCGTAGACCAGCGGCACTTCGGCCAGCCGGTCGGCGAACAGCGCGAGGCTGGGCGCGGGGGGCGCATCGGTGAGGCCCGGCACCTTGATTCGGCTGATCTGCCCGGCAGCGAGGCCCCTGGACTGCATCAGCGCGCGGATCGGGCCGGTCTGGATGATCGAATAGCCCAGCCCCGATGTATGTGTGAGCAGATGCCGCATGGTGATCGTGCGCGGCGCCGGATGAAGGGCCGTGAGCGATCCGTCATAGCGGTCCTGCACCCGCATCTGCGCGAAACGCGGCAGGATTTCATGGACCGGCTGGTCGAGACCGAGCCGGCCCTCCGCCACCAGCTGCATGGCCATGATGCCGGTGATCGGCTTGGTCATGGAATAGATGCGGAACAGGCTGTCCGGCGAGATCGGCGTGCCGTCAGTGAACCCCTGCGACCCGCGGGCGACGAATTCCGGTTCGCGGCCCGGCAGCGCCAGCGAGGCGACGAGGCCCGGCAGCGTGCCCGTCGCATCGCCGCTCCCCGTCCAGCGCTCCACCAGCGCACGCACGCGCGGCATCGTCTCCGCCTGCGCCGCCGCCCAGGCGAGCCGAGGCATGAACGCGGCGCCGACACCCGCGATACCCGCCATGCGCAGCAGCATCCGGCGATCGACCGCCGCTTCCAGCCGTTCGCGCGCAGGGCTCATGCCATCTCCGCCCTGGCGAGGCCCGCCGCCTTGGCGAAGAGCGTGGGCAGCCCCGCCTCGGCGATACGGTCGACCGGCCACCATTCCCCCGGGCCGGGGGGATCGCCGTCAAGGTCGTGCTCCAGAATGCGAAGCCCCAATTCGAGCGAGAAATGCGTGAAGACATGGCCGACCCGGCCGCCGTTTTCCCAGCGCCCCGCCAGCGGCGGCGCGCCGTGGCCGTCCGCGCGGGCGGACCAGCCGTCGTCGGGAAGCGCTCTCATGCCGCCGAGCATGCCTTTATCCGCGCGGCGCACCAGCCAGACATTTCCGTCCCGCTCGATCCAGAAGGCGAGGCCCTGCCGCGCGGGCTTGGCCTTCTTCGGCGCCTTGACCGGAAAGCGCTCCGGCTCGCCCATGGTCCTTGCCCGGCAATCGGCCGCAAGCGGGCAGAGCAGGCAGCGCGGCATGCGCGTGGTGCAGACGGTGGCACCCATGTCCATCAGCGCCTGCGCGAAGTCGCCCGCCCGCAGGTCGGGGGTGATCCCGTCGGTCAGCGACCGTATCGCGGGCCGCGCACTCGGCAGCGGGTCTTCCAGCGCGAAAAGCCGCGTCACCACGCGCTCGACATTGGCGTCCACCACCACGGCCCGCTGCCCGAAGGCGATCGCCGCCACCGCGGCGGCCGTATAGGCGCCCAGCCCCGGCAGGGCGCGCAGGCCTTCCTCGCTCTCGGGGAAGACCCCGCCCCGCGCCGCGACTTCGCGCGCGCAGGCCAGGAGGTTGCGGGCGCGCGCATAATAACCAAGCCCTGCCCAGGCCGCCATGACGTCCGCGTCGGCTGCGGCGGCAAGGTCCGTCACGGTCGGCCAGCGCGCGGTGAATTTCGCGAAATAGTCCTTCACCGCGGCCACGGTCGTCTGCTGGAGCATGACTTCCGAAAGCCAGACGCGATAAGGGTCGGGTGCCGGCGTTCCCGGCGGCGCGCGCCACGGCAGTGCGCGGGCATGAGCGTCGTACCAGTCGAGAACCTTGCGGGAGATCGTATCGCGGCTGGCGTCCATCAGCGCCCTATGGCATTGGAGCGGCAACAATGGAACGGCATCCAAGCAAAGGAACGGAAAAGGCGGCGAAGTCCGCCAAAGGCGCGGCGAAAGGCGTGGTCAAAGCCGCGGGCAAAGCCCCGGCCGGCGGCGAGTCCAAGGCCGCCGCCCCGAAGCGGTTCGAGCGCGCGCGCGGCGGCCAGGCCCGCCAGATTTCCGACCTCATGCCCGAAGTGGGCCGCACCGCCTTCCGCCGCTTCGGTTTCGTCCAGTCCAGCGTGGTGACGCGCTGGCCCGAGATCGTCGGCCTGCGCCACGCCCGCGTCTGCGCCCCCGAATCGATCCGCTTCCCGCCCGGCGAAAAGTGCGACGGCATTCTCCAGCTCGTGGTGCTGGCCGCCCATGCCCCGATGATCCAGCACGTGGTGCCCGAGATCATGGACCGGGTGAACCGCTTCTTCGGCTACAAGGCTGTAGCCAAAGTGAAAATCCGGCAAGGTGAGGTTAAGGCACCGGCTGCCACGCGGCCCAAGGCGGCTCCGCCCTCTCTCAAGCCCGTACCGCTCGAACTGGGCGAATCGCTGCGCGACATCGGCGATCCCGAACTTCGCGCGGTGCTAGAATCGCTGGCCCGAAGCCTCGGTGCCCAGGATGATCCCATGCAAGATCAGGAAAAGCAGTGATGAAGTCCACGTTGCGTCTTGCCGCCCCCCGTCTCGTCTTCCTTGCCGCAGCGGCCCTGCTGAGCGTCGCCGCCACGAAGCCCGCTCACAAGCCACTGGCGCCCAGCTCCAACCCCGCCTCGAACTGGGCGAACCAGATCGTGGTCACGGGCGACGGCAGCCACATGTACGGCAACCCCAAGGCCGAGATGCAGCTCACGGAATTCGTCAGCTACACGTGCCCGCACTGCGCGCACTTCAACCGCGAGGCGGATCCCACGCTGCGCCTCACCATGGTGCCCAAGGGCCAGATCGGCGTGACCGTGACCACGCTGCTGCGCAACCCGATCGACCTGACGATCTCGATGCTGACGACTTGCGGCGATCCCAAGCGCTTCTTCGTGCGCCACAACGCCTTCCTCGCCAGCCAGGACACCTGGATGGCCAAGCTGGAAAAGATCGGCGAGGAGCAGCAGAAGCGCTGGTACCAGGGCGCCCTGCCCGAACGCATGAAGGCCATCGCCAGCGACCTCGATTTCTACTCCAGGGTTGCCGCCTGGGGCATGACCCGTACCCAGGCCGATGCCTGCTTCGCCAACGAGGCGGTGTTCGATACCATCAAGCAACAGCAGGCCACCGTGGCCAAGAACGGCGTGAATTCCACGCCCAGCTTCATTCTCAACGGCAAGCTGCTCGACGCGCACGACTGGCCGACTCTCTCCAAGGAGATCACCGACCAGATGGCCGCGAAGCGCAAGGGCTCGGTCTGAAGCACCGGAAAAGGGCGGTTTCCTGTGGGAAAGCGCCTGTCCTTCCGCCCCCCTCCGCTGTTATCCGCCCCGACTGTGGGCTAGTTTCCCCGCCTTCTCACAAGGATTCGCCGACATGATCCGCAAGACCGCCCTGCGCACCATCGCCCTTGGAATGATCGCCGCGCCGCTCGCGCTCGGCCTTGCCGCCTGCGGCAAGAAGGACGCCGGCACGCCGGGCGAAGCGCCCAAGTCGGCGCAGGCCCTGCCCACGGTCGCCGCCCCCGCCGGCAAGGCCTGGGCCGAAAACGTCGTGAAGACCGCAGAGGGCGGCTATCGCATCGGCAATCCCGACGCCCCGATCAAGCTGGTGGAATATGGCGCACTGTCGTGCTCGCACTGCGCCGAATTCGCGCATGAAAGCTACGACAAGCTGCGCGAGGATTACGTCGCCAGCGGCCGCGTCAGCTACGAACTGCGCTACTTCATGCTCAACGCCTTCGACATCCCGGCATCGCTGCTCGCCACTTGCGGCGCGACCGAGGCGGTCCTGCCGCTCAGCGAGCAGTTCTGGGCCTGGCAGCCCAACATGTTCCAGAACCTTCAGTCGGCCGGCGACGCCCGCATGAAGGAAATCCAGAACCTGCCGAAGGACCAGCAGATGGCGGCCATCGCCGAAGTCGGCGGCATGACCGAATTCTTCGCCTCGCGCGGGATTTCGCGCGACCAGGGCAAGGTCTGCCTGGCCGATGCCGCCAAGGCTAAGGCCTTCGCCGACCAGACTCAGAAGGCGACGACCGAGTTCAACGTCAACGGCACGCCCACTTTCATCATCAACGGCAGCAATGTCGGTTCGATGGGCTGGAAGGAACTGGAAGCCAAGCTGCAGGAGGCCGGCGCGCGCTGATGCGCCCGCCCGTCTGAATCGAACGACACGAAGATGCGCATAAAACGGCTCAAGCTCAGCGGTTTCAAGAGTTTCGTAGAGCCGGCGGAATTGCGCATCGAGCCAGGGCTGACCGGCGTGGTCGGCCCTAACGGCTGCGGCAAGTCCAACCTGCTCGAAGCGATCCGCTGGGTCATGGGCGAAAGCTCGGCCAAGTCGATGCGCGGCGGCGGCATGGAGGACGTGATCTTCGCGGGCACGGCCACGCGCCCGCCCCGCGCCTTTGCCGAAGTGGTGCTCCAGGCCGATGCCGCGCCTGACGGAAACGGCGTGCGCGAGGAACTCGAAGTGGTCCGCCGCATCGAGCGCGGCGCCGGCAGCGCCTACCGCATCAATGGCCGCGACGTGCGCGCCAAGGACGTCTCGCTGGTCTTTGCCGATGCCGCCACGGGCGCGCATAGCCCCGCGCTCGTCAGCCAGGGCCGCATCGCCGCCGTCATCGCCGCCAAGCCGGCCGAACGCCGCGCCATGCTGGAAGAAGCGGCCGGCATTGCCGGGCTTCACGTCCGCCGCAAGGACGCCGAGCAGAAACTGCGCGCCACCGAAGCCAATCTCTCGCGCCTCGAAGACCTCATGGCCGGGCTCGACAAGCAGGTCGCCGGCCTGCGCCGCCAGGCCAAGGCGGCCGAGCGCTATACCGCCCTGTCGGACCAGATCAGGCTGGCCGAAGCGCGGCTGGTCTTCGCCCGCTGGCGCGACGCGGCAGAGGCCGCCGATGCCGCCCGCAAGGAAGCGCAAGGCGCCGAAGCAGGCGTGAGCGCCGCGCAGGAGGCGGCGAAACAGGCGCAGGACGCGCAGGCCAAGGCGGCCGAGGCCCTCGTGGAAGCCCGCGACGAACTGGCCGACCGCCGTGACGATGCCAGCGCGCAGGGTCACCGCATGGCGACGCTCACCAGCCAGCTCGAAGCCGCCGAACAGCGGCTCAAGGATCTCGACCGCCAGAAGACGCGCCTCGACGAGGATCGCGGCGACGCCGACCGCATGACCCGCGACGCGGCCGAGGCCCTCGCCCGTCTGGAGCGCGATCTGGCCGAAGGCGCGAAACAGCTGGAGCAGGACGAAGCCCAACGTCCGCGCCTGGCCAATGCCCTCGAAGGCGCGGAACGCTCGGCTCGCGCCGCCGAACTCGACCTGGCGCAGGCCACTGCCGCGCAGGCCGGGGTCGAGGCCGAATGGCGCATTGCCGAAGCCGAACTCTCGCAGGCCCGCGCCCGTCTGGGCCGGCTGGCCGCCGAAGAAGCCCGCCTCGCAGCCCAGGTCGAAGCGCTGGCCGCTGCCGGGGATCTCGAAGCGGCGGTTACCGAAGCCAAGGCCAGGGCCGAAGCCGGTACGGCCGCTCTGGCCGCCGCCCGCGCCGGGCTGGAGGCGCAGCAGGCCCGCAAGACCGAACTCCAGGCCGAGCGCGACGCCGCGGCCTCGGCCCTCGCCGCCGCCCGCGCCGACCTTACCGGCATCGAGCGCGAGCACACTGCCCTCACCCGCGACCGCGAGGCCCGCGCCAAAGGCGCCAAGGCCGCGCATGGCCTGCCCGTCGCGATCGACGCCGTGCGCGCCGCTCCGGGATACGAACGCGCCGTCGCTGCCGTGCTCGGCCGCGATGCCAAGGCCCCCCTGGGCGAAGTCGCCCAGGCCGACGGCCGGTTCTGGACCGGCTCCCAGGCCCCTGCTCCGGTAGCCGACAGCCTGGCCGCCCATGTCACTCAATGTCCGCCGGAACTCGCGGCCCGCCTGGCGCTCGTCCATGTGGTCGAGGAAGACGATGCCCGGCCGCTCGGCAAAGGCGAATGGCTGGTCACGCGCACCGGCGCGCTGCGCCGCTGGGACGGCTTCGTCGCGCGCGGCGAAGGCGCCGCCGAAGCCGCTCGGCTTGAGGCCGAGAACCGCTTCGCCCAGCTCGATGCCCAGCTTCCACCGCTGCGCGCGGCCGTCTCCGCCGCCGAAGCAAGCCAGAACGCGGTGCAGCAGGAGCTCTCGGCCCATGCCGCCGCCGTCGTCGCCGCCGAGCGCACCATTGCCGATGCCGCCAATGCCGAGCGCGCCGCCCTGCGCGCGGTGGACCAGGCCGAGGATGCCCGCATCCGCGACGAAACGCGCCGCGCCGAAATAGGCCGCGCCCAGGCCGATCTGGCCGAGCAGCGCCAGGTCGCGGAACGGGACATCGCCGGCGCCGAAGGCAAACGGTCCGTCCTGCCCGATCCGGAAAAGGGCCGTGCCGGGCTCGTCGTCGCGCGCGAAAAGAACGAGGCCACGCGCGCCACGCTTCAGATTTCCACCGCCACGCTCGCCTCGCACGACCAGGCTCTGGCCGTCGCGCGCGAGCGTACCGCCTCGCAGCGCGGCGACATCCGCAACTGGCAATCGCGCGCCGGCGATGCCGCCAACCGCCTTGCCCAGATGGCCGGCCGGCTCGATGAAATCGAGACAGAGCGCGCCGTCGTCGCCGCCAAGCCCGCGTCGCTCATGGCCCAAATCGAACAGGGCGAGACGGTGCGCAACCGCATTGCCGAGGAACTGGGCAAGGCCGAAGCCGCCCTTGCCTTCGTCACCGATGCCGCGCGCAAGGCCGACGCCGCGCTCGCCGCCGCGCAGGAAGCGCTGGCCAGTGCCCGCGAGAACCGCGCCGGTGCCGCCGCCCGCGCCGAGAACGAGGATGCCCGCCGCGTCGAGATGACCCGCGTCTCGGGCGAACGCTTCCAGTGCCCGCCGCCGGTCCTGCCCGAACGCTTCGCTTTCGCCCCGGGCGACGTGCGCGAGGCGCAGGACGAAGTGGTCGCCATGGAGCGGCTCGTCTCCGAGCGCGAACGGATCGGGCCGGTCAACCTCGTCGCCGCAACCGAACTCGCCGAGGCCGAAGCCCAGCTCGGCACCAGCATCAACGAAAAGGCCGAACTGGCCGAAGCCGTCAACCGCCTGCGCGGCTCGATCGGCAACCTCAACCGCGAGGGCCGCGAACGCCTGCGTGCCGCCTTCGAGGCCGTCGACGGCCATTTCCGCCGCCTTTTCACGCGCCTGTTCCAAGGCGGGCAGGCCCATCTCGCGCTCGTCGATTCGGACGATCCGCTGGAGGCCGGGCTGGAGATCTTCGCCCAGCCACCGGGCAAGCGCCTCCAGTCGCTCACCCTGCTTTCGGGCGGCGAGCAGGCGCTCACCGCCGTCGCCCTGATCTTCGCGCTGTTCCTGACCAATCCCGCGCCGATCTGCGTGCTGGACGAAGTCGACGCGCCGCTCGACGATGCCAATATCGAGCGTTTCTGCGATCTTCTCGAAGCGATGACGCAGGAAACCGACACGCGCTACCTGATCGTCACGCACAATGCCGTGACGATGAGCCGCATGCACCGCCTGTTCGGCGTGACCATGGTGGAAAAGGGCATCTCCCGCCTCGTCAGCGTCGATCTGGTCGGCGCCGAGGAACTGCTGGCGGCGGAATAGCCCGGCTGCGCCCATGCCCTTGATTGACAGTTACCTGCCGCTTTATCAGTTCTCGGAAACCCATTCCTGCCGGATCGCGGCCGATGCGGCGCCGATCCTGGACGCGGCAGGGCGCTACAAGCCCGAAGACGATCTTTTCTTTCGCGCCATGATCGGCTTGCGCGAAATGCCGGCTCGCCTGCTTGGGCGGCGTGGCAGCAAGCCGTTCGGGATGCAGAACTTCACGCTGCTGGAGCGGACCGACCGGGCCTTGGTCTACGGTCTCGCCGGGCAATTCTGGCGCCCCGATTATGGGCTTCGCCCGATCACGGACGGTTTCGCCTTTCGGGACTTCCAGGAGCCAGGCGTTCCTTGCCTCGCCCTGAGCTTCGAAATCGCATCCCAGCCGGGCGGCGCACACCGCCTCACCACCGAGACCCGCGTGTTCTGCCCCGACGCGGTCTCGCGCCGAAAGTTTCGCTTCTATGGGTTGCTGATCCTGCCGGTGAGCGGCCTCATTCGCAGCCGCATCCTCGCTTCCATCCGCAAGACCGCAGAGACTACTTGAGCACGAAGCGCGGCCCCGGTCCCAGCGCGGCGGCCTCGTCTTCGCGGTTGTAGAGGCGGCATTTCGCCAGGCTGAGACAGCCGCAGCCGATGCACTCGTCCAGCTTGCGCCGTGTCAGTTCCAGCAGGGCAATCCTGGCGTCGATCGCCTGCCGCATCGACAGGCTGATCGTTTCCCAGTCGGCCAGGGTGGGCGTGCGGCCTTGCGGCAGGGCCGAAAGTTCGCGCTCGATCTCGGCGAGGGCCAGTCCCAGCTTCTGGGCGATCAGTACGAAGCTGACCCGCCGGATATCGGAGCGCAGGAAGCGGCGCTGGTTCCCCGCCGTCCGCAGCGAGGTCAGCAGGCCCCGCTCCTCGTAAAAACGAATGGCCGAAACCGCGACGCCCGTGCGCCGCGCCAGATAGCCGATGGTGATGAATCGGTCCTCGACCCTCCCGTCCTTCTGCAAATCACGCCGTCCTTCTGCAAAAAGCGCTTGATCTCAAGTTAACTTGAGGATGCATCAAAGCCAAGCCGGCAAGTTGCCCGGCGAAGCACAGGAGATGCCAGATGGCCCAGGGCCGCCTCGAACACGCCAATATCACCGTCAGCGACATCGATCGCAGCTCCGCCCTGCTCCAGAACCTGCTGGGCTGGCACGAACGCTGGCGCGGGCCCGCACTGAACGGCGGGGAGACGATCCATGTCGGCGGGGATTTCAGCTACATCGCCGTCTATACCGACCGGAAGGGGCACGATCGCTTTCCCAAGGGCAGTCCGCTCAACCATGTCGGACTGGTGGTGAGCGATCTGGACGCCGCGGAACGGGCCGTGGTGGCCGCCGGGCTGGAGCCGTTCAACCATGCCGACTACGAACCGGGCCGGCGGTTCTATTTCTTCGATTGGGACGGGATCGAATTCGAACTGGTCAGCTACGACTGACCGCGATCCGGCCCGCGTTCCAAGGCGCATCGGTGCGGTCGATCACCAGCCGATGCGTGTCGGGGCGGCACAATCCAAGGGCTGCATCCGCGTCGCCCCCGGCCCATAGCGCCCAGTCTTCACGGGCGAGGATGAGCGGCACCCGTCCGTGGTTGGCCACGATGGGTTCGGGTCGGTCGACCATGACCACGGCGAAGGCCTTGCCCCATTCCACCGTCGGCCGCCAGATTCCCGCGACGGCGAAGGGATCTTCCTGCTCCAGCGAACACCAGGTGCGCGTCATCGCGCCTTTGTCGCCTTCCGGCTCGGCCCAGGCGCTGAATGGCACGAGGCAGCGGCGCATCTGGAAGCTGGAGCGCCAGAACGCGGTACCGAGCTTGTCGCCCCGCGCCTGGTTGATCGGTTTCGGCTTGATGGCCTGCCCGCGCTTGCCGGTCTGGGCGAGCGGGAAGCCCCAGGTCATGGCCTGGACCCGTTCTTCCGCAACCACCAGTCCCGGATAGCCCGGATAGACTTCCTCGCCCAGGTTCGCGGCCGGTTCCGCCGAGGCCCGGAACAGTCCTGCAATCTCGTCCGTGGCCTTGCGCATGCGGTAGAGGTTGCACATGGCCCGTCCGGTCGATCAGATGATCCCGGCGTTGCCGACGACCCAGCAGGCCAGCGCCATCACCAGCCCGAGATCGCGATTCGAACGGAACCGCGTCAGGGCGTTCTCGCCATCCTCGGTATCGAGCGTCACGATCTGGAAGCCGAGATGAAGCGCCACCGGCACGAGCGCGACCAGCGCCACCCAGTCATGTCGCAGGGTCCAGAACCCCAGCGCCCAGAACGCCGTCGCCAGCGCATAGAAACCAGCCACGCCGCCGCGGACGTGGCTGCCAAGGCGCAGCGCCGAGGAGCGGATCCCGACGACGGCGTCGTCCTCGCGGTCCTGCAGGGCGTAGATCGTGTCGTAGCCGATGCACCAGAAGATCGAGCCGGCATAGAGCGCGGCCATCACCGCCAGCTGGTCGCCCCGGATCTCGACCCAGCCGACCAGCACGCCCCAGGTGAAGACCAGGCCCAGCCAGGCCTGCGGCCACCAGGTGATCCGCTTCATGAAAGGATAGGCGGCAACCAGCGCCACGCTGCCCAACGCCACGAGCTGCGCCTGCCAGCGCAGCTGGAGCAGCACCACGAGGCCCACCGCGCAGAGCGAAAGCAGCCAGATCGCCGCTGCCTTGCGGCTGACCTGGCCGCTGGCCACGGGGCGGGAGGCCGTGCGGGCCACCTTGCGGTCGAGATCGGCATCGACGATGTCGTTGAGCACGCAGCCAGCGCCGCGCATCGCGATCGAGCCGAGCAGCAGCCAGAGGATCAGGCCCCAGCGCGCTTCTCCGCCCGCCAGCAGCACGCCCCAGGCACAAGGCCAGAACAGCAGCCACCAGCCGATCGGGCGATCGAAACGGGCCAGCATGGCATAGGCGCGCGGCGTCCTCGGCAGGGCAGCGACAAGCCCGCGATGCTGCGTATCGGGGACGAGTAGAGAGTCGTTCACGCCAGGACGAGTAGCCTATCATGGCGAAACTGTCATGCCCCAAGGTTCCTGGTGCACACGTCCCCCCTGCACGCCAGTTGCATGCAGGCGGGCTTCGCGCGAAAAGGCGGCCGCAACTTTCCCCGGAGATTCATCCAGATCATGGCCGCCACCCCCGCCTGGCCGCCGCGCAGCGCGCCGCGTCTTTTCGTCACCGGGCCGCTAAGCCTGGGCGGCACCCTCGTCATCGAAGGCGGGCAGGCGCACTACCTCTCCAAGGTCATGCGAGTCGCCCCGGGCGACGCCGTCATCCTCTGCGACGACGAGACTGGCGAATGGGCCTGCGCCGTGACATCCGCGGGCAAGCGGGACGTCGCCCTGGAAGTGCGCGAGCAACTGCGCCCGCGCGAGGAGGTGCCCGATTTCTGGCTCTGCGCGGCCCTGCTCAAGAAGCCGAATTTCGACCTCGTCCTGGAAAAGGCGACCGAGCTGGGCGTCGCGCGCATCCAGCCGCTCGTCACCCGCCGCTGCGTGGCCGACAAGCTCAATGCCGAGCGCGCGGCGACGATCGTTACCGAAGCGGCCGAACAATGCGCGCGCACCGCGCTTCCCGATGTCGCAGAGCCGGTGAAGCTGGATGCCCTGCTCCGCGACTGGCCGGAGGGGCGAATGCTCTATTTCGCGGACGAGACCGGGGGAGCGCCGGCAGCGGCCGCCTTCGCCGCGCACGACGGGCCGGCGGCACTGCTGGTCGGGCCGGAAGGCGGTTTCGACGAAGAGGAGCGCGCCCTCGTCCGCGCGCATCCGACGGCGCGAGCGATTACCCTGGGTCCGCGAATCCTGCGCGGCGAGACTGCGAGCATCGGTGCAACGGCCCTGTGGATGGCGGTTTCCGGGGATTGGCGCGGCGCCTGACCTGTCCTGAAATCCGACAAAAACCTCCCGGAAAAAACGAAACAAACCGCTCGGTACAAAAAGTTCTAGCGTCCGGGCGCGGGCCGCACTACCTCCCGCCGCATGAGCACCCGTGAGGTTTCGGATCGCGAAGATCCGGTGATCGAAAGCCTGGACCAACTCGCCGCGCCGATGGCTGCGGGCGAAAAGCCGCGCGAGGCGTGGCGGATCGGTACCGAGCACGAAAAGTTCGTCTACGACACGGGCGATCACCACGCGCCGTCCTATGCCGAACCCGGCGGCATCCGCGACTTGCTGATGGCCCTGACCGAGTTCGGCTGGGAGCCGATCATCGAGGGCGGCAACGTCATCGCCATGAAGGGTGACGACGGTACCGTCAGCCTGGAGCCGGCCGGCCAACTCGAACTGTCCGGCGCGCCGCTGGAAAACCTGCACCAGACTTGCGCCGAGACCGGGCGCCACCTCAGCCAGGTGAAGGCCATCGGCGACCGCATCGGCAAGGCCTTCCTCGGCCTTGGCATGTGGCCCGACAAGACCCGCGCCGAACTGCCGATCATGCCCAAGGGCCGCTACGACATCATGCTGCGGCACATGCCGCGCGTGGGCACGATGGGCCTCGACATGATGCTGCGGACCTGCACCATCCAGGTCAACCTCGACTATTCGAGCGAGGCGGACATGGTGAAGAAGTTCCGCACTTCGCTGGCGCTGCAACCGCTGGCCACGGCGCTCTTCGCCAATTCTCCCTTCACCGAGGGCAAGCCCAACGGCTTCCTCTCGTACCGCAGCCACATCTGGTCGGACACCGACCCGGCACGCACCGGCATGCTGCCCTTCGTGTTCGAAGACGGCTTCGGCTACGAACGCTATGTCGACTACATGCTCGACGTGCCGATGTATTTCGTGTTCCGCGACGGCAAGTACATCGATGCGGCCGGCCATTCCTTCCGCGACTTCCTCAAGGGCGAGCTTTCGGTGCTTCCCGGCGAGCGTCCGCGCCTGTCGGACTGGACGGACCATCTCTCCACCGCCTTCCCCGAAGTGCGCCTCAAGTCCTTCCTCGAAATGCGCGGCGCCGACGGCGGCCCGTGGAGCCGGATCTGCGCGCTCCCGGCGCTCTGGGTCGGCCTGCTCTACGACCAGGGCGCGCTCGATGCGGCCTGGGACCTGGTCAAGGACTGGGACATGGAAGGCCGCGAAGCGCTACGCACCGCGGTGCCGAAGCTGGGCCTCGACGCGCCGCTGCCCGGCGGCGGGACCCTGCGCAAGATCGCCGCGGAAGTGATCGACATCTCCCGCTCGGGACTTGCGGCGCGCAATTGCCTCAACGCGGGCGGCGACAACGAGACCGGCTACCTGGAACCGCTCGCGCAGATCGTCGCCAGCGGCAAGGTTCCGGCCGAACGCCTGCTCGACCTCTACAACGGCGAATGGGGCGGCGACCTGTCGAAGGTCTACGCGGTAAAGAGCTTCTGACGGCTAACACATGACAGGCAGGGTGAGCATCGCTCCCCTGCCGTCAAGGTGGCGCCCAATGCCTAGCGGCGCCGATGGCCGCCAGCCTTGGGCTGATCCCCGCGAAATGCCCTCTGTTATTCCGCAGCCTGCAGCGCCCCGTTCCGTGGCCGCAACCAGGCGCCCATCCGCGCGAGCGAGCGGGTGATCGGCGCGTTCTGCGCCATCCAGGCATGGTATTCCCGGTACTTGGCGTCCTCGGCCAGAAGATGCGCTTCCTCGGTCCGCGCGCGCCAGTAGTAGATGCCGCTGACGACGCCCAGGAGCACCGTATTACGCACCATGTCGGTCAACGCGTGGCTGGTGACGAGGAAGGGCAGCGTCGATGTCCACCAGAACAGGTTCTTCGACAGGTAGGCCGGGTGCCGCGTGAAGCGGTAAGGGCCGTTCGTCAGCACACCGCGGTAAGTGAGGTTGGAGAAGCGCAGGCCGAAGGCGAACGTCGCCCAGGCATAGACGGCCGTGAGCGTGACCATGAGCGCCGCCCAGAGCCAGAGCAGCGCCGTGTGTCCCGCCAGCCAGTAGGACCAGCCGCCGGTGTTGACCTCATAGCCCATCACGTCGGCCCGCCCCATCGTGCCCCAGACGAAGGGCGGATAGCACATGAGCGCGGCCACCCAGCCGGCCAGCAGGGGATTGCCGCTGCGGATATGGGCGTCGAGCGGGCGGAACGTGAAGATATAGCCCACGGTGCCGATCTGTACGTCGATCAGGAAAAGCAGCGCGATCACGGTGGAGGCCAGCGGCACCGGATCATGGGCCATGGCTGCGAAGTTCGCTTCCACCACTTGCGCGAAACCGCCGGGCAGGATCGAGATCATGAAGGCCCCGAAGAACGCCTTGATGGCCCAGGCGCGGCCGTGCTTCTTCACCGCCTCCGCGTCCCAGGCCTCGCGGCCGATCAGCAGGGCACCGAAGTGCCAGGCCTGGTCGCGCGGCTCGATCAGCTTGCGGTCCAGCCAGAGCACGTAAGGGATCGACAGCAGGAAGACCGGCAGCGCCGCCGCGCCGATCACTTCCATGGCGAAGAGATATTGCCCGTCCCAGTACCACCGGCCGATGCAGTAGAACGCCCCGATCAGCGCCCATGTGGCCCAGAGCCCGGCGAGCTTGGTGATCGACAGCTCCGCCGATTCGGACAAAGGCCGGCGCAGGTTCCAGTCGATGCCGGTGGAGGGGCGGCGGTGCACCTTGTCGACCAGCACCGACCACAGCGCCATGGCGGAGCCTGTGACGAAGAGCGTGGCGACCGAGGCGTAAGGGCCGCTCATCGGCGCATGGGGACCGGGTAGAGCAAGGGCGTCGGCGATCGCGGCCCAGTTGCGGCAGACCAGCAGCCAGACGAGAAGCGCCGCCAGTCCCGACAGGCCCACGCCGGCCGAGACGTCGCTGGCGGGCGGGCTTTTCGCGGGATTCGGGGCGCTGATCATGGCGCCCGGACTAGCGCGAATTGGTTAAGAGGTGCGAAATGCCGAACAGCCGCGTCGCCCCSGGCGCGGCCCGGAGCGACGGCGACATGATCAACGGTAAGCCGTGATACGGCCCGAATCGTCGAGAAGGTAGAGCGTCTGGTTGGCCACGACTGGGGCCAGCGAGATCGGATCGCCCAGCTCGACGAAGGGCGTGAGCTTGCCCGTGGTCGGATCCACGGTGCCGAGCTGGCCGCGGGAATTGGCCACCCACAGCTTGTTGCCGGCCAGGACCGGGCCGACCCAGAAGATCGGACCCTTGCGCTTCTTCTCGTTGTCGTAGCGCGCCAGCTGGGTCAGCCAGCGCACTTTGCCGGTGCCGCGCGCGATGGCGAGGATTTCGGCGTGGTCGTCCAGCGTGAAGACCCAGTCGCCCACCACCATCGGCGTCGAGATGCCGGCAAGGTTGAGTTCCCAGATGCGCTGGCCGGTCACCAGTTCGTAAGCGGCCATGCGACCGCCCTGGCCCAGCGCGTAGACGCGGCCCTGGTCGATGATCGGATCGGCGTCGACGTCGGTGAGGCTACCCACTTCGGTGGAGATCGAAGTGCGGGCCAGCGCGTCGGACCAGACCTGGCGGCCGTTCTCA
Organism: Novosphingobium sp. YAF33; assembly: GCF_052113265.1. Lineage (NCBI taxonomy): Bacteria > Pseudomonadati > Pseudomonadota > Alphaproteobacteria > Sphingomonadales > Sphingomonadaceae > Novosphingobium > Novosphingobium sp. YAF33. Next base: position 418,775 of record NZ_JBFRCW010000006.1, read on the forward strand.
TAGCGATAGGCCACGAGTTCGCCCGAGGAATAGCCCGCGATCACGGTGCCCTGGCCGGCCGCCGGAGCGGCCACGCCGAAGACGCCGGCTTGCGAGAGCGAGGCCGATTCGTTCCACAGGACATTGCCGTCCGCCGCGTTGAGCGCGAAGATCTGGTTGTCCTGCGTCATCACGTAGACGGCGTTGAAGCTGATCGTGGGCGAGCCGCGCAGCGGGCCGCCGGGCTTCTTCGTCCAGAGCTGGCTGCCATCGGCCGCCTTGAGCGCCGCCACTTCGCCGAGGCCGGTGGTGACGTAGAGGTTGCCCGCGTCGTAGCTGACGCCGCCGCCGAAGATCGAGCTTTCGTTCTTGCCCGAAACCGAGAAGTTCTTGGTCCAGAGCGAGCTGCCGGTCTTCGCGTCGAACGCATGGACGACGCCTTCGGTGTCCATGACGAAGAGCTTGTCCTCGGCCACGACAGGCGCGGCGGCCAGGCGGGCGCGGTTGGTGGAACCGGCGATCTGGGCGGTCCACACGCGGCTGGGATTGTCGGCCAGGGCCAGGTGGCCGTAGGACTTGGCGGCATTGCCGCCCGCCTGCGACCAGGCCTCGTTCGCCTGCTGCGGCGGCAGGATCACCGAGATCGCTTCCATCGAGGGATCGACCTTGGCGCCGCTTTCGATGCGCGACAGGATCGGCACGCGTTCGCCCACGGTGGGGGTCTTCGGGCCCTTGCTGTTGGACTTGCAGCCCGACAGACCGGCGACGAGCGCCAGGGCGATCAGCGATACGACCCCCGCGCGGCCCATTTTGGAAGGTTTGGCCTTCATGCGCGTCATCTCAACCATGTTCATTCTCCGGCGGCAGGCGCGGTCTGCGCGCTGGCCCCTTGGTCTCGCGCTTTGCCCAGCGGCTCTCCGCGTTCGTCCACCACATCGTCGATCGCGTCGACGCCGAGCACGGCCGCAAGCTGGCGTGCGCGGCTGCGCAGGCCGGATTCGACCTGCTCGTCCTTGGCGATGGCGGCGAACAGCGGGCCTGCCTGGTCCTGCTTGTTCATCTTGATATAGGCCATGCCGACCATCTCGCCGGCAACGCCGAACCACGGATTGCCCGGGGCAGCGTAAGGCTTGAGGCGGGCGACCACGTCTTCGGGCTTCATGGCATCGAAATTGGCGGCCACGCTGCGCACGGCGGCAAGGTCGCGCAGCGGCTGCGGTGCCTTGGCATCGGCGGCCACTTCGTCATAGAGCTTCACGGCGTCGGGCAGGCGCTTCTGCTCGGCAGCGATGCCCGCAAGCATCAGCTTGGCCGAGGTCGGGCTGCCGCCCGAACCCTTGGCGATGGCCTCCAGCTTGCCCTTGGCGGCATCGAGATTGCCGGACTTCATGCTGTCGATCGCCTGGACGTAAGCCTCGGCATTGGCGTCGCGCTGCTCGTTCTGGCGGTGGTTCCAGTAGAGCCAGCCGCCGAACGCCGCGAGCGCCAGGACCACGGCCGCGATCACGGGCTTTCCGTAGCGGGTGAAGAAGCCTTCCATCTGGTCCTGCCGCAGGGCATCGTCGACCTCGCGCAGGAAAACGTCCTGCTGCGCGGCGAGTCGCTCGGCAGACTTGGGGTTGGTCGGGGTGCTGTTGGAAGGAGGCAGGGCCAAGTTTCGGGCGCTTTCTGCGGAAAAATCAGGATGGTTGCCGGGCTGTTTAGCGAATGACCACGGCTTTTCAACGGTGATGATCGCTGCACCGTTCGCGGTGAAGCCTTGCTGAATGATGTCGGCGTGTCAAATCAGGCGGTCTTGCCCCAGCGCTTCGCCATATGTGCGGCTATAGGCGGCCAGCATGGTGGCTTCGTCGTAGTGGCTGCGGGCATGGACGCGGTTTGCGGCGCCGAGGCGGGCCCGCAAGGCATCGTCGCCCGCCAGCAGCGCAAGGGTGGCGGCCAGCGCGGCCTCGTCTCCGGGCGGCGTTATCAGGGCGCGGTTTTCCCCGGATACCATCTGCGCCACGTCCCCCACGGCGGGCGAGGCCACCGGCAGTCCCGCGGCCATCGCTTCCACCACCGAGATCGGAAACTGCTCGCTGTCGGACGAGAGCGCGAAGATATCGAAAAGGCCGACCGCGTGGGACGGATCGGCGACGAAGCCCGGCATGTGCACCCGGTCAGCCGCGCCGCTGCGCGCCGCCGCCTCCGCGATCGCGCCGCGCTCGGGCCCTTCGCCCAGGATCACGAGGCGCCACGAAGGGGGCAGTCCGGCGAAGGCGCGGACCAGCCGGGGCAGATTCTTTACCGGCCTGAGGCCCGCGAGCGTGCCGACCCAGCGCTCCCCGGGCTGCTTGATGAGGCCGGGCAGCATGTCGGGCCGGGGCCGGTCGAGATAGGCGGCGCAATCGATGCCATTGCCGATCAGCCGCACCCGCTCGCGCGGCTGGCGCCATGCCGTGAGCGCGATCTCCTCCAGCCGCCGCGACGGCACTACCAGCGCCGAGGCACGGCGCAGTGCGAAGCGCCGGAACCGGTTGCGCGCGGGCTTGAGGCCGCCGGCCTCGTCCTCGTTGAAGCCGTCCTCATGATGGACGAGCGGAGGCAGCGACAGCAGGCCGCCGAACAGGCCATGGGCCATCACCCCGTCCATCGCGCCCCAGTTGTAAGTGAGCACGAGGTCGTAGTCTGCCATGGCCTGGGCGATCCGCCAGAGCCGCCGCGGGGTGGGGCGACCTTGGAGGGCGGGAAAGTCCTGGGGAAATGCCACCGGCACCGCCGGATCGAGCAGCGCAGCGGCGCCGTAGGCCTCAGGCTGGGCCGAGACCACGGCGTGAGCGATGCCCGGCCCGAACAGGTTCATCAGCCGCACGGCGCGCAGTTCCTTGCCGCCCGCCGCGAAGCTGGAATGAAGGTGGAGAATGCGCAAGGCGGTTCCGGCCCGGCCGATCAGGCGACTTGCGCCAGCAGCCGCTCGATGGCGGCAACGGATTCGGGCTCGTCCAGAGTGGGAGCGTGGCCGACATTGTCCAGCGTCACCGCCTCGGCGCCCGGCAGGCGGCGCAGCATCTTCTCCAGCGTGGCGGCGGACAGCAGGTCGGACAACGCGCCGCGCAGCACCAGCACCGGCCGGCCGGCCAGCGCTTCCCAGGCGGGCCAGAGATCGGGCTGGTCGTCCACGTCATAGCCCAGGAAAGGCTCGGCGATCTTCATGTCGTAGTCGAAGACCACCCGCCCGGCGTTGGATACGGTCATCAGGCGCTTGGCCCGCCCGATCCAGAAGTCCAGCGGCTGGCCGGGATGGGCATCGCCCTGCGACGATTCGATCGCGCGCGCGGCGTGAACCCATGTGGGATAGCTGCGCCCCTGCCCGACATAGTCCTTGATCCGCTCCACCCCTTCCGGTTCGAGGAACGGGCCCACATCGTTGATGACGGCCGCGGCGATCCGGTCTGGCATCATCGTCGCCAGTCCCATGGTCATCAGCCCGCCCAGCGAGGTGCCGATGGCCACGAAGCGGTCGATCTTCTCCTGCGCCAGCAGCTCCAGCAGGTCCTCGCCATACTGGACCGGATTGTAGCTGGCCGAATCGCGCGCATATTCGCTGTCTCCGCGCCCGCGCATGTCGGGGCAGATGACGCGCCAGCGCGGCGAGAGGCGCTCGGCCAGGACGTCGAAATCGCGGGCATTGCGGGTCAGTCCATGGAGGCAGACGATGGGGGGAAGCTGCGCCCCATCCGGCCGCGCCCCATCCGGCGCTTCCCCATCCGGCCGCGCCCGATCAGGCAAGGAGCCCGGGTAATCGCGAAAGTGCAGCTTCAGTCCATCCCGGCTCGACCAGAACCGATCTTCGAATACCGTCATGCCGAAGCTGCGACCTCATCTTGCCGCCCGGCTTGATCGACGGGCATCGGATCGCCACTATCGCCTGATGCGAAGCGAACCGCAAGCAAGTGCCTATCGTCCTGCCCCGCGTATCGAGGCCATTGCCGACTGGATCGCCAGTCCGGTGACGGCTGCCGATTTTCCGAAACATATCCTGCGCTTCCGCAACGACCGCTGGGCCCGCACCGTGGGGCTGGACGGGCTCGACGATGCCGGCTGGATCGCCCATTTCGGACGCTTCGAGCCGCTGCCGGACAACCTGCCCCAGCCGCTGGCCCTGCGCTATCACGGGCACCAGTTCCGCGTTTACAACCCCAACATCGGCGACGGACGCGGCTTCCTCCAGGCGCAGATGCTGGACGGCCAGGACCGCGTGCTCGACCTTGGCACGAAAGGGTCCGGCCAGACGCCCTATAGCCGCGACGGCGACGGCAGGCTGACACTGAAGGGCGCGGTTCGCGAGATCCTCGCCACGGAAATGCTGGAGGCGCTGGGCGTCAACACCAGCAGGACCTTCTCCGTGATCGAAACCGGCGAGGCGCTCTGGCGCGGCGACGAGCCTTCACCCACGCGCTCGGCAGCCATGGTCCGCCTCAGCCACGGCCATATCCGCATCGGCACCTTCCAGCGCCTGCTCGCGCTGGAGGAAAGCGCGCACATGGAACAGCTCGTGGCCTATTGCCTCGCAACGTATCCCGGCAATCTCCCGCCCGAGGATGCGCCCGGCCGGGACGAACCTGCGGTGATCCTGCTCCATCAGGTGGTGGAACGCATGGCCGATCTCGCCGCGAGCTGGATGGTGGCCGGCTTCGTCCACGGCGTTCTCAATACCGATAACATGAACATCTCGGGCGAGAGCTTCGACTATGGTCCCTGGCGCTGGCTGCCGCAGTGGGACCCGCGCTTCACCGCCGCCTATTTCGACCATTCGGGCCTCTACGCCTTCGGCCGGCAGCCCGAGGCGGTGCTGTGGAACTGCGGCCAGCTTGCCGTTGCCTTGCGCCAGTTGACCGAAACCGCGCCGCTGGTGGCCGCGTTGGACCGCTTCGCCCCGCTGTACCAGCAGGCGATGAGCCGGCGCTTCGCCTGGCGCCTTGGCGTGACCCCGCAGGGCCTGGAGCGCGACAATGCGCTGATCCAGGCCGCGGAACAGGCCATGCTGGCAAGCGGGGAAGCGCCGGAGCAGTTCTTCTTCCATCATCGCGGCGGAAGAAATGCAGGTGCCGATCGCTTCGGCGAAGTCCTGGGCACTTATGCCCCGGCGGCGGAAACGTCCGGTCCCTTCTGGCAGCAACCCGCCCCACCCGGCCTGCTCATCGACGAGGTCGAGCGCATCTGGGATGGGATCGACCGGCATGACGACTGGTCGGCGCTCCATGCCCGGGTCGCGGAAATCCGCGAACTCGGTCGGCAACTCGGCGCGGCGCCAGCGCCCGCCGGGCAGGCTGCTAGCCATGTCTCCGGGGCATCCTGATACAAAGGATTAAAGGCCGCGTTAGCTTCCCGGTAGGGATCGCTGTGCAACAGCATGTCCTACAGCGAGTTATCCAGCCAACGGACCATCAATCTTCATGGGCGCGACAGCGAGCGCATACAGCACCCCGCCAGCAACGGTCGCCAGCGATCGGGGATCTGCCGGACAGGAACGGGCAAGGAACGTGACGGACATCATCTCCTACGAACCCGCCACGGGTGCGGAGATCTGGCGCGGCAAGCCTTGCGATGTCGACGATGTGGTGAGCCGTGCCCGGCGCGCCTGGCCGACCTGGGCCGCCCAGCCGCTGGCCACGCGCATCGAACTGCTGCGCCGCTTCGCCAACGAAGTGCGCAAGGAAGCCGACCGCCTGGCTACGACCATCGCCCGCGAAGTCGGCAAGCCCTTGTGGGAAGCGCGCGCCGAAGTCGAAACCGTCGTCGCCAAGGTCGAAGTCTCGATCCGCGCCTATGCCGAGCGCACCAGCCAGCGGAAGTTCGATTCGGCACTGCAGGGCACGATGGCGGTGCGCCACAAGCCGCACGGCGTCCTGGTCGTGCTCGGCCCCTTCAACTTCCCTGCGCACTTGCCGAACGCCCACATTGTCCCCGCCCTGCTCGCAGGCAATGCGGTGATCTTCAAGCCGAGCGAAAAGGCCCCCGCCACGGGCGAGATGCTGGCGCGCTGCTTCCACCGCGCGGGCATTTCCGCCGCCGTCATGCAGCTTGCCGTGGGCGGGCCGCTGGAGGGCCAGGATTTCGTGGCGCACGAGGGGATCGACGGCGTTCTCTTCACCGGATCGGCCAATACCGGCATCTCGATCAACCGCCGCCTCGCCGCCCGGCCCGACCGGCTGGTGGCGCTGGAGATGGGCGGAAACAACCCCATCGTCCTCTGGGACACGCCCAAGCTGACCGACGCCGCAGCGCTGATCGTCCAGTCCGCCTTCTCCTCCGCCGGACAGCGCTGCACCGCGGCGCGCCGGCTGATCGTGAAGAGCGCGCTCTATGACGAGGCCATCGCGGAAGTGAAGGCGCTGGCAGACCGGGTGATTGTGGGCGCGCCGTTCGACGAACCCGCGCCTTTCATGGGCCCGGTGATCGACAATCCGGCGGCCGACGGCCTGACCGAGAGCTTCCTCTACCTGCTGAGCAACGGCGGACGGGCGATCAAGCATCTGGTGCGGACCGACGACGCCCTGCCGTTCCTCAGCCCGGCGATCATCGACACCACGGCGATGAAGGACCGGCCCGATGTCGAACTGTTCGGCCCGATCCTGCAGGTGATTCGCGTCGACGATTTCGATGAGGCGATTGCCGAGGCCAACAATACCCGTTTCGGGCTGGCCGCCTCGCTGGTGGGCGGCAGTCCCCAGGACTACAACCGCTTCTGGGCCAATATCCGCGCCGGCATCGTCAACTGGAACCGCACCACCACCGGGCCAAGCCATGCCGCGCCGATGGGCGGCATCGGCCTTTCCGGCAACCACCACCCCACCGGCTACTACGCGGCGGACTACTGCGCCTATCCCGTGGCGTCCGGGGAGATGGAGCAGCCCCGCGCGGCGATCGGCGTGGGACTGCGGTAACGGTCCGGGGCGTCAGCCCTGTCGTTACGAACCCGGGGCCGTCACTTCCCGCTGGTGACCAGATCGACCTCGGTCACGCCGCCTTCCAGTTTGCGCACGAAAGCCACGTAGGCTTGCCCCGCCTTGCGGCCGCCGATCACATGGTCGCCGCCGTCGATGCGGTATTCGGCGGTATAGCCGCCGCGCTGCGCCATCGAATAGTAGAAGCTGACGACATCCTCGGGCGAGACCGCCGTGCCGTAATTGACGACGCGAAGCGCGCAGCCGTCAGCGTCAGTGCCCGCGGCTTCCTTCACGGCGCCGCGCGGATAGACGGGGATGGCGGCGGGCAGCTTGGCGGCCCAAGCGGCGGAATACTGAACTTTGGCGGAGCAATCGGTCTTGGCCGCGCGCGCGCTGTCGCTGACTTGCGCGGCAGTCGCGGCGTTCTGGGCGAGCGCCGAGGCGCTGGCTTTCTGGGGAACCGGCGCGGGCAGGAGCTTGCCGCCCGCGGCATCCGCGGCCGATTTCCGGGCAGCGGAGATAGCCGCCGGCGTGCGATCGGCCGCCTTCAGCGTGACCGGGCCGTCCTTGCCCGCGGTTCCGCCGCTCTCTCCGGACATTTCGGGATCGACCACGATCTGATCGCCCAGACCACCGGACGCAGCGGCCTCGCTCTCGGCCGCATCGGGCTTCTTCGTCTTGGCATTACAGCCCGCCAGCGCCAGCGATCCGGCCAGAGCCAGGAGCATCAAGTGCGGGGCGGCGGAGTGCTGCGCCGGAACCTTCGTCAAAATGGCCATCCTCGTCGCGTCCTTGTCCCCCGGAAGATCGCATGCGTCTTCCCGACATCCAGTTCATCGGCCAAGACTTCCCGGTAAATGGCGGAGATTCAAGGCCTCTCCGCTGGAATTCCCGCGCACGTCCCAATTCGGGAAGGCCCGCAGGCAAAGGTTTGCGGTCAGGGAAATGGAGGATCGGCATATAGCGCCTGTGCGCGCGAAGCCCCGAAACAGGTCGAGGGCGCCCGCAGCCGAAGCCACGAGCGCCCTCTCCCACCCGCCCCCATCAGATGGAGTTCGGGRGGTCTCCCCCGTAAGTCGCCGTCCTCACGGGGAAGCCAGTTCCTGTCAGGCGCAAGCCGCGCCCGGTTCTATCAGCGGCAGCGCGAACCGCCGCGGTCGACTTCGCGGCCGAGCAGGGCGCCGGCGGCGGCGCCGAGGACGGTGCCGGTGGCGCGGTCGCCGCGGGTGTCGATGGCACGACCGGCCAGGGCGCCCGCCGCACCGCCGACCAGCAGGCCGGTGGTGCCGCTCGAGCGGCGGCAGTCGTAGCGACGGTCGTTGCCGCGGTAATGGCGGTCGCCGCGATAGTAGCGGTCGCGGTTGCCGTAGCCGCGGCGATAGTCTTCGCGCGAATAGCGCTCACGGCCGTGGCCGTATTCCTGTTCGCCGGGGGCCTGGAATTCGTGGGTCGGCGCGTAGCTGACGGCAGCCGAAGCGGGAAGAGCGGTCGCCAGGCTGGCCGTTGCGGCAGCGAGGGCGGTTGCCTTGAAAAATGCGTTCATCTCAAAATCTCCTCGTCATTGCCGGGGAGGGGGCCTTTCGAGGCTCGATCCGCGGTACGCATTCAGCTTTAGGGCATCGAACCTGAACGATCCGCAACGCGGCTGTCAGAATTGGCGATATCGACGAGGCGAGGAACGTCTTGCGACGAACTGCTTGCGGACGGACCTTTCGGCACTTATCGCACCGGACGATCCACGGGGTTTTCGATGCAGCACCAAACCACTCGCCGTAGCGGCGGCCTTGCGCAGGCTTTCGGCGCCTATCTGATCTGGTGCCTGTTCCCGCTCTATTTCGCGATGCTCCACGCGGTTTCCCCGTTCGAGGTCGTGGCCTGGCGGCTGCTGTTCACCCTGCCCTTCTGCCTCATCATGGTCGCCGTGCTGCGCCAGGGCGCGCAGCTTCGGGCCGCGCTCGGCAATCCGCGCCTGCTCGGCACGCTGGCCGTCAGCGGCCTGCTGATCGGCACCAACTGGCTGATCTACGTCCTGGCGGTGATGGAAGGCCACGTCATCGCGGCGAGCCTGGGCTACTACATCAACCCGCTGGTCAACGTGCTGGCAGGCACCATCTTCCTGCGCGAGCGGCTATCGCGCCTGCAATGGACCGCGGTCGGCCTCGCTGCCATCGGCGTGGCCATGCTGGCGGGCGGCGCGCTGGACACGCTGTGGATCAGCATGGGCATCGCCCTCAGCTTTGCCGGCTACGGCCTGGTGCGAAAGCTGGCCCCCGTCGAATCGCTGCCGGGGCTGACGGTGGAGACGCTGGTGCTGCTGATTCCCGCGCTGGGCCTGCTGGGCTGGCAGGCTTCCGGCCCGGCGGGGCTGGCCATGGGACAGTCGCTGAACATCAGCCTCCTGCTTGCCTGCGCCGGGATCGTCACCGGGATTCCGCTGCTGCTTTTCGCCGGCGCGGCTCGCAAGCTGGACTTCTCGGTGCTGGGCTTCATCCAGTTCGTGACGCCGACGGGCATATTCCTGCTCGGCCTCTTCGTGTTCGGAGAGCCGCTGCGGCCGGTCCAGATTTTCTGCTTCCTGTTCATCTGGACGGCCATCGCGGTGTTCTGCTGGGACCTGCTGTCCCGCAAGCGCAAGGCCGCCGCCTGAGCGCAGGCCTGCCAGGTCAGGCCTGCTTCCCCTTGCGCAGCAGCGCCTGGACGAAGGCGTCGAGATCGTCGACTTCGACGTCGAGCACTTCGTCCCATTCCGCCAGCAAGGCCTCGATATCCGCGCGCGTATAAGGCTCGGGTGTCTTGTGCTGCACTTTGGGCGCGTGGTGCGGCCAGGGGTGGCCGGTCAGGTTGTTGTAGAGCCAGCCGAACTGGAACAGGAATATCAGGTTCAGCGCCAGGGGCACGAGATGGCCGATGCCCCAGGACTGGTCGCCCGTGGCCCCCAGCGCATAGAGCAGCGCGCAGGCGCCGCCTGGCGGATGCAGGCTGCGCGTCAGCGACATGGCCACGATCGCCAGTCCCACGCCCACCGAGGCCGCGAGCCAGGGCGTCCCCAGCAAGTGCCCCGCGGTCAGCCCGACGATGGCCGAGACCATGTTCCCGCCGACCACTGACCAGGGCTGCGCCAGCGGGCTGGCAGGCACGCAGAATACCAGGACCGCCGAAGCGCCGAGCGGCGCCAGAAGGAACGGCAGCGCGGCAAGCCCCGCCTGTTCCAGTCCCTTCATTTCGAGCAGGAGCGTCACGCCGCCGGCAATGGCAATGCCCAGCATGCCGCCAAGGGCCCCGCGCACCCAACCGAGATGGCCTATCGCGCCTGCAACCAGGCCGCCGATCCGGCTATTGCCCCATCCGTCCCGCCACCGTGCTGTCGTTCGAGCCACCACCCGGCCCTTCTCCTGAACTTGGTTTCCGTCGCGGCGCCCTATGAACCATGTCCACCATCGTGGCGAGGCGACTCGTGCTTGGGGCCCGGATAGACGAATTGTAACGGGTCTGGTCATCGCCGGGTGCCCGGAAACCGCTGGCCTGCCGCAAATCGGCCATCTTCGGATGTTTGCCTGCGTGTTCCCTCCGGAGCTTCCCATGCCAGCGATCGACGCCGCACCTTCCGCTCCCACCGTTACCGAGCAGACCGTCGATGCATTCGACCTTAGGCAGATGCGCGCGCCGCCCTCCGCGGGTTTCAGCGTCATCCGCCCCCGCTGCCCCGAGGGCAAGCCCGGCGAAATCGTCGTCTGCGCGCCCGATCCCGAACAGGAACGGCTGCCGCCGCTCTCGACGGACTACAGCATTCCCGATGGACCGCCCCGCGCCCGACTGGACATCGGCGGCGGCACCTCGATCGACGTTCACCTCGATTCCGCCTCGATGCCGGACGGCAGCAAGAGCCAGCGGGTCATGGTCGGCGTGAAGCGGAAGTTCTGAACGAAAAAGCCCGATCCGCCCAAGGGAGTGGCGGATCGGGCCTCGAAGCCGGCAAAGGGAGGGCCGGCAGAGGGAGGGCCGGCTAAAGGGAGAGGATAGCGCCGGAACGCCCGGTTGGATCAGGCGAAAGTGCCCGCCTTGGCGATTTCCGCCACCGGCTTGCGGCCCGAGGCGACTTCGCGCTCCTGCAGGAACTCGGGAAGCTGGCTCTTGTCACCCATCTTGCCGATGGCGAAAGCGGCTTCGAGGCGGTGGTCGGCGGGAATGCCAAGCGCCTTTTCGGCCTCACCGAACTTCAGGCCGGTCATGCCATGCGTGTGATAGCCCAGGGCCTGCGCCTGAAGGGCAGCCAGCGCCCAGGCCGCACCGGCATCGAAGCTGTGGCTGTGGTTGTCCGAATTGCCCTTGTCCGAACGCATCTGGCTGTCGGACACGACATAGACGATCGCCGAAGCGTCCTTGGCCCAGCCCTGGTTGAACTCGATCAGCTGCGAGAGCAGCAGGTCCCAGTTGGCGTCGCCCTTGCGGGCATAGAGAAAGGTCCAGGGCTGCACGTTATAGGCCGAAGGCGCCCAGCCGGCGGCTTCGAAGATCACGTCGAGGTCTTCCTGCGGGATCTCGCTGCCATCGAACGCGCGGGGCGACCAGCGATTGACGATCAGCTTTTCAACCTTGGGATGGGCAATACGTCCGGTCATGTCGATTTCCTTGGTGTTGAGAGTGTCGGGAGAGAGTTCAGGCCGCGTCGACAAGGACGAGTTCGGCGTCCTCGATCGCGGTCACGGTGATGGAGTCGAGACCGGTGATCGCCACGCCGTCGCGCGGCTGCGCTTCGACGTCGTCCACCAGGATCCGGCCTCTTGCAGAGACGAGATAGAGATGGCGGCCCGGTTCGGTCGGGTAAGTCACGCTGTCACCCGCCTTGACGGTGGCGCCCAGAACCCGGGCATCGGCGCGGATCGGCAGGGCATCCCCGTCTCCGGCGATGCCGCTGGCGAGCGTGACGAAGTGACCGGCACGATCGCCGCGGGGGAAAGGACGCGCGCCCCAGCCCGGAGCCTCGCCGCGTTCGTCGGGCAGGATCCAGATCTGGAACAGGGTGGTGGCCTCATCCTCGAGATTGAACTCGGAGTGGACGATCCCGGTACCCGCGCTCATCACCTGGACGTCGCCGGCGCCCGTGCGGCCTTCGTTGCCCAGGCTGTCCTTGTGCGTGATCGCGCCGGTGCGGACATACGTGATGATCTCCATGTCGCGGTGTGGATGCGGCGGAAATCCGGCGCGCGGACCGATGGTGTCGTCGTTCCAGACCCGCAGACGGCCCCAATTGGTGCGCGCAGGATCGTGATAGTCGGCGAAGGAGAAGTGGTGGTGGGCATCGAGCCAGCCGTGGTCGGCGGCGCCGAGGCTTGCGAAGGGACGGACTTCGATCATGTGGCCCTCCTGAAGGGGGTTAGTCTGCCGCAGATATGCGGTCTGCCTGCTCATCAGGTAGCCCTTGCAGGGTCATCGGATAATTGGGATAAAATCGATCGAGATGTTCAACTAAGCTGAAGGCTTCGCATCGTGGTCGACATTGCCCCGCCCAGTCTGGATCACTTGCGCACATTCCTGCTCGTCGTCGAGGAGGGCAGCTTCGGCGGTGCGGCCCGCAAGCTGGGCCGGGCGATCTCGGTGGTGAGCTATGCCATCGCCCAGCTCGAAGCCCAGCTCGATGTCCGCCTGTTCGAGCGAGAGGGGTCGCGAAAGCCCAGGCTCACCGAATCGGGCCGGGCGCTGCTGAGCGAGGCCCATGCCATTGCCGACGACGTCGATGCCCTGCTCGCCAAAGTCCGCAGCCTGCGACAGGGGCTGGAGGCCGAACTCTCGCTGGCGGTGGACGTGATGGTGCCCGGCAACGTCCTCGCCAAGCTGCTGCGCGACTTTCAGGTGATGTTCCCCAGCGTGCCACTGCGCCTTCATGTCGAGGCTCTGGGCGCCGTCGCCGCGCTGGTGATGGATCGGCGCGCCACCCTGGCCATCGCCGGACCTGATATTCTCGACCTGCCGGAAATCCAGCGCGAGACGGTGGGCGCCGTGGAAATGGTGCCGGTCGCCGCGCCCGGTCACCCCCTGGCGAACCCCGGCCCAATTCCGCCCGGCGCGGCGCGCAAGCACCTCCAGCTGGTGCTGACCGACCGCTCCCCGCTGACGGAGGGCCGCGATTTCTCGGTATTCAGCCCGCGTTCGTGGCGGCTGGCCGATCTCGGCGCCAAGCATGCGCTGCTCAAGGAGGGAATCGGCTGGGGCTCTATGCCGCGCCACCGCATCGCCGCAGACCTGGCGAGCGGCGAGCTGGTCGAGCTTCACCTGCCCGAGCGGCCGACGATGGACTATGCCCTTGTCGCACTCTGGCGCAAGGACAGCCCGCCGGGCCCCGCCGCCCTCTGGGTTCTCGATGAAATCCGCGAACGCCTTGCCGGCTGTCCCTGACCACACCTCCCGGCCACGCCGTCACCCAAGCTTTTCCGGCCTGTCATTCGGACACTTGCGCAGTCCGCCGCCCTGCCCCACTTATCGGCCATGACCGCCAGCCGCCTGTTCGACCGCGCCGTTATCCGGCTCTCCCCCCGCCCCGATTCGAACGAAGACGTTGCCGAGTTCCTGCAAGGGCTCGTCACCGCCGACGTGAAGGGCGTGCTGCCCACCTGGGCCGCGCTGCTCTCCCCGCAGGGCAAGGCGCTGTTCGACTTCCTGGTCTGGCCGGCCGGCCCCGGCCTACTGATCGATTGCGAGGCGGAAGCAGCCGAGGCCCTGGTCAAGCGCTTGTCGATGTACCGCCTGCGCCGGGCCATCGACATCGCGCGCGACGATACCCTTGCCGTCCACTGGCGCCCGCATACGGGTGATGGCGCCGCCCCGGACCCCCGCCACCATGGCCTGGGCGAACGCTGGATCGCTCCGGTCGACCCCACCGATCCCTCGGAATTCGAAGGCGCCGATGCGGCATGGCGCGCCCACCGGCTCGCCATGGGCGTACCCGAAGGCCGCGCCGAACTCGGCGACGGTGAGACGCTCTGGCTGGAATGCAACGCAGTCGAACTGCACGGCGTCAGCTTCACCAAGGGCTGCTACGTGGGCCAGGAGAACACCGCGCGCATGAACTGGCGGCAGAAGGTCAACCGCCGGCTGATCGTGGTGCCGCTGGCCCGCTCGGACGAGAAGCGCCGCCGCGCCGCCTATCCCGAACTGGGGCTGGCGGTGGACCACTTGCGCGTGGAGGACATCGATCCGCTGATCGCGCCGAAGTGGCTCGAACTGCAGGCCTGAATTTCGGGGCTTGAGCCTGCGGCCTGACCGGATCGATCAGGCCGAAAGCACGTTCGTCGGCATCGGTGCCCGCAGGAACGGCCGCTCCCCAAGGTTGGCAACATAGATCCGCGCGCGGATCGGCATGGCCCTGCCTTGGGCGAAACGCTCCCGCTCCTGCCCGGAATCCGCGAAACCGGCCTCCTGCAGCACATCCAGCGTAGCCGGATTGTCTGCAAAATGGCTGGCGACCACGCGCCGATGCCCCAGCGTTCGCGCCTGGGCGAGCACCGCGCGCACGGCTTCCCGCGCGAACCCCCGCCCGCGATGGGCCGGTGCGATCCAGTAACCCAGTTCCACTTCGTTCTCGATCCGGCCGAGACCGATGCCGCCCACCAGCTTGGGGCCGCCGGGCGCGCGCAGATACATGACGAGGTGAGGCAGGCGCGGATCGCGCGGCTTGGCCAGATAGTCGCGCATGGCGCGTGTCGAGCGCGGCAATTCGCCTACGCCGGGGTTGCGCTGGGCCGTCTCCTCCGAAATGGCGTTCACCAGTTCGTCGAAGTCTTCCGGCCAGCCGGGCCTCAGGAACAATCTCTCCGTGCGGATGAACATGTGACGGTTCTCCGTTTTTCTATTTTGTCCGCAGGACACACTATGCACAAAGCCAGTTGCAATGCACGGCTTTTGCTGCGGCCGGACGCGAGAAGTCGACCGGCGATCGCGCGCCGGAGAGCCGCGATCCGGCAGTCCTGTCTTTTCAGGGATTTGGCAGTATCGTCGTCCCCGGCCGGGCAGGGCCGGGGACGCGACAAAGGTCAGGCGGCGCGCTTGGGCGCCATGGCCTGGGCGCTGCCTAGGCCGGAATTGTCGCAATCGTCGCCGCAATCGCTGGGCGAATCGAACTCGACGGCATATTCGCGCGAGAGGCAGCTTGCAGCGCGCCCTTCGCTGTAGCGTTCGAGCACGCGCCCGGTAGGCCGGAATCCGACCTTTTCAAGCACGCGGCCCGAGGCCGGGTTGTCGACGAAGTGGCTGCCGACGATACGCTTGTGGCCGATGGCGCGGGCCAGCGAGAGCACGGCGCGCGCGGCTTCGCTCGCAAATCCCTGCCCCCAATGGTCGCGGGCGATCCAATAGCCCAGGTTCGCTTCGCCATCGAGCAGGGACAGGCCGATGCAGCCGATGATGCGCGTGCCGTGCGAGCCGGGCTGGGTGATCAGGAAACGCGGCAGCAGCATGTCCGGCGCGGCATCCAGAAAACGCCGGGCGTCTTCGCCGGTATAGGGCCAGGGCGCGCGCGTCAGATTGCGCACGACGCTTTCGTCGTCGATCAAGGCCAGGAACTCGTCCTGGTCCTCGGACCAGCCGGGCCGCAGAAACAGCCGTTCGCTGCGAACGAACATAGAGTATCTCCACTCATCCGCCCCGCGCCTTTCCTAAGGTTTGCGCGTGACATTGCGATTACGCACAACGTCCGGAGAGCCTGAAATATCCGTGCAAATTCGTAAGAAAATGTACGACTTAGTCGCTCTGTAAGACAGTTGCGCCGTGCGAGAGGGAGACACGAAAAGAGGGAGACGGGCAGGCCCCTCTCCCTCGTTCAGCCGATCTCAAGAAGATCGGCGGGGCCATCCCGTCAGGATGGCCCTTTGATCGACCATCCGATTATTCGGCGGCTTCTGCCATAGCGTCTACCGAGACGTACTTACGGCCGAGTTTACCGTCGTGGAAACGCACGCGACCTTCGGCGAGTGCGAACAGGGTGTGATCCTTGCCCATGCCCACGTTCACGCCCGGGTACACGCGGGTGCCGCGCTGACGGATGATGATGTTGCCGCCGATCACTTCCTGACCGCCGAACTTCTTAACGCCAAGGCGGCGGCCCGCAGAGTCGCGACCGTTGCGCGACGAACCGCCTGCTTTCTTATGTGCCATTGCTCAGTCCTTCCGATCTTTGGCTCAGGCGACGGACACGATGCGCAGCAGGGTCATCTGCTGGCGGTGGCCGTTCTTGCGACGATAGTTGTGGCGGCGGCGCTTCTTGAACACCACGACCTTTTCGCTCTTGGCCTGAGCGATGATCTCGGCCGAAACCGTGATCTTCGAGGCGTCAGCGACTTCGCCGTCGTTGCCGGCGAGCAGAACGTCGCCCAGCGTGATGGTCTCACCGGCTTCACCAGCCAGCTTTTCAACCGCGATCTTGTCTCCGGCGGCAACCCGATACTGCTTGCCGCCCGTGCGCACAACTGCGAACATGGTGCCCTTACCTAATATCAATGAGCCCTAAACAGGCCGAAACAACTCTGCCCCGGCCGCTCTGGTCCAGGAAGGAACCGTGGAGCCTTGCGGGCGACGCACCGGCGTCCCCATTTGCACGGGGTACCGGAAAGAAGGGTGCCGTTAGTCCACCACCCGATTCGTGTCAACCAAGGAGTCGCCCGGCACAGGCCGCGAAACGCGATTCAACCCGGACATCCGCATGGATGGCCTTGGATTGGCCCTCGCGATCGGCCATGACCATGCTATGGCAGCACCATGACCCGCGTACCAGCCCGTTTCCAGCCGCTGACCCCGCCCTGCCCCGCGAATCGGAAGGCTTCCCCCATAGCCGCGCGAACGCTGGCGCCCATGCAGCCCCTGGGGGCTCTGGCCCTCGGCATGCTGGCCCTTGGCCTGAGCGCCTGCTCGACGGCGGGGAGCTATCCCTCCCTGTCCTATCGCGCGGTGGAACGCTCTGCCATGCCCGCCGCGGCCGAGCCCACGCCGCCGCCCGTGCAGCTGCCCCCGCCCACGGCCGACCTCACCACCCGAATCGACGGGCTGGTTGCCGCCGCGCGCGACGCGGACAAGCAGTTCGCGGCCAAGCGCCCCGCCGCCGATCGCGCCGTGGCGGCCGCGGCCCGGTCCTCGCGCACGAGCGATGCGTGGATTTCGGCGCAAGTGGCCGTGGCGGCCCTTCAGTCCAGCCGCGACAGCGCCGTTGCCGCCCTGGCGGATCTCGATTCGCTCTATGCCGATGCCCGGCAGGCCGAGCCGGTGGACGAATCGCCCAGCGCCCTCGCCATCGATACCGCGCGCAGCCAGGTCCAGGGCCTCGTGAACACGCAGAACGACGTCATCACCGGCCTCGACGCCCGCCTCAAGACCTGAACCTCGCCCCACATTCCAAGGCGTCGAGACACGAAAAACCCCTCCCCCTTGCGAGGGAGGGGTCGTCCGAACGGACCGTTCCCGACCGGAAGCCCCCCGGCTCAGGTCGGGAAACGGGAGGCAGGATCACCTCAGGGCGACTATGACCGCGACGGCCAGTCCCCAGCCCAGGATCAGCACGGGAAGCAGGAGGACCTGAACGGTCGCCTCGCCCGAAGTCAGCCTTCCGCTCGAAGTTTCGATGCCGCGCGCGCGGAACTGCGCCCAATCGGGCGGCGCGGTATCGTTTGCGGGCTTCATGCGCGTCCAGTAGCTGGCCAGGGCGAAGGCGAAGACGACGAAACCCGCAAAGATCACCATCGGGATCGCCAGTTCCGGATTGAGGAACGAGGCGGCCATGACGCCGATGAAGCCGAGATAGAGCGCGACGGTCGCGAGGTAGAGGCCCGTCGGCAGGCCGAAACCGCGATCGACGGTCGCAGGCGACGGGTTGGCGCCTGCGGGTAAGCTGACCGCGATGGCCAGCTCGCGAAGTCGTTGCTTGTCGAGACGTTGCGTCATGGCGTGATCTCCTTGTGGAGCACCCATGGGCCGTTTACGCGCCGGAGGAATTGATGCCGGTCAAACCGCGGAAAAGTTACGAAACGGGGTCCGCTTCAGGCAATCGGACGCTCCGCGATCAGGCCCAGCGCGCGAGGTCTTCGATGTCCTGCGGGCGCGGTTCGATCCAGCGCCATTCGCCCGCGACTTTCTCGCGCTTCCAGAACCACGATTCGCTCTTGAGATGGTCCATCGCGAAGTCGGCCGCAGCGAAAGCATCGCGGCGGTGGCGCGCGGCAGCAGCGACCAGGACGATCGGGTCACCCGGCTGCATGGTACCGCTGCGATGGATGACCAGCAGGCCGTCCAGCGACCAGCGCTCACGCACTCGCGCGGCAAGCGCTTCCATCGCGGGCAGGGTCAGCGGCGCATAGTGCCGCAGTTCGAGCGCTTCCACGCCGCCGCCCTCGCGAACCTGCCCCAGGAAGCTGACGATACCGCCCGCCTGCGGCACCCCCGCGGCGAACTGGCGCAGCGCTTCGGCAGGATCGAAGGGATCGGTGGACAGGCGAACGGTGCTGCTCACCTCAGCCGCCGGAAACCGGGGGAAGGAAAGCCACTTCGTCCCCCTCGCGCAGTTCCACGTCGCCTTGCACGAGCGTGCCGTTCACGGCGTAGCGGATGCGCGGTTCCTTGACGGCGGCGGAAAGGTCCGGCTCCAAGGCTGCGATCACCGCCGCCAGCGAAGGTGCGAAGGGTACCACGCGGCCGGAGCTGCCGGCCAGATCTTCCAGCCGGCCGAGAAACACGAGTTCAAGCGCCATGTCAGCCGCCTGTCATCGACATGTGCCGGGCCAGCGCCGGCGCCGCGCCGCGCCGGTCGATGGCGAAATGGTGACGCTCCGGCTTGATCCGCATCGCCGTGTCGAGAGCGGCGTCCAGCCCGGCCTGCGGATCGGCGCTGCGCAGCGCCGCACGCAAGTCCACCTGCTCGTTACCACCGAGGCAGGCATATAGCTGCCCGGTCGCCGTGACGCGCAGGCGGTTGCAGCCCTCGCAGAAATTCTGGGTAAGCGGCGTGATGAGGCCCAAGCGGCCGCCGGTTTCCGCCACGTCGAAGTAGCGGGCGGGGCCGCCGGTGCGGTGGAGACTGGGATGCAGCGTCCAGCGCTCCTCGAGATCGGCGCGAACTTCCGACAAAGGCAGGTAGTGGTCGAAGCGGTCTTCCTCCACTTCGCCCAGCGGCATGACCTCGATCAGCGTGGATTCGAATCCCTGGCCGTGAGCCCAAGCGACGATCCGGGGAATTTCCCGCTCGTTCACGTCCTTGAGCGCGACCGTGTTGATCTTCACCCGCAAGCCAGCCGCCTTGGCGGCTTTCAGGCCTTCCAGCACTTGCGGCAGCGAATCGCGCCGGGTCAGCTTCTCGAACGCCGCGCGGTCCAGCGTGTCGAGCGAGACGTTGATTCGCCGCACACCCGCCGCGAACAGGTCGTCCGCGAATTCGGGCAGGCGCGTGCCGTTGGTGGTGAGCGTCAGTTCTTCCAGGCCGTGGCCCAGCTTGCGGCCGAGCGCGCGGACCAGTTCGATCATGTCCCGCCGCACCAGCGGCTCACCGCCGGTCAGCCGCAGCTTGGTCACGCCGCGCGCAATGAACCCCAGCGACAGCTCGTGCAGTTCATCCAGTGTGAGCACGTCCTTCCTGGGCAGGAAGGTCATGCGTTCCGGCATGCAATAAGCGCAGCGCAAGTCGCACCGATCCGTCACCGAAAGCCGCAGATAGGTGATTCGGCGCTGGAACTGGTCAATGAGAGGCGCAGCAGTGCTCATGGAAGCCCATATAGTAGGCCCCGTGCGCCATTCCCATCAAGCGAAAGAATGGGAGCCGTCGAGGGGGAGGTATTGCCCGGTCACGCCCGGAGCCTCGGCCAGCCACGCAGCGGCGGCGGCAATGGCCGCCTCGCCTTCTCCGGTCAGGGCGTTTACCCGCCGCGGCGCGTGGCTGCGGGCCAGCGCCTGGATCACGGACAGCCGCCAGCCGCGATGCTCGTGCCCGGCCGGGGCGAAGACCAGCGTCAGGTCAGCCTCCGCCGCCAGCGCGGCGCGGACCTGCGGCAGGATATCGGCATGGAACTGCGCGGCGGCATCGAGCGGGTCTTCCGCCAGAGGTCCGACGCGCAGGATCACGGCTCAGCGGCGATGCCGGGTGAGCGTCATGCCGATCTTCTCGCCCGCTTCGGCGATCGCGAGCTTGACGATCTTCACCGTCACGGCCTCGACCCGCTCGTCCTGGAGGAACAGCGTTTCGCAGACGTGATCGGCTACGGCTTCGATCAGCTTGAAGTGGACGCCCTGCGGCAGCGCTTCGCTGGCCGCGAACTTGAGGTCCATGTAGTTCTTGCTGGCCGTGAGCGGGGTATCGGGCGCGTAGCGATCGATGGGCTTCAGCTGCACGGAGATCGTGAAGCGCAGCGGCTGCGGCTTGCCGGTCTCTTCCGAATAGATGCCGGTAAGGACATCGTGTTCGAAATCGGCGACTTCCAGAATGAGCGAATCGGTCATGGCGGTGAGGTGCATGGCGGGGGCCTTTAGCCGTTATTGCGCCAGCGCGCGAAGATTGCCGTCGGCAGCAAGCGGCCCCCGTCCTTTTCGGAGACGCCGTCCTCGCGAACGGAAAGGTCGCCGTGCTCGATGGTGCCCGGCAGGTCGCGGAACAGTTCTTCCATCAGCCCGGCCAACGCCAGCGAGGACATGCGCACGGCATAGACGGTGAGGAACAGGAACTTGCTGTCCGCGTCGAGCAATTGGCGGCAATCGGCGAGCAGGCCGGGGAGGTTCTCCTCCAGGCGCCACGTCTCGCCGGTCGGGCCGCGGCCGAACTTCGGCGGATCGAGAATGATGCCGTCGTACCGCTTGCCCCGGCGCACTTCGCGCGCGGCAAATTTGGCGGCATCGTCGATCATCCAGCGAACCGGACGATCCTGAAGCCCGGCCAGCGCCGCATTCTCGCGCGCCTGGCCGACCGACTTCTTCGACGCATCGACATGGGTGACGGGGCCGTGCGCCGAAAGCGCCAGGGTGCCGACGCCCGTGTAGCCGAACAGGTTCAGCGTATTGGCATCGTCGCGACCAGCCAGCATCTCGCGCATCCAGTCCCACACCGGCGCCATGTCCGGGAAAAAGCCGAGATGGCGGAACGGCGTGCACTGCGCGGTGAAGCTCACTTCGTTCCAGGCAAGCGGCCAACCGTCACGCGGCACGGCCTTGTCGAACTGCCAGCGGCCGCCGCCGTCCTCGTCCGAACCGGGCACGAATTCGCCGTGCGCATCCCAGTTTTCAAGGCGCGGAGTCCACATCGCCTGCGGTTCGGGGCGCACGAAGCGGTAGTCGCCATAGCGCTCCAGCTTGCGGCCGTGGCCCGAATCGACAAGGCCGTAATCGTCCCAGCCCTCTCCGGCGAGGATGACGGGTTGGGTTTCGAGCCGTGCCATCAGACCTTCGGGCTCGCGTGCTCGGCCACGAAATCGGCGATCGAATCGTAGTCGCCGGTGAGTTCGACGCACTTCTCTTCACGCTCGAACAAGTCGCCGACGCGCGCGGGCAGGCCCGAGCGCTGGCCGGTGGCACGTTCGACGGCGTCGGGGAACTTGGCGGGATGCGCGGTCGCCAGCGTGACCACCGGGACGCTCGCGTCGATTCCGGCGTTGCGCGCCGCGAACAGGCCGCAGGCGGTATGCGGATCGATGAGTTCGCCGCAGTTCTCCCAGGCCCAGCGGATGGTGGAGGCCATCTCGTCGGCATCGGTACGGGCAGAAGCGAACAGCGCGGCCGCGCCCTCGCGCTGCGCATTGGTGAGCTGCATGGCCTTGGTCGCTTCGAATCCGGCCATCTGCGCGGCGAGTGCCTGACCGTCGCGGCCGCCGAGGTCAAACAGCAGGCGTTCGAAGTTCGACGAGACCTGGATGTCCATCGACGGAGCGGCGGTGGGCGTGACGGTGCCCTGCGAATAGTCGCCGTCTGCCAGCGCGCGGTGGAGAATGTCGTTCACATTGGTGGCGACGATCAGCTTCTCGACCGGAAGACCCATCTGCGCGGCGACATAGCCGGCGAACACGTCGCCGAAGTTGCCGGTCGGCACCGAGAAGGCGGCCTTGCGGTGCGGCGCGCCCAGCTGGAGACCGGCAGCGAAGTAGTAAACCACCTGGGCCATCAGGCGCGCCCAGTTGATCGAGTTCACCGCGCCGATGGCGAAGCGGTCGGTCATCGCCTTGTCGTTGAACATGCGCTTCACGGTCGCCTGCGCGTCGTCGAACGAGCCGTCGATCGCCACGTTGTGAACGTTGGGTGCCAGCACCGTCGTCATCTGGCGGCGCTGCACGTCGGACACCCGGCCCTTGGGGTGCAGCATGAAGATATCGACCTTGGCGCGGCCGGCCACCGCGTCGATCGCGGCCGATCCGGTATCGCCCGAAGTGGCGCCGACGATCGTCAGGTTACGCTCCGAACGGCCGAGGAATTCCTCGAACAGCAGGCCCAGCAGTTGCAGCGCCACGTCCTTGAACGCCAGCGTCGGGCCATGGAACAGTTCCAGCACCCACTGCTGCTCATCGAGCTGCTTCAGCGGCGTCACCGCCTTGTGCGCGAAGCGGCCGTAAGCCTGGGTGGTCAGTTCCAGCAGCCGGTCGTAGGTCAGGCTGCCCTCGACGAAGGGGAACATGATTTTCGCCGCCAGCTCGGCATAAGGCAGGCCCGCCATCGCGGCGATCTCTTCGCCGGAGAAGCGCGGCCACTCACGCGGCACATAAAGGCCGCCGTCCGATGCGAGGCCGGCGAGCGTGGCGCCTTCGAAATCGAGCGCCGGTGCGCTGCCGCGGGTGCTGATGTAATCCATGGTGGCGCGGTTAGCCGCAGGGGCGCGAAATGAAAAGCCTGTCGTTGGGCTGGCGCGCGAACAATTCCTAAAGGGGGGCGTAGATCGGGACCGATCGACGCGGGCAACAAAGGCGCGGCCAGAGTGCAGGCAGCTCACGCCCTCCCTCGACGCCGCGCATCATCGCCTCGTGGCACGCCGCGCCCGCCGCCTGCGAATGGCGTGCGAGCTTACTTCTGCCCCCGCTTCATCAACGCCAGCGTGTAGATCACCAGCGCGGTCGCCGCGAAGAGGAACCACTGGATCGCATAGGCGAAGTGGTTGTTGGGAATCTCCGAGGGATCGGGAATGGCGTTCGCCTCCAGCCCTGCAAGCGGAGGAGTCGCCACGAGCCGAGGGCCCGGCGCCACGATGCCGTGAACCGGGCCGCCTTCCCAGCCGCCCGCCGCCATCGGCAAGCGCGACCATCCAAGCACGACCAGGGCACGGGTTCCATCCGCAAGGGTGCAGTCCGCCGTTTGTGCCGCGCCCGATTCGTCCTTGTCGTTGCGGCCGGCGATGCTCGAATGGCCGGTCACGGTCGCGCAGTCGAGCCGGGCGCGGCGGTACAGCAGGTCTTCCTGCCCGGCCCGATCGCGCGGCCATGCCACTTCCTGCGCCGCGCCTTTGGCGCTGGCGTAGTGCGCCAGCAAAGCCTCCTTCTCGTGAAGGCGGCGCAACTGCCAGAAGCCGAGCGAGACCATGACGGCCACCGCCACCAGCACCAGGAACGTGGGGATCAGGGGGATCGGGCGCATGGACGTTCCTTGGGTCATTCAACCGAAAGAGGGCAGACGCGGTGCGCGGCTGCCCTCCTGTTCGAACGATGGGACTGCCGTTGACCGGCAGGCCGGCCGGTCAGTGCGTGGGATAGCCCCAGCCGCCCCAGACGTAGATGGCGATGAAAAGGAACAGCCAGACCACGTCCACGAAGTGCCAGTACCAGGCCGCGGCTTCGAAGCCGAAGTGCTGGCGCGGCGTGAAATCGCCGTTGTAGGTGCGCTTCAGGCAAACGATCAGCATGATGGTGCCGACGATGACGTGGAAGCCGTGGAAGCCCGTGGCCATGTAGAAGGCCGAGCCATAGGTGTTCTTCCCGAAGGGGAAGGGCGCATGGATATATTCGTAAGCCTGGATGCTGGAGAACAACAGGCCGAGCAGGATCGTGGCCCAGAGCCCCTTCTTCAGCCCTTCGCGGTCACCGTGGATCAGCGAATGGTGCGCCCATGTGACGGTCGTGCCCGAGCAGAGCAGGATCAGCGTGTTGAGCAGCGGCAGGTCGAACGGGTCCATGACGGCTTCGATCGCCTTGGGCGGCCACTGGCCACCGACCACTTCGGCAAGCGTCGAAGGGAACAGCGAGAAGTCGAAGAAGGCCCAGAACCAGCCGACGAAGAACATCACTTCCGAAGCGATGAACAGGATCATGCCGTAGCGCTGGTGAAGCTGCACGACCGGCGTGTGATCGCCGGCATGGGCTTCATTGACGATCTTGGAGAACCACATGAACATCGAGGCGAGCAGGATCGCGAGGCCCAGCCAGGGCACGAACTTGCCGCCCGCCATGTCGTGCATGAACAGGACCATGCCCGAAGTGAACGTGAGCGCACCGATGGTGGTCGCCAGCGGCGCAATGTCCGGCGGCAGAATATGGTAATCGTGATTCTTGGTACCGGCCATGGTGCCTTCGTCCCCGTTCTCGAAACTTCAGTGTTCGATTCTTCCGGTGGGGTAATGCTCCCCCCGTGATTTGTTTCCCGTACCGGGACTTAACCGCCCGTTTGGCTGTGGTCCAGTGTCTTTGCATCCGAGGTGCTGGTGACATGGAAGGTATAGCTGAGCGTGATCTGCTCCACGTCCTTGTTATCCGGGTCGTTCAGGAACGCCGGATCGACGTAGTAGATCACCGGCATCTTCACCGCTTCGCCCGGCTGGAGCGTCTGCTCGGTGAAGCAGAAACACTGGATCTTGTTGAAGTAGCGCGCTGCCTGCTCGGGCTCCACATTGAAGCTCGCCGTGCCGGTGATCACTTTGTCCGAATCGTTTTTGGCCCAGAAAAGCGCCATGTCGCGCTCGCCGATGGTCACCGTGTCGGTGCGCTGGAGCGGCTTGAACTGCCAGGGCATGCCGCGCTCGACATTGGCGTCGAAGCGAATCGACACGGTCTTGTCGGTCACCTGCACGGCTGCCGCCTGCGCCTCGTCCGCCCGGCGGGTGGTGCCGTTATAGCCGGTCACCTGGCAGAAGATCCGGTAGAGCGGCACCGAGGCATAGCCCAGCCCCAGCATGCCGAGAGCCATCGACAGGGCGATGAAAGCGACGCGCCGGTTGCTGCGCGTCTTGCCGTCGGTGGAAGGAGCGGCTGCGCCTGCCATCAGCTCATCTTCGCGATCGAGATGAAGAACACCAGTACCACGAAGCCCGCCAGGCTGAGCGCCAGCACGCGGTTGCGGCTCCGGCGAATCTGCTGCGGCGTGCGGGGATCGGGCTGCTGGACGTCGTTCATGCTTCGATCTTTCACAGGACGATGAAGCGATCCACCACCAGCGCCGCGAACAGGGCGAAGAGGTAGAGCACCGAATAGGCGAAAAGCTGCTTTTCCGGCTTCATGTCATCGTCCGGCCCGCTGCGTTCGCGCAGGCCGACACGGATGGAAAGCGCCAGGAACAGCGTGGAGAGGACCAGGGCGGAAACGCCGTAGATCGCATGGGCACCGAACCACCAGGGCAGCGCCGAAAGCGGCAGCAGGAGGACGGCGTAGAGCAGGATCTGGTGCCGCGTCGCCTTCTCGCCCGCGACCACCGGCATCATCGGGATGCCGACTTTGGCGTAATCGCTCTTCACGAAGAGCGCGAGCGCCCAGAAGTGCGGCGGGGTCCAGAAGAAGATGATGGCGAAGAGCAGCACCGGCATCAGCGTGATCTCGCCGGTGACGGCCACCCAGCCGATCAGCGGCGGGAAGGCCCCGGCGCCGCCGCCGATCACGATGTTCTGCGGTGTGCGCGGCTTGAGCCAGATCGTGTAGATGACGGCATAGTAGACGATCGAGATCGCCAGGATCGCGGCGGGCAACCAGCCGACTGCAAAGCCCATCAGGAAGACCGAGACGGCGCAGAGCACGCCCGCGAAATCGCGCGCGGTCGTGCGGTCCAGCCGGCCTTGCGGCAGGGGGCGCTTCGCGGTGCGCTTCATCCCGGCGTCGAGATCGGCCTCCCACCACTGGTTCAGCGCGGCGGCACCGCCGGCGCCCATGGCGATGCAGAGGATGGCGGTGAAGGCGAGGACCGGATGGATCCGTTCCGGCGCGGCAAGCAGGCCGCAGAGGCCGGTGAAGATCACCAGGCTCATCACCCGCGGCTTGGTCAGCGCGAAAAGGTCGCGCCAATCGGCGGGGAGCGTTGCGGCGGGAGAGGGACTCGTTGTCGTCATGGTGGTTGGCCCCATACACCCGCAAAGTCGCGAAAAGCGAGTTCCTTGCGAATCGGGCGTCGTCCCGGGTCAGCCCCGTAGAGCATGTTGATCAGCCAGACCACCAGGCTGGTCGCCATGACCATGTAGCCGATCGTCGCGACGTGGTTCCAGTGCTGGTACGCCTCGGCATAGTCCGGATAGCGACGCGGCATGCCCTGCAGCCCGAGGAAGTGCATCGGGAAGAAGATCATGTTCACGCCGATGAAGAAGATCCAGAAGTGGACGTGGGCGAGGAACTCGGAATGCATCCGGCCGCTCATCTTCGGGAACCAGTAGTAGAACCCGGCGAAGAGCGCGGTGACGGCACCCAGCGACAGCACGTAGTGGAAGTGCGCCACGACATAGTAGGTGTCGTGCAGCACGTCGTCGACGCCGCCGTTCGCCAGCACCACGCCGGTCACGCCGCCGACGGTGAAGAGGAAGATGAAGCCGATGGCCCAGACCATCGGGCTCTTGAACTCGACCGAACCGCCCCACATCGTCGCGATCCACGAGAAGATCTTGATGCCCGTGGGCACCGCGATGACCATGGTGGCGGCGGTGAAGTACATCTTGGTGTTCACCGACATGCCGGTGGCGTACATGTGGTGCGCCCAGACGATGAAGCCGACCACGCCGATGGCGACCATGGCGTAGGCCATGCCGAGGTAGCCGAACACCGGCTTCTTCGAGAAGGTCGAGACGATCTGCGAGATGATGCCGAAGCCGGGCAGGATCATGATGTAGACTTCGGGGTGGCCGAAGAACCAGAACAGGTGCTGGTAGAGCACCGGATCGCCGCCGCCCGAAGGATCGAAGAAGGTGGTGCCGAAGTTGCGGTCGGTCAGCAGCATGGTGATCGCGGCCGCCAGGACCGGCAACGAGAGCAGCAGCAGGAAGGCGGTGACCAGCACCGACCACACGAACAGCGGCATCTTGTGCATGGTCATGCCGGGAGCACGCATGTTGAAGATCGTGGTGATGAAGTTGATCGCGCCCATGATCGAGCCGGCACCGGCAAGGTGCAGCGCGAAGATGCCGAAATCGACCGCGGGACCGGGCGAGCCGGTGGTCGAGAGCGGCGCATAGACCGTCCAGCCGGTACCCGCGCCGAGACCCGTGCCGCCGGGCACGAAGGCGGAGCACAGCAGCGAGATGAAGCCCGCCACGGTCAGCCAGAACGAGATGTTGTTCATGCGCGGSARGGCCATGTCCGGCGCGCCGATCATGAGCGGCACGAACCAGTTGCCGAATCCGCCGATCATCGCCGGCATGACCATGAAGAACACCATGATCAGGCCGTGGGCGGTGATGAGCACGTTCCAGACATGCAGCGTCGAGTTGAAATCAGGGTTCGTCGCGCCGAACCAGCGCGCGAAGATATCGAGGTACTGGATGCCCGGTTCGGCCAGCTCGATGCGCATCATGCCGGAGAAGGCACCGCCGATGATCCCCGCGAAGATCGCGAAGATCAGGTACATCGTGCCGATGTCCTTGTGGTTGGTGGACATGAACCAGCGCGCGAAGAAGCTCGGCTTGTGGTCGTGGTCGGCATGGCCGTGATGATCGGCATGCCCTTGGAAATGTTCTGGAACGGTGGTTGCCATGGTGGAGCCCTGTCCTTCGATTCGCGCTTATTCTGCTGCGGCGGTGGCTTCGGAGGCCGAGGCCTCCGTCGCTTCGGCCGTGGCGACGGCGCCAGGGCTCATTGCGGGTGCCGCTGCTGCTGCGGCAGCGGCGGGCTTGGCCTGTCCGTCGATCACGCCGCCGGCGTGCGTCAGGACCCAGGCATCGTACTGGGCGCGCGGCAGCGCCTCGACCGCGATCGGCATGTAGCCGTGCTTGGCGCCGCACAGTTCCGAGCACTGGCCGTAATAGACGCCGGGCTTTTCGACCAGCAGCACCTTTTCGTTGATGCGGCCGGGCACGGCGTCGAGCTTGAACCAGAGCGAAGGCACGGCAAACGAGTGAATCACGTCCGCCGCGGTGATCTGCAGACGGATCGGTTCGCCCACCGGCACGACCATGCGGTTGTCCACCTCAAGATGCGAGGGGCCGTCCCAGGGCTTGGAGCCCACTTCGCGCACGCCGTTGTTGATGATCGGTTGGCCGGGCAGGTTGAGCATGTTGGAGACGACCTCGAAGTCGCCATTGTCGGGATAGCCGTAAGTCCAGAACCACTGGTTGCCCGTGACCTTGATGGTCAGCGCGCCCTTGGGAGCCGGCTTGTACTGCTTGGCGATGAGGTCGATCGAAGGAACCGCGATGCCGATCAGGACCAGCACCGGAACCAGCGTCCACACCACTTCGAGGATGGTGTTGTGGCTGGTCTTGGAGGCCACCGGATTGGCGCGGCGATTGTAGCGCACCGCGATGATGACGATGAGCAGCAGCACGAAGAGCGTGATGACCGTGATGATCGGCATCAGCACGCCGTCGTGGATCCACTCGCCATATTCGCCGAGCTTGGAAAACTGCTGCTGGAGGCCGATTCCGCCCTCTACCGGCATGCCGATGCCGGGGGTCGGCTTCAGCGGCGTATAGCTGGCGACGGGTGCCGGAACGACAGCCGAAGCAGCCGGCGCCGCGATTGCGGAAGAAACTGCCAAAGTCGACGAGAACGCCATGGCCGCGACGGAATATAGACCGAGAGCTCTTGCAGCCTCGCCCAAAGTACGAACGGTTTTGCCCAATATCATGGTTATAGCGCTTCCGTTTTCTTTATGAACGCCCAAGTGAGTCGCCTCCCAAGCGCGCACCCCTATTGCGGAGGCTTGGTGCCCCCCTTCACCGGGGGCTATACGCGGCCTTGCCGCCTGTCTCAAGCGCCTCTAGGGGATTTTTGACGCAAGCGTCCATGACGCCCTGCCAGAACATTGCAAATTGCACCAAAGGATTACCCGTCGATGCAGGAAGAAGAAGTCCTCGCCGAGTTCCGCGCCAGCAAGGCCTTGCTTGAGGGGCATTTCCTGCTTTCCTCGGGTCGACACAGCGCTTTCTACCTCCAGTGCGCCCGCGTTCTGATGAACCCGGACCGCGCCGGGAGACTCGCCGTCGCCCTGGCTGCAAAACTCCCCCACGATATTCGCAAGTCCATCACCAAGGTCGTCTCGCCGGCCATGGGCGGGGTCATCATCGGCCAGGAAATGGGCCGCGCCCTCCAGGTCGACGCCATGTTCGTGGAACGCCCGACCGGCACTTTCGAACTGCGCCGCGGCTTTTCGCTGGAAGCGGGCGACAAAGTGCTGATGGTGGAGGACGTGGTCACCACCGGTCTTTCCAGCCGCGAGGCGATCAAGGCCATCGAGGAAGCCGGCGGCGAAGTGGTCGCGGCCGCATCGCTGATCGACCGTTCGGCGGGCGCGGTGGACCTCGGCGTGCCCTTCTTCCCGCTGGTGGCGCTGAACTTCCCGACGTACGCCGCGGACGAGCTGCCGGCCGAACTGGCCGCAACCCCCGCGATCAAGCCGGGCAGCCGCGCCCAGCCCTGATCCCCGCCGATCTTCCGCCCGCCCCCTATCCCGTTCAGGATGAGCGAATGAACGTCCTCACCCCTTCCCGTCTGCGTCTCGGTGTCAATATCGACCACGTCGCCACCATCCGCAACGCGCGCGGCGGCGAGCATCCCGATCCGGCGCGTGCCGCGCAGATCGTGGCCCAGGCGGGGGGTGACGGCATTACCGTCCATCTGCGCGAGGATCGCCGCCACATTCGCGACGAAGACCTCCAGCGGGTGTTCGAGGCCACCGGCCTGCCGATCAACCTCGAAATGGCCGCCACCGACGAGATGCTCGAGATCGCGCTGCGCCACCGGCCGCATGCCGCCTGCATCGTGCCGGAGCGCCGCGAGGAACGCACGACCGAGGGCGGACTGGATGCGGCCGGCCAGCACAACCGGCTCGCCCCGATCGTCGCCCGCCTGTCGGACGCCGGCATCCGCGTCAGCCTGTTCATCGCGCCCGAGCCTCGGCAGATCGAAGCGGCGATGAAGCTGGGCGCCCCGGTGGTGGAGTTCCACACCGGCGAATATGCCCATGCCGAAGGCGAGCAGGTTGCGGTGGAACTGCGCCGCATCGTCGACATGGCCGCGCTGGCCGCGAAGAACGGCATCGAGCCTCACGCCGGCCACGGCCTCACGTACGACAACGTCCAGCCAGTGGCCGCCATTCCGCAACTGGCGGAACTCAACATCGGCCATTACCTTATCGGTGAGGCGATCTTCTGCGGGCTGGAAACCAGCGTGCGGAAAATGCGCCAGTTGATGGACGAGGTTCGGTGAAAAGGACCGGAATTTCATGATTATCGGCCTCGGCTCCGACCTCTGCAACATCGAGCGGATCCAGAACTCACTCGACCGATTCGGCGAACGTTTCCTCCAGCGCGTCTTCACCGATGTGGAGCGTGCCAAGGCGGCGCGCCGTCCCCACACCGTTGCCGGCACGCTGGCCAAGCGCTTCGCCGCCAAGGAAGCCTTCTCCAAGGCCGTTGGCACTGGCTTCAAGGCGGGCGTGTTCATGAAGGACATCGGCGTCGTCAACGCCCCTTCGGGCGCGCCGACGCTGGCGCTGACCGGCGGCGCGAAACTGCGGCTGGACAGCCTGACTCCGGCCGGACACGAGGCCGTGGTTCACCTCACGCTCACGGACGATCATCCATGGGCACAGGCCTTCGTGGTCATCGAAGCACGCCCCCTCCCCCAATCCTGACGGCGAGTATCCCCGGGACATGATCCAACAGCCCAAGCCGACCGTGAACCCGGCGCCCCTTCAGGCCCCGCCGGTCGCGGAGAAGGTCAATTGGTTCCAGGAGCTGCGCGGCCTCGTGCTCATGCTGCTGGGCGTGCTGGCATTCCATTCCTTCATCGCCAAGCCGTTCTACATCCCTTCGATCTCGATGATGCCCGGGCTCTTGGTGGGCGACCGGCTGGTCGTTTCCAAATATCCCTATGGCTGGAACTGGTCCTCGATCAGCTTCCACCTGCTGCCGCGCAGCACCTGGCGCCTGCTGGGCCGGACGCCGGAATACGGGGACATCGTCATCGTCGTGCCCGGCAACCGCAAGGCCGACCTGATCAAGCGCGTGGTCGCCCTGCCCGGAGACCGCATCGCCGTGATCGACGGCCGCATCCGCCTCAACGGCCGCTTCGTGCCGCGTGAAATGGTGCCGCCCGTCCGCATCGCCGCCGACGATTCGCTGACCTGCGAGGGCGATGCCGAGCCCGGCCATTGCTACGAGGGCTTCGAACAGTTCCGCACCCGCCTGCCCAGTGGCCGAAGCGTCTACGAAATGYCGACCTACCGTGAAACATTGCCCAACGGCGCCAGTTATCAGGTGATCGACTATCTGAACCAGGAACTGGACAATTACGGGGAGGTCAGGGTGCCTGAAGGTCACGTCTTCCTGATGGGCGACGATCGCGACCGTTCGGCCGACAGCCGGGCGCCGTTCGAAACCGACATGTTCGGCCAGCCCGGCGGCGGCCTCGGCGGTCCCGTGCCGCTGTCCGACGTGGGCGGACGGGCCGAATTCATCACATTCTCTCTCGACGGCACACAGAGCTGGAACCCGCTGACCTGGTGGAGCGCGCTGCGCCCCGGCCGCGCCTTCACCAGCCTGCGTCCGCCCGTGGATCCCTCCAAGACCTGGCCGTCCGGCGCCGACCAGCCGCGCATGGCCTCCGGAGCCGCGAACTGATGGCGACGGGGCCGGAACGGGAGGCAGGAGCCGATCTTGCCGAGCGTGCCGGTCCGACCGACATTTCCGATCCGCTGATCCGCACCGAAGCCCGCAAGGCCTTCGTGTGGATCGGGATGGCGGCGCTTCTGGCGCTCACCGTATTCCTGGCGCAATCGCTGCTCGTCATCTTCGGCGGCATCGTCTTCGGCGCCCTCATCGACGGCGGCGCCCGCCTGATCGGCAAAGTGCTGAAGATCCCGCGCGGACTGCGCGTGGGCATGGTTCTGCTCCTGGCCCTGCTGTTCCTGCTCTGGGTCGGGCGCTTTGCCGGCAGTCAGATCGCCATGCAGGCGGCCGAGCTGCCCGCAACGATCGAAAGCCAGTTCCGCCACGGCCTCACCTGGCTTCACGCCCATGGCATCCAGCCGCGCATCACCGAACTGCGCGGCATGGCGCAAGAGGCGCTTGGCGGGATCGGGCAAGTGACGCGCGTGGTCGGCGGGCTGATCGGGGTGGTCACGACCCTGTTCCTGATCCTGGTGCTGGGCATCTACTTTGCCCTGGAACCCCGGCTCTACCAGCGCGGCGTCGGCTGGATGCTGCCCATAGACAGGCGCGATCATTTCGAAACGACGGTGGAGATGATGGGCCAGGCCCTGCGCCGCCTTATGTTCGGCCGTCTGATCGGCATGACCGTGGAAGGCCTGTTCACCTGGGCGATGCTGCAATTCTACGGCGTGCCGATGGCGGTCCTGCTTGGGCTCATCACCGGCATGCTCGCCTTCCTGCCCAACATCGGTGCGCCGATTTCCGGCATGATCATGATATTGGTCGGCTTCTCGGGCGGGTACGAGATGGGGCTCTACACCATCGTCGTCTACTTGCTGATCCACCTGATCGACGGTTACCTGATCGTGCCGATGATCGCCCGCAAGACCGTGGACCTGCCGCCCGCGCTGGTCTTGGCGACCCAGCTCATCATGGGCGTCCTGTTCGGCCTGCTCGGGCTGGCACTGGCCGATCCGCTGGTGGCGATGATCAAGATCTGGCTCGAACGGGAGGCGGATCGCAACGGCGGGGGCAAGACTGCCGCCGGCCTGGAGGCTTCGGCTTGACCCGCCGCCACGCTCGGGCGAGATCCTGAACCATGGCCCGCAAGTTCCTCTACGTCATCGCCATTCTCGTCATCCTCGCCATCGGCCTGCTTGCGGCCATGCGGCTCTGGTCGGAAGACCTGACCGAAATTGCCTTCGTGCCCACGGTGGATTACGCCCCCAAGGATACCCTCGGGCCGGAAGCCTGGCGCGATTCGAAGATGTGGATCGCCCGGCCCGACATGAAGGACGATCCCGCGCGCTGGCTGCCGCCGGGCGTGGAGAAGCCGGCCAGCCCCCTGCCGGTCGCGGTGTTCTTCGTGCACCCCACCAGCCTCGTCGTGCGCAGCGCCTGGAACGGCGATCTCGCGGATGACTTCTCGCAGGGCCGCGCAGAACTTTTCGTCAAAGGCATGGCGAGCCCCTTCAATCGCGCCGAGATCTGGGCGCCGCGCTACCGCCAGGCGGCCATCGGCGCCTTCCTTACCGCCGCGCCCCAGGCCAACCGCGCCATCGACCTGGCCTATTCCGACGTGCTCGCCGCCTTCGACCAGTTCGTGAAGAGCGTACCTGCGGGCCGCCCGATCGTCGTGGCCGGACATAGCCAGGGTGCCTTCCTGCTGCGCCGCGTGCTGCGCGACCGGGCAGCCGGGAAGCCGCTCGGCAAGCGCATCGTCGCCGCCTACGTGATCGGCTGGCCGGTCTCGCTGGCGCATGACCTGCCCCGGATGGGCCTGCCCGCGTGCCTCCGCTCCGACCAGACCGGCTGCGTGATAAGCTGGCTTTCGGTGGCCGATCCCGCCGAGACGCAGATGCTGACAAACGCCTACGCCCGTCGCACCGGCCTCGACGGGCAGAGCGTGGCCGCCAGCCCGTTCCTCTGCACCAATCCGCTGACCGGCACCGAAGGCGGAAGCGCGGATGCTGCCGCCAATCTCGGCACGCTGGTGCCCGATTTCCGCACCGGGACCGGCACTCTGGCCAAGGCGACCGTCCCGGCCAGCTGCGGATCCGACCATTTTCTCCACATCGGACCGCCGCCGGCGCTGGATCTGGGGCCTTACGTGCTTCCCGGAAACAACTACCACCTCTATGACGTGACGCTGTTCTGGGCGAACCTTCGCGCGGATTTCGAAGGACGCGTCGCGGCATGGCAGAAGGCACATTGATCACCACCAACGCGCTGGACTACCGCGCCGCGCTGGCGGAAAACCGGGGCGCGCTGATGGGCCTCGACCTGGGCACCCAGACCATCGGCACGGCCTTCTGCGATGCCGGCTGGCGCATCGCCTCCCCCGGCAAGACGCTGAAGCGCAGCAAGTTCGGCGCGGACAAGGCGCTGATGGAGGAACTGATCCGCGAACGCGGCATCAAGGGGATCGTCATCGGCCTGCCGCTCAACATGGACGGCTCCGAAGGCCCCCGCGCGCAATCGAGCCGCGCCTATGCCCGCAATCTCTCGGTGGTGGGCCTGCCGATCCTGCTCTGGGACGAGCGCTGGTCCACCACCAGCGCCGAGCGCGGCCTGATCGACCAGGACATGAGCCGCGCCAAGCGCGCCACGCGGATCGATTCCGCGGCCGCCGCGGTGATCCTGCAAGGCGCCGTCGACGCCCTGGTCGGCGGGATGTTCTGACAAGGCCGCCATTCCGGAACGTCGGCGCCTGAAGACTGCCGGCGCTAGGGCGGCGCCTGCCGACGGTCCGCGACAGGCGCCGCCCTAGCCGTCGTCTCCCCGCCGCCGCAGCGCCTCGGCGGCAACCAGGCGGCTTCCGCAGCCTTCCGCCTCTCGCCAGACGGCGTCGCGCGCCTCGGCGCCCGCGGCTGCGCTAGCCAGCGCTTCCCAAGCAGCCAAGCGCATGCGGTCGCTGGGATGGGACTGGCCGAACCGGCTCG
Organism: Novosphingobium sp. YAF33; assembly: GCF_052113265.1. Lineage (NCBI taxonomy): Bacteria > Pseudomonadati > Pseudomonadota > Alphaproteobacteria > Sphingomonadales > Sphingomonadaceae > Novosphingobium > Novosphingobium sp. YAF33. Next base: position 453,610 of record NZ_JBFRCW010000006.1, read on the forward strand.
CAAGATCCTGCGCCTCCCCGCCGCCGAGCGCGACGGCGATCCGCAGGAAGCTCTCGCTCGGCCCATGGCCGTGGAGCCGCGTGACGGTGCCGCGCGCCGCATCGAAATCGTAGCTGTCCATCCAGCCTTGCACGGCCTGCGTATGCACGAGGTTCAGCGCCACCGACAGCGAGGCCGGGGGATGCTGGACATGGACGTCGCGGTGCGCGCGGTAATGGACCATGCTGCCCGGTGCCAGCACGAACCGGCCGGCCGGGCGCAGCGCCACCGGCTCGCCTTCGTATCCCACCACCGCCCCGTAGTCGTATTCGAACTCGTCCGCCGCGTAGCCCGGCCCGAAATAGCCCAGCGCCAGCATGTCGAAGTTGTGGTCGTGCGCCTGACCGTAGCCTAGCGCCTCGGGACCGCTGGCGCGGTAGAGCGCGTCCTGCTCGGCCGGCCAGATGCGGGCGTTGAGGAAGAAATTGCCCTGGCCCGGCGTCACCAGCATGATCGAATGCGCGCCGATCCCTTCCAGCGCGTCCGCCCCGTCCGGCACAGGCGCGAGACCGGAGATCAGGTCGATCAGCATGTCGCCCAGGAACGTCCGGTCATTGCCGAGCCGCTGCAACCAGTTCGCCGCGTGGGACAGGCTCACGTCGTCGCGCGGATCGAACCCCCAGCTCGACAGTGCATCGACGAACTCCGCGAGCGAGGCGCTCGTCGGGTCGCGCATGGTCATCATCCGCGCCATTGCGCCACTTTCTCCAGCTCCGGCCATTGGGCGACCAAAGTGCGGTGCAAGTCGCGCGCGGGCCCGGACAAGGCCGGATCATCGCTTGACGCAACCGTTCTCAGGAGCACCAGCCCGGCGCGGGTATCGAGCGCCAGGATCGCCCGCAGCGCCTGCCAGCGCAGGGCGGCGGGGCCTTGGCCATGGACCAGGCGCGAGAGCGCCGGAACCGCGTCCTGCCGCCCGAGCGCCGCCAGAGCGGCCATGGCCATGTCCATTCGGCTATATTCCGCCGTCAGCGCCGCTTGCGACCGCAAGTCGCCGTCTCCCAGCGCCACCTCGCGCACGGGATCGTGGAGCGAAGTGAGCCGTTGCAGCCGCAAGACCACGAGGCTGCCTGAAACCTCGCGCAATTGCAGGGCCTGCCGCGCGCCATGCCGGTGGAACGTCATGCCGGGCACCAGATCGAGCGCTGCGGTGCGCAAGGCGGCGCTTTCCGGTTCGCGCGTGGTGAGGTCGCCCCGCCCGCTTCCCGCCAGCACGCGGAACCACGTCTCGACAGGCGCGAATTCCGCTGTCCTGGGCGCGGGCTGCCGCGCCAGCGCCGCACCGTCGAACACCGCGAGCCCCAGCGTGGCAGTGCCCGAATGGGCCAGGAGCAGCGTATCGGCCGCCTGCCTGTGCGCATGGCGAAACGGCATCTGGCCAAGCGGATGGGCCGCCAGCGCCGCCAATCCCCGGCGCATCAGCCCACTCACCAGCTCGCGTGCAGGATCGGAGGGCGTATCGGGGGCCGGATCGGGGGCAGCATCGCCGACTTTCGCGAAGAGTGCTGCCAGCCCAGCGCAGGAATCGAGAGGTTCCTTCCGCCCGAACCTGTCGAGAGCGGCCAGCACCGACGCGGCCTCCGGCGCAGTCCGCCACGCCGCGATCGTCCGGGCGAGCGTCCGTTGGCCCTGTTCCCAAGCGGCAGCGTCGCGCGAAAGCGCCTTCAGGTCGTCATGCACCTGCATCCCGGTTCACGTTCCCGGATGCAGTTCGTAAAGGCAGGGAAGCAGCTGGGCGCGGTTGTCGTCCAGGCTTTGCAGGCGGGGTCGGTCCGTCAACGCGCCGTGCAGCGCGGTGGGACGATCGCAGTCGGAAAAACTGGCGAGATCGGGAAGGCTGGCAAAGTCGATCTGCGGCAATTTGATAGTCGTCACATCGGATATTTGCAAAACCGGTTCCTTCGGCCATTCCTGCGCCGCAGTAGTCTCAAGTCACACTGGGCAAAGTCTGCCGCACACCGCGCCTTTGAATGAGTTAATTCCTTGAAATTGTAAACTTGTTTTTAACCGCGCAAATTGTTCGACACTATTGTTGAACAAGAGCTATCACCGCGATCAATCCCGGTTCGCGGCGGGGAAGCGGAGGGATACGACCAGTCCGCGATGCATTTCGAAAGATTGCTCGTCGGCCCCGGTCAACTGCCGGGCGGCGTCGGCGCGCGCGCGGTCTAGAATGGCCAGGGGCACTTCCGCCTCGTGCACGATCAGATCGGCCGAACCGAGCAAGCGCGCTTCCCGCAAGGTCAGGTCTTCGGGATCGGCGCTGCGCAGGGTGATTTCCACCGGTGCGCGCGGCGCCTGCGGGGCATGGGCCAGCCACTCGGCCACCCGCTCCGCGCCCGCGTCCTCCAGAGGGTCCAGCGCGCCGCCCTGCCCCAGCGCCGCATCCAGCGCCCGCCGGCGCTCCCCTGCGTCGGGAAAGCGTGCGCGCAGCGCCGGACGCGCCGCCAGCAAGGCGCTGGCCAGAACGCCCAGCGACTGCGGCAACAGCGCCTCAAGCCGCAGGCGCAGCTGCTTGGCCAGCCCCGCGGAAGCCCCGCCCGTGCCGATCGCCAGCAGCACCGGCGTGCGGTCGAGAATCGAGGGGACGGTGAAATCGCAGAGCGCGGGGCGATCCGGGGCGTTGACCAGCATCCCGGCCGCGCGCGCGCGCGCGACATCGGCCTGGGCGGCTGTCTCGTCCTCCTGGGCGATGAAGGCGATGCGGGCGCCCGCCGCCATGCCCTCGGCCAGGTCCCGAACCACCCGGCCGCCCGCGCGCTCCACCAGGCGCCGCTTGGCATCGGCCGCCTCGCCATCCCCGGTGACCACGACCGGACGCCCCGAAAGGCGATGAAACAGGGGCAGGCTTTCGATCATGGAAACAGGGCCTCGAAACGAAAAGGAACGGCAAGCCGTGCCGTTCCTATCCGTTCGATCGGCGCTTGTCGAAGCCGGCGCTCAGGCGAGCCAGTCGGGCACGGTTTCGGCCGCCAGGATCGTCTTCGGCTCGATGCGGGCCGCCACCACCGCCCACTTTTCGCCATCCACCATGACTTCCGGCACCAGCGCGCGGCTGTTGTAGGTGTTCGCCATCGTCGCGCCATAAGCACCGGCCGTGCGGAAGATCGCCAGATCGCCCGCGGCGACTTCGTCGATTTCGCGGCCCATGGCGAAGGTGTCCGAGCTTTCGCAGATCGGACCGACGATGTTCGCGGTCATCGTGGCGCCGTTGGGCTTCACGGCCGCAAAGTCGTGCCAGGCGTCGTACATGGCCGGGCGGGCAAGGTCGTYCATCGCCGCATCGACGACGACGAAGGGGTTCACCACGCCCTCCTTCACGCGCACCACTTCGGTGACGAGCACGCCGGAATTGCCGGTAATCACGCGGCCCGGTTCGAACATCAGGGTAACGCCCCAGTCCTTCGCCACCGAGGCGACCATCGCGCCGTAGTCCTGCGGGGTCGGCAGCGAATCGCTGGCCTTGTAAGGCACGCCAAGGCCGCCGCCGAGATCCATGTGAGTCACCGAATGACCTTCGGCGCGAATCGCCTCCATCAGCTCGCCCATCTTGAGGAAGGCGAGGCGCGAGGGTTCGAGGTCTGAAATCTGGCTGCCGATGTGGACGGCAAGGCCCTTCATCTCCAGCCCGGGCAGCGCCGAGAGACGGGCGTAGATCCCGCCAGCGCGGTCGTAGGCGACGCCGAACTTGTTGTCCGCCTTGCCGGTGGAGATCTTCGCATGGGTGCGGGCGTCCACGTCGGGATTGACGCGAAGCGCGCAAGCGGCGCGCAAGCCGAGTTCAGCGGCGATTTCCGCCAGTTCGACGCCCTCTTCCTCGCTTTCGAGGTTGAACTGGCCGATCCCTGCCTTGACGGCCGCGGTCAGTTCGCGGCGGGTCTTGCCGACGCCCGAGAAGACGATGTCACCGGCCGGGATACCGGCGGCCAGCGCGCGGTTCATCTCGCCTTCCGAGACGACATCGGCACCGTAGCCCTCGCTCGCCAGCAAGCGCAGCACGGCAAGGTTGGGGTTGGACTTCACGGCAAAGGCGATGTGGACGCTGGGCAATTCGGCCAGCGCCTCGCGGAACACGCGGGCGTGGCGGCTCAGGGTCGCGCGGGAATAGACGTAGACGGGCGTGCCGACTTCGCGGGCGATGACGGCCAGCGGCACGTCTTCGGCGAAAAGCTCGCCGTTGGTCAGGGCAAAATGGTCCATGGATGTCTCGGTATCTGGAAGGCCTGATCGGCCTGGAAGTGTATCCGGCCTAACGCGATTTGGCCTGAAAACTATTCAGGCGGCGGGAGATCGAAGGGATCGTCGTCCCGTGGTTCCGAGCGGGTGCGCAGTTCGACGCTGCGTTCGGGGATCGCCAGCGTCGGCGTCTGGAGCAGCTCGGCGCTGCCCGGTTTCTGCTCGCGGCCGTAAGGCGCGGGCGGAAGCTGCTGCCCCGGTTTCAATGCCAGCGCCGCCCTCTGGCCGCAGGCCGAGAGCGCGAGAAGCAGGATCAGGGCGGCAGTCTTGCGCATCAGGCTTACTCCAGACCGAGCGCGAGCCGGGCTTCGGCCACGCGCAGGCGTACTTGCTCAGGCGCGGTGCCGCCGTGCGACCGACGCGCGGCGACCGATGCCTCGACCGAGAGCGCCTTGAATACGCGCTCGTCGATGCGGCTGTCGATGGCCTTGAGGTCTTCCAGCGGCAATTGATCGAGCGCGACGCCGCGCTGCTCGGCCAGCTTCACCGCAGAACCGGTGATGTGGTGCGCCTCGCGGAAGGGAATGTTGCCTTCGCGCACCAGCCAGTCGGCCAGATCGGTGGCGGTGGCGAAGCCCAGTTCGGCCGCGCCGCGCATGCGATCGGTGCGGAAGCGGGTTTCGGCGACCATGCCGGTCATCGCCGCGATCGACAGCGCCAACAGGCTGGCGGCCTCGAACACCGGCGGCTTGTCGTCCTGCATGTCCTTCGAATAGGCCAGCGGCAGGCCCTTCATCGTGATCATCAGGCTGGTGAGGCAGCCGACGATCCGGCCCGAATGGCCGCGCACCAGTTCAGCCGCGTCGGGGTTCTTCTTCTGCGGCATGATCGAGCTGCCGGTGGACAGCGAATCGGGCAGCGCCACGAAGCCGAAGGGCTGGCTGGCCCAGATGATGAATTCTTCCGCCAGCCGCGAAAGGTGCAGCGAGCACTGCGCGGCGGCCATCAGGTAGTCGAGCGCGAAGTCGCGGTCCGACACCGAATCGAGGCTGTTGTCGGTCGGCGCATCGAAACCGAGCGCCTGCGCCGTCATTTTGCGATCGATCGGGAAGCCGGTGCCGGCCAGCGCCGCCGCGCCCAGCGGGCTGCGGTTCATGCGCTTGCGGGCGTCCGCGAACCGCGAACGGTCGCGGCCGATCATCTCGTAATAGGCCATCAGGTGATGGCCCAGCGTCACCGGCTGCGCGGTCTGGAGATGGGTGAAGCCGGGCATGATCGAATCGGCATGCTCGCCGGCGCGGGAAACGAGCGCCTTCTGCAGCGCTTCAAGGCCGGCGTCGGCCTGATCGACGGCATCGCGCACCCAGAGACGAAAATCGGTTGCGACCTGATCGTTGCGCGAACGCGCGGTGTGCAGACGGCCGGCGACGGGGCCGATCAGTTCGGCAAGGCGGCCCTCAGTGGTCATGTGAATGTCCTCAAGGTCCCAGTTTTCCGGGACTCCCGAGACCTCGTACTCGGCCGCGACCTGGTCCAGGCCGTCGCGAATGGTGATCGCGTCCTCGCCAGAAACGACCCCGCAGGCACCCAGCATAGCGACGTGCGCCTTGCTGGCCGCGATATCCTGTCTCCACAGCGCCTTGTCGAAGGGGATCGAGGCATTTATCTCGCGCATGATCGCAGACGGTCCACCTTCGAACCGTCCACCCCACATCTGGTTGGAGCTTCCACCCTTGCTGTCTTCGAAATCGCTCAAGTCGCTCGTCCTGTGTTCCATCGCGGGGGCCGGCGCCCTCCTGGCCGCGGGCTGCGATAGGCAAAGCAAGAAGGACGCGCAACAAGAGGCTTCGCAAAGCCCCGCACCGACGGCCCAGCCCGCCGCGACCGGCAAGGTCGACCGTTCGCACAAGGGCGATCCGCTGCCCGACGTGACGCTGGTCGACAACACCGGCGAGAGCCTCGATCTCATGTCGCTCAAGGGCAAGCCGCTGCTGATCAATCTCTGGGCCACCTGGTGCGCGCCCTGCATCGCCGAGATGCCCACCCTGGAGGCCCTGGCCAAGGATCCCAACGGACGCGTGCAGATCCTGCCGATCTCCGAGGACACCGGCGATACCTACAAGGTCGTGGAGATCCTTCGCCGCCGCAAGCTCGACAACATCCAGCCCTGGGTCGACGAGAACGGCGACCTGGGCTTCCAGTACGGCGGCAACCTGCCGGTCACCGTCCTGTTCGACAGCCAGGGCCGCGAAGTCTGGCGCTATACCGGCGGCAACGACTGGTCCTCGCCGGAAGCCGCCAAGCTGCTGGCGGAAGCGAAGTAATCCTTAAGGGGGCAGGGGCCTGGCGCCTCTCCCCCGAAGGCATTCGCCATACATGCCGGACTGCCCGTTCAGCCGGGAACCGTGGTTCGATGGAGCCGCGATCCCGGCACGGGGTAGCCCTGCGGCGTCGTTTCGGTCAGCCAGATCAACCGCCCCTGCGCCGCTTCGGGGGCGATGGCGAAGCGGTCCGCGACTCGGCCGATCAGCGGCAGGCCCCTGCCGCGAAGATATTGCGCCGCGCGGCCGGCATCGCGAACCTTGAAGACGAGGTGGAAGATGCCCTTCACCTCGCGCGCGTGGACGGCAACGGCATCGCCCTCTTCTCTACCCTCCAGCGCTTCCAGCACGGTGTCGGCCATCACGAAGGCCGCGCAGGCGGCCTCCGGCAGGGCGCGGGTGCCGAGTTCGGGCCAGTCAAGTTTCCCGTGGAACAATTCGCGCGCCTCTGCCAACGACGGCGCGGAAATGCCGATGGCCTGAAGGCCCTCGATGCCCAGCGGATCCTCGCAGTCCGGGCGCCAGGCCGAATCGCGGCGCGGATCGCCCGGCATGTCCTGCTTCACGATTTCCAGCCGCAGACCCATCGCCTGCCCGCGCGGGACGAGGAAGTAGAACGCTTCCATGCCGGGATCGTAGTGCCGCTTGAACCCGCGCTGGCCGAACCAGGCGTCGGCCAAGTCCAGATCGCCGGCCTTGAGGGCAATGCCGATCCAGCGATTCGGTGCCGCCGAGCGGCGCAGCATGTCGCCCAGCGGATTGCCCTCCTGCGCACCGCAACCGGCGGGAGCGATCGGGATCACCATGGTGTCGCCGATCATGAGCAGACTTTCCTCGCGGTCGAGCCCCAGCTTCTCGGTCTCGGGCGTAATCAGGATCTCGTGCGCGGTTCGCGCGCCGAACACTTCGCGAAAGAAGGCATCGCACGCCGGGCGCGCGGCGTTGTCGGCCAGCGCCCAGCTGACATGCACCAGGGGCATCGGATCCAAGGCAGAGACCTCAGTAGGTTTCGGGCGCGCCCGAGCCCATGAACCGGGCGAGGTTCATGTGCAACGACGCTACCGAGCGCTCCATGTAGGGATTGGGCTGGGCGCCCCGGAAGCCGACGTTCTTCATGCCCTGCTGGACCGCCGCCATATTGGCGAAGTCCTGCTGGAGCACCGGCGGCCAGTCTGCGGGAGCGGTATATTCCCACTCCGTCTCCGGCGCCTCACCCTCGGGCCAGAGTTCGTAGACGGCGGCTTCGAAAATGCACTTGTCCGGATCGGTGCCGTAAGGCCGCGCCTGATAGCAGAGCATGTTGTTGACCGCGTGGCCGATCTGGAAGTTCGGGAAGATCTGCCAGGCCGTGCCCGCCTGCGCGGTGTGCTGCGGGTCGACTTGCGCCCAGACCACGCCGCGTTCCGCATCTTCCTTGCGCGCGGTGCCGATCCAGTAGGCCGAGACTTCCGCCGCCGGGGTGCCCTCGGGCAGTTCGTCCTTCAGGCGATTGGCCACCCCGACCAGCGTCATCGTCGTGTTGGTATTGGCGTTGGCCCAGGTGAAGTTCTGCATGTCCGCCGTGGTCAGGCGCGGATCCTCACCGGCGCCGAGGCGCAGCTTGCCCGAGTCTTCCTCCTGCCCCTTCGGCGCGTCATAGCCGATGTTCGAATGGAGGCCCTGGTTGCGGGCCCAGCCGCGAAACTGGCCGAATTCCATGAATTCCGGGTGCGTGGTGGAGACGTGGTAAGTCTCGCAAAAGGCCTCCATCGCGACCTTCCAGTTGCACTCGAACACCACCCACTTGCGCCAGCGCGGACGCATGTTCTGGAGGCCGTAGGGATCGAGCATGCCCGCCGCCGGGTGCAGATAGTCCGCCAGCGGCATGGCGTCGGGGTCCAGATTGATCCAGATCCAGCCGCCCCAGGTATCGACCTTGACGACACCCAGGTCGGCCTTGCCGGCACAGAGATGGCCCTGCCAGTCCTCCGGATGCTCCAGATAGGTGTTCGCGCCGTCCAAGGCGAAGGTCCAGCCGTGATAGCCGCAGATGAAGCTGCGACGTGTGCCGCGCGCATTGCGTTTTCCGGCCGGGGTATCGACCAGCTTGCGGCCGCGATGGGGGCAGACGTTGTGGAAAGCGTGAATCTCGGTTTCGGAGGCGCGGACCACGATCACCGAATCGTCGATGATGTCGAACGTGATGAAATCGCCCACTTCCGGAATGTCTTCCAGCCGCCCGGCCTGGAGCCAGACCTTGCGCCAGAGCTTGTCGCGTTCCGCCCTGGCGTATTCCGGGGAGATGTAGGCTTCCGCCGGGACGCGGACCGGGACGGTCAGATCCTCGGGAGCCTGTACGATCTTGCCCTGCTCACCCATTGCTCTCTTCCCAATTTCGTATCGCGCCGATTTGCGGCCGTTATCCCATTATTCGCACGCGAGGCCAATCGCTGAGGCGCTACATCGGTTACCCCGGCGCAAATTTGAGGCGGCCGCGCGGCAGTGAGCCGATCGCGAGGCTGCTGGCCGCCATCGTGGCAATCGCCAGATAGAGGAACATTTCGTAGCTGCCCGTCCGGTCGTGAATCAGCGCGGCGACCAGCGGGCCGACCGCCGTGCCGATCGACAGCGCCGCCAGCACGCCGCCGTAGAGCCCGCCGAAGTTCCTGAGGCCGAAATGCCGTGTGATCAGGTAGACCACCACATCGATCTCCGCCCCCAAAGTCAGCCCGATCAGCCCCGAGGCGAGCGCCAGCGCGGCGAGCGACGTGCCCGATCCCAGCAGCAGCAGGCAGCCCATCACCGGCAGCATGAACACCGCCGCGCCGACCAGCGAGGCCGGAAATCGGTCCAGCAGCACGCCCGTCCCCAGCCGCCCGGCGAGCGAGAACCAACCAACGAACGAGGCGATCGCCGCCGCCGTCATCGGGTCCGCGCCGCGATCGCCGAGGATCGAGACGAAGTGGACGACGATGGCGATGATCGTGAACGTAAACAGCAGGCTCGCCATGAAAAGCCGGTGGTAGACGCTGGAGCGAAGCCCCTCGCCCAGCGAAACGCCAGGCAGGTCGCGCTTGGCCGGGGCGGGTTCCTTGCGCCGACCCCGGTCATGCGCGCCGCGAAAGAACAGGAAGATCACCGGCGCCGCAATCACGAACCACAGTCCGCCGTGCACCGCGAAAGCCAGCCGCCAACCGAAGGTCTTGATCGCCCAGGTGCCCATGATCGGGAACAGCCCCGCCGCGATCGAGGCGCCACAGAGCGTTACCGCCAGCGCCATCCCCCGCGAAAGCTCGAACCGGGACGCCACCGCGCTCGTCCAGACCGAGGCCTGCACCGGCAGCGAGACCATCGCGATCAGCCCCCAGAGCAAGTACCATTGCGACAGGCTGGCCCCGGTCGTGCCGAGCAGCGCGAAGGCCAGAGTCAGCAGCACGATGCCGGTCACCCCGAACCGGCGCGGGCCGAAGCGATCGACCGCAAGGCCGATGAACACGCCGCCGATGGCTTGCACGAGAGTCGCGATGGTGAGGCCGAAGGTCACTTCGGTCCGGCTCCAGCCCATGGCTTCGGCCACCGGGCCGATATAGGGGCCAATGCCGTAGATATGGATCACGCTGGTGGCGTAGCCGAGGCCCGCCGCCACCGGCACCAGCCCGAACTGCCGCCATTCCTGCCGGGCAGAGGCTGGTTCAGTCACCGTAGCGCAGCTCAACTTGCGTCGCTTCGCCATTTGGACCCATCGGCGAATCGTATTCGATGCAGGTGCAGACCGGGTTGGCGTGGCTGGCGAACAGCTTTTCCTCATCCGCCTTGGTCATCGGCAGGCGCGCGGGATCGCTGATGATCGCCTGCGAGCGTTCGAAGTCGGCGCGGCTGTTCCACCAGATTTCCATCACGCAGTCGAAGCCCGGATCGTGGACTTCGCCGGTGATCGGGTTCTTCTCCGGCACCAGATAGCGCCGCACATACCGCACCGCACCGGGGATCGCCGGCTGCGCGCCCATCTTCTTGGACAGTTGCGAGTGCTGGTTCTCGTAGTAGTCCATGAACTCGTCCATGGTCATATCCGGGCGTTTCCGGAAAAAGCAGATTTGCTTGAGCATGTTACGCTCTCCTGAGTGCGAGAACGGTACCTTCGAGGTCACCGCAGATCCAGACCGTGCCGTCCGGCCCCACGTCGAGCCCGGTCATGTTGCCCATCGGCCCGCACATGTCGCCCACGCCGCCCAGCGGCTTGGGATCGGTGCCCTCGGGCGCGCCGACCGGCAGGCCAGCCGCGATCACTTCGCGCGCGCCGCCGGACAAGTCGCACTGGATCGCTTCGCGGCGCTTCACGTCGAGCACGGTCACGGTGCCATTGCGGATCGCGAGACCTTCGGGGCGGACGAGATCGTCCAGCACCGTCTCGGTACGCCCGCCGACCAGCTTCACCACCCGGCCCGCGCCGCTTTCGGCCACGTAGACGGTGCCGTCCCCGGCCACCGCCACGCCCTTGGGCCGGTCCAGCCCGGAGGCTAGTTCCTCTACTTTTCCATTGTGCACCGAGTGGACCTTGCCGGTGCCATATTCCGCGAAGACCACCGCGCCGGAGGGAGCCAGCGCCACGCCCATCAGCTGGTCGTAACCGCTCGCCAAAACCTCACTGGAAGGTCCGGCAGGATGGAACTTGGCGACTTCGCCGTTGGCCGTTGTGACGATCATGGTCCCCGCGCCCGCCGCCGCGACGCCGCGCGAGTAACCGGGGAAGCTGGGGCTGAACAGCATGCCTTCCAGCTTCACCGCCTCCCCCGCGCGGAGCGAGAACACGAAGCCGCCATCGGCGATCCACAGCACGCCGTCCTCACCCATGGCGACGTCCAGCGGCCATTGCAGGCCCTTCTCGATCAGCGGCTTCACCAGACCGCCTGCCGCCTTGGGCGTGGTGATCTCGTGAATCGAACCGAGGATGTGCGAGATGAATAGGCGGTCGCCCACGAAGGTGCAGTTGTCGAGGCCCGCGCCGATATCGGCCAGCACCGTCTTCGCGCCGGTGCGCGGGTCGATGCGCAGCACCTGCCCGCTGGCGACCTGGGTGGAGACGATCATCCCTTCGCTGTCGAACTTCACCGAATCCGGCACGCCAAGGTCGCCGCAGACCACTTCAGGCTCGCCACTGCCGTCGAGGTCAATGCGCCAGATCGCGTTGGCGCCCATCACCGGGATGTAGAGTTTGCCGTCTGGGCCGACTTCGAAGGCGTTCGGCATCGGCACGTCGCCCGCGATCACACGCGGCGCACCGCCGTGGCGGTCCAGTTCGAGGATCTGCGACCCCATGTGGCAGCCCGCCGCGATCAGGCGCCCTTGCGAATAAGTGATCGGGTTGGCCACCGGCAGGTCGCCGCAGACCACGGCGCTGGTGCCGTCCGGCCGCAGCATGGTGACGCGGCCCTCGGTAATCTCGGTGGCGTAGAGGTTGCCTGCCTCGTCGAAGGCAAGGTCGTCCGGCGCAGTGATCGCGCCGCCCATCGGGCTGATGATCTCCACCGCGCCGGTACCGGGATCGACCGCGCTGATCTGGCTGCCGCCCACTTGCGCCACATAGATGCGCCCGTCCGGACCGGTGCGCAGGCCGTTGGCGCTGTAAAGGCGCGTGGGCGGGGTCAGCCGGTGCAGCATCCAGCCTTCGGAGGGGCGGGCGACCACGCTGCCATGGTTGCGTCCTGCGGGTTCGAGCATCGCGAAATGTCCTCTCGTCCGGCGCTCTTGCGGCCGTTCTTTTCCTCCCGAGCCTATCCAGCGTGTCGGGGGCAGGCAACGTGAGGACCGGGACGAAGACCTTGCCGCGACGCACTATCGCCCCGGCGACGTTCACAGGGCTTTGTTCGATTGCCCCCGCTCGCCCCGTGCGCATATTCGACCGTCAGACGGAAAAGAGACTGCCCGGCCGAGAACGGGCAAGCCGGAGAGCTTACCATGGAAGAGATGCGCTTTGCACCCTTGCGCTTTGCCCCGTTGCGCTTTGAGGGCCGGGTGGCCGTGATTACCGGGGCCGGCCGCGGACTGGGACGGGCTTATGCCCTGCTGCTGGCCGAACGCGGCGCCAAAGTGGTGGTCAACGATCTCGGCGGCGCGATCCGGGGCGATCTCGATGCGCCGGGCGCGGATGTCGGCGTCGCCCAGCAGGTGGTGGATGAGATCGTGGCGGCCGGCGGCGAGGCGATCGCCAACACCGATTCCGTTTCCACCCCCGAAGGCGGCAAGGCGATCATCCAGGCCGCGCTCGACCAATGGGGCCGGATCGACGTGCTGGTCCACAACGCCGGCAACGTCCGCTACGGATCGATCCGCGATCTTTCCGGTGCCGACCTCCATTCCGTGCTCGACGTCCATCTGCTGGGCGCGTTCCATGTGGTGCAGGCCGCATTCGGGCCGATGTGCGACGCGGGATATGGCCGCATCGTGCTGACCAGCTCGGTCGGCGGGCTCTACGGCAATCTCAACTGCGTGAACTACGGCATGTCGAAGTCGGCCATGCTGGGCCTGAACAATATCGCCGCGCTGGAGGGCGAGGCGCACGACGTGAAGTGCAACGTCATCGTGCCCGGCGCGGTGACGCGCATGGCCGAAGGCATCGACATCTCGCAATATCCGCCGATGGAGCCCGAACTGGTCGCTCCGGTGGTCGGCTGGCTGGCACATGAGAGCTGCCCCGTCACCGGCGAAATGTTCGCCTCGATGGCGGGCCGCGTGGCGCGGATGTTCGTGGCGGAAACGCGCGGGGTCTATCGCCCGGAATGGACCATCGAGGATGTCGCCGCGGCTTCGGACGCGTTTCATGACAAGGCCGAAGTGCTCGATTTCGGCCTGCACGGGCACGTCGATCATATCGGCTATTCGTTCAGGATGGCCACGGCCAGTGCGAATGCCTGACACGCTTAATGAACAACAGTGTTGACAACTAGCACTGCAATTCGCAACTCTGGAATCAAAGGGCGGCCTAAGCAGAGTCGCCGCGAAGAGGATGCCACGCGATGGAAATGACCTGCCTCAAGTCCGACGTGCCTTCGCCCGAGGAACTCGATATCCCGGCGCTCAAGGCCAAGTATCTTCAGGAGCGCGACAAGCGCCTGCGCCGTGAGGGCGGCGAGCAGTACGTGCGGCCGACCGACGACTTTTCGGACAACTATGCCCACGATCCGTTCACCCCGGTGGCGGAGCGTGAGGCGCTGGTCGAGGATATCGACGTTGCCATCCTGGGCGCCGGTTTCTCGGGCATCCTGGCCGGCTATCACCTGCACAAGCAGGGCGTTTCCAACGTCCGCAACATCGACCATGCGGGCGGATTCGGCGGCGTCTGGTACTGGAACCGCTATCCCGGCGTGCAGTGCGACAACGACGCCTACTGCTACCTGCCGCTGCTGGAAGAAACGGGCTTCATGCCCAGCAAGAAGTTCTCCGACGGCTGGGAAATCCAGCAGTATTGCCAGGACATGGCCGAGCGCTTCGACCTAGCCGACAAGGCGCTGTTCCACACCCTGGTCACCGGCATCCGCTGGGATGAGAGCATCAAGCGCTGGCATGTGACCACCAATCGCGGCGACGACATCCGCGCGCGCTTCGTGGTGATGGCGGGCGGCGTGATGAACATGCCCAAGCTGCCCGGCATCCCCGGCATTCACGATTTCAAGGGCAAGATGTTCCACACCAGCCGGTGGGAGCATGACTATACCGGCGGTTCGTGGACCGCGCCGGAACTGGAAAAGCTGCGCGACAAGCGCGTTGCCATCATCGGAACCGGGGCTACCTCGGTCCAGGCGGTGCCGCACCTCGCCAAGTATGCCAAGCACCTCTACGTGCTGCAGCGCACGCCTTCGAACATCGACGAGCGGCCCAATCCGCCGACGAATCCCGAATGGGCCGCCTCGCTCCAGCCCGGCTGGCAGCAGGAGCGCATGGCCAACTTCCACCGCGCCGCGCAGCAGTTCTTCATCCCCGGTGAACCTGACCTGATCTGCGATATCTGGACCGAGATCAGCCGTAACCTTGCCATCGAACTGGGCGAAGAGGGCTGGCCCGCGCTGGAACCGCTGGAATTCATGGACCGCCGCGAAGTGGTGGACTTCCAAGTGATGGAACGCCTGCGCCGCCGCGTGGATTCGATCGTTGAGGACAAGGACACGGCGGAAAAGCTGAAGCCGTACTTCCGCTTCATGTGCAAGCGGCCGCTGTCCAACAACGATTATTACCCCGCGTTCAACCAGCCCAACGTCACGCTGATCGACGTTTCCGCGACACAGGGCGTGGAGCGGATGACCGAGAAGGGCTTCATCGCCGACGGTGTCGAGCACGAAGTCGATCTGGTGATCTTCGCCAGCGGCTTCGAGGTGACCAGCGACCTCAAGCGCCGCTGGGGCATCGACACCGTGGAAGGACGCGGCGGCAAGTCGATCTACGACCACTGGACCAATGGCGCGAGCACGTTCCACGGCGTGATCACCAACGAGTTCCCGGCGATGTTCTACATGGGCTACATCCAGGGCGCGACGAACTCGTCCACCACCGAGCAGTTCGGGCGCCAGGCGGAGCACATCGCCTTCATGATCGGCGAGACCCAGCGCCGGGGCGCCAGCACGGTTTCCGCCACCACGGAAGGCGTCGAAGGCTACTGCGCGCACTGCAAGGAAAACGAAGTCGACATGTCCGGCTTCCAGAACGATTGCACGCCCAGCTACTTCAACAACGAGGGCGACAAGGAGCTGAAGTGGGCGCTGTTCCGCGGATATCTGCCCGGCTGGGACGCCTTCCGCGACATGCTGGGCGACTGGCGCAAGGGCGACGGGCATCCTGGCGTGAAGTTCGAGGACGCTTCACCCGACGAGGCGAGAGCAACCGCGGAAAGCCTGGTGGAAGAGCGCTGAGGCGTCACACGGCGGTACATACCTCTCCCCGGCATCCTGGCCGGGAGAGGTAAGTCCGCCTAGCGCCCCTTCCACTCCGGCTTGCGCTTCTCGGCAAAGGCGCGCGGGCCTTCCTGCGCGTCGCCGCTGTTGTAGGTAAGCTCATGCGCAGCCCGCGCCGCCTGTAGCGCGGCGGAGCGGCCCATCTCGGTCGAGAGCATCACGGTTTCGCGCGCGGCTTTTACCGATAGGGGCGCGCCTTCCAGCACTTCCAGCGCCAGTTCGATCGCCGCGTCCAACACCGCACCGGGCTCGGCAAGGCGGTTGACGAGGCCGATCTCGTAAGCGCGCTGGGCGGTGATCGGCTTTCCGGTGAGCATGATCTCCATCATGATCCGCTGCGGGATCATGTGAATCAGCGGCGAGGCCCAGGGGCTGCCGCGCCCGACTTTCACCTCCGTAATCGCGAACTTCGCATGGGTGCTGGCGACGCAGAGATCGCAGGCCTGCGCGATCATCCAGCCGCCGGCGAAGGCATGGCCGTTGACCGCAGCGATGGTGGGCTTGGTCAGTTCGATGGTGTCGTAAGGCAGCGCGTAGAGATCACGCGGCGGCACGGCCATGCCGGTTTCCACCATCTCCTTGAGATCGCCGCCGGCGCAAAAGGCCTTGTCGCCGCTGCCGGTGAGAATGGCGATGCGGGCGGAGGCGTCGGCCTCGAATGTCGCCCATGCCTCACGCAGTCCCTCGCGCACTTCGCGGCTCAGGCAATTGCGCTGTTCAGGGCGGTTGATGGTGATGACCGCGATGCCGTCGTCATGGGCATCGTAGAGGACAGCCCGACTTTCTTGCGAACTCGACACTTCAGAAGCCCCTTTTTTCGATCTCATGGGCGGTGCGCGACAGGTCTTCGCGGAAGTCGGGATGGGCGATGGCGACCAGCCGCTTCGCGCGTTCGGCCAGCGACTGGCCCTTGAGCCGCGCCGCGCCGTATTCGGTGACGATCACGTCCACCTCGGTCCGCGCAGTGGTAACCGGGCCAGAGAGTGCGGTCACGATCTTGGAGAGGCTGCCGCCCTTGGCGGTCGAGGCCAGCACCATCAGCGAAGCCCCGCCCGGCGAGCGCGCGCCGGCGCGCACGAAATCGACCTGCCCTCCGGTGCCGCCCAGATAGCTGGCACCGGACTGTTCGGCATTGACCTGGCCGGTGAGGTCCACTTCCAGCGCCGAATTGATCGTGACGAGGCGGGATAACCGCGAAAGCGTGCCCGCGTCGTGGGTGTAGCTGGTGGGCGTCATGCGGATCGCCGGATTGTTCGCGGCCCAGTCGTAGAGCCGCCGCGTGCCGATCAGCGCGCCATTGACGGAGACGCCGCGGTCGATCTCCTTGCGGGCATTGGTCAGCACGCCGGCTTCGGCCAGATCGACCAGACCGTCGCCCAGCATGCCGGAATGGACGCCCAGGTCCTTGCGGTCGTGCAGCAGGCGCAGGATCGCGTCGGGCACCGCGCCGACGCCGGTTTGCAGCACGGCGCCGTCGCCGATGAATTCGGCGCAGTGGCGGGCGATGGCCTCGTCGGTCGGGCCGATCTTCGCCGGGGCCACTTCCACCGGCGCGCGGCTGACGTGGACGGCCACGTCGATCAACGCGCCGGGTATCGTCTCGCCGGGAACGTAAGGCACTTGCTCGTTGACTTCAGCGATCACGACGCGCGCCTTGTCGACCGCCGCGCGCACGTAGTCGGAGATCAACCCGCAGCTGTGGTTGCCTTGCGCATCGGCCGGGCTGACCTGAATCATCGCCACGTCGCAGGGCATGATGCCCGCTTCGATCAGGCAGGCGACCTGGCTGACGTGGACGGGGATGACGTCCAGCGCATTGGCCTTGGTCATGCTGCGCAGCGCGCCGATCGCGCCCATGCTGGATAGGCGGAAGGACCGCGCGCTTTCGGGCGTGAACAGGCCGGAGAAGCTGGTGGCGATGAAGGCGTGGAGGCCGCCGATGGCTTCTCCCTGCTCGATCAAGGCTTCCACCAAAGTAGTCGGCTCGCCGCAGGCCTGACCGAAGACCACACGGTCGCCCGGTTTCAAGAACCGGGAGAGATCGAGTTCGGATGCGGCGAGCTTGATGGTCACAGCTTGCCGGCCTGCCGCAGCAGACGTTCGGCACGGGCGAGGTACGGACGGTCGAGCATGCCGCCCTTCCAACCGATGGCGCCGACGCCGGGGTTGGCGGCGAACACGTCGACGATCTCCTGCGCTTCGGCGATTTCAGCCTCGGTGGGGGTGAAGGCTTCGTTGATCACCGGGATTTGCGCCGGGTGGATCGCCATCATCCCGCGATAGCCGTCGCGGCGCACCTTTTCGGCGCGGGCCTTGAGCGCGTCGAGGTCCTTGAAGTCGGCGCTGATCGTCTCGATCGCAGTCACGCCCGCCGTCGCTGCGCCCAGCACGGTCAAGCTGCGCGCCAGTTCGTAGGTGAAGGAGTACGAGCCGTCCGCATTCTTGTTGGACGAAGCGCCGATGGAGTCGGCCAAGTCTTCCGCGCCCCAGGTCAATGCCACCACGCGCGGGGCGCCTTTGTAGTCGCCGGTGTGGAACATCGCTTCGGCGGTCTCGGTGATCAGCACGATCACCGGGGTCGATCCCTGCTCGATGCCGTTCGCCACTTCCAGCGCTTCGAGGTAGCGGTCCAGCGTCTCCACGTCCTGCCGGCCATAGACCTTGGGCAGCATGATCCCGCCGGGACGCGCGGGCATGATTGCCACAAGGTCGTCCAGCGTGTGCGGGCCGTCGAGCGGGTTGATCCGCACCCAGAGGCGGCCGCGCTGATCGGGGTTGGCGGCAATGAAGTCATGCACCATCGGGCGCGCGGCGGCCTTGGAATCCGGCGCGACGGCGTCTTCCAGGTCGATCAGGACGATGTCGGCCTCGCCCTCCATCGCCTTGGTCATCTTCTTCTCGCTGTCGCCCGGCGCGAAAAGCCAGGAGCGGGCGGCGATTGCTTCGTGCTTGGGCATGTTCTCTCCAGTCGTCATCCCAGCGGAAGCCGGGATCGCGGGCAGCCAGGCCCCGCGCTTCCGATTACGGCCCCAGCTTTCGCCGGGATGACGGGCTTTCTCAAGGGGAGCCGCCTCAATAACTCTTGGGCAGTTCCAAAACCCTCTCGGCGATGAAGTTCATGATCTGGTGCGGACTGACCGGCGCGATGCGCGGGATCATCACTTCGCGCAGGTAGCGCTCGACGTGGTATTCCTGCGCATAGCCCATGCCGCCCATCGACATCACGGCGGTCTGGCACGCCTCGAACCCGGCTTCGGCGGCAAGGTACTTGGCGGAGTTCGCCTCCACCCCGCAGTCCAGCCCCTTGTCGAACAGGGTGGCAGCCTTGAACACCATCAGGCTGGCCGCCTCCACCTGCATCCACGCCTTGGCGAGCGGGTGCTGGATGCCCTGATTCTGGCCGATCGGCCGCCCGAACACCACGCGTTCCCGCGCATAGCGTGAGGCCCGCTGGATCGCGACGCGGCCCAATCCGGTCGCCTCCGCCCCCAGCAGCACGCGTTCGGGATTGAGGCCCTTGAGCAGGATGCGGAACCCCTGGCCTTCCTCACCGATCAGATCCTCGTCCGGGATGAACAGGTCGGTGATGAACATCATGTTGGAGCCGACGGCGTGGCGGCCCATCTTGGGGATGATCCGCGTCTCGATGTGTTCGCGGTCGAGCTTCGTATAGAAAAGACTGAGGCCGTCGGTCTTCTTCTTCACCTGTTCCAGCGGTGTGGTGCGGGCGATGATCAGCATCCGATCGGCGATGTGGGCCTGCGTGATCCACACCTTCTCACCATTGACGCGGTAACCGCCCGGCACTTTCTCAGCGCGGGTCTTGAGGCTGGTAGTGTCGAGCCCGGTGTTCGGCTCGGTCACGGCGAAGCACATCTTCTCCTCGCCCGACAGGATCGGCGGGATCATCCGCTGCTGCTGCTCCTCGGTGCCGAACAGCATCACCGGCTCCAGCCCGAAGACGGGCAGGTGGATGGAGGATGCCGCCGTCATGCCGCCGCCGCTCTCGGCCACGGCCTGCATCATCACCGCCGCCTCGGTAATGCCCAGCCCGGCGCCGCCGACGCTTTCGGGCATGGCCACGCCCAGCCAGCCGGCATCGGCCATCGACTTGTGGAACTCGTAAGGGAATTCGCCGCTGCGATCCTTTTCCAGCCAGTACTCGTCAGAGAACTGCGAACAGTGCTTGAGAACGGCCTCGCGGATGTTCTGCTGGTCGTCGGTCAGGGCGAAATCCATGGCGTTCCTCTTGTCTTCCCGCTCCCCGAACTAGCAGCGGGCCCTTTGCCTCACAACCATCATCGTGCCGATATGCGCCCATCAAACGCAAATACGAATGGTTTTCGCTCGGGCGTTGCGTTACGCATAGGCCAACGAGAAGGAGAGGGCCTTGACCGCGAGCAAGGATTCGAAAGGTGGCGGACCATTAGCCGGCCTGCGCGTGGTGGACCTCACCAGCGTGGTCTTCGGCCCCTATGCCACACAGATCATGGCGGACATGGGCGCGGAAGTTATCAAGGTGGAGCCTCCCGAGGGCGACAACACCCGCTGGATCACCCAGGGCCCGGTGCCCGGCATGGGCGGCATCTACGTCAACGTGAATCGCGGCAAGCGCGGGATCGTTCTGGATCTGCGCGCCGAGCAGGACCGCGAGAGCCTGCGCGCGCTGATCGCCACGGCGGATGTCTTCATCCATTCGATGCGCGGCAGCGCGATCCGCAAGCTGGGCTTCGATTACGAGGCGGTGCGCACGATCCGGCCGGACATCGTCTACACCAATTGCTACGGCTATTCGCGGCGCGGGCCGGAGGGCGACAAGCCCGCCTATGACGATACCATCCAGGCAGAATGCGGCATCCCGCATGTGCAGGGCCTGATGAACGGCGAGCCCGGCTATGTCGCCACGATCATGGCAGACAAGGTGGCCGGCCTCCACGCGCTCTACGCGACGATGATGGCGCTTTATCACCGCGAGCGCACGGGAGAGGGCCAGGAAGTGGAAGTCACCATGTTCGAGGCGATGACCTCGTTCATGCTGGTGGAGCACGCCAACGGCGCCATGTTCACGCCGCCGACGAGCCCCGCACACTATCACCGCGCGGTCGAGCCGAACCGCCGGCCATACAAGACGCAGGACGGCTACGTCGCCGCGCTGGTCTACAATGACAAGCACTGGAACGCTTTCGTCGAATCGGTGCAGCCGGAATGGGCGACGGAGGAGTTCTCCACGCTGGAAAAGCGCGCCCGCCAGATCGGCCGGGTCTATGGTCTGCTGGGCGAGACGTTCCTGACCCGCACCACGCAGGAATGGCTCGACACTCTGCGCGGCCTGCACATCCCCTGCGCGCCGCTGCGCTCCACCGACGAATTGTTCGACAACGCGCACCTGAACGCCATCGGCTTCTTCGAAGAGGTCGAGACCGAGCAGGGCCCGGTGCGATTCCCTGGCGTGCCGACGTGGTTTTCCGCCACCCCGGGCCGGGTACGCGGGCCGGCGCCCACGCTCGGGCAGGACAACGAAGCGGTGCTCGCAGAACTGGCCGAAGAGGCCCTCAGCGTCGCCCCGGCGATAGCAGTCGATTCCAAGTGAACAGTACTGTTGATTTCACCTGACAGTGTCCCGAGGCTTGGGCTAACCACATGTTCAAGCCGTGCCTTGGGAAAAAGAACGGCAACCTGATTCCCCCCGCATCGCGGGCAGAAAACGGATCGAGAGGAAGGCAAGACGATGTACGACGATCAACCCCAGGCCGAAGCGCCTGTTTCGGCACGCAAGGGCACCCCGGTTTTCAAGCGCATTCTCGACCTGTTCGAGGCTGAGGGCATCAAGACCCTGTTCGGCATTCCCGATCCCAACTTCGTCCACTTGTTCCTTGAAGCCGAATCGCGCGGTTGGACTGTCGTTTCGCCGCACCACGAAGCGTCCGCCGGCCACATGGCCGCCGCCGCCGCCCGCATCACCGGCAAGCCCGCACTCTGCATCGGCACACTCGGGCCGGGCATGGCGAACATGATGCCCGCGATTCAGTGCGCCAAGGTTGAGAACGATCCGGTGATCTTCATGGGCGGCCAGCGCGCCCGCATCACCGAGCGCCGCGTGCGCCGTGGCCGCATCCAGTTCGTGCGGCAGGAGCCGATGATCGAGGATTCGGTGAAGTTCTCCAGCTCGATCGAATATGCCGACCAGACCGACGAGATCGTGCGCGAAGCCATCCGCGTCGCCATGTCGGGCACGCCGGGACCGGCCTATATCGAGTATCCCGCGCACGTCATTCTGGAAGAGCTGGACCTGCCGCCGGTGCTGCCACCGCACCGCTACCGCCTGACCAATCAGGGCGCCGACGGCGACCGCATTGCCGAAGCGGCCGAGATCATCCGCAATGCCAAGAACCCGGTGCTGCTGGTGGGTCACGGCGTCTACACCGCCAAGGCCGGCGCCTCGGTCAAGGAACTGGCCGAACTGATGCAGTGCCCGGTCATCCAGACCTCGGGCGGAACCTCGTTCATCGAGGGGCTTGAGGACCGCACGTTCCCCTATGGTTTCTCGGAAGCGTCGATCGACGCCGTGGTCGAAAGCGATTGCTGCGTGGCACTCGCCACCGAACTGGGTGAGCCGAGCCACTATGGCCGCTGGCGCCACTGGGTGGACAACGAAGCCAATCGCAAGTGGATCTACGTCCAGCAGGACCCGACCGCGATCGGCGTCAACCGCCCGATCGACGTGCCGCTGGTGGGCGATGTGCGCGCCGTGGTGCCGCAGCTGGTCCGCGCCCTCAAGGATACGCCGCGCAAGGCGGCAGCCTCGCTGGCCGAATATATCCAGCGCGATGCTGACCAGCTTGTCGAACTGGCCGAGGAAGCCGCCGGCAAGCCCGATGGCTCCACCGCGAAGATGCACACCAGCCAGTTCGTCACCGAAGCGACCAAGGCCTTCCCGAAGGACGGCATCCTGATCCGCGACGGCGGCGCCACGGTGATCTTCCAGTGGACCTATTCGCAGGCCAAGCCGCACGACGTGATCTGGAACCAGAACTACGGCCACATCGGCACCGGCCTGCCCTATGCGACGGGCGCCATGCTCGCCGACCAGGCCGAAACGGGCAAGCAGCGCCCGGGCATGCTGATCACGTCGGACTCCTCGTTCCTGTTCCATGTCGGCGAACTGGAAGTGGCGGTGCGCAAGAACCTGCCGCTGGTGGTGATCGTCGGCGTCGACTTCCAATGGGGCCTCGAAGTGGGCGTCTACAAGCGCACCTTCGGCAAGGGTACCAAGGAAACCGGCGTGCACTGGTCCGACAAGGTCCGCTTCGACAAGATCGCCGAAGGCTTCGGCGCGGCAGGCGAATACGTCGAGAAGGCGGAAGACATCGGCCCGGCCATCCAGCGCGCCTATGAGCGCGGCGGCTGCACCGTGATCCACGTCCCGATCGACCCGGCTGCGAACTCGGAAGAAATGCCGAACTATTCGGAATTCCGCACCTGGTATGCCGAGGGCACCCAGTAAGCCGGAAACCGGAAAACCAATGCAGACCTGAAGCGAAGCCGCTCCCTCTCGATCCGAGTGCGGGGCGGTTTTGCTTTAGGAACGGGAGAGAACGATGCGCAATTACACCCAGTTCTACATCGACGGGCAGTGGGTCGATCCCATCGCGCCGCGCACCGCACAAGTCGTCAATCCGGCCACCGAGGAAGTCTCCGGCACGATCTCGCTGGGTTCGGCCGCCGATGTCGACAAGGCCGTGGCCGCCGCCCGCCGTGCTTTCGCCACCTTCGGCGAGACGAGCGCGAAGGAACGCCTCGACCTGCTCGAAGCGATCCTGGCCGAATATCTGAAGCGCGAAACCGAACTGGGCGAGGCCGTCAGCGAGGAAATGGGCGCGCCGATGTCGCTCGCCTGCGGGTTCCACACGCTGCTGGGCAAGGGCCACCTGTCCACCGCGATCGAAGTGCTGAAGGACTTCAAGTTCGAGGAACAGCGCGGCGTCACCATGATCCGCAAGGAGCCGATCGGCGTCTGCGGCCTGATTACGCCGTGGAACTGGCCGATGAACCAGACCTGCGTGAAAATCTTCCCGGCCCTCGCCGCCGGCTGCACGATGATCCTGAAGCCTCCGCAACTGGCGCCGTATTCTGCCCAGATCCTGGCCGAAATCCTGCACGACGCGGGTGTTCCCGCCGGCGTGTTCAACATGGTGCAGGGCAAGGGCAGCGAGATCGGCACCGCGCTTTCCACGCATGAGGACGTGGACATGATCTCCTTCACCGGGTCGGAGCCGGTGGGCGTGCAGATCCAGAAGGACGCGGCCGATACCGTGAAGCGGGTCGGCCTCGAACTCGGCGGCAAGTCTGCATGGATCGTGCTCGACGATGCTTCGCTCGCCGCCAACGTCGCCGCCGCCACCGGCGGGATGATGGGCAATTCCGGCCAGACCTGCTCGGCCGGTTCGCGCCTGCTGGTGCCCAGCGCGCGCATGGACGATGCCGTGGCCGCTGCCACCGAGGCTGCAAACGGCGTGACCGTAGGCGATCCCAAGGGCAACTTCGCGATGGGCCCGGTCGTCTCCAAGAGCCAGTACGAGATCATCCAGGGCTATATCGAGAAGGGCCTGGAGGAAGGCGCCAAGCTG
Source organism: Novosphingobium sp. YAF33 (assembly GCF_052113265.1). Lineage (NCBI taxonomy): Bacteria > Pseudomonadati > Pseudomonadota > Alphaproteobacteria > Sphingomonadales > Sphingomonadaceae > Novosphingobium > Novosphingobium sp. YAF33. The sequence continues at coordinate 477,694 of NZ_JBFRCW010000006.1, forward strand.
ATCGCCGGCGGCCCCGGCAAGCCCGAGGGGCTCGACAAGGGCTACTATGTGAAGCCCACCGTATTCGTCGGCACCAATGACATGGTGATCGCCCGGGACGAGATCTTCGGCCCGGTGCTGGTCATCATCGGCTACGACGACGTCGATCACGCGGTGGAAATCGCCAACGATTCCAACTTCGGCCTGGGCGGCTACGTTTCTGGCGAAGACCTCGACGCAGCGCGCGCGATTTCGCGCCGGATGCGCACCGGGGCGATCTGGGTCAACGGCGGGTTCGACTTCCACGCGCCCTTCGGGGGCTACAAGCGTTCCGGCAACGGACGCGAATGGGGCGAGCACGGATTTGCCGAATATCTCGAAACAAAATCGGTAGTTGGCTGGAATCAGGCCTGATTGCGGCGGGGGATCGGAGCGGCACTTGGCAGTGCCCTCCGACGCGTCCCCGCATTAAACTGTTGCAATCCTACAACGGACATCCGTGATAATTCCGCCAATGCATCGTTACATTTCTTGTTAATCGCTACGTAAATCTCTTCGCGTACCGCCGCCGTGTTCCCTTCTGACCACTTCTCGGTCCGACGGGCCGATGCGACTGTCTAAGGAACGCGAAAAATGATGACCCGCAAGGACAAGGTCCTTCTCGGCGGAACGCTTGTGCCGACCCTCGCCTTGCTCTTCCCGCAGCCCATTCTGGCGCAGGAAGCCGGCGATGCCGCAGGCGAAGCGATCGTCGTCACCGGATCGCGGATCGCGCAGGCCTCGTCCGACGCGCCCAATCCGGTGACCGTGGTAACGGCGAAGGACGTGCTCGAATCAGGCACGACCAACCTGACCGACTTTCTCAAGACCATTCCGGCCCTGCAGAACTCCGTCGGGTCTTATGACACCAGCGGGAGCCGCGCGGGTATCGGCTTCACCGGGCTCAACCTGCTGAACTTGCGCAATCTCGGCACCCAGCGCACTCTGGTGCTGATCGACGGCCGCCGCCAGGTCGCCTCGGTCCCCGGCGTGCAGTCGGTGGATATCAACACCATCCCGCTCGATCTGGTCGAGCGCGTCGAAGTGCTCACCGGCGGCGCTTCGGCGGTCTACGGCGCGGACGGGGTATCCGGCGTCGTCAACTTCATCCAGAAGCAGGACTTCGAAGGCCTGACCGCCCGTGTTCAGACGGGCATTTCCGGCCACGGCGATGCCGGCCAGCGCCTGATCGCCCTCACCGCGGGTCACAATTTCGCCGGCGGCCGCGGCAACTTCGCCCTGGCCTGGGAGCACGGCGAGGAAGACCGCCTCAGCGCCCATTCGCGCCGCTATCTCGACGGCGAGAACAAGGTCGACTTCTACCTCAACCCTGCCGATACCGAGGCCGGGCTGACCAATGACGACGGTATCCCCGACTACGTGCCGATGCGGAATATCCGCTATTTCGACACCTCGCGCGCGGGCGGAATCGACGTCAATTTCGACGGTGTGCCCGATTTCGTCGGCGCCGACGGCCAACTCTTCGACCACGGTACCCTCGTGGCCCCGGCCTACCAGCAAGGCGGCTCGGGCACGCTCGTTTCCGACTATGGAAACGACCTCCTGCCGCAGATCAAGCGCGACGTGGTGAGCGCCTCGGCCCATTTCGACGTCAGCAGTGCGCTGACGCTCTACGCCGAGGGCAAGTACGCCAGCAGCCGCTCCTTCTCGCTGGGGCAGCCGACTTTCGACTATTACCTCTTCATCCCCCAGGACAATCCGTACATCCCCGCGGCCGTCCAGCCCTATATCGATCCGGCGATGGGCGGTGTGCTCGTCAACCGCGACAACTTCGATTTCGGCCGCCGCGGCGAGGACGTGACGCGCGAGACGATCCGCAGCGTCGTCGGCGCGCGCGGGCAGATCAGCCCCAACTTGCGCTACGATTTGTCCTACGTCTTCGGCCAGACCAAGGTGAAATCGCGCTACGTCAACAACATGCTGACCGACCGCTACCTCGCCGCGATCGACGCGGTGAGCGAAGGCGCGAACAACAGTGGGGGCGGCGTGACCTGCCGCGTCAACACCCAGGCCGGATGGACACCGTTCCAGCCCTACAACCGCAACCGCGCGCCGATCCCGCCCGTGACTTTCGCGCCGGGCGACTGCCTGCCGCTCAACCTCTTCGGTGAGAACAACGCCGCGAACCAGGCCGCGCTGGACTGGATCATGGCCGATACGACCGACCGCACGACGATGACCCAGCATGTCGTCAGCGGCACCCTGACCGGCGACAGCCAGGGCCTGCTGGAGCTTCCCGGCGGACCGATCTCCTTCGCGCTGGGCGGCGAATATCGCAAGGAGACCAGCCGGTTCGTGGCCGACGAACTCGTCTCGCAGGGCCTGACCTTCACCAGCGCCTTGGGCGACACCCGCGGCGCGTTCGACGTGTGGGAGGTCTTCGGCGAAGTGAACCTGCCGATCCTGGCGGACATGCCCTTCGCCCATCGCCTGTCCGCCAACGGCGCCGTCCGTTATTCGGACTATTCCACCGTCGGTTCGACCAGCGCATGGAAGCTGGGCGGCGAGTGGGCCCCGGTGCAGGACGTTACGTTCCGCGGCTCCTACTCGAAGTCGGTCCGCGCACCGAACATCAGCGAACTCTACACCGGCGCCACGCAGACCTATCAGGCGATCAACGATCCCTGCGGCTCCGCCTATCTGCAGAACGGTACGCAGTACCGTGCAGCGAACTGCAGCGCCCTGCTCACCTCGCTGGGCGCCGACCCTTCCGGCTTCAACGGCGTAACCGGGCAGGTCATTCCCGGCTACGGCGCCGGCAATCCCGACCTGAAGGAAGAAACCGCGAAGACCTGGACCGCAGGAGTGGTGCTCCAGCCCACCTTCCTGCCGCGCCTGACGCTCTCGGCCGACTGGTACGACATCCGCATCCGCAATGCGATCAACGTCACCACCGCCCAGAACCTGGCCGATCTCTGCGTGGATCAGGCCAGCCTCGACAATCCCTATTGCGGCGTGGTCACGCGGCAGAACGGCGGCACCGGCGCGGGCAATATCACCGGCTTCCAGCTGACCCCGTTCAACGTGGCGCAGATCCGCACTTCCGGGCTCGACCTGGCGCTCGCCTATGCGATCCCGACGGCGAGCGCCGGCACCTTTGGCGCGCGGGTCATGGCCAATTACCTGCACCGCCTGGATTCGGTGCCGATCCCCGGCGCGGCCACGGTGAACAACGCCTATGTGGCCGGCGCACCGAGGTACCAGGTCACGGCCGACCTCACCTGGCAGAGCGGCGCCTTCGGCCTCGACTGGCAGATTAACTACGCCTCGGCCGTCTATCGCTACGACCGCCAGACAATCGCCGCCAATCCGGACATCGTCGCGCCCGAATATCTCAAGTTCAAGGCGCGCTTCTCGCACGACCTGAGCCTGACTTACGATGTGGGCGACCAGTTCACGCTCTATGGCGGCGTGACCAACCTGTTCAACCAGAAGCCCGACCTCGGCAGCCTGAACACGCCGATCAGCGCGGTGGGCCGCTATGTGTTCCTGGGCGCCCGGGTCAAGCTGGCCGACCTGTTCGGCGGCGCCAGCTAAGCACGGAGTCCAAGGAAACGAAAAAAGGGGCCGCGTCGCTGCGGCCCCTTTTTTCATGCCCGGCCTCCGGCGCTCAATCCTGTCCCAGGGCACCCGCGATCATGAAGCGCCAGGTATTCGCAGCGTCGTTGCGATAAGCCTCCTCGCTCTCGTTGCTGCCGACATGACGCACGATTTCCGCGCCCGATTCCGTCATGTACAGGTCCGGCTCGCGGATCGCTTCGAGCACCGCCCGCGCTGCGGCCTTCAGCTTGTCGCGCGAAAGCGCGTCCACTGCATCCCAATCGCCGTAGCCCAGCGTCTCCGCCAGAGCCCGCATTCCCCGTTCGACAGGCGTCATTTCGCATCCCTCATAGCCCCAAGGCCCGTCCAGACACACCATGCGCCCGGATTTGTCCAGCCGGGACGCCAGAATCCGGCAGCGAGATCGGATCTAAATGGGAAGTTTGGAGCGGGTGAAGGGAATCGAACCCTCGTATTCAGCTTGGGAAGCTGCTGCTCTACCATTGAGCTACACCCGCGGATCGGCGGCGATGCAGCGCATCGGCGATCGGTAAGCCCGCGCTCTGACACAGCGGGCCGGGACGGTCAATGGGGATGGCGCCGCCCTTTCCCTGCAGGAAGAGCGACCGGAAGAGGCACCGACCCACCGGCCGGCGCCTCTTCCTGGAAATCACGCGCGGCCGATGGCCAGGAAGCGTTCCTCGCGGCGGGCGAGCAAGTCGCTGGCCGGAAGTGCGTCCAGCGTGTCCAGTTCCTCTTCGATCGCGGCGAACAGCGACCGGGCGGTGGCCGGGGCATCGCGGTGAGCGCCGCCGACGGGTTCGGAAACGACGCGCTCGATCACGTTCAGCGACAGCAGGTCCTGGGCGGTGACCTTCATGGCCTCCGCTGCGTCGGGAGCCTTGTCAGGCGTGCGCCACAGGATCGAGGAGGCACCTTCCGGCGAGATCACCGAATAGATCGAGTGTTCCAGCATGAGCACGCGGTCGGCCGCGGCCAGCGCCACGGCGCCGCCCGAACCGCCCTCGCCCACGATTGCCGAGACGATCGGCACCGGCACGGCAAGGCAGGCTTCGATCGAACGCGCGATCGCTTCGGCCTGGCCGCGCTCCTCGGCTTCGATGCCCGGGAATGCACCGGCCGTATCGACCAGCGTGACGACCGGCAGGCCGAACTTGCCCGCCATTTCCATCAGGCGGATCGCCTTGCGATAGCCCTCGGGCTTGGCGGAGCCGAAATTGTGCTTGATGCGGCTGGGCGTGTCGTGGCCCTTTTCATGGCCGAGCACCATGACCTTGCGGCCATTGAGCCGGGCCAGGCCGCCGATGATCGCCGCATCCTCGCCATAGACGCGGTCGCCCGCGAGCGGAACGAAGTCGGTGAAGCCGAGGCGCAGGTAGTCGAGGAAGTGGGGCCGCTGCGGATGGCGGGCCACTTGCGTCTTCTGCCAAGGCGTCAGCTTGCCGTAAGTCGCCGCCAGCATGCCGGCGCTCTTCTTCTCCAGCCGGGCGATCTCGCCCGCGATGTCGAGGTCGCTGTCGCTGGCGGTCGTGCGCAGCTCCGCGATGCGCGCCTCGAGCGCGGCGATCGGCTTTTCGAATTCAAGGAACGAGATCATGCTCTTTTCCGTCTACCTGCCTGGTCCAGCGCGCCTCAACCGGCGCGCTTGGCCAGCCATTCTTCCAGCCACTTGATCGTATATTCGCCGCTCTGGAACTCGGGGTCCTCGAGCAGGGCCTGGTGCATCGGGATCGAGGTCTTCACCCCGTCGATCACCATTTCCTCCAGCGCGCGCTTCAGGCGCATGATCGCACCCTGGCGGGTACGGCCGGAGACGATCAGCTTGCCGATCATCGAATCGTAGTACGGCGGAATCCGGTAGCCTGAATAGAGCCCCGAATCGACGCGCACGTTCATGCCGCCGGCCGCGTGGTAGTTGGTGACCTGGCCGGGCGAGGGCGTGAAGTTCCACGGGTCTTCCGCGTTGATGCGGCACTCGATGGCGTGGCCCTTGAACTCGATGGCATCCTGCGTGAAGGTCAGCGGCTTGCCGTCGGCAACGCGGATCTGTTCGCGCACGAGATCGACGCCGGTGATGGCCTCGGTCACCGGATGCTCCACCTGCAGGCGGGTGTTCATCTCGATGAAGTAGAACTCACCGTTTTCCCAGAGGAACTCGATGGTGCCGGCGCCGCGATAGGCCATGTCGGCCATCGCCTTGGAGACGATGCCGCCCATGCGGTCGCGCTCTTCGGGGGTGATGACCGGCGAAGGCGCTTCTTCCAGCACCTTCTGGTGACGGCGCTGGAGCGAGCAGTCACGCTCGCCAAGGTGCACGGCCGCACCGTTGCCGTCGCCGAACACCTGAAACTCGATGTGGCGCGGGTTGCCGAGGTACTTTTCCATGTAGACCGTGGCGTCGCCGAAGGCCGCCTTGGCCTCCGAGCGGGCCTGGCCCATCTGGCTTTCCAGTTCCTCGGCCGAATTCACGACCTTCATGCCGCGGCCGCCGCCGCCGGAAGCGGCCTTGATGATGACCGGATAGCCGATGGTCTCGGCCAGTGCGCGCGCCTCGTCGAAGTCCTCGATCGCACCATCGGAGCCCGGAACCAGCGGCAGGCCGAGCGCACCGGCGGTGCGCTTGGCTTCCACCTTGTCGCCCATCGTGCGGATGTGCTCGGGCTTGGGGCCGACCCAGACCAGACCATGCGCCTCGACGATCTCCGCGAACTGGGCGTTCTCGGAAAGGAAGCCATAGCCGGGATGGATCGCGTCGGCCTGGGTGATCTCGGCCGCGGCGATGATCGCCGCGACGTTCAGATACGAGTCCTTGGCCGCCGGCGGGCCGATGCAGACGGCATGGTCGGCCAGCCGCACATGCATGGCGTCAGCGTCGGCGGTCGAGTGGACCGCCACGGTCTCGATGCCCATCTCGCGCGCCGCGCGGTGGATGCGCAGCGCGATCTCGCCGCGGTTGGCAATCAGGAGGCGCTTGATACTCATGAAGCGTCCGGTCCTCAGGCGATAACGACGAGCGGCTGGTCGAATTCGACCGGCTGCTGGTTGTCGACGAGGATGGCCTGGATCGTGCCGCTCTTGGGAGCGTTGATCTGGTTCATGACCTTCATGGCCTCGACGATCAGCAGCACGTCACCCGCCTTGACCTGCTGGCCGACGCTGATGAAGTTCGGCGCGCTGGGCTCGGGCGCGAGGTAGACGGTGCCGACCATGGGCGACTTGACCGCATCGACCGGAGCGGCCGGAGCCGCTTCGGCGACCGGCGCGGCAGCAGCGGCAACCGGCGCGGCGGCCAGGGCCGGGGCGGCAGCGGCAACGATCTGCTGTGCGACCTGACGCACGACCTTGATCTTGCGTTCGCCGTCCTCGACCTCGATTTCGGTCAGTCCGGTTTCAGCAAGGAGCTCGGCGAGCTCGCGTACCAGCGCGCTGTCGATGTTCACGCAACTTCCTTTCGTTCAAGATATTCGAGCAGCGAGGCCAGCGTGTCTTTGAGGTCCTTGCGTTGGACCACCATGTCCACCATGCCGTGGGCATGTAGGTACTCGGCGCGCTGGAARCCGTCGGGGAGTTTTTCGCGGATGGTGTCCTGGATCACGCGCTGGCCGGCAAAGCCGATGAGCGCGCCCGGCTCGGCGATCTGGACGTCGCCCAGCATCGCGTAGCTGGCAGTGACGCCGCCGGTGGTGGGATCCGTCAGGACGACGATATAGGGAAGCCCGGCCCGCGCCAGGCGGCGGATGGCCACGGTGGCCTTGGGCATCTGCATGAGCGAGAGGATGCCCTCCTGCATGCGGGCGCCGCCCGCTGCCGTGCAGATCACGTAGCCGCAATCTTCGGCAATGGCGCGTTCGACGGCCTCGACGAAGGCCTCGCCCACGGCCATGCCCATCGACCCGCCCATGAAGGCGAAGTCCTGCACGCCGAGCACGACCTTGCGGCCATCGATCGCGCCGAGCGCATTGGTGAGCGCATCGGGGAACGGATTGGCGGCGCGAGCGGCCTTGAGACGGTCGGAATACTTCTTGCTGTCGCGGAAGTTCAGCGGGTTCTCGGGGACCCGGGCCGCGGGCAGCACGGAATAACCGGCATCGAGCAGCTGGTCGAAGCGGGTCTGCGCACCGATGCGGCCATGGAACTGGCAACGCGGGCAGACCGACAGATTGTCCTCGAACTCCTTGGTGAAGAGCATCTCGCCACACCCGCGACACTTGGTCCACAGGTTGTCGGGCGTATCCCGCTTCTTCAGGCTCCCGAGGGAATTGCGTACCTTGCTAAGCCAACTCATGACGAACCCTTGCGTGAATCTCATGCGGCCCGGTGAGTCCGGGCTCGCCTGCTGGATCGACCGAGCGCAATGCCTGGGGCTGGTATTCCTGCGCCCCTTGCGACCGAACGATCTCTATGTGCGACGTGCTCCGCGCTGGCCTGTCGGGCCCGCCGCCGAGCGCGGCAATACGCGGGGACAATGGGTTGATCAATCGCCAGAACGCGTCGGTATGCGCAAAAAGTGCCGCACGCCCTGCCGAAGGGAGGGTGAAAGGCGCAGAAATCCGCGAATCCGGCAGGCCATCGGGCACCCCCTCAAAAGATCCATGGAAACGGCGAAAACAGGGTTTTTTCACCCCTTTACCAATAGGTCAAGCGGCAAATGCGTGACCTTTCGAACACGGCTTGGCCATTTCTCCCCCTCCCCGCGCCGGCCGGGCAGCACGCGATTGATGCCGCGGGCGGAGCGGTTCAGGGTGGCGGGCGATGAAACAGGCGACCACGATCCTCGCGTTCGAGACACCCGGCCGGGGCCTCACCGATATCACCCGCACGATAGCCCGATGGCAGCAGGAGAGCGGCATCGGCGAAGGGCTGCTGACCATGCTCTGCCGCCACACCTCGGCCTCGCTGCTGATCCAGGAGAACGCGGCGCCGGAAGTGCGCGGTGACCTGATGGCATGGCTCGACCGGGTCGCGCCCGAAGGCGGTCGCTATGCCCATGACGACGAGGGGCCGGACGACATGCCCGCGCACCTCAAGGCCGTGCTCACCGGCGTGAATCTCGCGGTTCCGGTGATCGGCGGCCGGCTGGCGCTGGGCACCTGGCAGGGGATCTACCTCGCCGAGCATCGGCGCCGGCCGCATCGGCGGGAACTGGCGCTGCACCTGATCGGCACCTGATCCCATGCACCTCCCGGCGGCCGGGCAGACTGTTCCGCCCGGATCGCGCTCGCGGCTCTTGCATCCGCCCCCGCGATGCCTATCCACGCTGGCTACCTGGATTTCGGAGACTGTGCCGTGTTCTTCCCCCTTTTCCTGCATGAGTCTCTCTCTTGATCTCGGCACTCGACCTATTCCGCATCGGTCTTGGCCCTTCCAGTTCGCACACGGTCGGCCCGATGCGAATCGCCGCCCGGTTCCTCCAGACGCTGGATGACGCCGGACAATTCGCCGCGATCGCGCGGGTGCTGGTGGAATTGCAGGGCTCGCTGGCGCTGACGGGCGAAGGCCACGGCACGCCGGACGCCTGCCTGATGGGGCTGATCGGCTTCCAGCCCGAGACCGCCGAACCCGAGGAAGCCCAGGCCGCCGCCGCCGCCGTGCGCGAGACACACCGGATCGCGCTGCTCGGCCAGCGCGAGATCGCCTTCGATCCCGCCACCGATCTCGTGCTCGATTTCGAGCACATTCCCGACCTTCATCCCAATGGCATGGTGCTGACCGCCTTCGACGAAACCGGCGCGGAACTCGCCCGGCACGACTATTTCTCGACGGGCGGCGGCTTCTTTTCCAGCCGCCACCAGCTGGAACAACCCGCGCCGGACGATCAGGTGACGCACGGCCCGCCGGTCGCCTGGCCCTTCGGCTCGGGCGCGCAGCTTCTGGAAGTCTGCGAGACCAGCGGGCTCGACATCGCGGGCGTCATGCTGGCCAACGAGGCCGCGCGCCGTGACGAGGCGGAGACCCTCGCCGGGCTGGATGCCATCGCCGATGCCATGAATGCCTGCATAGACCGCGGCCTCGAACGCGAGGGCCTGCTGCCCGGCGCGCTCAAGGTCCGCCGCCGCGCCCGCGCGATCCACCAGAACCTGATCTCGCGCCCACAGGACAACCAGGCCGAGACGCTGATGGACTGGCTGAACCTCTATGCCATGGCGGTGAACGAGGAAAATGCCAGCGGCGGCCGGGTCGTCACAGCCCCCACCAACGGCGCGGCCGGCATCATCCCTTCGCTTTTGCGGCAATATTGCAGCGAAGGACGCAAGGCCGTGCCCGGCAAGGCGCGCCGCTACCTGCTCACCGCTGCCGGGATCGGCCTGCTCTACAAGCAGCGCGCCTCGATCTCGGGGGCCGAAATGGGTTGCCAGGGCGAAGTGGGCGTCGCCTGCTCGATGGCGGCAGCGGGGCTGGCGGCAGTATGGGGCGGCACGCCCGAACAGGTCTGCGCGGCGGCCGAGATCGGCATGGAGCACAACCTCGGCCTCACATGCGATCCCGTCGGCGGTCTGGTGCAGATCCCCTGCATCGAACGCAATGCGATCGCCTCGGTCAAGGCGGTCAATGCTGCCAAGCTCGCGCTCCATGCGGGCGAGACCCCGCGGGTGTCGCTCGACCAGGTGATCGAGACGATGCGTCAGACCGGGCTCGACATGTCCAGCAAGTACAAGGAAACCAGCCAGGGCGGGCTGGCGATCAACGTGGTGGCCTGCTGACGGCAAGCCTCGCGCGCGGCTTCACTCAGGACCTCGCACGGGCCGCGCACCAGGGGCGTGCCGGCCCGTTCCCACGCCCCATCCTTTCCGATGTTCACCGCAACTTCAGGCACGCTCGTGCTTTGCACCTCCCGCGCGGCGGGTGCGACGCTGCGATCGCCAGAAAAGTCAGGCGAAAGTTTGAATTTCAGAAGGATACCAACAATGACGAAGACCGGCGCCACTCTCCTTGCCGCCCTCGCACTGGGCGCGCTCGTTCCTGCCGGTGCCGCCATGGCCCAGCCTGAGCGTCATCCCACGCCGCATCACCAGACCGTGGTGAAGAAGACGACGGTGAAGAAAACCGCCGTCCGCAAGCCCGTGCACAAGAAGGTCACCTGCCGCTACGTCGTGCAGCACGGCCGCAAGGTAAAGGTCTGCCGCTGACGCCTTTCCGGCCCTCGTTCACGCGGGGGCCGGACCTGATGGAAGGGCGCTGGCCTCAGGCCGTCAGCGCCAGCCGCGCCTCTTCCTCGCGCACGACGCGGGGCTGATCCGGCCAGATGCCGCGCGTATCGTAGACCAGCTTTTCCGCACGCTCGGCCAGCGGCACCACGCGGAACACGTCATGGTCGACCAGGACGATCAGGATTTCGCAGTTCTCCAGCGCATCGTCGATGTCGATCTGGACAGCGCCCGTATCGGTGAACTCGATAGGCAACTGCGCCGCGTAAGGTTCCACCACATGGATGCGGCTGCCGAACTTGCGGGCCAGACGGCTCGTGACGAAGCGGGCCGGGCTCTCGCGGAAATCGTCGATATTGGCCTTGAAGGCGAGCCCCAGGCAGGCGACCTTCGCCTCGGGATTGGCCTCTACCAGCGCTTCGGCCTTGGCGATGACATGGCTCATCTTGTGGTCGTTGACGCCGCGCGCAGTGCGGATCAGCGGCGTTTCCTCAGGCGCACCGTGGACGATGAACCAGGGGTCGACGGCGATGCAGTGCCCGCCCACGCCCGGTCCCGGCGTCAGGATGTTGACGCGCGGATGGCGGTTGGCGAGGCGGATGACTTCCCACACGTCCAGCCCCATGCGGTCCGCCACCATCGACAGCTCGTTGGCGAAAGCGATGTTGACGTCGCGATAGGCGTTCTCGACCAGCTTGGTCATCTCGGCCGATCGGGCATCGGTGGTCACGCACTCGCCGCGCACGAAGCGCTTGTAGAACGCCAGCGCCTTGCGCGCGCAGCGCGGGGTGATGCCGCCGATCGAGCGATCGTTGTTGGTCAGTTCCTCAAGGATGCGGCCGGGCAGCACGCGCTCGGGGCAATAGGCGATCGAGACATCCGGGATGTCGCGCGTCTTGCCGGGGATCTTCAGGTCCGGGCGCAGCTCGGCGATCAGGTCGCGCAGTTGATCGGTCGTGCCGACCGGCGACGTCGATTCGAGAATCACCACGTCCCCCGCCTTGAGCACCGCGGCGACCGAGCGGCCGGCGGCGAGGACATAGGAGATGTCCGGCGCATGGTCCTTGTCGAACGGCGTGGGCACCGCGATCACGAAGACATCGGCAGGCGCGATCTCGGTGGCGGCCGAAAGCAGCCCGCGCGACACGACGCCTTGCACAAGGCCGTCGAGATCGACTTCCTCGATATGAATCTCGCCGCGGTTGATGGTGTCCACGACGTTCTGCGAGACGTCGAGGCCAAGCACTTTGCACCCGGCGCGGGCGATCACGGCAGCGGTGGGAAGGCCGATATAGCCAAGACCCACGACACAGACGTCAGGCTTCGAATCCGATTTCATGCGCAAGCAGCTCCACGATTCGGCGCGAAGTCTGCCCATCTCCGAAGGGATTGTGAGCGCGCGCCATGGTCTCGTAGGCCCCCCTATCATCCAACAAGGTTGATATTTCGGTAACGATCGTCTCGGCCGAGGTTCCCACCAGCTTCGCGGTGCCGGCCGCGACGCCTTCCGGCCGTTCAGTGGTTTCGCGCATGACCAGCACCGGCTTGCCCAGCGCCGGCGCTTCTTCCTGCACGCCGCCCGAATCGGTCAGCATGATCTCGGAGATCGCCAGCAGCCGTGCAAAGTGCGGATAGTCCAGCGGCTCGATCAGGGCGACGTTGTCCAGCCCGGAAAGCCGCTCGTTCATGACCTTGCGCACATTGGGGTTGAGGTGGACCGGGAAGATCACGGCCGTATCGCTCCGCTCGGCGATGCGGCGAATGGCCTGGGCGATCTGCTCCATGCCCTCTCCGAAATTCTCGCGCCGATGGCTGGTGACGCCGATGATCCGCTTGCTCGCAAAGCGCGTCTCAAGATCGGCCAGCCCCGCGGCCAGCGCCGGTTCGCGCGCGATTTCGGCCGTCACCCATTCCAGCGCATCGATCACGGTATTGCCCGTGACATGGACGCGCGACGGATCGACGTTCTCGTTGACCAGGGCGTTCCGCGACGTTTCGGTGGGCGCGAAGTGCAGGCTGGCCATGCCGCCGATGATCTTGCGGTTCACCTCCTCGGGCCAGGGATGGTAGATATTGCCCGAGCGCAACCCCGCCTCGACATGGTCGACCGGCAGCTTGCGGTAATAGGCCGCCAATGCCCCGGCCATCGCCGTGGCCGTATCGCCCTGCACGATGACGCGGTCCGGCCTGGCCGCGTCCATCACTTTGCCCAGCCCCGTCAGCAGGTTCGCCGTGAGCGCATCCAGCGTCTGGTCCGGCTGCATCACGTCGAGATCGTGATCGGGCACGATCCCGGCAATCTCCAGCACCTGGTCCAGCATCTGGCGATGCTGCGCCGAGACGCAGACCACACATTTGAAACGCGGATCGGCCTTGAGCGCGTGGATCACGGGAAACATCTTGATCGCTTCCGGGCGCGTGCCGAAGACGACGAGGATACGGGCCGGGGTCATGCGGGTCTGGGCGGTCATGCGGCGGACATAGCAGCGGAGGGGTAAGGGTGAAGTTAAAAGACCGAACGCCGCTCCATTTCCGGGCGTGGACAAGGTGGCCGGGGGGCTTGCCCCCGCCCCGCCCATCGGCAATCACTCTGCCATGTCTATCCTGAGCGACAAATGGATCCGCAGCCAAGCGCTGGAAAACGGCATGATCGAGCCTTTCGTCGAGGCCCAGCGCCGCGACGGCTGCATCTCCTACGGCCTGTCCTCCTACGGCTACGACGCCCGCGTCGCGCCGGAGTTCAAGATCTTCACCAATGTCGATTCGGCGGTGGTCGATCCCAAGAACTTCGACAACAATTCCTTCGTGAACCGCGAAACCGACGTCTGCGTAATCCCGCCGAATTCCTTCGCGCTGGCCCGCACGGTCGAATATTTCCGCGTGCCGCGTGACGTTCTGGTCATCTGCCTGGGCAAGAGCACTTATGCCCGCTGCGGCATCATCGTGAACGTCACCCCGCTGGAACCGGGCTGGGAGGGCCACGTCACGCTGGAATTCTCGAACACGACGCCGCTGCCCGCCAAGATCTATGCCAACGAAGGCGCCTGCCAGTTCCTCTTCCTCAAGGGCAACGAACCCTGCGAGACGAGCTATGCCGACCGCGCCGGCAAGTACATGGGCCAGCTCGGCGTAACCCTTCCCAAGCTCTAGGCCCGGGCGCCAGGGAACAATCGCCCGATACGTCCGCTTCTCCCGGCATGAACGCCATGTCGGGAGAGAAGACATGTCCAAGATCGCTGCCATAATCGGGCGCTTCCTGATCGCCCTGATCTTCGTGATTTCCGGTGTCTCCAAGCTGATGGACATCAGCTCTACCGAGACCATGATCGTTGCCGCCGGCCTGCCGGGAGGGCTCGCCGTTCCGGTCGGCCTGTTCGAACTTCTGGCCGGGCTGTGCCTTGCCGCGGGGTTCATGGTGCGCCTGGTATCCGTCCTGCTGGCGGTCTTCGTCGCCGCGACGATCCTGTTCTTCCACAACAAGTTCACCGACCCCATGCAGCAGGTCATGGCCCTGAAGAACGTGGCCATCATCGGCGGCCTCGCGCTGGCCTTCGCACATAGCCAGATGTGGAGCCACTACTACGCCATCGCCCGCGAGCGTCACGGCGAACTGGCGGCCCGCAGTGCCGAGGAACGCATTCGCGACGCCGAACTGCGCGCCGCCCGCGCCGAAGCCCGCGCCGACGCCATCGCCGAAAACCAGACCGCACCGACTTACGTGGAAACCACCCCGCGCACCGTCGTGACCGACTACAACCACGACGGCGTCCCCGAAGTCCGCGCCCGCCATCGCCGCTGGTTCGACTGGTAAGCCCTCCACGAAGACCGAATCGCCTTCCCGTCCCGCGCATCTGGTGGAACGGGAAGGCAATCCGCTGCCCGAATCCACCGACAACCGCCTTTTTCCCTGGTATATGCACCTGCGCGATCACGCACTGTGGGACAGTCCTTCCCCGGAAACCTGCGGAAACGACGAAAACTGCCCAGCTCCCAGTTGACCCGGTGAGGATTTCTCGTAAAGCGGCCTCCATCGAGCCACCCCACGCGGGTCGCTTCGGGCGGTTAGCTCAGTTGGTAGAGCATCTCGTTTACACCGAGAGGGTCGGGGGTTCGAGCCCCTCACCGCCCACCATTCCACATCGTTGGTAATGCGTCTCCGACCGGATTTCCGGTCTGATGCGACGCATCGCGTTGGCACGCTGACCGCTCTGCCATCGATTCGGCAGGCACCCCTTTCCCCTTCCCAAGCTCCCTGCATCGTCGTTTCGGCGAAGCCTCGATTCGGCCGTCCCGGGGGCAGGTTCGCCCGCTTGTTGCGCATGAATTAACCCAATTTCACCGCGATACGATATTTCGTATACGATATTTGACAATGTTGGATTTGTGACGCAAGGTTGGCGCAATCAAAAGGGAGTCATGACCATGAGGGGTCACAGAAGGAAACTTTATTGCGCGGCCGCACTGACAGCGATCATCGCTGGCACGGCCCAGGCCCAGGAAGCGGCACCGGCCGATGCCGGCGTTGCCAACGACATCGTCGTTACCGGCACCCGCATCAAGCGCGCCGACCTTGAGAGCAACAGCCCGCAGACCGTCGTGGGCGCCGACGAGTTCCGCTACCAGGGCGCAACCACGGTCGAGCAGGTGCTGAACCGCCTGCCGCAGTTCACCGCCGACGCCAACGAGAACGTCTCGAACGGTTCGGACGGCACGTCCAAGATCAACTTGCGCAACCTCGGCTCGAACCGCGTGCTTACGCTGCTCGACGGTCAGCGCCTGATGCCTTCGCAGGCCATCAACCTCTCCTTCATCCCCAGCGCCCTCGTCGAGCGCGTCGACGTGATGTCGGGCGGCGCCTCGGCGGTCTACGGTTCGGACGCTCTGTCGGGCGTCGTCAACTTCGTCCTCAAGAAGGACCTCGACGGCGTTCGCATCGACGCGCAGACGGGCTTCTCGCAGCACAATAACAACAACAGTTCGCTCCGCGCGCTGCAGAGCGGCTCGGGCTACGACACGGCCCCGTCCTCGGTCATCGATGGCGGCAAGCAGGATGTCACCATCGCGGCGGGCAAGAACTTCGCCGATGGCCGCGGCAACATCACCGTCTATGGCGGCTACCGCAAGTTCAGCCCGGTCCGCCAGTCGAGCCGCGACGTCTCCGCCTGCGCCCTGCAGGACCGTGAATCCGTTGCCGGCTCCGGCAGCTTCGACCAGCTGTTCTGCGGCGGTTCCAGCAACACGCCTTACGGCTCGTTCATTCCGCTCTCGGACCTGAGCCCGTACAAGGGCCAGACCCTCATCAACAACCGCGACGGCAGCGGCACGCTGGTGCCCTACGATCCTTCGTATGCCTACAACACCTCGCCGGACAACTACTTCCAGCGCTCCGACGAGCGCATCACGGCGGGCGGCTTCGCACGGTACGAATTCAGCAAGGCGGCCGAAGTCTACGGCAGCTTCATGTACATGAACGACCAGACGTTCTCTCAGGTCGCGCCTTCGGCGGTCTGGTTCGGGACGGCGTTCGACGTATCCTGCAACAACCCTTACGCCAACGCATCCCAGCTTGCCGCCATCTGCGGTTCGGCTGCCGGCACCGACGCGACCGCTCCGACCAACGTGGGCTACCGCGTCGTCGGCCAGCCCCGCCGCGACAACCTGCGCTTCAACGACTACCGCTATTCGGCGGGCCTGCGCGGCGACATCGGCAGCGGCTTCAGCTACGACGTCAACTACATGTACTCGCTGGTGAAGTTCAAGGAAACGTACCTGAACGACGTGAACCAGGCGAAGGCGGGCCTCGCCCTCAACGCCGTCAGCGTCAACGGCGTGCCGACCTGCCGCTCGGTCATCGACGGTACCGATCCGAACTGCATTCCGATCAACGTCTTCACGCCCAGCGGCGTGACGGCAGACCAGGCCGCCTACATCTTCGGCGAAAGCAACACCGCCTCGCGCAATTCGCTGGGTGTGATCTCCGGATCGCTGAGCGGCGACCTCGGCCAGATGGGCGTGACCCTGCCCTGGGCGGAATCGGGCGTCGGCATTGCGCTTGGCGTCGAACGCCGCCGCGAAACGCTGAACTTCACGGCCGACGAAGTGGCGCAGCAGAACGGCGTGTTGCCCTCCGACGGTATCATCGCCGTGACCGAGGCCTTCGGCGAAATCGAAATCCCGCTGATCGAGAACAAGCCGTTCTTCCGCTCGCTCACGATCAACGGCGGCCTGCGCTACTCGTCTTACGACAACAAGCAGAACTCGACCGGCATCAAGTCGGGTTACAACGTCTGGACCTACAAGGGCGAAATCTCGTGGGCGCCGGTCGACGACTTGCGCGTGCGCGCCAGCTACAACCGCGCCATCCGCGCGCCGAACGTGGCTGAACTCTTCGCCTCGCAGGCGGTTGGCAACGTCAACGGCACCGACCCTTGCGCCGGTGCCAATCCGAGCGCCTCGTTCGAAATCTGCCAGGCTACCGGCGTCACCCAGGCCATGTACGGCAGCATCCCCGGATGCCCGTCCGACCAGTGCTCCGGTCTTGGCGGCGGCAACGTCGCACTCAAGCCCGAAACCGCGGACACCTATACCCTTGGAGTCGTCATCACACCGCAGGCGCTGCGCCGCTTCTCGCTGTCGATCGACTACTACAACATCAAGGTGAAGGACTACATCGGTTCGATCGCGCCGTCGCTGATCATGGGTCAGTGCGCCGCCACGGGTGATCCGTACTTCTGCGGCCTGTTCGTTCGCGATCCGCGCTCGGGCCAGGTCTTCGGCCAGAATTCGGGCTACATCATCTCCACCACGATGAACACGGGCTACCTCAAGACCTCCGGTCTCGACGTGAATGCGGATTACACCTTCGACGTCGGCAATCTGGGCAGCGTCAATCTGGGTCTCGTGGGCACCTACCTCATCGAGCAGGTTTCCCAGCCGGTGCCCGATGGTGGCTCCTACGACTGCAAGGGCCTGTTCGGCTATACTTGCGGCCAGCCCACCCCCGAATGGCGCCATGTCGCGCGTCTTTCGTGGATGACGCCCACCGACACGACCGTCTCGCTGTCCTGGCGCCACATCGGCGGCACCAAGCTGTCGAGCCTGACCGACAATCCGCTGCTTTCGGCAGACAAGACCGTCGTGAACCGCAAGATCAGCGCCTACAACTACTTCGACCTGTCGCTGACCCAGGCGATCGACAAGCGCTTCACCCTGCGCGCAGGCGTGAACAACATGTTCGACAAGGATCCGCCGGCTCTCGACTCGGGCCTGCTGCAGAACTTCGGCAACGGCAATACCTACCCCGGTGTCTACGACGCCTTGGGCCGTACGATCTTCGTCGGCTTCACGGCCAACTTCTGATCCAGGAGGAACAGCGACCCCTTCCACCCACCCGGGGGTCGTTTTTCAGGAAAGCCCGTCCGGTCGCGAGACCGGGCGGGCTTTTCCGTTCTGGCGGTCAGGCCGTGGCGGCGCGGATCATGCCGAAGCCATAGAGCAGATGTTCGAGCTGGCCGTCCGGCACTGGCGGGAAGGCCAGCGTCTCGCCGCCATCGCGGATCGCGCCGATCTCGGCGGCAACTTGTTCCAGGCTCCAGTCCTTGCGGAAGGCGCCCTCGTTCTCGACGATCTTGGCGCGCGCCAGACGGCCGCCCATGGCGACGAACATCTCGCCCGAAGCCGCGCAATCCTCATGGCAAAGGTAGCCAACCATCGGCGCCACCTGCTCGGGCTCCATCGGCGGGAACTGGCTGGTGTCGATCCCTTCCGACATGCGGGTGACGGCGGCCGGGACGATCAGGTTGGACTTCACATTGGCGTGCTGCCCCTCGATCGCCGCGGTGTTGGACAGGCCCATGAAACCGGCCTTGCACATCGCGTAAGTCACATTGTCCGACTTGCCGTAGAGGCCGTTGATCGAACTGGTCAGCACGATGCGGCCGTAGCCCTGCGCCATCATATGTGGGAAAGCCTCGCGCACCACATGATAGGCCCCCTTCAGGTGGACATCGAGGACGGCGGTGAAATCCTCGTAGGCGAGCTCGCTGAGGCTGCCGCGTCGTACATTGCCGGCCGAGTGGATCAGAATATCGATCCGCCCGAAAGCATCGAGCGCCGACTGGACGATCGCCTTCCCGCCCTCCGGCGTGGCGACGCTGTCGGTGTTTGCCACGGCCTCTCCGCCCAAGGCGCGAATCTCGGCGGCGAGCGCTTCGGCGGGGCCTTCTTCGGTAGCGTCGCCCGCCATCGAGACGCCGGGGTCATTGACCACGATCTTGCAGCCCCGGCTCGCCAGCAGCAGCGCATGGGCCCTGCCCAGCCCGCGTCCGCCGCCGGTGATCACGGCGACTCTATTGTCGAAGCGCAGGTCTGGCATGGTCATCTCCACTCATCGTCATTGCGAGCGGCAAAGCCGCGCGGCAATCCAGGGCCGCCCCAACCGCCCTGGATTGCTTCACTGCGTTCGCAATGACGAAGGTTCGGGCCTCACGCAACGACGCCCGACGCCCTGAGCGCCGCGATCCGCTCGGGCGATAGATCGAGCACGTCTTCCAGAATGAAATCGGTGTGCTCGCCCAGCACCGGCGGCGCGGTCGGCACCGGCTGCGGTGCATCGGTGAAGCGGATCGGGCGATTGACGATGGGGATCGGCCCCAGTGTCTTGTGCTGCGTTTCCACCACCATTTCGCGCTCAACCGCCTGCGGCTGCGCCAACGCTTCGGAGACGCCCAGGATCGGCGCATGCGGCACTTCGTGCGCGGTGAAAATCGCGACCAGTTCGTCCACGCTGTACCGCTCGGTGAAGGCGCTGACGATGGCGTTCACTTCCGCCCTTGCATCGCGGCGCTTTTCCAGCGTGTCGTAGCGCGGATCCTCGATCAGTTCGGGGCGATCGATGGAGCGGCAAATGCGGCTCCAGAACCCCGGCGTCAGGCAGGCGACGACGATCGAACCCTCTCGCGCCGGGAAGATGCCGTAGGGGACGAGGTTGGGATGCTGCGATCCCACCCGGCTCGGGTCGGTGCCGTTGAAGAAGGCCAATTGCGCGATGTAGCCGAGCATACCGATCAGCCCGTCCATCAGGCTGACGTCGATATGCCGCCCCACGCCGGTCCGCTCGCGCTCGTAGAGGGCCGAGAGGATGCCGATCGGCCCGTTGATCCCGCCAACCAGATCGCCCAGCGGAATGCCCAGCTTGGTCGGCAGTCCGTCCGGCTCGCCGTTCATGGAGAGCGCGCCGGACATGGCCTGGAGTACGATATCGAAACTCGGCCGGTCCTTCAGCGGGCCGGTATGGCCATAGCCGGAGATCGAGCAGTAGATAAGGCGCGGATTGATCGCCTTCATCGCCTCGTAGCCAAGGCCCAATCGGTCCATCACACCGGGGCGGTAGTTCTCCACCAGCACGTCGCACTTGGCCGCCAGATCGCGGACGAGCGCCAGCCCCTCCTCGCTCTTGAGGTCGACGACGATGGACTTCTTGCCGCGATTGACCGCGAGGTAATAGTGGCTCTCGCCGTCCCGCGTGGGCGGAAACGTGCGCGTCTCATCGCCAGTGCCGGGCGGTTCGATCTTGAACACTTCGGCGCCCATGTCGGCCAGCGCCAGCGAGGCGGCGGGGCCTGCGAGAACGCGGGTGAAATCGATCACCCGCACCCCGGCGAGCGGGCCGGCCCAAGATTCGTCTCCGCTCATCGGTTCAGGTTCTCGCGAAAGAAGGAGAGGATCGCCGCCACGGCATCACGCCCCTCAGGAATGCCGATATTGTAGTGATAGCAGTGGCCCATCCCCTCCCCCACGATCAGCGTAGAGCGCACCCCGGCCTTCAGCAGTTGCGAGTTTGTGAAGATCGCCGGGCTGAGGTCCATGGCGCGGGTGCCGGTGATGACGAGCGTGGGCGGGAACGTGGCCAGCACATCGAGATGATAGCCCGGCCAGGCGCTGGGATCGCGCGGGTCGCAGTCGTCAAAATAGCCACGGGTGATGTCGATGGCCGTGCTGCCGTCAGCGGGCGGCGGTGGGAACGAGCCGTCGATATAGCCTGCGACGTAGGCCGACTCTCCGGCCCCGAACGGCACGCCGCCCGCGCCGAAAATGCCGACCGCGCCCGCCTGCGGCAGTCCGTGCGCCGGAAGCCATGCCGCCGCCTGCGCGGTGAGCGCGCCGCCTGCCGATCCGCCGTAGATGCCGATCCGGCCCGGGGCATAGTCCGTCAGCAACGCGGCATAGACCGCCGCGACATCCTCCACCCCTGCCGGATGGCGATGCTCGGGCGCCATGCGATAGTTGACGCTGACGACGCGGAACTTGCCGAGCGCGGCGATAGGGATCGCCTCCATCAGCGCGATGCCGTCCCACCCGACGGTGAAGGCGCCGCCGTGCAGATTGATAAGCACGCGTTCGGGATCGTGGCCACTATCGGCGGGGGTGACGTCCAGCACCTCCACGCCGCCGATCACCCTGGGCACGATCTCAACCGCGAAGTTCTCTCGCAGCCGCGCCACGCCGGCGGCGGCATAAGCGTTGATCTGCTCACGCCGCACCGCGACGTCTGCTTCCTGTTCGCCCGCCGCATCGAAAGCCGGTGTGGTCGCCCGGGCACGCTGGAAGGCCGCCGCCTCCTCACTCAGCAGGTCGGAAACTGGCAGGACGAAGGCAGGCACCCGCACATCGCCATTGGCTTCGAACTGCGGCGCGGCCTGATCCTGTCCCATAAGCTCTCCGTTATTATTCAGTCCAGCATACGACACGGCCCGAACCTTCTGCAAAGGTCCGGGCCGAAATCGCTCCCCCGTTATGCGAGACTGCCGACCATCAGGCCTTGCTGGGCAGTTCCGCAACGGCAGTGCCGAAGGCCGAAAGCTCACCGCGATGGGTGGTGGCCTTCTGCGCCACTTCGACGAACTTCTTGCCGCCTTCCTCGAACTTGCGCGTCACTTCGCCGGTGATGATGATCGCGTCGCCATCCGGGTTGTGGCGGCGGATCTGGCAGTCGGACTTGGTGAGGAAGCCGTCGTCGCCGATCCAGTTGGTCATGTGGTGCGTCAGCCACGAGCAGCGCTCCGGACCGTAATCGTATGCGCCCGGCGCGCCGACTTCGAGAGCGAAGGCTTCATCCCAGTGCACGCGCTCGGGGCAGTCCGGCACGTTGAAGCGGTTGCGGATGCCCAGGCCAGGATGGGCCTTCTGCATCTTGTAGGCCAGCTTGTTGGCGCGGATGTAGAGGCCGCCCCAGCCCTGCGCGTAGCAGATGAAGCCGGTGACGGTCATCGGCCCCTTCATCATCGGCGGCAGCTTGTCGCCGACGTTCACATCCTCGAAGTAACGCGGGGTGGCGCCGCGGATCTCTTCCTGGTCGTAGATGTCGTAGAATTCGTCCAGCTGTTCCTGTGTGAACGGCTCCACGCGGCCGCGTGCTTCGGTGTACTTGGTGCCACGTTCGCGCGCCTCGTCACGGTCGGTGCGGAACACCCACGAATCCGCGCCGGCAACCTGCTCGCCGTTCTGGTTGAAGAAGTCGACGTGGTAGATCTGCTGGAACGAGCGGCCCGCGAACTTGGTCTGATGCTCGACCAGATCCTTCAGGTAAGCCACCGTGGTGATCGTGTCGTTGCGCAGCACCGGCTTGTGCCAGGTCCAGTCGGCACCCGCCCACATCGCGTGCACGCCCGACAGACCGCCGCAATAGCCCGAGACGATGCGGCTGGTGGTGAACAGGAACGAAGGCAGCGCGACCAGCGAGCCGTACTTGGTCTTCGCGGCATATTCCGGATCGCACCACAGCGGATTGTCGTCGCCGATGCCGTGGGCATAGTGGCGGATCGCGTCGCGGGTGGCTTCATAGTTCCACGGCTCGACGGTGTTCTCGATCTTCACGCCGATGCGGGCGCGCAGGTCATCGAGACCGGCCTCGGTGATCTTGGGGAACTTGGATTGGGGCTCTGCTGTGGTTGCCATTTCGGTACTCTCCTGAATTTCGGCCTGGATTCTTGGGATAGTTTTCAGCCGACCGCTTCAGCGGCCTTCGCCGCCTCCCGGTCGCGCAGCATCTTGCGGTGGACCTTGCCGGCCGGGTTCTTGGGAAGCTCTTCCACGAACTCCACCACGCGCGGGAATTCGTGCTGGGCCAGACGCTCGCGGGTGAAGTCCTGAAGCTCCTTGACGAAGCCATCATCGCCCGCGCGGTTGGCGACGACGAAGGCCTTCACCACTTGCCCGCGCTGTTCGTCCGGCACGCCGATCACGCCGCATTCGAGGACGTTCTCATGCCGCAGCATGGTGTTCTCGATCTCGACGGCGGACATCGTCCAGCCCGCCGAAATGATCACGTCATCGGCGCGGCCGCAGTGGTAGAAGTAGCCTTCCTCGTCGATCTTCGCGCGGTCCTTGGTGGTCATCCAGTTGCCGCCACGCCAGAGCATAAGCTCGCCGATCTCGCCGGGCGCGGTGGGCGTACCATCGGGACGCTGCACTTCCAGCTTCTGCCCCGGCACCGCCTTGCCCAGCGATCCGGGCTTCACCCTGAAGTCGCCCGCGCCGGGGTAATTCACCAGCACCACGCCGATCTCGGTGGTGCCGTACATCGAGCAGACGGGCACCTTGAAAGCCTCGTCGATGAATTCCAGCGTCGCCGGGTCGATCGGCTCGCCGGTGTAGGACAGCTTGCGGAAGTGGAACGCGAAGTTCCCCGCCGCGCCGCTGTTCTTCATCATTCGGTAGTGCGTGGCCGCCGCCGACATATTGGTGATGCCGTAATCGTCCAGCGCCTTCATCAGCCGCACCGGATCGAAGCGCCCGGCGAATGTGCCCGTGGTGACACCGAGGCCCAGCGGCGCCAGCGTGCCGTGCCACAGGCCGTGTCCCCATGCGGGCGAGGACGGGCAGAAGAACTCGTCGCCCGGACGGATTCCCGTTCCGTAGAGCGCCGCGAACATCAGCGTGACGAGCGCCTTGTGCGTATGCTTCACCGCCTCCGGAAGCTCACGCGTGGTGCCGCTGGTATATTGGAACACGGCAAGGTCGCCGGCCTTGGTCTTCGGCTCGTACGTCGCCGGGAACTTCGCGATCTCGTCCAGCAGGCCATCGTCGGCGACGATCACGCGCAGCCCATTCTCGGCCGTCACTGCACCGCGCGCGAGGTCGGCCTTCTCGGCATTGGTGATGAGGATGGCGGGCTTGCAGTCGTCGATGCGCAGCTTCAGCGCGTCCGGCCCGAACAGCGTGAACAGCGGCACCGAGATCGCCCCGGTCTGCATCGCGCCGAACAGGCAGACGTAGAACGGCAGCGAGGGCTCCAGCATGAAAGCGATGCGCTCGCCCGGCTTCACGCCCTCCGCGTCCAGCCAAAGCGCAAACCGCGCGGCACCGGCAGCGATCTTGTCGAAGCTCAGGATCTCGTCACGACCATCTGCATGCGCGATGCGCACCGCGGGACGGCCCGAACCATCGGCATGACGGGTGATGCATTCGTGAGCGATGTTGAGCACGTCGCGGTCGCCGTCGAACAGGTCCCACAGCGCGGCCGACGAGGCCTGCGCCTGCGCATCGGCATAGCTTGTCAGTTCGGTCAGCCTAACCATCGCTCATCCCACTCCGCACCGACACGACTCAGCAGCCGGCCATTTGTCCTTGTGTTCAACAAATGTGCGGAAGCAGGCTTGTTTTGTAAATATTGAATGTTATTCTGTATATTGAACGATGAGCAGACCAGACCCTCTCGAAGACGCCGTGCGCGCCAGCAAGGCCCCTGCCATCGCCCGGGCGGCGGCGGTACTGCGTCTGCTGGGCAAGCGCGGCACGCCGATGGGGGTGCAGGCCATCGCCCGCGAGCTGAACCTCGTGCCCAGCACCTGCCTCTATGTCTTGCGGGCGCTCGTTACCGAGGATCTCGTGGCTTTCGATGCCGATACCAAGCGCTATGCCCTCGATGCCGGCGTGCTGACGCTCGCCCGTGCCTGGCTGCGGCGGGACCAGTTCAACGACCTTGCCCAGCCGATCCTCGACCGGGTGGCGCGCGAATTCGGGCTGACCACGCTCGGCGTCCAGATCTTCGGGCTGGACCACATCATCGTCACCGCGATGTCGCAGTCTGGCCAGAATTTTCAGCTCTCGACGCAAGTCGGCAGCCGCTTCCCGGCGCTGGTTTCCGCCACCGGGCGCTGCATCGCCGCTTTCGGCGATCATGAGATTGCAGACCTCAAGCCCCGATTCGAGGCCCTGCGCTGGGATGAGGCGCCGTCATGGGAGGACTGGTGCGCCCAGGTGGCCGAGGCGCGGGAGAGCGGCGTGGCCGTCGATGCCGGGCACTATATCGCCGGGGTCACGGTCATCGCTGCCCCGGTCTGGAAGACGGGGCAAGAACGGCGAGTCGCGCCCAGCCACGCCCTTGTCGCGATCGGCATCGGCGCGGCCCTGCGCAGCGATCTGACAAGCCTGAAAACCGCGCTCGCCACTTCCGCCCGATCGCTGAGCGAGCAACTCGCAACCTAGGCTGTCTCTGCTCGCTCCGTCGCCAGGCCAAGTTGCCGGCGCAGGCTGTCCAGGAATGCGCTTTCCCGCGGAGCCGCGGCATGGAGCAATCCCACTTCGCGCACCAATTCGAAATCGCGCACCGGAACGAAGCGCAGCGAACCATCGGCGAAACCTTCCGGCATCATGCCGATCCCGGCACCGCTGCGAATTACCGAGAGGACGCGTTCGTCGCTGGTGGTCTTGAGCACGAAGCGCGGGCGCACGCCGCGCTGGGTGAAGAAGCGGTTGATCTCGGGCAGCGCCTCGCAGTGGCGGCGCAGGGCCATGCGATCCTGCGCGAGTTGTTCGGCAAGCACCTCGCGCTCTCCGGCCAGGGGATGATCGGGCGGAAGCACCATCATGTAGCGCTCGCGGGACAGGACTTCGGGCTGGTAACGGGCGTGGTGCGGCCGCACGGCGGTCAGCGCCACGTCGATCCGGCCGCGTTCGAGGCGCTCGGCAAGATCGCGCTCACTGCCGTCGAGCAGTTCCAGCGCCTCGCCCGAACGCGCGTGATGCGCCGCCAGGGCACAGCCGATCAGGGGGGTGGGGATGGTGTTCAGCACGCCCACGCGCAGCAGGCTGGGCTCGGCAGGCTCGGCCAGTTCGACCAGGGCGTGCTCGTATTCGGCGGCGATGCGGCGCGCGCGGATGAGGAAGCGACTGCCCGCCGGGGTCAGGGCAACGCGCTGGCGATCCCTGTCGAACAGCCGCGCGCCCAGTTCGCGTTCCAGCTTGGCGATTCCCGCCGAGAGCGTCGGCTGGGTAACGCTGACCGCCCGCGCCGCGCGGCTGAAATTGCCGGTTTCCGCCACAGCGAGGAAATAGCGCAGGAGATATTGGTCGATCATAGACACGATCTATTACGAAGCACGGAAACTTTCAATTTCCGCTGGGGCTTGGGCTTGTCTACATAGGTGAGACAAATCATCCGAACTTGGGAAGAGGCTGAAATGGCCGGACCGGAGAAACAAGCATGAGCGCACCGGTGCTCCAGACGAGCCTGAATCTCGACAGTCCCGAGGCGCAGGCGCGCGATTCCCACAACCGCGCGCTGGTTGCCGAATTGCGAGCCAAGGTCGCCGCGGCAGCGCTGGGCGGAAACGCAAAATCGCGGGAACGCCATGTCGCGCGCGGCAAGCTGCTGCCGCGCGAACGGGTGGAGCGCTTGCTCGACCCCGGCTCTCCGCTGCTGGAGCTGGGCCAGCTCGCGGCCGAGGGTCTCTACGAGGACGATATTCCCGGCGCGGGGCTGATTACCGCCATCGGTACCGTCTCAGGGCGCCAGTGCATGATCGTCTGCAACGATGCCACCGTGAAAGGCGGCACCTATTACCCGATCACGGTGAAGAAGCACGTCCGCGCGCAGGAGATCGCCCAGGAGAACAACCTGCCGTGCATCTACCT
Organism: Novosphingobium sp. YAF33; assembly: GCF_052113265.1. Taxonomy (NCBI): domain Bacteria; kingdom Pseudomonadati; phylum Pseudomonadota; class Alphaproteobacteria; order Sphingomonadales; family Sphingomonadaceae; genus Novosphingobium; species Novosphingobium sp. YAF33. The sequence goes on from NZ_JBFRCW010000006.1 coordinate 504,354, forward strand.
GGTCGACAGCGGCGGCGCCAACCTGCCGCACCAGGCGGAAGTCTTCCCGGACCGCGACCATTTCGGCCGCATCTTCTTCAACCAGGCGCAGATGTCCGCAAAGGGCATTCCGCAAGTCGCCTGCGTGATGGGAAGCTGCACAGCGGGCGGCGCCTATGTGCCGGCGATGAGCGACGAATCGGTAATCGTGAAGGAACAGGGCACGATCTTCCTGGCCGGTCCGCCGCTGGTGCAGGCGGCGACGGGCGAGGTGATCTCTGCCGAGGACCTTGGCGGCGGCGATCTGCACAGCCGCAAGTCGGGTGTGACCGATCATTTGGCCGACAGCGACGAACATGCGCTGACCATCGTGCGCGATATCGTCAGCCACCTCGGCCCGCTGCATCACCACGACCAGCCGCTGCGGACCCCGCGCCCGCCCAAGTACGACCCCGAGGAACTCTACGCGATCGTGCCGGAAGACGTGCGCGCGCCCTACGACGTGCACGAAGTGATCGCCCGCATTGTCGACGGCAGCGAATTCCACGAGTTCAAGGCGCTCTACGGCAGCACGCTGGTCTGCGGTTTCGCGCATATCCATGGCCAGCCGGTGGCCATCCTCGCCAACAACGGCGTGCTGTTCTCCGAATCCGCGCAGAAGGGCGCGCACTTCATCGAACTGGCCTGCCAGCGCCGCATTCCGCTGCTGTTCCTCCAGAACATCTCCGGCTTCATGGTCGGCGGCAAGTACGAGGCCGAGGGCATCGCCAAGCACGGCGCCAAGCTCGTCACCGCCGTCGCCACCGCCACGGTGCCGAAGATCACGGTGCTGATCGGTGGCTCGTTCGGTGCGGGCAACTACGGCATGTGCGGGCGCGCTTACGATCCGCGCTTCCTGTTTACCTGGCCCAATGCCCGCATCTCGGTGATGGGCGGCGAGCAGGCGGCCTCGGTGCTGGCCACCGTCCACCGCGACGCCGCCAAGTGGTCGCCCGAGGAGGCCGAGGCGTTCAAGGCCCCGATCCGCCAGAAGTACGAGGATGAGGGCAATCCTTACTACGCGACCGCGCGTCTCTGGGACGACGGCGTGATCGATCCGGCGCAGACCCGCGATGTGCTGGGGCTGGCGCTGGCCGCCTGCCTTGAGGCGCCGATCCCCGAAAAGCCGCAGTTCGGCGTGTTCAGGATGTGATGGCGATGGCCAAGGATACTCTCTTCGTCCTCGACACCGACTATGCCGATCCGGCGTTCGGCGGCGAGCGGCGCTTCTACTGCAAGGACTGCGTGACGGTGGAGGGCCTGCTGGCGCTGTTTCCCGAACGGGCGGCCAATATCGACGTCGTCCGCGTCGGCTGGCCGCGTCCGCGTCCGGCCGTGGTCGCGGCGCTGGGTGAGGAAAACCAGAACCTTCCCGCGCTCGCCTTTGCCGAAGGCGGCTTCGCCAACGATATCGAGGGCGTCCTTGCGGCGCTGCACTCCCGTCACGGTTTCCCGGAGCGTCACCCATGATCCAGTCGCTGCTGATCGCCAATCGCGGCGAGATTGCCTGCCGCGTCATCCGCACGGCGCGGGAACTCGGCATTCGTACCGTCGCGGTCTATTCCGACGCCGATGCCGATGCGCTGCATGTGCGCGAGGCGGACGAGGCCGTGCATATCGGCCCCTCGGCCGTGCGCGAATCCTACCTTGTTGGCGAAAAGATCATCGCCGCCGCGAAGCAGACCGGTGCGGAGGCGATCCACCCCGGCTACGGCTTCCTCTCGGAGAACGCCGCGTTCGCACAGGCGGTGAAGGACGCGGGGCTGATCTGGGTCGGCCCGAACCCGTCCTCGATCACCGCGATGGGCCTCAAGGATGCGGCCAAGACGCTGATGGCCGCGGCCGGAGTGCCGGTGACCCCCGGCTACACGGGCGCCAACCAGGAGCCGGCTTTCCTGGCCGAAGAGGCCGCCAAGATCGGCTATCCGGTGCTCATCAAGGCTGTTGCCGGCGGCGGCGGCAAGGGCATGCGGCTGGTCGAGGCGCCAGCGGATTTCGTCGACGCCCTGGCATCGTGCAAGCGCGAGGCGGCGTCCTCGTTCGGCAACGACCATGTGCTGATCGAGAAGTACATCGCCAGCCCGCGCCACATCGAAGTGCAGGTCTTCGGTGACAGCCACGGCAACGTCGTCCACTTGTTCGAGCGTGACTGCTCGCTTCAGCGCCGCCACCAGAAGGTGATCGAGGAAGCCCCCGCGCCGGGCATGGATTCGGCAACGCGCGAGGCGCTCTGCGCGGCGGCGGTGCGTGCGGCCAGGGCAGTCGACTATGTCGGCGCCGGCACCATCGAGTTCATTGCCGACGGTTCGGGCAAGCTTTCCGCCGATCGCATCTGGTTCATGGAAATGAACACGCGCCTGCAGGTCGAGCATCCGGTGACCGAGGAAATCACCGGTGTCGATCTGGTCGAATGGCAGCTTCGCGTTGCCAGCGGCGAAGCGCTGCCGATGTCGCAGGAAGACCTCACCATCGATGGCTGGGCGATGGAAGCGCGCCTCTATGCCGAAGACCCGGCGAAGGGCTTCCTGCCCAGCATCGGCAAGCTGGAACTGCTGGAATTCGGCGAGGCCGAAGGGGGCCGTATCGACACCGGCGTCTATCAGGGCGCCGAAGTCTCCCCGTTCTACGACCCGATGATCGCCAAGGTCATCGCCTGGGGCGAGGACCGCGAAGAGGCGCGCGAGCGGCTGGGCGAAATGCTGGAAGACAGCGCCGTCTGGCCGGTGCGCACCAATGCCTCCTTCCTCGTGAAAGCGCTGCAGCATCCCGACTTCGCCGCGGGCAAGGTCGACACCGGCCTGATCGGCCGCGACGGCGAGGCCATGGCAGAAGCGCCCCGGCCTTCGGACGAAGTGCTGGAGGCAGCCGCCAATTCGCTGGTTCCGGTGCGCGCGCTTCCCGGCTTCCGCCTCAATGCCGCGCCTGCGCAGTCGGCATGGTTCTCGCTCGACGGCGAGAAAGTCGAGATCGCGCTGACCGGAGAAGGCAGCGAGGAGCCGGACGACGCCGTTCTGGTGACCGAGCAGGGGCAGGCCTGGCTGCTTACCCCCTGGCGGCGCGACGGCGTGCATGGCGGGGCCGATGGCTCCGGCGCGATCCTGGCGCCGATGCCGGGCAAGGTGATCGCGGTAGCCGTTGCCGAAGGGCAGGCCGTCACCAAGGGACAGAAGCTGCTGACCCTGGAAGCGATGAAGATGGAGCATACGCTCACCGCGCCGTTCGATGGCGTGGTGGCGGAGCTGAACGCCGTAACGGGCGCACAGATCCAGGTGGATGCGCTTCTCGCGCGGGTCGAACCGACGGAGGCTTGAGGCAGGTTACGGGCTGGGCCGAAGAATCCGCATTTTCAGTTCATCCGGATCGGCCTAGCCCTCTTGCATCCGCGCCTTCGCGCGGACTCGATACGAGGAGACTTCCCGTGAAATTTTCGTATCTTCCTGCCTGCTCATTCGCCTGTTTCGCAGCCGCTCTTGTTGGCACCTTTGCCGTTTCCCTTGCCTCTGCCGATGCCGCGCCGCCCTCGAACTGGCGGGTACTGGCCTCGCAGACCGTGGCCACCGGCAGCAGCCGCACCACGATCCGCATTCCCGGCAGCAATCGCTATCGGCAGATCCAGCTCTGCACGCGCAATGCCCCGATCCGCCTGTCGAACTACACCTTCCGTTTCGACAACGGCCGCCAGCAGAGCGTGCGCGTGAATACCCGCATCAACACCGGCGGCTGCAGCCGGGCCATCAACCTGACCAATCCGCCGCGCCGGATCGACCGCGTGGACCTGGCCTACCAGCCGATCCCGCGCGGTACACGCGCTCCGCAAATCCGGGTGGTCGGACGCTGAACACTGTTTCCGGCCGGAGCGCTGCTGCGGTCCGGCCGGACATCATGAAAAGGAGAGAGGATCGTGCCGGGGCGCTTTTTCGACGAATGGACCGTGGGTGACCGGATCACTCACCAGCCGAGCCGTACGGTCACTGAGACCGACAACCTGATGTTCTCGGCCATGACGCACAATATGCAGCCGCTGCACCTCGATGCGGAATTCGCAAAGAAGAGCGAATTCGGCCAGATTCTCGTCAATTCGACTTTCACCTTCAGCCTGGCGGTGGGCCTGTCGATCGCGGATACCACCGTGGGCACGCTCGTCGCCAATCTCGGCTTCGACAAAGTGGTGACGCCCAAGCCGACCTTCATCGGCGATACGCTGACCTGCACGAGCGAAGTCATGGAGATGCGCGAAAGCAAGTCGCGGCCCACGCAGGGCATCGTCGTGTTCAAGCACGAGCTGACCAACCAGCGCGGCGAAGTGGCGCTGTCCTGCCTGCGTTCGGTGCTGCTGAAAAAGAAGGACGCCTGAAAGTCCGCTGAAAATTCGCGGTAGACGAATTTTGCAGGGGCGGCTCAGGCCGCCACCGCTTCCTTCAGGCGCGGCATCGTCCGCTCCAGCAACCTGAGGCTCTTCCAGCCCTCTTCCGGCGACAATCCGCCGAGCAGAGGCTGGAAGCCGACTTGCCCGCCCGGCCCCAGCGCCCGCACTCTTTCCACCAGCTGGTCCGGCGTCCAGGCCGCGAACATGCCGGCATGGCGCAGCGCGGCCGGATCGGTGAGGCCCTTGAAAGGTGAGTTCGAACCATCGCCCTCCTGCTCGGCCCATTTGGCATATTCGGTGATGACGTGGACGGCGTGAGGCGCGATGGCTTCCCAGCCCGCCTCCGGGTCCTCGCATAGATGCACGGCCAGCGGCATGCCCGGAACCGGGCGGAAATAGGTCCGGGGCGCATGGCCGAGCCGCTCGCATTCGGCCAGGTAGAGATCGATCAGGTCCGGCTTCATCGGCCCGAAGCCCACGCCGAATTTGGCCGCGCGCCGCGCCGAGGCAGGTACGCCGCCGCCGACCATGACGATGTCCTCGGGTGCCTGGACCGGCAGCGGGCGCACGAAGATCGGGCGGCCGTCGAACTCGAACTTCTCACCCTTCAGCGCGCGCAGGATGATCTCCAGCCCCTCGTCCATCAGCCGCGCGCGGTCCTTGAGCGATTTGCGGAACATGGCGAATTCGAACGGGACGTAGCCGGCGCCGAAAATGACGTTGAGCCGCCCATTGGACATCTGGTCCACAATGGCGATCTGCTCGGCCAGTTCCACCGGATCGTGCAGCGGCAGCACCACCGCGCCCAGCATGAACCGGATCCGGCTGGTGACCGCGGCCATGCCCCCGGCCAGAGTGAAAGGCTGCGGCAGATAGCCGTCGTCCGACCCGTGGTGCTGCATCAGCCCGATCTGATCGGCGCCGATACGGTCCACGAACGCCGCCATCTCGATCGCGGCCCGGTAGAGCTGCGGGGTCGGAGTCGCCCAATCCGGCGAGCGCATGTCGAACGAGACATTGATGCGGATATTGTTCACGGCCTCACTCCCCTGCGGCAAACCTGCCCGGGTGGTGCGCCAATCGGTTGCCCGCCGCAAATCCGCCGCGGGAGATACCGCCGGGGCGGTCTGCCTGCCAACCGGCCGCAGCGCCCGGTCACCTTGTCCCGCTCAAGCCGGCTGGCGCAATTGCTCGACCAGCCGCGGCACATCGGCCAGCGCGCGCAGCGCATCGTTGAGATGGGTGCAGCCTTCCGGCCCGCGCAGCATCTCCAGCACGTCCTCCCGCACCTGGCCCAGATTGCGACCGACCAGCCGCGTCACATTGTGCACGGCCCCCGGACACTCGCGAAACGGCAGGATGTGTGCCTTCGGTTCGAGGGCGATCACTTCGAGCGTGCCAGCGTCCACCGTCGCGCCCAGGCTGTATTCGTGAATGGCGACACGTCCGCCCTCGCGCAGCCTGGCGCTGTCCTGGAACGCGGAATCGATGTGGATGGTCCCGCGATCGGCGCCGTGCGTCACGTCGATCCGGCGAGCACGGCGGAAGCCCGGGCCATCGTGATCGAGGAACGCGTGCCAGCCCGCCGGGTCCGCCGGATTGCGCAAGTGGCCCGCGTCGGCATCGGCGACGTTCTCCAGCGCGGCGCCGCCGGTAACGCCGCTGTTGCCGGCCTGCAGGCCCCAGCAGACGTTGGCGCGCTGGGCCAGCACCGAGCCGTCCTCGTTCCCGCCGCTCAGCCGCTTGCGCAGCACCTCCATGCGCTCTGGGAACCACTGCCCCCACGCGAAGGCGGAGACCAGCGCGGTGCCGGACAAGTCGTCGAGCACGAGATAGAGCGGGTCCGCGCGCGCGATCAGTTCGGGCACGACCTCGCGCAGCAGCATGCGCAAATGGCCGCCCGCGCGGGCGCCGACAAGCCGGCCGATTTCCGCGGGGGCGGGATCGGCGGCGATCCGGGTGATCGTCTTGTCCTCGCTCATCCGCAGGGTGAATTCGCCCTCGGCAAGCGTGCGGCCCTGTCCGTCCGCGCCGGTGAGGAAATCGCGCGCGCGGCCAACGAAGAGGCGCTCGCCATCGACACCCTCGGGCCAGGCCACGTCGATACTGGAAGTGCGGCGCAGCGAATTCACCGGGCGCGGCGGCGCCGGGTTCGCCGTTTTGCGCGGCGGCGGCGGGTAGGACGCGGAAGGGGTATGCATGGTCATGGCGGCATCCTGCGATTTTATCGTTATCGCGAGTCAGCCTGACACCTTCACCAGCAACTTGCCTAGATGGCTGTTGCCAGAAAACACCCCGGCGAAGGCTTCGGGTGCGGCTTCCAGCCCCTCGACCACCGATTCGGGGCAGCGGATCCGGCCCTCGGCGATCCAGCCGGCGATGTCGTCGAGCGCCTGCTGACCGCCGACAAGGAAGCCCCCGAAGCCCTTGATTTCCAGCCCCTTGGACATGATCGTGCGAAAAAAACCGGGAAGCTTGTCGGGGCCCGGCCCTTCCATGCCCATGCCGTAATAGGCGATGAAGCCGCAGACCGGCATGCGCGCGCCGCGTTTCAGGTGGGGCAGCACGGCCAGCATCACGCCACCGCCGACATTGTCGATGAAGACGTCCGCGCCTTCGGGCAGCGCCTTGGCGAGCTGTTCGGCGAAATCCGGCGCCTTGTAGTCGGCTGCTGCGTCGAAGCCGAGGTCGAGCAGGCCCCGGCACTTGTCCGGCCCGCCGGCGATGCCGACGACTCGCGCACCGCGAATCCGGGCGATCTGCCCGGCAAGGCTGCCCACCGCACCTGCTGCGGCCGAGATCACCACCGTCTCGCCCGCCGCCACGCGGCCGATGCCGATCACGCAGGCATGGGCGGTCTGCCCCGGCATGCCCAACGCGCCCAGCGCAGTGGAAACCGGTCCCAGCGCGGGGTCGAGCTTTCTCGGCGGCCCGCGCCAGTCGGCCTTGTCCGGCGCGACCACGGCATATTCGCGCCAGCCGGTGCGGTCCTCCACCAGGTCGCCCACCGCGTAACCGGGGTGGTTGGAGGCGACCACCGCGCTGACGGTCGGCCCGTACATCACCTCGCCTGGACGGACCTGGGTAACACCGGAGAGCCGCTTCTCGTCGATGGCGAAGCGGATCAGCGGGTCGAGCCCGAGCCAGAGCGTCCGCAGCAGCACCTCGTCCTCGCCCGGCTGCGGGATCGGCGCATCTTCCACGCGGAAGTCCGATGGCTTCGGATTGCCGCTGGCATAGCTGGCCAGCACGACTTGCTTCATCGTGCCGCTCACCGCAGCTTCACCGTCACCGCCGACATGCCGCGATGGTCGAGGCCCCGATATTCCGGCTTCGGCTTGCCCGGATCGAGCGTCATGTTCGGGAAGCGGTCGAGCAAGCCGTTGATCGCCACCACCATCTCCTGCCGCGCGACATCCATGCCGAGGCATCGGTGCGGGCCGAAGCCGAAGCCCATATGGTGCTCCTTGCGGCGGAAGATGTCGTATTCCTCCGGCTTGTCGAACACGTCTGGATCGTGGTTGGCGGCGCCGAGGCACAAGTGGATGCGGGTTCCGGCAGGGACTTTCACGCCCTCCATCTCGGTATCTTCCATGCAGAGGCGCATGAACACCGGGTCGGTCGCGCGCCAGCGCAGACCCTCTTCTACGGCGAGGTCGATCACGCTGCGGTCGGCGCGACAGGCTTCCCAGAAGTGGCGGTGGTTCATCAGCGCGTCGATGGTGATGCCGAGTTGCCGCCATGTGGTGCCGCCGCCCGCGAAGATGGCGAGCTTGCAGTAGCCGAACAGCTCATCCTCGGTGAGCGGCCGCTTGGTGCCGTCCTCGTGGGTGATCTCGCAGCCGATCAGCCCGGCGATCAGGTTGTCACCCGGCTCGCGCTGGTTTTCCGCGATCAACCCGCGCAAGGTGCCGTCAACCCAGGCGCGCGCCTCGGCGGCTTCCTCCGGCGCGAGATAGCGGGCGCCGAATGTCGCGCGGTTGAGCTGGTAGCGGAACTCGATCACGTCCTCGCCCTCCAGCCCGATGGCGCGGGTGACGGTGGCCATCGGCAGGCGGGCGCAAAGTTCGGTATTGAGATCGGCGGTCTCACGGTCGAGCAGCTGATCGAGCAGAACGTCCACCGTCTCCTCGATCCAGCGCTTGTTCCACCAATCCAGCACCTTGGGCCGCTTGAACAGCGGCTGCGCGGCGGAGCGCAGGCGCTTGTGCGGCTTGCCCACCATCGACAGGATCGTCGTGCCCAGTGTCCGCACGCCCGCGCTCTCGTTATAGCCTTCCGAGGAATAGAGCTGGTTCTCGCGAAAACCGATCTCGCAGGCGCGGTAGGAGAAGAACGTCATGTTCTCTCGCGGCGCGCCGAGCATCGAGACCATTTCGGGCACGCCCAGCAGTTCGCGCAAGGTGCCTTTGTGCACCGCCCCCGCTTCGCGCAAGGCATTCATATCCTCGGTATAGTCGCGGCTGGGATCGACGCCGGAATTGGCGTCCACTTTGTCGACATCGAACATCTCGGCATAGCGCGGATTGTCCGAGAGCAGCGATGCCAGCGCGTTCGAGCGCGAATCGCTTCCGGAATAGGGACAAGTCGCCATGGTCAGCCTCCTACCTTGCGTCCGGCCGAAAGCCCCCCGTCAACGGGAAGGTTCACGCCGGTCACGTTGCTTGCGAGATCGGAACAGAGGAACAGCGCCGCCGAAGCGGTGTCGCGCGGGTCGATCGCCCGGCCGAGCGGGTGGACGCGGCCCATGCCTTCCAGGATGCGGTCGCGGTGCTCGCTGTCGGGGTCCATCCCGGCATAGTGAGTGAGCATGCCCGCCGGGCAGACCGCGTTCACGCGAATGCCCTTGTCCGCCACCTCGATGGCGAGCGCGCGGGTAAGCTGGACCACCGCGCCCTTGGTGGCGCCGTAGAACACGCCGCCATAGCCGATCAGCCCGGCGACCGAGGCGGTGGAGACGATGGCGCCGCCCCCGCCCTGCTTCTCGAACTGCCGGATCGCGGATTGGCAGCCGTGGACCACGCCCATTACGTTGACTTCGGCCACGCGGCGCATGTCCTCCCCATCGCATTCGGTGAGGGTGCGCAAGCCCTTGCCGGGGATCGGGCTGATGGTCACGCCGGCGTTGTTGTAGATGCAGTCGAGCCGGCCGTAAGCTTCGACGCCCGCCGCCACGGCAGCATCGACGGAGGCCGGATCGGCAACGTCGCACGCGGCGGCGATGGCCTCACCGTTCTGGGCGCGGACCATCTCCGCCGTTTCCGCCGCATTGTCTGCATTCACGTCCGCCGCGATCACTTTCGCGCCGTGTTCGGCAAAGAGCAGGCAGGCCGCGCGGCCAACGCCCGATCCTGCCCCGGTTATCAATGCGACTTTGCCTTCGAGCAGTCCTTTCATCCCGGTCCTCCCCCTACCCGCCGATATTGAGCGTGGTCATGATCTGGAATTCGCGCAGGCCTTCGACGCCGCGCTCGCGGCCGAGGCCGCTCATCTTGATGCCGCCGCCGCTGGCATGGCTGGAGGCGAGCGCGCCATTGACGTTCACCGCACCGCTGCGGATCTTCAGGCCCACTTCCAGCGCCTTGACCTTGTCCTTGCCGTGGACCCAGCCGGAGAGGCCGAAGCGGCTGTCATTGGCCATGTCCACCGCGTGATCGAGGTCGCGGTAGCCGATCACCGAAACGACCGGGCCGAAGATCTCCTCCTGCGCGGCGGGGTTCGCATTGTCGGGCAGGTCGAGCACGGTGGGTTCGAAGAAATAGCCCTTCTCCAGCCCCTCGGGCCGCTTGCCGCCGCAGACGACGCGGCCGCCAGCCTCCACGGCGGCGGCAACGAAATGCTCGCACCGCGCGCGCTGGGCGGCGCTGACCACGGGGCCAAGCTGTGTTGCCGGATCGCGCGCGGGGCCGATCTTCACGCCGGCCAGCAGCTTCGCCATCGCCTCCAGCACCTCGGCCTTGCTTTCCTGCGGCACGAAGACGCGGGTGCCGAGCACGCAGCCCTGCCCCGCATGCGAGGTGCAGACCGAAAGCGCCGCCATGGCCGCGCGCTCCACCGAATCGGGCAGGTAGATCTGCGCCGACTTGCCGCCGAGTTCGAGCACCAGCCGTTTGAGCGTGGGCGCGGCCTGCTTCGCGACCTCCACACCCACGGAGGAGGATCCGGTGAAGCTCACCATGTCCACACGGCGGTCGCTGGTCAGCGCCTGCGCGCCCTCGACGCCCGCCTCGATCACGAGGTTGAACACGCCCTTGGGCAGCCCCGCTTCCTCGGCCGCCTCGGCGAAGACCAGCGAAGACAGCGGCGTCAGCGGATTGGGCCGCAGGATCACCGTATTGCCCGCCATCAGCGCCGGCACGACTTTCCAGAGCGCGGTGTAGAACGGCACGTTGTAGGCCGAGATCGCCGTCACCACCCCGATCGGCGACCAGCGCTTGACGCTCTGCACTGCGAAATGGGCGTTGACCCGCTCATGCAGCGGCAGGGCATTATCCTCGATTTCGGGCAGGCGCAGGAACATCTCGACGATCTCCCGCGCCATGCGCAGCGGCGCGGCGACTTGCGCGCCCATGACCGTGGAGGAAACCGGGCAACCCGCCTCGCGCACGGCCAGGTCCTTCAGCCGATCCGCGCGCGCGGCCATGGCATCGGCGAAGCGCAACATCGCCGCGCCGCGCTCGTGCATGGAAAGGCCGGGCCACATACCCGAGTCGAAAGACCGCCGCGCCGCCGCTATCGCCGCCTCCACTTGCGCGCCCGACAGCCCGGAAAGCTGCGCCACCACGCTCTCGTCCGAGGGATCGAGCACCGTGAACGAAGCGCCCGCCCCGGCCACGAAAGCGCCATCGACATAGCCAGCCTGATCCAGCGACTCTCTCCCGATTAATTCGTTATTGTGAACTTATGTTCGCAAATGAGACTATCGAAGCAATCTGCTCCCGTCAATCGCAGGCGCGGTGCCCGCTCTCCGATCACCTGTCACAGTTGCCTCTCCTTCGGGCTGACCCTATTTCATGCCCGCAAAGCGAGGCGATGCGCACGGCATGGCCGCAACGAGCGAGGATCAGCACGAAATGGCTTTCACCGACTTCCTCCGGCAGCAGTGCTACATCGATGGCCAGTGGTGCGACGCCGACAGCGGCGCCACGCTGGACGTGACCGACCCAGGCACCGGCGAAACCCTGGGCACCGTGCCGAAGATGGGCGCCGACGAGACTTCGCGGGCCATCGATGCCGCCGAACAGGCCCTCCCCGCCTGGCGCGCCAAGACGGCAGGCGAGCGCGCGAAGCTGATGCGCAAGCTGTTCGAACTGATGCTTCAGCACCAGGACGACCTGGGCGAACTGCTCACCCGCGAGCAGGGCAAGCCGCTGGCCGAAGGGCGCGGCGAGATCGCCTATGGCGCCAGTTTCATCGAATGGTTCGCCGAAGAGGGCAAGCGCGCCTATGGCGACGTGATCCCCGGCCACGCACCGGATCGCCGCATCGTCTGCATCAAGCAGGGCGTGGGCGTGGTCGCGGCGATCACGCCCTGGAACTTCCCCAATGCGATGATTACCCGCAAGCTCGGCCCGGCGCTGGCAGCGGGCTGCACCGTGGTCATCAAGCCGGCCTCGGCCACCCCGTTCTCGGCGCTGGCCATCGCGCAGCTTTGCGAGATGGCGGGCATTCCGGCGGGCGTGGTCAATGTCGTCACCGGCAGCGCCGGGCAGATCGGCGGCACGCTGACCGCCAGCCGCAAGGTCGCCAAGCTGACCTTCACCGGCTCCACCGAGATCGGCCGCGATCTGCTGCGCGAATGTGCCGAGACGATCAAGAAGACCTCGATGGAACTGGGCGGCAATGCGCCGTTCCTGGTGTTCGACGATGCCGACGTGGATGCCGCGATCGACGGCGCAATGATCTCCAAGTTCCGCAACGGCGGGCAGACCTGCGTCTGCACCAACAGGTTCTACGTGCAGGACGGCGTCTATGACGAATTCGTCGAGAAGCTGGCCAAGCGCGTCTCGGGGATGAAAGTGGGCTACGGCATGGATGCCGGCAGCGAAGTCGGCCCGCTGATCGACGAGAAGGCGGTCGAGAAGGTCGAGGAACACCTCAAGGATGCGGTGGACGGCGGCGCGAAAGTCCTCGCCGGCGGCCAGCGCAACGAACGCGGCGGTTCGTTCTTCAACCCCACCGTCGTCGCCGGGGTGAAGCCCAGCATGAAACTGGCGAAGGAGGAGACCTTCGGCCCTCTGGCCGGGGTGATCCGCTTCACCGACGAGGCCGAGGCGATCCGCATGGCCAATGACACCGAGTTCGGCCTCGCCAGCTATTTCTACGCATCGGACATCAGCCGCGTCTGGCGCGTGGCCGAGGCGCTGGAGGCCGGCATGGTGGGCATCAACACCGGGCTGATCTCCACCGAAGTGGCGCCGTTCGGCGGTGTGAAGCAGTCCGGCCTGGGCCGCGAAGGCTCGCACTACGGCCTCGATGACTACATGGAGGTGAAGTACCTCTGCATGGGTATCAAACCCGCCTGAGACGCAGCCTGAAACAACGAAAAGGGCAGGAGGCCATCGGCCCCCTGCCCTTTTTCATGCTCGGTCCACTCGATCAGTCGAGCACCGTCTTCTCATCCGACGGGTCTGTGTGGAACTCATGCCACACGCCGTTGATGATGCCGAAGCCGACAGCCAGGCCGACGCCGAGGACCCAGGAAAAATACCACATCGTCGTTTCCTCAGTAGAAATCGGGGTTGAGGTTCACTTCCCGCTCGGTGATCCGGCCGAACATGACCTTGTAGGCCCAGGCGGTGTAGGCAAGGACGATCGGCAGCAGCACCGCGGTCACCAGCAGCATGATGAAGAGCGTGGTGTGGCTGGACGAGGCGTTCCAGGCCAGCAGGCTGGAGCGGGCATCGATCGAGCTGGGCAGGATGAAGGGGAACATCGACAGGCCTACCGAGGCGATGATGCCCAGGTTCGCCATCGAGGATCCCGCGAAAACCACCGCGTCCTTGCGCCCGCGAATGCCGACGAGCGCCACCAGCGGACCGGCCAGGCCAAGCAGCGGGGCCAGGATCATCCAGGGATGCGCGCCGTAGTTGGCCAGCCAGGCACCGGCGGCATGGACCGTCTCGGTCATGCGCGGGTTGGAGGGACCGCCCGCCTCGGCCACGCCGGCTACCCGGTAGCCGATGTCTCCCATCGCTAGCCAGACGCCGCCGAGAGCATAGAGCACGAAAGCCGCCAGTGCCACCACTTGCCCATAGCGCTGGGCGCGGTCGCGAACCGGGCCGTCTTCCAGCTTGAGCGTCAGCCAGCCCGCGCCGTGCAGGACCAGCATCGCCACGGAGACGAGGCCCGCCAGGAGCGCGAAGGGGCTGAACAGGCCGAGCAGCGAACCTTCGTAGAAACTGCGCAAGTCGCTATCGAGCCGGAAGGGAACGCCCTGGAGGACATTGCCCACCGCCACGCCGAAGACCAGCGCCGGCACGAAGCCGCCGACGAAGAGCGCCCAGTCCCAGCGCGCGCGCCAGGCGGGATCGGGGCGCTTGGACCGGTACTTGAAGCCGACCGGGCGCAGGATGAAGGCGCAGAGCACCAGGAACATCGCGAGGTAGAAGCCCGAGAAGCTCACGGCATAGACGAAAGGCCAGGCCGCGAAGATCGCGCCGCCGCCCAGGATGAACCACACCTGGTTGCCTTCCCAGGTCGGGCCGATGGCGTTGATGACCATGCGTCGCTCGGCGTCGGTGCGGCCGACGAAGGGCAGGAGGGCGGCCGAGCCGAGGTCGAAACCGTCGGTCAGGGCGAAGCCGATGAGCAGGACGCCCATGAGCGCCCACCAGATCAGCCGCATCGTTTCGTAGTCGAAGGGAATGGACATTGTTGCCTCCGTCTTACTCGGCCGGGATGGCGGTGAAAGTGCTGGACGAAGATTGCCGGCTTGCGTGTTCGAGCGCAGGCCCGCCTTCGTAGGGCTCGTAACGGTCGGGGCCGTGGCGGATCGCCGAGAGCATGAGCTTCACTTCGATCACCGCCATGACGCTGTAGAGCGCGGTGAAGCCGAAGATCGTCGCCCAGATCTGGGTGGTCGTCAGGCTGGATGCGCCCAGGAACGTGGGCAGAACCCCTTCCACCGCCCAGGGCTGGCGGCCGAACTCGGCCACGGCCCAACCCACTTCGATCGCGATCCACGGCGCGGGCATGGCGATCACGGCCAAGCGCAGGAACCACTTGCGGTCGAACCGGCGGCGGACCGAAAAGGCGAAGGCGGTGGCGAAGAACACGATCAGGAAGAAGCCCAGCCCCGCCATGATGCGGAACATGAAGAACAGCGCCGGTACGTTGGGCACGGTGCTCCAGGCGGCCTTGTCGATGGTCGCATCGTCCGCCAGGCGCGGATCGGCCACGAAGCGCTTGAGCAGCAGGGCATAGCCGAGGTCGTTCTTGTTCCGCTCCCAGGCTTCGCGCGCGACCAGGTCCCGCGGGTTCACCTTGAGCTTTTCCACCGCGTCATAGGCCAGGATGCCGGTACGGATGCGATGGTCCGCGCGTTCCACCAGCGGGATGATGCCGGTGACTTCGCCCGAAAGGCTGCGCGTCGCGATCAGGCCCAGAACGTAGGGGATCTTGATCTCGTAAGCGGTCTCGTGCGCCGAATTGGAAGGGATGCCGAACAGGGCCAGCCCGGCGGGCGCCTTGTCGGTTTCCCACATGGCTTCCATCGCCGCCAGCTTCATTTGCTGGTTGTCGGTAAGCGCGTAACCGCTCTCGTCACCCAGCACGACGACCGAGAGCGAGGACGCCAGGCCGAAGGCCGCCGCCACGGTGAAGCTGCGCTTGGCCAGTTCGATATGGCGACCGCGCAACAGGTAGTAGCAGGACACGCCCAGCACGAAGACGCTGGCGCAGACATAGCCGGCGCTGACGGTGTGGACGAACTTCGCCTGCGCCACCGGGTTGAAGATCACGTCCTTGAAGTTCGAGACTTCCATGCGCATCGTCTCGGGATTGAATACCGCGCCCGTGGGGTGCTGCATCCAGCCGTTGGCGATGAGAATCCACAGCGCCGAAAGGTTCGAGCCGACCGCGACCATGATCGTCGTCAGCAAGTGGCCGCGCTTGGACAGCCGGTCCCAGCCGAAGAACATCAGGCCCACGAACGTCGCTTCGAGGAAGAAGGCCATCAGGCCCTCGATCGCCAGCGGGGCGCCGAAAATGTCCCCCACGTAGTGCGAGTAATAGGCCCAGTTGGTGCCGAACTCGAACTCCATGGTGAGGCCGGTGGCCACGCCCAGCACGAAGTTGATTCCGAACAGCTTGCCCCAGAACCGCGTGACGTCCCGCCAGATGGGACGGTCGGTTATGACATATACACTTTCGGTAATTACTAGAATGAAAGAAAGCCCCAGTGTCAGGGGCACGAAGAGAAAATGGTACAGCGCCGTCAAGGCGAACTGCAGCCGCGATAGTTCCACCACTGCCATGTCGATCATGTCGAATCCCGCTGTTTTTAGCGGCTTGAGGCGGAGAGAAAGCAATTGCCTCAAGCTGGTTGGTTTCGTAGGGTCGCGTTAGGCTTGCATCTGAAAGCTGTCAAACTTTACTTACATGGTTTACTTAATTTGATCTATGTCAAATTTGCCCGGGCCTTGATACCCGGAGCCTGGCTTGTCGATATTGCGGGCGCCGCGCTCTTTGCGTGGGGCGTGGCGAGCGGTGTGGGCGCGGTTGCCAGCCATGCGGCGATCGCGCTGCCTGCGGCATGGATCCTGTGCGGGGTGATGTTGCGCGCGGTGGCGACCTGCACGGTCGACCGGATCGCAGTGGCGTCGGCACAGGCCGCAAGCCGCACAAGGCGGGCCGGCCTGTGGCACAGACTTCTGGGCGGACGACTGGCGAGACTGATCTCCTCAGGCGAAAGCGCAAACCTTGCCCTCGATCATAACACCGCGATCGAGAATCGGGACCAGCGGTTTTCCCCTATAAGGATCAACGCCGTAGTCGGCCCCCTCGTGGTCGCCTTGGTCGTCGCCCCCGCAAGCTGGGTAGCGGCGGCAATCATGCTGGGCACCCTGGTGCCTTTCACGCTCGGCATGATCCTGGCAGGCACCGCATCGCGCCGCGCCGCGGAGCGCCAGCTCGCGGCGCTGGGAGCGCTCTCGGGCCTTTTCGTGGACCGCGTGACTCACCTGCCGCTGATCCGCCATTTCGGAGCGGAAGCCCGGATCGGCCGGCAAGTCCGCACCGCCACCGGCGAAGTGGCCCACCGCACGGTCGCGGTCCTGCGCACGGCCTTCCTTTCGAACGCGGTGCTGGAGTTCTTCTCGGCCCTGTCGATCGCGCTGGTCGCGGTCTATTGCGGCTTCTCGCTGCTCGGCCTCCTGCCCTTCCCGGCGCCCGAGAAGCTGACGCTGGTCCCCGCCTTCTTCGTCCTTGCGATGGCCCCGGAATTCTACCTGCCGATGCGCCGCCTGGCCGCGGCCTATCACGAGAAGCAGCTGGGCGAAGCGGCAGAGCAGGCCCTTGCCCCCTTCGCAGCGGAGCCTGACACCTATGGCCGAGATGGCGCCGCCGGTGGCAGCGCCGTCAGCGATCACGCCAGCCCAGCGCCATTCGACGGCCTCCATGTCGAGCGCCTCGTGCTCGCCTTCCCCGGCCTTGCCGTGGGCCCGCTCGATTTCGACCTCGAATCCAGCGACCTGGCCGCCCTGTCCGGCCCCACCGGCAGCGGCAAGACGAGCACCCTGGCCGCCATTGCCGGACAGCTTGCCCCCTCTTCCGGCAGGATCTTTAGCCGCGCGGGCACACCGCTCGCCGGAAACGCCGCCGCCTGGGCGGCGCAGCGCCCACTGTTGATGACGGGCACCCTCGGCCACAATCTGGCGCTCGCCGCACCCCAGGCCACCGAAGCCGAGATTCTCGCCGTCGCGCAGCGAGTCGGCCTCGGCCCCGTGCTCGCGCGGCGCGGCGGGCTCGCCATGCCCATCGACCATGCGGGTTCCGGCCTTTCCGGCGGCGAACGTCGGCGCATAGGCCTGGCCCGCGCGATTCTCTCCGCGCGCCCGCTGATCCTCTGCGACGAGCCCACCGCGGACCTCGACGAAGACTCCGCCGCCGGCATCATCGCCCTGCTGCGCGAACTCGCGGCCGAGCGCTGCATCCTCGTCGCCACTCACGACCCTGCGCTGATTCGCGCCGCCCGCCAGGAGATCGCGCTGTGATTCCGACCCATGCCGCCACGCTCCCCGCCGCCGCCCGGCCCGCGCTTCTCGCCACGGCCGGCCTCGCCCGCCGCCGCCTGGCCTACGCCAGCCTCTGCGCCGGCCTTGCCGCCATCGCCGCGATCGGGCTGCTGGCACTCTCCGGCTGGTTCCTCACGGCTGCCGCGCTGGCAGGCTCGGCCGGTGTCGCCACCGCCATGGGCTTCAACTACCTGATCCCGAGCGCGGCCATCCGCCTGCTCGCCATCGTCCGCACCCTGTCCCGCTATGGCGAACGCCTGCTCTCCCACAAAGTCGCGCTGGAAGGCATGGCGGACTTGCGCGGCTCGCTGTTCGACAAGCTGGCGGCGCAGGACAGCCGCACCGCACCCGATACCTCGCCCGGAGAGGCCAGCAACCGGCTGATCGACGATGTCGAGGCGCTCGAAGACCTCGTCATCCGCCAACCCGCACGCCACGCCGCGGCGGTCTCGGCATTGGTGAGCCTGGTGCTCGTCGCTTTCGGCGGATGGCGCGCGCTGCTCTTCCTGGCCGCGATGATGGCGGGCCTGCCCTTCCTGTTCCGCCGCATTTCCGAGCGCCTCACCCGCGCGCCGGCCGAAGCCGCCGCCGCCGCGCTGGGGGATTTGCGCAAGGGCTATGTCGAACTGGCCAGCGCGCGCGCGGAAATCGCCGCCTATGGCCTGGCCGATCAAGCCATCGCCCAACTGGAGCCGTCCGCCAGCGCCTTCGACAAGGCCCGCGCCGACCTGTTCCGTGCCGAGGCGCTGCAAGGCGCCCTGCTCTCCATCTACGGCGGCCTTTGCGTCGCCGGAGTCCTGTTGCTCGCCCGCGAATCGGCACCGATGGTCGCCCTGGCCATGCTGGCGACGGCATCAGCGGTCGAAGCCATGGGCGGCCTTTCGCGCAGCTTGCTGCGCCGCGCCGCGCTGGAGGCCGGGCTGCGCCGCATCGCCTCGCTCAATGCCCTCGACGCCGCTCTGCAGGAGCCCGTCTCCGCCGCAGCCGCGCCGCTGGCTTTCGGCATTCACCACGTCCCGACCGGCGCCCGTCTTGCGATCACGGGCCCCTCGGGCTCGGGCAAGACCCGCGTGCTGCTGGCCCTTGCCGGCATGCAGCAACCTGTCGCGGATCTGAGCATGGACCCGACGCCGCTCGCCTCGCTTCCGGCATGGCGCCTGAACAGCCAGTTCGCGCTGTCTCCCCAGGACGCGCCCATGCTGATCGGCACCGTCGCGGACAACTTGCGGCTTGCCCGATCCGGCGTGACCGAGGCGCAAATGTGGGAGGCCCTGAAGGTCGCCCAGCTCGACCAGCGAATCGCGCGCAGCGAAGCGGGGCTCGACACGCCCGTCTCCGAGGGCGGCGGCGTGCTGTCGGGCGGCGAACGCAAGCGCCTCTCGCTGGCCCGCGCTTTGCTGGCCGAGCGGCCCTGGCTGCTCCTGGATGAGCCGAGCGAAGGTCTGGACGCGGCCACCGAAGCGGCCCTGGTGGAAAGCTTGCGCCGCTGGCTGGATCGTACCGGCACCGGCCTGGTGCTGGTCTCTCACCGCAAGGCGCCGCTGACGCTATGCGGCGAAACGATCGACGTGACCGACCTGGCCTGATCCGCTCAGCGAAACACGCGCGCGAATCGGGCCGCGCCGCCCGGCGGCGTCGGGCCGGCGCCCCTCGTGCCGCCTGCTGCGCCCAGCGCGGCTGCTGCCGTGGAGGCGTGCCGAAGCGCGGCCTGCCCCGCCCCCGTGCCGCTCAAGGCCGCGAGCGCCTCGGCCACTTCGGCCATCCGCTCGCCATCGACCTGATAGAAAACCTGCTTTCCGCTCCGCTCCGAACGCACCAGCTCCGCCTTGCGGAGGATCGAGAGCTGCTGCGACAGGCCTGGCTGGCCGATGCCGGTCGCCTCCTCGATCTCGCCGACTGCCAGTGGCCCGGCCCTCACGGCATGGAGGATCTGCAGCCGCACCGGATGGGCAAGCGCACGCAGCAATTCCGCCGTCCCGTCGAGTTCGGCGGCGATATCCGGGTCCATCATCTCAGGCTCCGTCGCCCAGCGGCGCATGGAACCATCCAGCCGCATCGTCCGACCCCAGCGCCGCCTCGGCCGTTTCGCCCGGCAGCCGCAACAGCGGCGCGCCCGGCTGCCAGTCCGCCGGCGCCAGTCCGGCCTGCGCCCGCACCGCCTGAAGCGCTTTCAGCACCCGCAACATCTCGGGAATCGAGCGCCCGACCGTGAGCGGATAAGCGCTGGTCGCCTGGATCACGCCCTCGGGATCGATGAAATAGGTCATCCGCACCGTGCCGCTATCCCGCGCATCGCTGCCGACCATGCCATAGCCGCGCGCGATCTCCATCGTCGGGTCCTCGATGATGGGAAAGGAAACGGTCACCCCGGTCGCATCGCGAATCAGCCTTATCCACGCGAGATGCGAATAGAGACTGTCCACCGAGAGCCCGACCAGCCGGCACCCCAACCCCGCAAACTCATCCGCCGCCCGCGCCAGAGCAATGACCTCGCTCGTGCAGACCGGCGTGAAATCCGCCGGATGGGAAAACAGGACCAACCAGCCCCCCCGATAGTCGTCGAGATCGAAGGACCCCAAAGTACTCCGCGCCAGAAACCGCGGCGCCTGATCGCCAATCTGGAGCGGCAGGATAGCGCTCTCGCGCCTGATGTCGTCCAATTGGCCTGTCATGGGGCCATCAGTTACAGATTTGCCCGCTACGGTAAAGTGAACGCTGCAAGCGCCGCCTGCATATCGGAAATGCCACGGCCATTCCCCGTCTGATATTTCTTTTTCCGACCCTGATGCACCCCGGTAAAGGCGCCATCTCCCATCCATTTACCGAAACGCCGTATCTGTCCGGACCACACCTAGCCGACTGGCCCTGAATTCATGCCTGTTGTGACAGTACGATTGGTATGAATATATTGATTGACATATAAGCGTCCATCGGACCAAGTATGCGGTATATAAAAAAGGCGAGGAGAGTCTGAGTGGCTATGGGGCAGCAATCGGCTGGCGTTGGTTTTGCACGCTTGCGAGCGACACTTCTCGTTGGTGGCTCTTTGATGGCATGTGCGGCCGGGCCGGCATTCGGGCAGGATGCGCAAGCTGGCGCCGCGCCGCCTCCTGCGCAGGAGCCCGCCTCCGGGGATATCCTCGTCACCGGCGTGCGCGAGACGATGCAGAATTCGATCGAGACCAAGCGCAGCGCGGATGCGATCGTCGATGCCATCTCATCGAAGGAAATCGGCGAACTTCCTGGCCAGTCGGTGGGCGAGGTGATCGCCACGATAACCGGCGCCTCCATCGACCGCGCCAATTACGGTCCTACCGAAGTCTCGATCCGCGGCCTGGGCTCAGGCCTGAGCATGACCACCTTCAACGGGCGTGAAGCGACCAACGGCTCGGGTGACCGCGCGGTCAATTTCGGGCAGTTTCCCGCCGAACTCTTCAATGCGATCAAGATCTACAAGACCCAGCAGGCCGATCTCATCGAAGGCGGCGTGGCCGGCCTGATCGAGTTGGAAACCCGCAAGCCGCTCGATCACAAGCGGCGCCAGATCCAGGCCGAGATCAAGGGGAACATGAACCCCTATCAGGACCGGATCGACGGAGAGAGCCCCTATGGCTATCGAGTTACGGCCAGTTATATAGACCAATTCAATCTCGGCGCTCTGGGCGACGTGGGAATTTCCATCGGCTTCCAGCGCAACAAGGTAAGCGATCCGGTAGAGCGCTTCTACACCAGCTCGACCTGGTTCACCTGCAACGCCGCAATCGTCTCCACCGGCAATTGCACCGAAGTGAGCCGAGAACAGGGCAATTCCGGCACGCCTTTCTACCACGCCTCGAATTCCTATGCCTTCCGACAGATGACCACCTCGGACTTGCGTAACGCGCTATTCGGAGCCCTGCAGTGGAAACCCAGCCCCACGCTCGACATCAATTTCGACGTTCAGTACTCGCGCCGCCAATATAGCGAGGAGCGCCACGATTTCGGCACGGCGGAAGGCCGCTACAATCTTCACAACGTCGTCATAGGCGATAACCACCAGTTGCTCGCTGCCGATGGCTCGGCGACGATGCAATCGGTTTCCGGCTTGTTCCAGCGCGACGAGAAATACCTCGGCCTCGGCGGCAACCTGGCCTGGGAAGCAACCGATCGCCTGACGCTGAGCGCCGATGCGGGCTATTCCCACACCAAGCGGGTCGACATCACCCGCCAGGTTCGCCTGCGCACCGATCCCTTCGACATCTATGGGCAGCGTACCGCGATCAACAACCAGCGCATCCCCTACCATGTCGACCTGAGCCAGAGCTTCCTGCCGGTCTTCACATTCGACCAGCGCTTCGACCCGACCAATGCCGACCTCTTCAGCGACGATGCCCGCCTCACCCGCTCGCAGGACGGCCGTGACGACGAGATCTATTCCGCTCGCCTCGACGGGCGGTACAAAATGGACGGTTTCCTTGAGGAAGTGGCGATCGGCGGCCGCTGGTCGCAGCGCACGTTCTTCGGCTACAGCAACGACGTCAATATCGACCAGACCGACCCGGCGGTGGACCGCGACGTCAACCTCGCCTGCCGAACGCCATTCGCGCAGAAGAATTTCTTCGCGGATGGCCCCGCCGGCGCGATCACCAATTTCGCCACTTTCGACGTGCTCTGCCAGTTCCGCAATTATCTTGGCACCGAAGACCCGGGCAACACCGGCGACTTGCGCGCGGTCGAAAACTCGAACGTCACCGAAAAGACCCTCGCCGGCTACGTCATGGCGACCTACTCGGGCGACCTCGGCGGCATACCGGTGCGCGGCAACTTCGGCTTACGCGGCGTGCACACCCGCGTCACCGCGCGCGGCCTGCGCAGCGGACTCGACGTCATCAACAATGCCGACGGCTCGATCTCGCTGCGGGAAAACGGCGACTTCACCGAGACGAAGATCGGCTCCAGCTCGATGCGCTGGCTGCCCAGCCTCAATGCGATCTTCGACATTTCGGACAAGGCGCGCCTGCGCACCGGGCTCTACCGCGCCATGTCGCGTCCGGCGCCCAGCGCGCTTGGCGCCGGCCGGCAGATCACGCTGGAGACCGGCACCGGCTTCACTTCGGTAACGGACGCCATCAACACCATCATCGCCACCGGCAGCCCGGCCCTGAAGCCGACGATGTCGTGGAACGCGGACCTCAGCCTCGAATACTACGCGAACAAGGACACGCTGCTGGCAGCGGCGGTCTATTACAAGCGCTTCACCGGCGGACGCATCCCGATCGAGGAGGACGAGGACTTCACCATCGGCGGCACCAGCTATTCGGTGCCCGTCACCCAGACCACCAACAGCGACGAACAGAGCGATCTGTACGGGCTCGAACTGACGGCCAGCAACCAGTTCACCTGGCTGCCCCACCCGCTTGATGGGCTGGGCGCAAAGCTGAGCTATAACTACGCCTGGACCAATTTCAAGACCCAGGACATCCGCTACGGCGACGTGATCGACAGCGCGACCGGAGAAGTCACGCCCGGCCTGATCCCGGCCGCCAGCCTCAGCGGCTATTCCAAGCACGTCTTCTCGGCGCAGGCTTTCTACGAGATCGGCAAGTTCTCGATCCAGGGCATCTATCGCTACCGGTCGCGCTACTACCAGGCCTTCACCAGCGACAACACCCAACTGCGCTACGTGAAGGGCAACGACACGTTCGACGTCAACGTGCGCTACGCGATCAGCAAGGCCGCCGACATCCGCTTCCAGGCCCTCAATATCTTCAACGAGCCTCGGGTCGAATACATGCCGGTCATCGGCAGCACGCGGAACGTGGAATACTACGGCCCGCAATATTTCCTCAGCCTGCGCCTGCGTCTGCGCTGATCTCGGGAAACCGCGCGGGAGCGTAGCCAAGCTGCGCTCTCCACAGAAGGAAGCGGCCTTGTTCAAACCAAACCTGTCGACTTGTCATGAGATTTGGTATGAACAATGGTTGCCCAATCTTCCGCGCGGCATTATGCCAATTTCAAGGGCCTCCCAGAGGGCCGGTCTGAACTGGAAGAGAGCAGCCTGATGGCACGATCTACCACACTCGCCTTCAGCGGCCTGCTTCTCGCCGCGGCGCCTGCCTCGGCGCTGGCCCGCGATTACCTGGTGCACGACCAGAAAGAGTATCGGGCAGCGGCCGGCGCGGTGAAGGCCGGCGATGTCATCCGGCTCGCGGAGGGCGAGTGGAAGGACTTCCCGATCCTGCTGGAGGGCCAGGGTACCGCCAAGCAGCCGATCACGCTCACCGTGCAGACCAAGGGCAAGGTCATCCTGACCGGCGCCTCCAGCCTGCGCATGGCAGGAAGCCACCTGCTCGTCTCCGGCCTCGTCTTCCG
This sequence comes from Novosphingobium sp. YAF33, assembly GCF_052113265.1. Taxonomy (NCBI): domain Bacteria; kingdom Pseudomonadati; phylum Pseudomonadota; class Alphaproteobacteria; order Sphingomonadales; family Sphingomonadaceae; genus Novosphingobium; species Novosphingobium sp. YAF33. The sequence continues at coordinate 528,324 of NZ_JBFRCW010000006.1, forward strand.
GGACGGCAGTGCGCCGGGCGCCGAGGTCATCAGTTTTCGACGCGACCCGCGCAGCTACGCCCGCCATTCGCGGCTCACCGAAGTGGTGATCGATCGCTACAACAAGGCCGACCGCCGTACCGAAGACCGCTGGGTCTCGATCTATGGCAGCGACAATCGCGTCGATCACAGCTGGTTCGCCGGCAAAGGCAATCTGGGCGTCACGCTCGCGGTGATCCGGTCCAAGGGCCAGCCGGAAGCCAACCGCCACCGGATCGACCACAACTACTTCGGCCCGCGCCCACCGCTCGGCTCCAACGGGGGCGAGACCATCCGCCTCGGCACCAGCGACGAATCGCTGTCCGATTCCGCCAACCTGGTGGAGGCCAACGTCTTCGATCGCTGCGACGGCGAGGTGGAGATCGTCTCGGTGAAGTCCGGCGCGAACGTCGTGCGCGGCAACCTGATCCTGGAATCGCAGGGCGCGATCGTGCTGCGACACGGCAATGGCAACCGCGTCGAGCGCAACGTCTTCCTTGGCAAGGCCAAGCCCCATACCGGCGGGGTGCGTGTGATCAACGAAGGCCAGATCGTGCGGGACAACTACATGGAAGGGCTCGCGGGCACTGATTTCACCAGTGCGCTGGCGGTGATGAACGGCGTTCCGGGGTCCGCGATCAACCGTTACCACGCGGTCTCCGGGGCGGAGATCGCCAACAATTCGATGTTCGAGGTCGCCCGGGTGACGCTGGGAGCAGGCGCCGATGCCGAGCGCACGGCGGCGCCGACCGGCAGCCGGCTCACGAACAACCTGATCACCGGACAGGACGGCAAGCCCTTCCGGGTCGAAGCCGGCATGGTGGGCGTCACGTTCACGGATAACGTGACCGATGGCGAAGTGCCGGGCGCGATCCCTTCCGGCCTGCGGAAGACCGGGATCGCGACGAAGCGCGCGGCGAACGGGCTGCTCTATCCGACCGACCCGGCTCTTGCCGCACTGGGTGCGCCGCGCGACCTCAGGCCGGTCACGCTCGCGGAGGTCGGCCCGGCCTGGTATCCGAAGGCAACCGGCATCGCCGCATTCGGGTCGGGCCGCGCCGTTCCGGTAAAGGCCGGCGATCTCGAAGCCGCCGTGGCCGCTGCGAGGCCGGGCGACACGCTGAAACTGGCGGCCGGCCACTACACCGCCGAAACGCCGCTGCGCATCTCCGTGCCGCTGACGGTTTCCGGCCCCAGGGATGCCGATATCGCCTTCTCCGCTCCCACGCTCTTTCAACTGGAAGAAGGCGCAGCGCTGCGCCTGGAAGGCCTGAGCATCATCGGCGACAAGGCCCCGCGCCAGAGCGGCAATGCCGTCATCCGCACCTCCGCCCTGTCGACCGTCGCCAACTATGCGCTGGAAATCGACGGTACAGCCTTCTCCCGCCTCGACGGCGCCCCGGCCTTCGACCTGATCGCCACCACGCCCGGCACTTTCGCCGACCGGATCGCCATCATGAAGGCCGCAGTGAACGGCCTTTCAGGCGCGGTGCTCGCGGCTGCGGCCGAGACGGAAGGCAAGGGCCGCTATGCCGCCGAGCACATCGCCATCGCCGATTCCCGTTTCGAAAAAATCGGCAGCCTGGCCCAGATCCTGCGCGCGGGCACCGACGAGAGCACGTTCGGCCCCGAGCTGATCCTGCGCGGCAACACGGTCGTGCAGAGCGGCCCGGTTATGCTCGGCCTGTCCGGCGTGCAGTCGATCCTCATCGAGGGCAATACCTTCCGCAGCAGCGGCAGGATCGCCGTGGCCAACAGTGTCGGCACACCGGAAACCCGGATCATCGACAACCACTTCATCCAGACCCCGGAGCCGACCGTGACCAAGCTCTACCCGCAAGGTTCGCCGCGCGTCCTGGTCTCCGGCAACAGTATCGGCGGAGACGCATCATGATCGCCAGGCCCCTCCTTCCCAGGCCCTTCGCTCTCGGACCTCTCCTTCTCGGCACAGCGCTGCTTGCGCTGACGCCGGTTCCCGTCTTCGCCGCCCCGTCCAGCGCCGCTCCGTCGTCCCCGGCCAGGGCTGACGATGCCCATCCGGTCTTGATGAATGCCGCGGTGCTCTCCGGCCTCGGCGCAGAGGCCCAGCGCTATCCGCTGTTCGCGGCGGAACTTGCGCGGGTGCGCAAGGATGTCGACGCCGCGATCCATGCGGGCGTCAACGTACCCGTGCCCAAGGACGCGGGYGGCGGCGCCAGTCACGAACAGCACAAGCGCAACTACACCGCGCTCTACGGCGCCGGCCTGCTCTATCGTGTCACCGGCGATCGCCGCTATGCCGACTTTGCGCGCGACCTTCTGCTTGCCTATGCCAAGCTCTACCCCACGCTCGGCCCGCACCCGGCCACCAAGAACGAAGCGGCGGGACGCCTGTTCTGGCAAAGCCTCAACGACAGCGTCTGGCTGGTCTACGGCATTCAGGGCTACGACGCGGTGCGCGATGCACTCACCCCTCGGGATCGCAAGACCATCGACGATCAGGTCTTCCGCAAGATGGCCGAGTTCCTTTCGACCGGATCGCCCAAGGTCTTCGACCGCATTCACAACCACGCCACCTGGGCTAATGCCGGCGTCGGCATGACGGGCTACGTCCTGCGCGATCCCGATCTCGTGGAGCAGGCGCTGAAGGGCCTCGACAAGAGCGGCAAGGCGGGCTTCCTGCGCCAACTCGACCTGTTGTTCTCGCCGGACGGCTATTATGCCGAAGGACCCTACTACCAGCGTTACGCGCTCCAGCCCTTCGTGATCTTCGCGGCCGCCGTCGACGCCAACGAGCCGCAGCGCCGCATCTTCGAATATCGCGACGGCATCGTGCTGAAGGCGATCCGCACCGCGATCCAGCTCACGTCTGACGGCTATTTCCTGCCCTTCAACGATGCCATGCCCGACAAGAGCCTCAAGACCGAGGAACTCTACCAGGCCGTGGCCATCGGATACGGCAAAACCCACGACCCGGCGCTGCTTTCGATCGCACAGTGGCAGGACCGCACCGTGCTCACCCCGCAGGGCCTGGAAGTCGCGCGCGACCTGGCCGCGGGCAAGGCCAAGCCCTTCCCTTTCGCCTCGATGCTGCTGCGCGATGGACCGGACGGCGACCATGGCGGGATCGCCGTCCTGCGCGATGGCCCGGGCAGCAAGGACCAGTTGCTGGCCGTCAAGAACACCGCGCAAGGCATGGGCCACGGCCATTTCGACAAGCTGAACTGGATCCTATACGACAACGGCCAGCCCATCGTCACGGATTACGGCGCCGCGCGCTTCCTCAATATCGAGGCCAAGGACGGCGGTCGCTATCTTCCCGAAAACGAGACCTGGGCCAAGCAGACGGTCGCTCACAACACCCTGGTGGTGGATGAAACCAGCCACTTTGGCGGCGACTGGAAGCGCGGGGAGACCCTCTCACCGCGCCAGCTCTACTTCTCGGCCGACGGCCAGACCCGCGCTTCGATAGCCGAGATGACGGATGCCTATCCCGGCGTCACCTTCCGCCGCGCGCTGCTCCAGGTGAAAGTGGACGGACTCAAGAGCCCGCTCATCGTCGACCTGCTGAAGGTGAACGGCGGCAAGCCCGCTCGCTACGACCTGCCGCTGCACTATACCGGTCAGCTGATCGACACGAACTTCCCGCTTCAGTCGAACGTCGCGGCCCGGCCGGTGCTGGGCAAGGCGAACGGCTACCAGCACCTCTGGGTGGATGCCACCAGCCAGCCGAACCCGGCATCGCAAGCGCGGAACGGGCACGCATCGGGGAATGTCGTCACCTGGATCGAGGACGGGCGCTTCTACAGCTATCGCGTCGCCACGCCCGGCGTAACGATGATCCTGGGCGAAAGCGGCGCCAACGACCCGCGCTTCAACTTGCGGCGCGAACCTTTCATTCTCCAGCGGCTGGACGGCGCCACCGATGCCGCCTTCGTCAGCCTGCTGGAGCCCCACGGCCGGTATGACGCCTCCGCCGAAACGACCATCGGCAGCGACAGTGCCGTGCAAGCGCTCACCCATGAGCGAAAGGGCGACTTCGACCTCGTGACGATCACCTTCCGCAAGGGCGGCAGCCTGGTGCTGGCGATCGCCGACGACACCGATCCCGCCAAGAACCACACGCTCCAGATCGGCGGCAGGTCCCAGACCTGGGCGGGCCCGGTCGGCCGCTTCGACATGACGCAGGAGGCATCCCGTTGAAGAACCTGCGCTGGATGGTCATCAGCCTGATCGGGCTGGCCACGGTCATCAATTACATCGACCGCAATGCGCTGGCCGTGATGTGGCCCGCCGTCTCCAAGGAGATCGGCGCCGACAAGTCCGATTACGCGCTACTGGTGACCGTGTTCATGCTGGCCTATGCTTTCGGCCAGTCGGTCTTCGGCAGGATTTTCGACGTAATCGGCACCCGGCTGGGCTTTGCCGTCTCGATCCTGTTCTGGTCGCTGTCGATCGGGCTGCACTCGGTGGTCCGCTCGCTCGGCATCCTGGCCGTGCTGCGCGTGACCCTGGGCGTGAGCGAGGCAGGCAACTGGCCCGGCGCAGCCAAGGCGAATGCCTTGTGGTTCCCCCAAAAAGAACGCGCTCTGGCGCAAGGCATCTTCAACGCCGGCGCATCGCTCGGCGCCATCGTTTCGGCCCCGCTGGTGGCGCTGCTGTTCACCGCCTTCGGCTGGCGCATGACCTTCCTGTTCATCGGCGTGCTGGGATTCCTCTGGCTGGTGCCCTGGCTGTTTCTCTACCGCGCGGATCCCGAGACCAACCCCTGGCTCACTCCGGGCGAGCGCAACCACATCCTCGGCACCGCCGAAGCGCAGAGCCGCAAGGCCGATGGCTATGCGCCCGGCTGGACCGAGATGCTGCGCCATCGCCAGAGCTGGGCCATCATCCTCAGCCGCTTTTTCCTCGATCCCGTCTGGTGGCTGTTCGTTTCCTGGCTGCCGATCTATCTGGCCGAGACGTTCGGCTTCGATGTCCAGCAGATCGGCCTCTTCGCCTGGGTGCCTTTCGTCGGCGCCATGGCGGGCAGCCTGATCGGCGGTTGGCTGTCGGGCGCGCTGATCGTCCGCGGCAAGACGGTGAACTTCGCACGCAAGACTGCCATCACCCTGGGCTGCGCGATCATGTTACCACCGCTGCTGCTGACCATGCATGCGGGCAGCCCCCTCTATGCCGTGCTGCTGATCGCCGTGATCCTGTTCGGCTTCCAGATGGCGATCAACAATATCCAGACCCTGCCGGCGGACTACTTCGCGGGCGGTACCGTCGGCTCGCTCGCCGGCCTGGGCGGCACTGCGGCCGTCGCCGGAACCCTGGTCACCACCTGGCTCGTGCCGGCCATGACCAAGGCGAGCTATGCCCCCATCTTCGCGCTGGCCGCCGCACTGGTGCCGGCATCGCTTCTCTGCATCTGGCTGCTCGGCGGCCGGATCGCGCCTCTCTCCTCCCCCAACAGATAACAAGGGCAAACCCATGCGTTTCAAGGACAAGATCGCCATCGTCACCGGCGGCGGCCGCGACATCGGCAAGTCGGTATCGCAATACCTCGCGCGCGAAGGCGCCAAGGTCGTCATCAACTATCGCAGCAACCGCGAGGAAGCAGCCAGGACCCTTTCCGAGATCGAGGCCGAGGGCGGCACCGCAATCCTCCACCAGGCCGACGTCAGCAATGCCGAGGATGTCGCGGGCCTGATCGCCGCCTCGGTCGCCGCCTTCGGCGAACGGATCGACTTCCTCGTCAACCTTGCGGGCGGTATGGTCGCGCGCAAAACGCTGGCGGAAATGGACGAAGCCTTCTTCGACCATGTGATGGACCTCAATCTCAAGTCGGCCTTCCTCGTTACCAAGGCCGCGCTGCCGCAGCTCGCCAAGGGCAGCGCCATCGTCAACGTCGCCTCACTGGCCGGACGCGACGGCGGCGGCCCGGGCGCAACCGTCTATGCCACGTCGAAGGGTGCGCTCATGACGCTGACGCGTGGCTGGGCCAAGGAACTGGGGCCGCAGGGCATCCGCGTGAATGCCGTCTGCCCGGGCCTCATCGGCACGAGCTTCCACGACGTGTTCTCCAAGCCCGAGGGCCGCGCCGCTACCGCGAACAACACCCCCCTGCGCCGCGAAGGCCACCCGGACGAAGTCGCCACCACCATCGGCTTCCTGCTCTCCGAAGAGGCGGCGTTCCTCACGGGCGTCAATCTCGACATCAACGGCGGCCTGTTCTTCTCGTAGGCCGTAGCATTCGCAAGGGAGACTAGAGGATGACCCGAAAGACAAGGATTGCAGCGGCTGTAATGGCAGCGCTGCTCGCACAGGTCGCAGGGACTGGTGCGGCAACGGCCCAGGTCAAGACCTTGGGAATGCCCACCGGCGCCCCGGCATCGCGGGAAGGCGACACCAGCAAGGGCCGCACGGTGCGCACCGATGCAAAGCCGCTCAGCCCCTACAAGATCATCCTGGTCGGGGATTCCACGATGGCGCCGACCAGCGGCTGGGCCTCGATCTTCTGCGCACATCACGTCAAGTCTTCGGTCGCCTGCCTCAATCTGGGGCGCGGCGGCCGCTCGACCCGCAGCTACCGGCAGGAAGGCTCGTGGGACGGCGCCCTGGCCGAGGCGAAAGTGCCCGGCTACCACGCCACTTACGTGCTGATCCAGTTCGGCCACAACGATCAGTCTTCCGCCTCGGAGCGCTGGACCGAAATGGACAAGGAATTCCCTGACAACCTGCGGCGCATGGTCGAGGAAATCCGCGCCGTTAAGGCCGTGCCCGTCTTGGTCACTCCGCTCACCCGGCGCGAATTCGTGGGCGGCAAGCTCAACAATACGCTGGAGCCCTGGGCCGAGAAGGTCCGCGGCGTGGCCCGCGCGCTGAAAGTGCCGCTGGTCGATCTCAACGCCTCCAGCGCGGCCGCCGTGCAACAGATGGGCGCGGAACCCGCGATGGCGCTGGCCCAGACCGCTCCCAACGAGGCCGAACGGGCGGCTGCACGCAGCGGCACCACCCTCAAGCCCCGCACGGCCGAGGAAGCCCGCCTGCCGCCGGTCCCCACCATGCCGGACGGCCCGCACGGGCAGTTCACGCGCAAGTTCGATTATACCCATATCGGCGACGCTGGCGCGGAAGTCTTCGCTGCCCTGGTGGCGCGTGACCTTGCCCGCGCGGTTCCCGACTTGCGCAGCCAGATCGCGCCCTGACTTTCGGCGCTTCGTTCAGCGCACCATTAAGTGCGCTGCATAACTGGTCGGACAATTGCTTCGTTTTGGCATGGAAGCTATTAGGTCTCAAACCTCATGCAGGCGTGATGGAAAGAAAGAAGACACACCATGGCTGACAGGCTGTTCCAGGGCATTGCCGACCAGATCGTTGCCTTGATCAATGAAGGCGCGTTTCCGCCAGGAACGCGCCTGCCGGGCGAGCGCGAACTGGCGGAGCGGTTCAACGTCAGCCGGGTCACGATCCGCGAGGCCGCCATCGCACTTCAGGCCGTGGGTGTGCTCAAGATCAAGACCGGCTCGGGCATTTACGTTTCGGAACTCAGCGATCGCACCGACGATGCGCTGCCCAAGGTCAGCGCGCTCGAACTGACCGAGGCCCGCTCGCTGTTCGAATCCGAGGCCGCGGCGCTGGCCGCGCCGGTCATTTCGGATGCCACGCTGGCCAAGCTCGACACACTGCTGGAAGCCATGGCGGCCGAGGGCGACGACGAAAAGTCGACCGAGATCGACCGCGAGTTCCATATGACGATCGCTTCCGCCTCGGGCAATGCGGCGATCACCCATGTCATCCACACGCTCTGGCGGTTGCGCACCGAACTGCCGGAAGTGAAGTACACCCACGAAAGCGTCTGTCACCATGACGGCAGGACGCGGCAGGACGAACACGCAGCGGTCGTTGAAGCGCTTCGCAAGCACGACCCGCAAGGCGCGCGCCTTGCCATGCGTCAGCACTTCCAGCGCCTGCTCGCCTCCATGCTGGACGCCACCGAAGAGCACGCCATCTCGGAACTGCGACGCAAGTCGCAGGAAAGCCGCGAGCGTTTCCTGATCAGCGCGAAGATCTGACCCGCACCCGTAATCCGGCACCGCCGTTTCTAACGCGGGCGCCGAAGGCTTCCGCCATGTCCCGGCGGGTCGGGCGCCGGATGGACCGGCGCCCTGCACTCAGAACCGGTAGCCCAGCGTAACCTGCAACACCGGGTAGACCTTGTAGTCGTTGATATCGTCGTTGACGCTCTGCCGCTCCGCTTCGAGATCGGCGGCGAGGGTGGAGCAGGGACCAAGGGTGATATCGGCGCAGAGACCGGTGACGGTCAGCGGCTTCACCTTGACGCTGCCCTGGAACAGGGCGCCCGCCTCGATGCCCACGGTCAGCCCCTTCGACAAGCCGCCGCCGTAACCCAGCGTCAGGGCCGGGGCGAGCTTGTCGATATCCGTTTCGGCGTGGAGCGTGCCGATCTCGGCTGCGGTGTAAGTCGTGCCGTCGATGGTATAGCTGGTGCCGTCGTTCGGTACGCCGACGCCGCGACCCTTGTTGCCGTTGACGCGCAGACCGCCGGAAATGCGGAAACCGCCGCCGAACGGATAGACATCGACCATGGCACCGCCCGAGCGGAGCTTCAGCTTCGCATCGTATCGGATGTCGTCCGAATGGATGTTGTGGCTGAACGAAAAGAACGTGGCGTTCGCGCGGACGCCGATGTTTTCCGACACCCGGTACCCGACCTCTGGCCCGATCCCGAGCGTGCCGGCGGTGACACCCAGGCTGACGCGCGCGTCATCGCCTTGAGCAAGGGCGGGAGCGGCGCCCAGGCTGGCGGCTGCAAGAAGGGCTGCTCCGAAATAGGCTCGCACGTAATCTTTCCTTTTCCATTCCGGCGGAATTTGCCGGGCATCGCACCGCGATCTTCGATCACGTCCCTATTGTAGATGGTCGGACCCCTAGGGGAGCAGACGCGATGCGTCCGATCTGGAAAAGATCCCGCCATCAGCCGGCCTCAGCCTGGCTGGTGGCCTTGATCGCGGCCGGTGAAAATGCCGGAAATCGGGGCTTTTGACCGGGCTTCGCGGCTGATGTGGCGAAAGCCGAAGGGGATCAATCGAGTGTGGTGCGCGAACGGGCGACCGTCAGAACGGCAACCACCACCAGGAATCCGCCAAGGGCGAGCAGATCGGTGCCCATGTCCGCGAGCACCTGCCCTTTCAGCAGCGATCCGCGGATGATGCGCAGGAAATGGGTGATGGGGATGATCTCACCCAGAACCCGTGCCCAGCCCGGCAGCCCCGCGAAGGGAAACATGAAGCCGGACAGGAACAGCGAAGGCATCATGTAGAACATCGAGATCTGCATGGCCTGAAGCTGGCTGCGCACCACGGTGGAGATCAGATATCCCAGCGCGAGATTGCCGGTGATGAACAGCACGATCCCCACCGTCAGCGCGATCCAGCCGGCAAGAGTCTGCGCCATGGGCACCGAGAACAGCAACCGGGCCAGAGCCAGCACGATCACGGTCTGGACCAGGCCGACCGCGATATAAGGCAGCAACTTGCCGATCATCACCTCGAACGCCGTGGCCGGGGTGGACAGCAGGCTCTCCATCGTGCCTCGCTCCACCTCGCGGGTGACGGCCATGGCGGTCATCATCACCAGCGTCATCGAAAGGATGATCGCCAGCAGGCCCGGCACGATGTTGTAAGAGGTGATGCCCTCTGGATTGTACAGCCGGTGCACCACGACTTCGAAGGGCGCTGGGGACACGGGCTTTGCGGCCGGGCCTCTCAGTTCGGCCCGGAAGGCATTCGACGGAAGAGTGGCGACCGCCGCGGCAACGCCGCCCGCAGCCGTGGGGTCCGTGGCATCGACTTCGGCCAGGATCTGCGCCCGGTCTCCTTTCAGGACGCGCTCGCTGAAGTCGGGCGGGATCGTCAGGGCGAGAGTGATCTCTCCCCGCCGCATCAGCCGGTCCATCTCGGCTTCGGAACCCGGCACATGCTTCACATCGACATAAGTCGTGCGCTCCAGCGTCGCGACCACGGCATTGGCAAGGCGGCCATGGTCATGGGAGAGCACCGCGGCCGGCATGTGCCGGGGGTCGGTGTTGATCGCATAGCCGAACAGCAGGAGCTGCATCAGCGGCATCACCAGGATCATGGCGTAAGTGATGCGGTCGCGCCGGAGCTGGGTGAACTCCTTGACCATCACGGCCGCGATCCGCGCGAACGACAGGCCGCTCACGATGCGTACCTGTCATCGCTGGTCTTGCCCATCAGCTGGATGAACACGTCCTCCAGCGAGGGTTCGACCTCGTCCCACCGGAACGGCGGCTTGCGCCAGGGCGCGATGGCCCGCTCCAGCGCTGCCCTGTCCGTGCCCGAAACATGGACGGCGGCGCCGAAAGCCGAGGCGCTCAGCACGCCGTCCTGATGCTCCAGTTCATGGGCGGCCTTGCCGATATCCGCTCCCTGGCCGTTGAAGGTAACGAGGCCCGAACCCGCAATGATCTCAGCCGCCGTCCCGCGCGCGATGAGGCGCCCGTAGAGGATGTAGCCGATGTCGTGGCAGCGCTCGGCTTCGTCCATGTAGTGCGTGGAGACCAGCACAGTCAGCCCGCCCTCGGCCAGGGTGTGGATCTCGTCCCAGAATTCGCGCCGGGCCTTGGGATCGACGCCGGCGGTCGGCTCGTCGAGCAGCAGGAGCCGGGGCTCGTGCAGGGTTGCGGCGGCGAGCGCGAGGCGTTGCTTCCAGCCTCCGGACAACGCGCCCGCCAGCTGACCACGCCGATCCTGGAGGCCCAGGCGCTCCAGGGCCTGGCCGACCCGGTCCCTGCGGTCGCCGAGTTCATAGACCCGGGCGATGAAGCTCAGGTTCTCCTCGATCGTCATGTCTTCGTAGAGCGAGAAGCGCTGGGTCATGTACCCCGTCTGGCGCTTGATGGCGTCGGTCTGCGAGCGAAAGTCCAGGCCGAGCACTTCGCCTTCGCCGCTGTCGGGCGTCAGCAGGCCGCAAAGCAGGCGCAGCGTCGTGGTCTTGCCCGCACCGTTCGGCCCCAGGAAGCCGGTGATCCGGCCCTCCTCCACCCTGATCGAGACGTCCTGCACGACGTGCTTGTCTCCGAAGCTCTTGTTGAGCCCCTTGACGTCGATGGCAGCCTGCGTGTCCGTCATCGGCGCGGCAGGGCCGCGGCATCCGGCGCCACGTCCATCGGTTGGCCGGGGGTGAGCGCACGCGGGTTGGAAGGCAGAGCCTCCACCAGGAACACCAGCTTCTCGCGGGCATCGACACTGTAGATGACGGGCGGCGTGTACTCGGGCCGGTTGGCGACGAATTCCACGGTCGCCGTCATCCCGCCTGCGCAGCCATCGCAGCCGATCGCCACCTTGCGGCCCGGGCGGTAGGCGTTGACCCTGCTCTGCGGCACGTAGAACCGCACTTTCACCTCGCCGTCGGGCACGATCGACACGATGGGTGTATTGGCGGGAACGCTCTCGCCGGGTTTGAACATCACATCCTCGATCCGGCCCGCGGCGGGCGCCGGCGGGGAAAGGTCGCTCAATTCCCGCTTTGCCGAGGTAAGGCCCGCCTCAGCCTGCCGCACTTGCGCTTCTGCTGCCGAAATCGCGGCCGAGGCGGACTGAAGCTGGGTTCGTGCGGCGTCGCGTTTGCGCAGGGCGCCTTCATAGGAAGCGCGCGCCTGATCGAGATCGAGCTGAGCGATCGCCCCCTGCTTCTCCCGCTGCGCCGCCGTCAGGCGGCGCACTTCCGTGCCATAGCGATCGGCATCGGCCTGGGCGGCGGCAAGATCGGCGCGGGCATGGCCAAGGCCGGCTCTCTGCTGTTCGACCTGGGCGCGGTTGGCCGCGATGGTCGCGCGCGCCTGCTCGGTCTGGGCTTCGCGCACGGTCGGATCGACCCGGAACAGCGCGGCACCGGCGTTCACCCGCTGGCCGCGCCGCACCGAAACGCGCGTCAGCGTGCCGCCGACGGGAGAGGACATGTAGATGTCGTCGCTCACGACATAGCCGGTGAACTGCTCGTCACCGGCATGCCGTCCCGGTTTGAGCAGCAGCCAGAGCACGAGGCCCGCCACCACCACGATGGCGACGACAAGCAACCGGCGGACAGGAAATCGCCCCCCTCTGCGCGGGGAAGTTCCAGGTGCCTCAGCCACGCGTTCGCTCCACTTCCTGCTGTTCGCGGCGCTCGTCCCAGCCGCCGCCCAATGCCTTGTAGAGCGCGATGGCGTCCTGCGCCGCGGCGGCTTCCGCCTGCGCCAGCCCGTCCTGCACCGAGAGCGCGGTCTGCCGCGCGGTCAGCACATCGGTATAGGCGACAAGGCCGTGCCGATATCGCACTTGCATCGTCTCAGAGGCATCGCGCGCCGCCTGCAGCGAAGTCCGCAAGCTCTCCGCCCGGCGGCGGTCGGCGGCGAGCCGGGTCAGGGAATCCTCGACATCGCGCAAGGCGCCAAGGACGGTCGACTGATAGGCGAGCAGCGCCTCGTTCGCCTGCGCTTCCCGCAGCCGGACCGTCGCGCGCGAGGCCCCGCCCCCGATCAGCGGCAGCGAAAGCCGCCCGGCGCCATTGGCCGTGATGCTGTCGGTTTCCAGCAGGTGAGTCAGCGACCGCGACGCCAACTGCAGCGCGCCGGTGAGACTGAACTTGGGATAGAGGTCCGCCGTCGCCACGCCGATATCGGCCGTCGCCGCAGCCAGCTGCCGCTCCGAAGCGCGGATATCGGGCCGTCTCTGCAGGAGATCGGAGGGGAGACCCGCGGGCACGGCGACCGGATAGGGCGGCGCGGCGGGCGCGGCGGGCGCGGCCGCAAGCTGCGCGGCCAGTCCTGTCGGCGCCAGTCCCGTCGGCGCCAGTCCGAGCAGTGTGCCCAGCGCGTGGACATGGACCTCTGCCTGCGCCGCCAGATCATCGCGCTGGGCGATCTGGCTCTGGATGTCCTGCTGCTGGCGGCGCGTGTCGAGCGTCGTGACGAGCCCCTTGGCCGAACGCACCTCGATGAAACCGAGCAGGTCACGCGCGGCGGCGATGCTTTCGTCAGCCACGGCGATGCGCCGCTGCAAGGCGCGCAGCTGCTGGTAGGTATTTGCCACTTCGCTGGCGAGCAGCACTTGCGCATCACGCTGCGACCAGACCGCCGCGGCCACCCGCGCGCCTGCCGCCTCGTTCGCGCGGCGCTGGCCGCCGAACAGATCGAGTTCCCAGGAGGCGTCGAACCCGGTCTGGAACGTGGCGAAGTCCTCGCCCGCAAGGCCGATGCCCGGGCCACCAGAGCCCGACCCCGTGTTACCCGTGCCGAAATTGGCCAGCGCAGATGGCAGGGCATTGCTGCTGAGGCGGGTGTAGCCGGCTTGCGCGCTGGCATTGACGGATGGCCCGCCGGCCGCGCGCGTCGCCTGTTCCTGGGCGCGGGCCTGCTTCACCCGCGAGGCCGCCTGCTGGATATCGAGATTGCCGGCCATGGCGCGGGCCACCAGATCGTCGAGCACGGGATCGCGGAACGCCTGCCACCAGACGGCGGGGTCGTCCGCCGTTGGCGTGGCGGGCTCGGCCGAACTATAGGCGGTGGGCATCTCTACGACAGGAGCGTGATAATCTGGACCGACCGTACAGCCTCCCAGTAGGAGCGCTGTAGCGACAACGGCGATTCGAGCGGATGCCATGCCGCAATTCAATCCTACCTATTGACCAACAGGTCAATAATTATATCGTTTTCTGCCTGGGCACGGGATCGGTAGAATCAGGGACCAGACGTGAAGAAGACCACCGAACCGAAACAGGATTCCATGCAGCTTCCCGCCAAGGCCGCGGCGCAAGGGCGGCGTCGGCGCAAGGATGCCCGGCCCAGCGAGATCATCGACGCTGCGCTGGAGGTCTTCGCCGAACAGGGCTTCGGGGCCGCCAGGGTGGAAGAAGTCGCGCGCCGGGCCGGGGTCTCGAAAGGCACGGTCTTCGTCTACTTCGCCAACAAGGAGGAATTGTTCAGGGCCGTGGCCCGCAGCATTCTCGCGACTCACCTGAGCCTGCTTCCGGCGCCTTCCGCCGAATTCGCGCCGCCCCTGGCCGAATTCGTCCCGGCGCTCCTGCGCAAGGTCGCGGCAACGGCTGGCAGCCGGGCTCCGGCCATGGTCCGCCTGCTGATCGCGGAAGGCTCGCGTTTCCCGGATCTCGCGCAAGTCTGGCACGACGAGGTGGTGTCCAAGGTGCTCACCCTCGTGACGCGGGCTATCGAGCAGGGGCAGCAACGCGGCGAAGTGCGCGCCGGCGATCCGCTGCTCTATGCCATGTCGATCATCGGCCCGATGCTGGCCGGAACCTTGTTCCGCGAAGTCCTGGGTAACACGGGCGCCCGAATGCCCGACCTGCACGAACTGGCGGTGCAGCACGCAGGCGTGGTCCTGAAGGGCATGCTGACCGAGACGGGCGGCTGACCGGCGCCGGAGCGGGTTCCGCGAACCTCGGAGCGCGAATCGCGGCCCGGTCGCCGGGGCCCGGCCTGCGCCGTCTCCAAAGCCACGAAAATCGGCTTCGTCCTTCTAAATGAAGGCAAAAAAGAAGCCTTCCATCACCCTTTTTAGAATGCCCCTTGTGGTTCCATGCGGGATAATGTGCCGCCGGGACGCTCAGATAGGGAGTACGCTGCGATGCCGCCAGGTCGCAAGATCCTGGGACTTGATATAGCTCGGACCGTGGCGATCACCCTGGCGATGCTCAACCACTCCTTCATCGCTACGAACGTTTGGGAAGATTTCTTCGAGCAAAAGCCGCATTTTGCATTCGTCGTAAGACTGGCGACTCCCATGTTCATCATTCTGTTCGGCGCCCTGCTGGAGGTCGTCTACAGGAATCGCGCCGATCGCGACGGCATCCAGTCGGTGACGGCCAGATTGTTCGAACGGGCCTTTCTCTGCTGGCTTCTATACGCCCTGACCTTGATTCCCGTGCTCTGGATGGGAAGACTGAGCCTGAAAAGCGCGTTTTTCGGCGCATTGCTCGCGGGGAAAATTCCGCTGAGCGACATCCTTCGATACTACGCCATTCTCTTCTTCCTCGCCCCGCTGATCCTCGTGGCCCGGCTGCGCTGGGGCCTGGCGCCGCTGCTGATCGCCTCGACCGCGATCCTGCTGCTGCACCCCCTGTTCGTGCTGCTGCCCGCCCCGCCCCCCAATTTCGCCCACTATGTGCCGGCGCGACTGGCTGACCTGCTTCTGGGCATAGGCGATGCCGTCGCCGGGCCCTCCGTGCTGCACAGCCTGTTTTTCGTCGCCGTGGGCATGCTGATCGGCTGGCTGCTCAGCGAGGATCGGTCGGCGGACGCCGAAGTGAGAAAATCCGTGACCCGGCGCTTCCTCCTCCTCTGCGGGGCACTCGGCGTCGGCGCGCTCGCAACCTATTTCATGGGGCCGGAGAAAGTGACTGCCGAGACCGCAGCGGGAATGGTCCTCAGGAACGCCAACCATCCCTTCTATTTCTTCTGCGGCGCGCTCGGCACCGCGATGATCGTCGCGCTCTGCCGTTCCGTCAGACAAGGCGGACCCGGCTTTGAACGCGCGACGATGCTGGGTCGGCGCAGCCTGTTCACTTTCTCGGCGGGCAATGCATTCCTGATCTTCGTCACGCGGGATTACGATCAGTCGATCCCGGAAAGACTGCTGCTGAGCGGGTTGTTCTTCGTGGTCGTGGTCGGCCTTGCCGCGCTTTACGACATCGTCATGCAGCCGGACGCTCTCACGTCGCCAAATCCGGTCGTAAGGGTGTCGTCGCGATGGTGGCGCGCGATCACCGATCCGGTGAACCGCCTGCTGCGCACCGCCGCCCTGCGGCTGACGTCCCTGCTCTCATGGGTTCCGATCTTCTCGCAGCGGGAAGTGCAGAGCAGCCAGCGATGATGGACCATCGGCCGGCTGCTCCCGCCGATCAGCGGCGCTTGGTATGAATGGAAGTGCGCGTCTCGATAATCGGTCAAGTCTTGATCAGGAGAAGACTGGTGCCTTTGTTGAAGCACAAACTGGATCACCACCCGGGATCTCTGGGGGCGCGAAGCCATTGCTCCGGCCTCGATGCATTCCCCGCTTCCGGTGTTGAAGGATGAACCCGGTGATGCAGCCGAAACTGTCCGTGATCCTGGCGGCCTACAATTGCGCGGACTTCGTGGAGCGCTCGATCGGTTCGGCTCTCGATCAGCAGGGGCTCTCGGTGGAAATCGTGGCGGTGAACGACTGCTCGACCGATGCGACACTGGACGTCCTGCAGGCGATCGCGCGCAAGGACCCGCGATTGCGCGTCATCGACAGCAAGGAAAACCTCGGCCCATCCGGCGCCCGAAATCTCGCTTTCGACCATGCCGCCGGTGAATGGGGCGCCGTTCTCGACGCGGACGACGCGCTGGAAGCCGGCGCCCTGAGCCGTCTCGTGCAGATTGCCGAAGATCGCGATGCCGACATCGTCGCCGGATCCATCCGCTTTTTCTCGCATCAGCGTCAGGAGATCTCGGGGCCCGTCTTCCAGGAAAACGCCCCGATAACGACCCTCAGCCTCGGCGATTTCGTGGAAGCGGCCCGGCCGGCCAACAGGGAGCCTGACTACGGCTTGTTGAAACCTCTGTTCCGGATCGCCTTCCTGAATGACAACGGCCTTCGCTACCGGACCGACATCCGGCATGGAGAAGACTTTCATTTCATCATCGATGCGCTGTCGAAAGGCGCAAAATACGTGCTCGCCCGCGAGGTGCTGAGCTATATCTATACCACGCGGGACTCCGGCCTCAGCCGCACGCGGGTGGACTACAGCCGGATGATCTCGGAGACGGAAAAACTCTCCCGCCGCGCCCCCTTTGCCAGCAATCCGGCGGTCGCAGGCGCACTCACCCGCCGCGCGGACGCGCTCAGGACGCATGAACTGAACGTGCTCTACGGGGATGCACCGAATCTCTCATCGAAGCTGGGAGTCCTGGCGAAATCGCTCAAGAGTTCCGCAGGACAGCACTGGCTGAAAACCAAGATTGTGAAATACGTTGGCCGGTAATCCCTCAGCCCTGGACTCCGGTTTGACGCCGGGCGACCACTCCTCGATGCGCCGCAAGTCGGCGCAGGGCATCGCCATCAACATGAGCGCCCAGGCGGTGCGCTTCGGGCTGCAATTCGTCGTGTCGATCGTCATGGCCCGCCTGCTGGGCCCGACCGAGTTCGGCATTCTGGCAATGGCGGCGCCCTTGTTGGCATTCGTGGCGCTGTTCGCCGACCTGGGCTTGAGCCAGGCCACCGTTCAGCGGCCGCAGATCACGCAGGCACAGCTCAGCCTCATCTTCTGGACGAGCGCGCTGGTAAGCGTCACGTCCGGCATAATCGTGATGCTGGGCGCGCCGCTTGCATCGATCTTCTACCACGACGCCCGCGTTGCGCCCGTGCTGGTCGCGCTTGGCGCGATCCTGATGCTCACCGGCTTCTACAACCAGCATGTCGCCATCCTCAACCGGCGACTGGCATTCGGTTCACTGGTGGCCGTCGATCTCGGCTCTTACGTCCTCAGTTCGATAGCGGGCATTTCGGCGGCCTTGCTGGGGTTTTCCTACTGGTCGCTCGTGATCAGCCAGGCCACGCTGACGACCACCGCGCTCGTGCTGGCCTGGTCGCTGGCCCGCTGGGTCCCTTCCAGGCCGGGAAAAGCGCCGGAAGCGCGAGAGATCCTGGGCTTTGGAGGCAACGTCACCTCGTTCAACATCTTCAACTATTTCGCCCGCAACCTCGACAACATTCTCATCGGCCGGCACCTCGGCGAGGTTCAGCTCGGCATATACGACCGCGCCTACAAGCTGCTGCTGCTGCCGCTCAGCCAGATCACCGGCCCGATCGCCAAAGTGGCGACCCCCCTGCTCTCCCGATTGAACGACGACCGCGAGAAATACTCCAAGTCGTACCTGATGCTCCTGGAGACGATCATACTCCTCACCTATCCCAGCATCGCCGTTACCGGCGTGGGGAGCAAGCTGGTCATCTACACCGTGCTCGGGTCGAAATGGCACGCGGTAGCGCCCATCTTCCAGGTCCTGGCGATAGGAGCGCTCTTCGCGCCCGTCAGCAACAGCACGGGCTGGCTGTTCACCACGCAGAACCGCACGCGCGAGATGAGGAACTTCGGGCTCTTCAGCTCGCTGGCCTTCGTCGGTTCATTCATCGTGGGATTGCCGTGGGGGATACAGGGCGTGGCGAACGCCTACATCGCCACGGGCTGCGTCCAGGGCCCGCTGATCTGGTACGCCGCAACCCGGAAGGGGCCGGTCAGCTTCGGCACCCTGCTGCGAGCCCTCTCCCCTTACGCCTTTTCCATAGCGATAACCTCGCTGATGGTGTGGATCTGGACCCAATACCTCACCGTGGGCTGGGTAAACGTCTTCATACTCCTGGCGGCGGGATACCTCCTCTTCTGGTCCCTCGTCGCCGCCACCCCCCGCGGCCGCGCAACCCTTCTCACCCTGTTAAGCGAAGCCCGGAGACTGATAAAGCGCTCCTGACGGGCGGGAATTTGCGAGGCGAGCGCAGCAGGTGTGAGGCTCCCATGAGCTAACTCGAGCGATTCGCTTTGAGCTGCTCCAAATGCTGAAGCCGGTACGGCAAGTGACCCTGTCCCAGTTCTGCCACCGGCCAGAACGAGAGATCCGGCTTTTCATCGGCCGGGGTGAACCCCGGCCGATGAAGCAAATTCGGCCGGTGTCATGAACCCCAGGGATGTGTGAGGTCGGGTCTCATTGAAGTCCGTCCGCCACGCCTCGATCTTGCTCCTGGCGTCGTCCAAAGACAAGAACCAGCGCGTGTTCAGACATTCGTCGCGAAGCCGCCCGTTGAAGCTTTCAACGAAGGCATTGTCCGTCGGCTTTCCATGCCTTCTGAAGTCCAGCGTGACGCGGCTGATATAGGCCCAATGATCGAGCGCCCGAGAGATAAATTCCGGGCCGTTGTCCACCCTGATCTTCTCAGGCGCGCCGCCGCGCTCGAACAGCAGGCGATCCATCACAGCGACGACCTGCTCACCCTTGATCCCCTGATCGACATGGATTGCCAAGCACTCGCGGGTGTAGGCATCAACGACGGTCAGGGCGCGGAAGCGCTTACCATCGAACAGGGCATCGGACACGAAGTCCATCGCCCAGATCTCGTTCCTGTGCGAGGGCAGCGGCCGTTCCACTCGCCGCGCGGCCATGAAGCCGGCGGGGCCTTTCGGCCCGTAAATTAAGGCCTTCCAGGCGATAGAGGCGGTGTACCCGCTTCACTTTCACCGCCCAACCTTCGCGCCGAAGCAGGACGGGGATGCGGCGATAGCCATAGCGCATCGGGTCGCGGCGATCTCCTTGATCCTGTTCCTGAGCGGCGCTTGGTCGCTTCGGATCGACCGGTAGCGGTGCGTCTTGCGATCGAACCGGAGAACCGCGCAGCTACGCTGCTCGCTCACCCGATAACGATCCTGCACCCAATGGACGATCTCGCGCAGTCGACCAGGCGCTACATTTTTTTGCCAGAACCTCCTGGAGCATGGCCTTGTCCAGCGAAAGATCGGCCACGAGCCGCTTCAGCTTCTGGTTCTCTTCTTCAAGCTGCCGCATCTTGCGCAGCTCCGAAGGCCCCAGGCCGCCGTATAGCTGCTTCCATCGCTAATACGTCGCCTCCGAGACGCCCATCTTCCGGCACACCTCGGCGACTGGCGTGCCAACCTCCGCCTGACGCAGCGCAAACGCAATCTGCTCGCCTGTGAACTTCGACTTCTTCATGCAAAATCTCCAGCTCAAATCCGCTTCGATTTTTGCCAGATTCCTCTCATTCCCGCTGGAGGCATTATCCGGGACAGGGTCACAAGCGCTTTGGCAGATTGGCAAAGGCCCCGACAGCGTGCCCTCGCCATTCACAGCAGCGGTGTGAACCGATACCGCTGTGATCTGAGAATTTTTTGAAAATGTAGCGGTAGCGTGAGTATAAACCACCGGACAAGTAGTTGTTTTTATTATATATGGTCCTTTAAATTTTTATTTCGGTCCATTCAGCATACCCTTGTCAAGAAAGAATTACTTGGTTCGATTCTGGGGAGAAAAATCGAAGCCGCGTGGGGCAACGCGGTTTTCTCGCAACGATGAAAGACGGGGGGCTGCGTTGATACGCCGACGAGCCGCCCTACGCAGCATCAAACCCTATAAAAATTCTTTCATCCCCTCCTGACTTCTGGACAACGCCCCTTGTCCTTGCGCATGGCGGAAATTCGGCGGTTTATCAGCTGCTACATACGGGGGTATTGTTTCAATGATCGACCGACAGACGGCGCGGGTGCGTCGATGGTCCTTTGTGCTCGGTTCGAGCATCGCAGCCGTTGCGGCGGCATTGGCTACTCCGGCCTGGGCAAAGTGCAGCCCCGACCCGACGGCAGCAGGTGGCATCACCAACTGCACCGGTGCGGATACCGACGGCCTGCGCGTCACCACAAACGGCAGTTTGGTGCAGGTTGCTCCCTTGGCTAGCGTTTCCGGCTCGGGCGCTGCGGCGATTACCGTAGAGATCGCCCCGGTTCCCGATAGCTACTTTGCCCGAACCGCCACGATCACCGTGAGCGGCAGCGTGGATGGCGGCACCCAGAGCGGGATTTCTGTCCTGTCCGGATCGGTGCCGGCGAACAGCTACGACTTCTATGGTACCGAGGCTCAGGTGACGGTGAAGGCAGGCGCCACGGTGACCGGCGCCACCGGCATTACCGCCGGCTCTTCGGCGACGAACAGCTATGCGCCCGCTCTCGTCAGCATCACCAATGCCGGCACGATCTCGGGAACGAGCGGCGTTGCCCTGGAGGCGACCAATCCGGCACGCGGCGCTTTCAATGTCATCGAGAACCAGCAGGGCGGCACGATCGGCGCGATCGTCGGCATGATCGGCACTCTGAACAATGCCGGGATGATCGATGGCGGAGCGCTCAGCGCCATCGACCAAACGACCACCTATAACAACAATCCCTATTTCACGGGGTGGACCAACAGCGGCACGATCAGCTCCGCCTCCAGGGCAGCGACGATCGCCAACCTGTCCACGTCGTTTAATCCGCTGACCAACAGTGGAAACATCGTCAACGCCGGCACCGGGGCCGCCATTCAGAGTACGGGTGCGCTGCAGGTCGTTAACCTCGCCGGGGGGACCATTTCCACCGCAGGCAGCACGGCGATTTCCGTAGGATCGCTGACGCTGACCAACAGCGGCATGATCATCGGCGATATCGTGACCCAGCCGCTCTACGGTTCTTATACCTACAGCGTGATCGATTCCACGCAGGGCACGATCGCGGGCAACGTCTCGCTGGGCAGCGGCAACGATCTTGTCTACGGCCGCTACGACGGCACGGAAACGCTGGTGACCGGGATCACAGGCACGCTCGACGCCGGCCTAGGCACCAATTCCCTCGTTTTAGCGACCGACGCGAACCTGACCGTCTCCACTGCGATCACGCTACCAACCGGGTTCCAGCGTCTTCGGCTCACTCCCGGGGAGGCCGCCACGCTAACGCTGGCCGATGGCTTCGTCGCTCCCGGCACGATCGAGATGGATGGCAACGGCACGATTGTGAACGAAACGGCGATCAAGACGCAAGGGCAAGCCTTCGTCGTGCCTTATCCCGCATCTGGTTCGCCTAGCCTTACAAATACCCGCTCAATCGATGCGGACATGGGGGCGAACCGCTACCTCTACGCTATGGTCATGGGCTCCCAAAACACGCTAACCAACAGCGGCACGATCACATCCAGCGGCTTCGGCGTGAACACGGACGGCGAAGTTGCCAATTCCGGCACGATCACCGCCGCCGACACCGCGCTGTATATGTTCGGCGAAGGGCTGAGCAACAGCGGCACGATCCGCTCGACCGGCGGCATCGGCGTCGATCTGAACGGCAACTCATACTATACCGCCACGAACAGCGGCACGATCGAAGGCGCGACTTACGGCGCCGTTATCGGCTATGTCCTGAACAACAGCGGCACGATCTCCACCAGCGCCACCGGTACAGCTGTGGGTCTCGACGGCTACGGCGTGCTCAACAACCTGGCAGGCGGCGTGATCGAAGGCGGCGCTTGGGCGATCACCGGCAAGGACCCCTACGGATCGACCAGCACGTACAATGCCGCAGTCTTCAATGCGGGCACGATCAACGGCGACGTAACGTTCGTTTCCCCGCGTGACAGCAGCTATTACAGCAATAACAACACCTACGTCGCGCTTACCGGCGGTGTCCTCAACGGCACCCTGACGCTGGGCACGGGCGATACGCTGGTGACCGACTTGGTCAACACCGGCACGGGCCAGTTCGCAGGGATCAACGGCACGGTGACCACCGCGGGCGGCCTGCTTCGCTACCGTGTCTCGGGAGAGGCGAGCGCGGTGATCGGCGCCGTGGGCCCCTTCGCCACGGCCGGCTACGAACTGGTCGACGGCGCGAAGCTGACGCTGACCGCAGAAGCGCCGCAGACTCTGCCGCTGATCCTTGCCGGCACCGGCACGGTAGACCTGACGACTGACATCCAGACCACCAACCAGACCGCCCTGAGCGTAA
Organism: Novosphingobium sp. YAF33; assembly: GCF_052113265.1. Lineage (NCBI taxonomy): Bacteria > Pseudomonadati > Pseudomonadota > Alphaproteobacteria > Sphingomonadales > Sphingomonadaceae > Novosphingobium > Novosphingobium sp. YAF33. The sequence goes on from NZ_JBFRCW010000006.1 coordinate 550,899, forward strand.
TTTGGGCGGCGAGGCCCGATAATTCGTCGCTCAATAATCCCAACGCACTGACGGTCGTGAACCACGGCATGATTTCGGGAACGATCAATGATTACTGGGGCGGCGGCTTCGGTGTCGTCAGCCTCGGCACGAACAACACGCTGCAGAACGATGGCACGATCAACGCCACGTTCACGGCTACCAACGGCGGAACTTCGTACAATGCCGCCGTCACTTACGGCAGCACGCTGGTCAACAACGGACGCATCACGCTGGATGGCAGCTACGGCAGCTACAACGTCAACACCGTGGCGAACACGGGCACGATCGAACAGACCGGCCCAAGCGCTTCCTACGGCCTTTACAATGTCTCCAACGTGACCAACAGCGGCACTATCCAGACCGCCAACAGTGCGATCCGGGGCGATTACGGAGGCGTGGTCGTCAATTCCGGTACAATCGCCAGCACCGCAGACACCGCGATCTCGTCCGTCATGAAAGTCACCAATCTGGCTGGCGGCACGATATCGGGCGGCGCCGGGACGGCGATCTCCATGAGCGACGGATCGGTGAGCAATGCGGGCCTCATCCTGGGCAATGTCGACCTCGGCTACTGGGGCGGCTACGGCAGCGCCTATTACGCCAACGGCGGGACGCTGATCGGCGACCTGACGCTGGGTAGCGGCAACGACCTGTACCTCCAGAGCGGCACCGAAACCGGTGTAAGCGGCACGATCGACGCGGGCGCTGGCCGCGACACTTACGGCATCGCCCTCACCAGCAGCGGCACGGTTGCGGTCGGCGCTGCGCCCGGAACCGGCTTTGAAGACGCAATGGTCGCAGCGTTGGGCGCCGATACGGTCGCCACCGTCACTGGTCTCGATGCCGCGTTCACCGATCTCCACGCCGCGGGCGACGGCACCGTCGTCAACGCGATGAACCTCTCCGGCGCGCTGATCATGGGCAGCAATGCTTATACCGGACAGGCCTATATCCTGGGCCAGACACTCGGCACGCTCGTCAATGACGGGTCCGTGGCGGGCGGCGTGAGCGGTTTCGTGGCCCGTCTGGTCAACACCGGCACGATCGCCTCGGCAGAGCTGGCCTATTCCCCGATCACGGTCTGGAACTGGGGCGATATTGCCTTCGAAAACAGCGGTATCGTAACGCCCGGCCAAACCGAAGGCGCCTTCTCGTCGCTGGCCGGATACGCCATCACCATCGCCAATAGCGGCACGATTGCAGGCGGCTTCCAGGCCTTTGCGGTCGCATCGCAAGAAGGCACCGCGGGCACCGTCAGTGTGGCCAACAGCGGCATGATTGCCAATGAAGGTGCCGGCGCGGCCCTGCAAATGCTGGCGGGATCTGTCGATGTCAGCGTGCCCGCCGCCTTGTCGCTTGAAAACAGCGGCACGATCCGTGCGGATGGAGACGGCGCGGTCGCGGTCGGCCTTGGTCTGGCTGTTCCTAACTACGGCATTTTCCCCCCTCCGCCGCTGGGCACGGTAACCGGCACGCTCATCAACGCGCAAAGCGGGACGATCTCGGCTTCGGGCAAGGACGCCATTGCGATCCAGTCGCTCGGCACCACGTTCAACCTCGAAAATCACGGCCGCATCGAGGCGAGCGGCGAGGGTGCGCTGGCCATCCTGACCACCGATGCCTTCCCCGCCGTGCTCCGCAACACGGGCACGATCGTGGGCGGCGTGATGCTGGGCGGCGGTGACGATCTGGTCGACAACGGCGGCAAGATGGGCGCTATCGACCTTGGCGCCGGGGACGACCTGTTGCGCCTTTCGGGCGGCACTTTCGCAGGTGCGGTCTATGGCGGTGAGGGTAGTGACAGCATCGAGATCACCGGCGGCCGGGCTGCGTTCACAGCGATTTCCGACGTCGAAGCCCTGCGTATGAGCGCGGGCCTCGCAACCGTCAACGGCAGCGCCTCGTTCGACAGCATGGCGCTTACCGGTGGCCGCATGATCGGGCTGGTGGGTTCGACGATCACGGCCCCGACGATCACCGTGGGACAGGAGGCAGCCTTCGGTTCCGCAGGCACCGTCAACGGCGATATCGCCGTCGCCGGCACGCTCAGCCCCGGCGCCTCGCCCGGCACGATGACGGTCAACGGCAATGTCACGCTGGCGGGTACTTCGGTCTCGATCTTCGAGATCACCCCCACGGTTTCGGACAAGCTGATCGTCAACGGCAATCTTACGATCGCCTTGGGCGCCACACTGCAAATCGACGCCAGCGGCATTGTGAACCCCGGCCAGTCGCTCGAACTGATCGACGCCCAGAGCATCACCGGCAGCTTCACCAACATCATCCGCTCCGGCTCGCTCTTCGGCGTTCTCGTCCAGGACGGCGGCACGGTTTCGCTGCTCGGCGAGTTCAAGAACGATACGGCCTTCACGCCGCAGGTTCAGGGCGCGATCGATTACTTGAACGGCCTGATGACCAGCGGCACGGCGTCGGCCGCATTCATGACAGCGGTTCCGGGACTGGCCGCCAGCTCCAACACCGCCAACCAGACCGTCTTCGCGCAGCTGACGCCGGAGGCCTATGCCTCCGCCAAGCAGATCGCCGTGGAGCAAGGGCTGGAACTGGCAGATGTCGGCCGCAGCGATGCCTTTGCTCCGCGCCGCGACACGCCCGGAGCGTTCACTTTCGGAAGCATGCTCGGCAATACGCGTACGCTTGAAGGCGGCTCGCAAGGCCCGGCACGCGCACGGATCAACGGCTACGGCTTCCTCGGCGGGATTGGCTGGGGCAGCAGCGACTGGTCGATCGGCGGCTTTGTGGGCTATATCAACAGCCGGCAGGCACTGTCCTCGCTCGGCACCCGCACCGAGGTCGACGGCGTGGTTGCCGGCGTCCATGGCCGCTGGAGCAACGGCAAGCTCGGCATCAAGGCGACAGTGGCTTACGATGGCGGCAAGGCCGATACCCAGCGTAACCTGCTCGGCGCTTCGGCCAAAGGCTCCTATGACCTGACAGGCTGGACTGGCGACCTCAGCCTTACCTATGCGATGCCGCTCAGCCGTGGCTGGACAGTGCAGCCGACTGTCGGCGTGACTGCAATCCGCACGACTCGCGGCCAAGTGGCGGAAAGCGGCAACAGCCCCTACGTCCTCGAAGTTCAGCGCGAAAACGACTACGCGGTCTTCGTCGACGGTGGCCTTACCTTCAAGGGCGCCATGGAGGAAGGCGCGGCCGCGCGTCCCTACTTTACGGTCGGGATGCGCTATCAGGCGGAAGGCCGCGCTCCGTTCGCGCTCGCCGCTCTCGGTGGCGGGGACTTCAGCCTTGCGGCGACCGGCGTCTCACGTGCTCCCGTCCTCGCCACGGCGACGATGGGCGCGGATGTTGTCGTAACCTCAAGCCTCACGCTGTTCGGCGCGGTAAGCGGCGAAGCCGGTGAGTCTGACAGACGCGCCAGCGTACGCGTGGGGCTGCGTCTGGCGTTTTAAGCAGATAACCGTGTCTAATTTCGGTGACGCCCGGTCCTTTCTGATTTTATCGATCGCTGTCAATCCTAACCTTAACCAGAAAACTTCCCCCTCGCCTTTTTTGGTACGTCGCAGATTTGCGTGAAAGGGGATGGAAACAGCGGTTGTAAGGCCCTGCTACCGGAGTAAGATGGCATCAAAACCCCGCTTTTCCGCCACCGGTGCCGTGATGGATTAGCTATTCACGATGGCGGCCGTCGGGCTTTGTTTGCGCCTTCACGTTCGCGGTCAAGCATCAAAGTGACGTCGTGGATCGTACGGAAGAAGAGCCGGCGCACGAAGCGCGCGAAAACACCAATGCACCGTTTGCCAAAGCGGGAAGTCGTTTTGCAACATACGCCATCCCCAACCTGTTCGTGCCAGATAGCGAAGCGCATCGAGCACATCACGCAAGTCCGTCGCCGGCTTGCGTCCGCGATTAGTCACAAGTGGCAGAAAGGGTAAGCGCGAAATTCCGCGCACCTGGTCGGTTGAGTGAGGTGGTGTGAAGGATGTGTCCACCAAGGAAGAGGTGGACACATGGAGATGGCACCGATAGGCCCGTATGGGCTCGTGGTTGTAAGGGTGACGAGTAACGGCCGGCGCTATTATGGTCGTGCGGGGAAGGCAAGGTTGGTCCAGGCGTGCCTGGAGCCTGGCATATCGGTGGCGAGACTTGCGCTGGAGCATGGTGTCAACGCCAACCAGCTTCGCAAATGGGTCAGCAAGTTTCAGCAGCGGCAGAGTACGAACGGGCAGCGGAGTACGGGGCAGTTGCCGGATCCGTCGGCGTTTGTCCGGGTGGAGACGTCTCCGGCACCCGCGGTGCGACACACTGGCGGGATCGCGAGCCGGCCTGCGGGATTGGTACCCTCAGCGCGGCTGCAGGCGTCGATGCCAAATGGCGTATCGCTGACGCTGGAGGGGTGTGACGCGCAGTTACTGGCGGTGATGATCGATGCGCTGGGGCATTGCAATGTTCCGGCTTGCTGATGATCTGCGCGTCTATCTCCACCGGGATCCGATCGATTTTCGTTGTGGGATCAACAGCCTTGCGATCCTGGTCGAGCAGTCGATGGGCCTCAATCCGTTTGAGCGCGCGGCGTTTGCCTTTTGCAACAGGCGCCGGACCCGGATGAAGCTGTTGTTCTTTGACCGGTCGGGCTTTGTGTTGGTGCTCAAGGCACTAACAGAGGACAAGTTCCGATGACCCCGGCGGGCGGAAACGGTGGTGGCGCTCACCGCTGAGCAATTGCGCTGGCTGCTCGACGGGATCGATATTGACGCGCTGGTCCCTCATCCGGTGCGGCAATATCAGTTTGTCGGCTGAAGGCTGTTGACGCAGGAACGGGCTTTCGATTCAAGACTGCGATGGATCGAGGCGGCGCCCCCACTATTGCGGAATTGATGGCGCTTCTGGCGGCGAAGGCCGCCGAGGTCGAGACATTGGCGGCCGAGAGAGACGCCCTTGCCCGGCGCATCCTGAAGCTTGAGGAGGAACTGGCGCTGGCGCGGTTGCACCGCTTTGCGCCGCGCAGCGAAAAGCACTTGGATCGTGTCTTCAATGAAGCCGAGCAGGCCTCCCTTGAGGACGATACCGACGATGGACACAATGACGTTGATGAGCCGGTCACCGCCGATCTTCCCGACACGGGATTGCCGGAGGCGAGAAAGCCAGAAGGGAAGAAGCGCGGGCGCAAGCCCCTTCCTGCCGACCTGCCGCGCCAGCGCGTCGAATATGACCTCGACGACGACCAGCAGGTCTGCCCGTGCTGCAGCGAACGGTTGCATCGCATGGGGGAAGTGGTAACCGAGCAGCTTCACATCGAGGTGAAGGCCACTGTTCTTCAGAATGCCCGCGCCAAATATGCATGCCGCAATTGCGACCGCACCGGGATCGCCACGCCGATCGTCATTGCGCCGATGCCCGCACAGCCCTTGCCGGGCAGCATTGCCATGGCCTCGACGCTGGCCTTTGCCCTTGTTCATAAATACGTCGATGGCACACCGCTTTATCGCCTGGCGCAAACCTTCGAGCGCGCAGGGGTACCTGTCAGCCGTGGTGCTCTGGGCCGTTGGGTGATCGCCTCGAGCGAGAGGCACCTGCATTGCATCTATGACGCCCTGAAGCTGCGGCTTCGGTCCCAGGACGTCATTCATGGCGACGAGACTACGGTTCAGGTGCTGAAGGAAGAGGGCAAGGCCCCTACCAGCACCTCGTATATGTGGGCCTACCGCAGCAGCGAGGACAGCGAACAGCCGATCGTGCTGTTCGATTATCGACCCGGTTGCGGGCAGGAACATCCGCAGGCCTTCCTCGGCGACTATCGCGGCATGCTGATGAGTGACGGCTATACGGCCTGGCGCACATTGAAAGGTGCCACGCATCTGGACTGCATGGCCCACGCCAGACGGCGCTTTGCCGACGCCCTCAAGGCGAGGAAGAAACAAGGCGGGCCGCCCGCACAGGCGCTCAAGTTCTTCGACCAGCTCTACCGGATCGAAAGGCAGGCGCGGGACGAAATACCCGATGAGGGGGAAACGCAGGCCAGCTACATGCGTCGCTTCCGCCAAAAACATAGCGTCCCGGTCCTGGATGCACTCAAGGCGTGGCTCGATGGCATCGCACCAAAGGTTGTGCCCGACACTAAGCTTGGTGATGCGGTATCCTATACCCTCAACCAGTGGGAATACCTGACGTGCTACGTCGAAGACGGCAGGATGCCGATCGATAACAATCTTCTCGAACGCGACATCAGGGTTTTTGCAACTGGAAGAAATCTTGGCTTTTCTGCGACACCATGGACGGCGCACGGGCGAGCGCCGTCACCTACAGCCTGATGCTGACTTGCCGCGCCTGCGGCGTCGAGCCTCTCGCGTGGCTACGCCATGTCCTCACTGAACTTCCCCAGCGCCCTCACGACGCCGATATCGACGACCTGCTGCCATTCAACTTTGAAAGACAAGCCTGACTCGCCGTCGTCGCTGCGGTGGCCTGTCTCGTCCAGCGTCAACTGTGATGGCCGCACTGCCTCCGGAAGCAGCGTGCTACGAAATGCGCGCTTACCAGAAAGGGCTGAATGAACAGCCATTCTTCGTCCGTCAAATCGGTGGGCAGCGCCTTGATCCCTTCTCAAATCCAGCCATCCGGCCACGGCTCGCTAGGGTCCACATCCCAAGCTTGAATCATGCCCGAACGGCTTCATCAACCCATTCTCAAACGGTATCGCGGATTAGGCAAAAGAAGTTGCAAATGGAAAAATGCAGCGGATTTTGACGGACATGTGCACGCAGTCCTTCGACAGCGCCCCGTTGATGATCGTCACGACTATCGCTGCACAGACATACGTAGCGATCTACCAATCCTACGGGCGCACAGTTCCATGGAGGACCTTGAAGCGATATTTCGTTACCGAGATGAGATGTTAGCGATGATGAAATGTCATGTGAGCCGCTTGTATTGAGGCCAGTATCCGACCGAAGTCGGAGGGGTTACTTTCCGCAAGAAGATTTTAAAAGATGAACGTGTTGCCCGCTTTAGCAGGGTGTCCAGACGACGCATCGCTGCTGCCAAAAATTTCCATGTCATCTTAGACTATGAGTTGCGTTCGTAGCGGAAGGTCCGGTAGAGGACCGAACACCGGATTGGGGGCCTTACGGGAGCCGATATCTTTTTCTGGCCAAGGGGCTTCGTTGCCGGCTGCGCGGCATAGGGCCTTATTAAACGCAAGATTTAAAGGAATGGGAATGTCGCGCGATATGATGCCCGAAGATAACGCTGGGCGGACGGCAATCTTTACCATTAGCTCCAATAACTACATGCCCTATACCAGCACATTGGTGAATTCATCAGTTGCTTCACACCCGAACGCCGATCATTATCTTTGCCTTGCCGATACACGAGTAGAAACTCAAGGATTCTACCCTGATAAATGTGAAATTTTAGAGACTTCCGAACTGCAAATACCCGATTTTCATGGATTTGCATTTAGATATGACATCATGGAAATGAATACGGCGGCGAAGCCGTACATGTTCCTTTATCTTTTTGCCAAAGGTTACGACCGGGTCGTTTACTTTGATCCAGACATTAAGGTTTACAGAAAAATCACCCCGGTCTTCGAGGCCATGGATGCTGGTGCACGGGCTGTATTCACCCCTCACCTGACCGAACCGGCAGAAACTGTAGTTCCGCCTGACGACATAACGATCATGCGCGCAGGCATCTACAACCTAGGTTTTGCGGCGTTCCGTCGTAGCGAAGGGGTAGAAGAAGTGCTGCGCTGGTGGGCACGCCGCCTACGCTATCAATGCGTCAATGCCCAAAACGATGGTATTTTTGTCGATCAGAAGTTCATGGATCTGGTGCCCGGGTTCCTTCCAGACGTTGCCATTTTGCGTAATACCACACTCAATGCAGCCTATTGGAACCTTTTTCAGCGCCACCTTGAAGGCAATGGCGAGGGTGATTGGCTTATAGATGGCGAATCGCTAATATTCTTCCATTTTAGCGGCTATGATCCACGTAATTCCCAACAGCTTTCCAAACACACGTCGATGTTTTCCCAGGGAAATAGCGACGCACTTCTAGACCTACTTCAGGATTATAAAAAAGACCTCAAGCAAAATGGCTTGTATTCAACACCTCGGGCAAATTATGCTTACGGTTCATTTGAAAATGGCGCCAAAATTCCAACCTTTGTCCGCCATTACTTTCGCGATGAGCATCTTACCTGGGATGGAAATCCATTTACAAACTTCCAGGATTATCTTGAACAGCCCGCGTTAGGGACTGCTGAAGCCCCTGATGGGCTAATCTGCTCCAACCTGATGTACGCCTTGTGGCAGTCATCCGATTATCTGAAGGCGACCTACGATCTCAAAACTGCAGCGGGCGTCGCCGGATTGGCCGAATGGTATGTACGCCACAGCCATCGCTCGGGCATTGATCCGCGCCTTACACACGGGATCGTCGAGGGTGTCAGCGCGGCGAGGCGCTGGAACACGGCTAAGCCAGCGGCTTCCATAGAGCCAACCAACGCTGACATATCGGTCATCGGCTACCTGACGACGGATACTGGCGTCGGTGAGGTAGGTAGGCTCACGCTTAAATCCCTCACCGCCTCTGGACGCCGGACCGAAGGACTTGACATTGACCTCAATGTCGCTTCTTCGCGTACCAACGTGGAAATGCAGTCCTTGATCAAGGACAAAGCGGCCGGGCGCTTGCATATCTTCAACATCAACGCCGACCAACTGCCGCTGGTCCAGCAAGGTTACGAAGACCGGTTGAGCAAAGGTGCATACCGTGTGGCTATGCCGTTCTGGGAACTCGCCGAATTTCCTGATCCTTGGATTCGCTCGTTTGATCAAGTCGATGAAATTTGGGCGCCTTCCCGATTTATTCAGGCAGGGCTGGTCATGAAGACAAAAAAACCGGTAATCCACATGCCGGTTGCTTTGGATTTCACAATCGACCAAGTCTTCGATCGCAAGGCGTTGGGTTTACCGGAGAACCGCTTCCTATTTCTGTTCTCTTTCGATTTTCTGTCTTTCAGAAGCCGAAAAAATCCCGAAGCCGTGATCGATGCATTTACCGCCGCCTTCAAGGGAACGCCCTATCGCGACCACGTCTCGCTCGTCATCAAGTGCGTCAACTCTCGGCACAGGCCCGATGAACTCAAGCGCATCAAGGAGGCAGTCGGCAGCAGCCTCGATGTGCACGTCGTTGAAGCGGAACTGACGCGCTCCGAAATGCTGGGACTAGTTAAGGCGGCGGACTGCGTCGTCTCGCTGCATCGCAGTGAGGGGCTGGGGCTGCTCGTCGCCGAAGCTATGGCACTAGGCACACCGGTCATCGCAACGGACTATTCCGCAACGACTGAATTGGTGACGGCTGCCACCGGGTATCCTGTGGAGTACAAGATTAAGGAACTTCAGCCAGGAGACTATCCCTTTGCAATGGGCCAGATATGGGCCGATCCGGACATTTCTCATGCTGCATGGCAGATGCGCCAAGCGGTCGATGCCGCAGGCCAAAATGCAGAAATGCTGGAGCGCGCGCGTCGGCAGATCATCGCAAATCACGGAACGGAAGCGGTCATTCGCGCCCAGGACCGACGCTTGCAAGAGTTGGGATTGTGAGAGAAATGGGCCATGGTAATTGGCACTGGAACGATTGGAACAAGAGTCTTATGGATGAAGTCGAACGCAAGGATGTGGCGATGCGAAACGAACCGCCAGCCTCTCCTTCCAATCCGCCGAAAATGAAGCAAGTGGGATTCGATACCCGCAGCCGCGAGGCATTTGAACTGCTCAAGCTGGGCGAGGCAATCTGCAACCTGCAGGTAGATCAGCGCAAGATGCGCCTAAATGCCGAGGATATGCGTTTCGAGCGTGACCGCTACAAGGCATCCGCAGCGGCATTCCAAGACAAGCTTACTGCAGCCCTCAATGAAAATGCCAGACTTCGGGACTTGCGCGAAGTGCTCAAAATCATGTCGCAGGAAAAGGAGGCCGCTCACCCCGCGCAAGTTGAACAGTTGCGTCAGGGCAATACGCATTTGATTGCTACATTGCGCGCAACGGAGGAGCAGCTTGAACAGGCATACCAAGAATTGGAGATTGCTAAAGCGCACATGGAAAGCATGCGCCTAGCGTTCATCGAATTAACGCGGAACCTAATAGCAGAAGCCAAGGCTGCGACTGAAGTTGTTGTGCATTAGAGCCGGAAGGACAAGCACAATTCAAAGTCAACGAAATTTTAGAACGTAAGGGTAAAGATATGGCCATGAGCCGCGAGGACGTAATCTGGGTCTACAGGATCTTTCTTGGGCGCGAACCGGAGAATGACGATGTCATCAACCAACAGGTGAGCAGCGGCCGCACCCGTCTCGAGATGATCGCTCAGATCATGGAGAGTGAGGAGTTCACATCCAAGCATGTGGTGCGGTGAGCGGAACAGCAGGCACATTGGCTATACCCACGGCTGTAGCCTCTTGGGGGGGGGATAAGGTCAAAGCAACTGATCATGCTGGCGCCCCTCCGAGTGTCCTGAATGCGTTTTATGGACTAGCATCCCGCAACTGCATTTTGTCTTTCTGCAGACGACCTAAAAGCGGGCACGCAGATGGAACCTAAGATGAATAAGACGCAAAAAAGTAGCGAAAACCTTCAAACGGTCTTCATCCATTCGTCTTTTCGAACCGGCAGCACATGGCTGTGGTTCAAGTTCCGAGAACAACTGGATTGTTACTGCTACTATGAAATATTCAACGAAATACTGGGAGAAATAAATTTTAAAAGCATTTTACAATCTGCTGAGGACTGGAATTCCCATCACCCACAGGGAGCTCCATATTTCTCCGAATTCAGTCCGCTCCTAGATAAGACTGAAGGTATAGATGGCTTTGACCAAGACTTGGCGCTTACAGATTTTTTCTTAAGCTCTGATGGCGATAAGGACCGGGTCCGACGGACCGAAGCTTATCTTGCCCGCTTGGTAAACTTGGCACAGCACAATAAACGAGTTCCCGTGCTGTCCTGTACGCGCAGCATCGGCAGAATCAAGTTGATCAGAGAATTGATTGGGGGAACCCATATCTTGATACGTCGGCGTTTGCTGAATCAATGGTTTTCATATTCCAATCAGGCACTTAATAAAAATACGTTTTTCTTCAATACTGTCATTCGCACCGTTAACGCGCGGGATGCTGATACATTCATTGGGATGCTCGCAAATCTTTTAAAAGACAACGGGATTTCCCAAAATTCATTCGGGGAAGACCATGACACGCTCTTGATCGTATTTTTGTGCCTGCACATTTACTTGTACGCAAAACATCAAAGCGACTTTGATATAATTATTGATTTCCACAAGGGATCTTTTCGGTCAGACCTAGACATGGCTACTCGCTTGATCGACGAAGTGACCGGAGTTCACGTGAACCTATCGGACTACAGCGAAACCATTTCGGCACCTGTCATGCTGATCCAGGACGTAGATCGCGTTTTCAGCATGGTACGTTCGCTTTTCGCCAAGCCCATCCCTGGACTCGACTACGAGAAGCTGCGCACTCTGGTTGATTACGAGCTGGCTGACTTTAGGCAAGGTTATGAGCAATATCGCCAAATCGCGGGGTCGGCGCATACCCAACTAAAAGCACTTGCAATCGAGCTGTCGCAGCTTGAGAATGCCTGCAAAACTGCCGATAATGAGCTTGCGGCGGTTCATCGGTCTGCGCAACAGCAACTCGAAGAGTTGCACACCCACCTCGATGCAGCGACAGATGACTTGGCAGCCCTCTCCCGTGAGTCCAAGAAAGCGGAACTCATGATGCAGCAAGAACGCGCGTCGCTCGACGAGCAAAGCGCACAACTGAAGGAGCGTTTACAAGAATTAGAGGCGGCGCTGGAGCGGAGCAGCGCCGATCGCGAAGCGCAGGATCAGGAAATAGAACGATACATGCAAGCGCAAAAGTCCGCTGAAAGCGCTTTACAGGAAGAGCGCGAAAGGTCCGCGGCTCTGGCCCATGACCTCCAACAGGTAAAGGTGCATGAAGCGGAACTAATCAACCGTCTTGATGCGGCAAACGGCGACCTGGCCGACGTCACTCGTCAATTTAAGGAAGCTGAACTGGCGATTCAAGACGAACGCACGGCGCTTAGCGACCAAGCCTCGCAGTCGGTAGAGCGACTTCGAGATTTGAAAGCCAAGCTCCAAGGCAGCACCACAAGGAGTGACGAGCTGGAGCGCGACCTGCAGCAAGCATCGGAACTTGAGGCGGAACTGAGCGTCCGCTTGGAAGCATTGACTGCCGAGGTTGCGAGCTTAAGGTCGCAGGTCACAGTGGCGGAACTGGCATTTCACGAAGAACGCGCTCAAAAAGAGCTAGCTTGGGCAAAGCTTGACTTCGTCGCAACTGGAAAAGCCAAAGCGCAAGAAGATCTAGAACGCAGGTGGGATAGCATGATCAAGAGGATACGCTAGTTGTCTGTTAGCGATGCGAGGATCCCACGTTGACGTTGCGGCCTAACGGTCGGTGTCGTAGCGTCCCAGGTCGTGCAGCGCCTTAATTTCATGCAAGACGAGCGTTTGTCGAGGTATCCCTCGTTCTCGAAGAAGTTGGCGGTCTTGGGCCCCGGCCGTAGCTTGCCAAGTACGGGGCGCCCTTCTTGTCGAGGCAATATGCCAAGATCGGTAGCAGCAGTCCGTGGTTGATGTTGCCGCGATTGAGAAGCGTTTCAAGTCGCGCAGGTTCAGGTTCATCGAGGCGTAGAAGCCGCGGCACCATGGTCGTGGATCAATATTGCCATCGGCCTTTTTGCGCGAAGGGAGGAGCATACTGTAAACGCGCAATTCGTAGCACACTGGTTCCGGTGTTTGCGTCCGGACTTTTATCGACCACTCGGCACAAGCCATTGTTTTTTCTGGTGGCGTCTGCCCCGTTAAAAGCGCTACTTCCACCCGCAACGACCGATATGCGCTGCGTTTGCCTCACGCACATGAAATGAAGTGACGCCGAATGACTTTAATATCCTTCAGCCATCAATTCGCGTTCATTAAAACCTATAAAACCGCTGGCACGTCTCTCGAGGTGCATCTATCTCGAATGATGTCTAAGGACGATATTGTAACACCGATTAGCCCTCCTAATAGAGATCACATCCCGAGAAATTACGTGCAAGGCGAAGGCAATGTTTTTGTCAACCATATGCCCGCGTCTCTCATCAAACGCATTTTGGGGCACGCTTACCAAAGCCTTTTCACTTTTTGCTTTGAGCGCCATCCCATAGACAAGTGCCTCTCATACTTCGCAATGACCCAAAACGGCGTCGGTGAGCACTGGGAAAAAACTGCGGCCACATGGGAGGAGTATGTGGAACAAGGTGACTTCCCCGTAGACACTCGCCTGTACGTCGGAACGGAGGGTGAGTTGCTGGTGGATCGCATTTTCAGGTACGAAGAAATGTCAGATGCGCTACAAGAAATCTGCGATGTCACAGGTATGCAGCTGCCCCCGCTCACTTCCCGTGAGAAGAGTGGCTACCGCGTTGGCGTCCCTACCTTTGGCGACGTAGCCGGGACCAAATGGCAATACGACCGGATCATGACGGCCTTCGAGTCCTCTTTGGCATTTACAGCTTATTAATGGGCCCTTTGACGCACTTCCGGGGAAAGTAGTGAGGTGTTGGGAGCCGTCTAACCCAACACCTCACTCCTGAACCAGCAAGGCAAGCGAGGCCATCCCCTTCCTCATATCCGTGTGCCCCGTGGCGATCCACACGCGAGCATGTCCTGGGATCGGGATCATGCCAGCGACTCCCGCAACACAACCTTCAAAAGCTCGGGCGACGCGCCGGGCGGTATCCGTACCTTGGCGCTCGGCAGTTCGATCACGATCACCTTGTCTGCAACAGGCGCAGCGGGTTGCTCCGGCCTCATCGCAACCTCGGCAAACTGAGGTGACGATCGCGACCTCTCCGGCGCCACGCTCACCAGTATCCGCCGCCACTTATAGATCAGCGAAACATCGACATCCGAAGCGCAGGCGACGTCTGCGATCGACACGCCGGGCGCCATCGAGGCCTCCACCAGCGCAAGCTTCTCATCCAAACTCCACCGCCGCCGCCTCTGCGCGCCAGAAACCACCGTCACCTGACCCACTGCACATCCTGTAGCCATGTGGCAAACCTCAGTGCTTGCCACATGGCTAACCTCTCAGGCCGCGCCGATCAGCGACAGAGGGCCTTCGCCGGATGGGTACTGTGAAGTCGCGTTTCCGACGAAAATTAGCAGATCAGCCCCCGAAACCGAAGCTCGTTCTTCCCTCGTGAGCCTTCAGGCCGCTATTATGCTGCAATAAGACAGTTCTTTGAGGTGCCCTGTTGATGCCTCCCTGCCTTTGTTAAGGCCTATCTGGACGGCGACAAAACCGAAGCAGCAAATGCTGAAGCTATCCGCGATGGCTGTGAGCCAGAGCCACATCCCAGTGGCACTTGGCCTAGGAAATGGCGGAAAGGATCATATGCCCCGCCTGCTTCCATCCTACGGTGGGCGAGGTCACAGTGATACGCCCGGCCTGTACGTCTTGGGTCCACCCCTCAATGGACTGAGCCAGAACCTGTGGACCGGCATCGGCCGGAAAATAGCACACACCCAGTTCTTGATGAGCGCGGAACACAGGCAGGTCTCGCGCCAGTACCGGCTTGTTATGCCCTAAAGCCTCGATCAGCGGCAATCCGAATCCCTCGGCATGAGATCCGATGATGACGCCCTGACAGGCTTGGTAAATGCACTCCAATTCCACGTCTTCGACGTCATCGAACCACATCAACTTGTGGCCGTGCTCTGGGTGGCTGCGTATGGCTGCGCGCAGGTCGTCGATTTTCCATCCCGTTCGACCAACCAACACCAAGCGTTCATCCGATCCGCGGCGCCAAAGTTCACTGAAGCCAGCCAAGATGTCCGCGTGGCCCTTGCGTGGCTCTAGCGTCCCCACCATCAAAGAGAAGGGGGACGAAGCGTCGAACCGCATAGCTGCATCTGGACGTTCGTCCGCCGCCACAAGCATGGCCTCTTGGATACTGTAACCCATCGGGACGATGGCGGTGCGATAGCCTTCGGCTAGGCCGTGACGCGCATCTAGCACCCGTTCTAGGTCATCCTGCGTCTGCTGTGAGATGCAGAAGAAACCATCGGCAATGCCTGCCAAGATTTCAAGCCATACTTTGTAGCGCAACACGTTGTTGGGAGAAAACCATTCTGGCCTTTCGGCGGGTAGAAGATCGCATATGAGGAACCACAGACTTCCGCCGTCGCGTCGGAAACGGGCAAGTTGACGCCGGTAACGTCGAACAGTATCCAGCGAAAAGTCAAGTCCGAAGAAGACATCGCCAGGACGAGCCACGACGGCACTCGGCTCGACTAGTCCCCCTGTTCCGGGCCAGTCAATGACATGATAGGCCTGGCGGCGATCCGCTGCAACGAAGCGAACCTCCCAGTCATTCCCCGCTGCCTCAGCGAGAGCCTGAGCGATCCCGCGTACCACGCGCTGGATTCCGGTCCCGGCATCGTGGCGGCTAACTACTGCGAGATCAATGTAGAGGCGACGCGGTGCTGAGATGCGCGGAAACGCCACTGAATGCGCGGTCTGACGCCGCCGACGTTGCGTACGGAACTGACGAAGGGCAAGACCGGATATAGCCTGATCAAGCCGATAAGGCAGTAAATCGAAAAAAGCGTTCAAAGCTAAAGCCACCTGATGGATTGATCGACTTACTTACCTATTTACTGACTTACGGCTGTTGCCGTCGTCGCAACGGGTAGCAGAGTCGAATAGATGACGTTCACAAACTTCTGTATGTCGGCCAAGGGCGCATTAGAGACATACAGAACGTCCTTGTTTTGTATTGGAAAACTCTGCGCGATAAAGAAACTGGAGGCGTCCTTCATGCTGATGCGATAGATTACCGGAATTTTACCGTTTGGCGTAGTTCTAGCCGTAGCGCGCACGTCAGAACTAACGACATCGGGATTTTCCAAGCGGAAGATAAAAACGCCCTTAACATCCGCACGGGTGTCCTGGAGTCCGGAAATGCGCCCAAGTGCCTGGGCCAAAGTCAGTCCGGTCGCCTCAAAAGGCAGTTCGTCGTTCCTGCCAACTGCCCCAAGTGCCGTGAAACTGTAGGGCTGGTAAAGCACTGTCATGACATCATCAGGCTGCAAACGGACATTCTGCTGAGGATCTCTGATCACAGTTTCGAGCGGCAGCGAGGCCACCTTCATGCCACGGGTGATTTGTATCGTCATTTTGTTGACCGGCTGCCGTACACCGCCGGCCGTTGCCAGAACATCCAGCACGCGTTCGCCGCGCGCCGTAAGTGGTACGCGAGCACTCCCGGCGACATCACCAACCACGGTCACGTTCGCGGCCGCGTTGCGCACCAAACGTACAATAACCTGCGGCTGATGCGCGAGGCCAACAAGCCGGCCGGTTATCGCCCTAGCAATCTCTTGCGGCGTGCGTCCGTCAGCTTGGATACGACCGACGAACGGGATCGTGATTTGGCCTTCGCTGTCGACCATCTGCTCAGGCATGGATGTGCCTCGAGCGGTAGAACTGGACGAGGCCAACGGCGAGTTACCACCTGAGGCACCGAACAAGGCAGCCGGAGGAGCCTCCCATATCGCGATGTCGAGCACATCACCCTTACCAATAAGCGATCCGATCGCCCTGCCCTCTCCTAGCTGTTCGGAAAACAGGGGTTGTCGGCTATTGGCCAGGATTTCGCGCGTCACCGCGTCCGTGACGTCGATAACCTTGATCCCGGCTTCGCCGACCGACTGCTCGCTCCCCGTCTTGACAATCCTGCTCGTTGAAGGCCCCGCACCGGGCGCGTTTGCGCAAGCCGAAAGCGTCAGCCCTAGGCTAACTGCACAAGTAAGGCGGGTCGGAAATGAAATTTTTTTCATGAAAAGCAGCCAGTTATATGCGAGCGGCGTCAAGCGGGTATCGTAACGCATTCTGCCTATGGCACCAGCACAGTCATCGATCAAGAAATGTCGCGTAAGGGAGGTGGTCGCGGATGTAGCGAGCCAGACGGATGTCAGCGCCTGTCATCAACTCTGGACGCGGATACAATGGGTGGCTAGGGGTGCGGAAATTCACACGGCTTCACGCCGGTAAAGGCCTGTGCCGAGGTTTGTAATTATGGATATTGCTCACGTCAACACGGAAGCAGGCAATGACCACCCAGAGGGTGGCCAGAGCGAAGCTGTAAATAACGACGGAATCAAAACGTCAATGCGAAAACTCTTAGGTAAAGTTCACCCAATTTTTCTCCTGACTGTGGTTGTTCCGACGGCGCTTGCAATATTCTATTTTGGATTTTTTGCTTCGGATGTTTACATATCCGAATCCCGATTTGTCGTTCGTAGTCCAGATAAGCAATCCACATCTGGACTTGGAATCTTACTCAAAAGCACTGGCTTTGGAAGTGGGGGCGACGAAATCTACGCTGCGCAAGGGTATGTGCTTTCGCGTGATGCCCTGCAAGCCCTTAACCGTAACAACGCCTTCATGCGTGCCTATACGGTGCCGTCGATCTCGATCTTTGATCGGTTCAATCCCACGGGCCTGCGCGGTAGTTTTGAGGACCTTTACTCGTACTACGAGAAAAAGGTTTCCCTCGATCAGGATACAGCCTCCTCAATCGTGACGCTCAATGTTCGCGCTTTCACCCCGCAGGATGCCCAGCACTTTAACGAACGCCTGCTCGAGATGGCGGAGGCAACCGTCAACAAGCTCAACGAGCGCGGCCGTCAGGATCTCATCCGTTTTGCCCAACGGGAAGTCGATGAGGCGAAGCAGCAGTCCCAAAAGGCCGCGCTGGCGTTGTCCGCATATCGCAACCAAGCCGGCGTCGTCGATCCCGAGAAGCAAGCAACCATCCAGATGCAGATGATCTCGAAGCTGCAAGATGAGCTGATCTCCACGCGTATGCAGGCGCGCGAACTGCGCGCATTTGCCCCCCAAAACCCCCAGATTGCAGCTCTGGACACGCGGGCCAAGGGGCTCGGCCAGGAAATTGACGAGCAGCTCGGACTCGTGGCGGGCAGCAGCAAGTCACTGTCCTCACGCGCAGCGCAATACCAACGGCTTTCGCTCGAAAGCCAATTTGCTGACCGCCAGCTTGCTAGCGCCATGGCGTCGTACGAGGATGCGCGCAATGAAGCACGGCGCAAGCAGGCATATGTGGAGCGCATCGTCTCGCCAAACCGGCCCGACGATGCGCTGGAGCCGCGCCGACTTAGGGGCATCTTCTCCACACTTATCCTAGGCCTCGCTGCTTGGGCAATTATTAGCATGCTCGTCGCCGGCATGCTGGAACATCGCGACTAGTCGGCCGCAATGCTCTCGCCATCACTTTCGACGATCGGCCGCAGCGCTGCGATACAGGGCCGGGTAATCTATGCCCTGTTTATGCGCGAAGTTTTGACGCGCTACGGCCGGCACAACATCGGGTTCTTGTGGTTATTTGTTGAACCGATGCTGTTCACCACCGGTGTGACCTTACTTTGGACGCTTGCCAATGCCTCTCACGGTTCGTCCCTTCCGATTGTCGCTTTCGCGCTGACCGGATATTCCAGCGTCCTGCTGTGGCGCAACATGCCGTCACGCTGTATCGGAGCTATCGAGCCTAATCTTGCGCTAATGTATCATCGCAACGTCCGCGCTATCGATATCTTCATCGCGCGCATCCTGCTCGAGGCTGGCGGAGCGACGATCTCATTCATCACACTCAGCGTCTTTTACATCTATATCGGCTGGCTCGAGGCACCGGAAGACGTTCTCACAGTTATTGGGGCATGGCTGCTGTTGGGCTGGTTTGGAGCCAGTCTGGCCACGCTGCTTGGCGCCTTGGCTGAGAAGAGCGACATTATTGATCGGCTCTGGCATCCTGCTGCTTATCTTTTGTTTCCGCTGTCGGGCGCAGCTTTCATGGTAGATGCCTTACCTGTGGGAGCCCAGAAATACGCCCTTTACGTGCCCATGGTGAACGCAGTCGAAATGGTGCGCGATGGGTACTTCGGAAATCATATCCGCACTCACTACAGCGTAACCTACGTGCTCTTCTGGTGCTTCGGGCTGACGGTCCTTGCGCTGGCGCAGGTGGCCGTGGTCAACCGCGAGATTACTCCGGAATGATCCATGTCGATAACATCCACAAGGTATATCCTACCCGTGCTGGCGACAGGGTGGTGCTGGACAATATCAACTTCATCCTGCATCCAGGCGAGAAGCTGGGCATCTTGGGTCGCAACGGGGCGGGCAAGTCGACGCTGATCCGCCTTGTTAGCGGAGCGGAGCGCCCAACATCCGGTGAGATTACGCGCACGATGTCGGTATCATGGCCATTGGCCTTTGGTGGCGCGTTTCAGAACGCCTTGACCGGAATGGACAACGTCCGTTTCATAAGTCGGATTTACAAGCAGGACTATCGTAAGAACATAGATTTCGTAGCTGATTTCACCGAGCTTGGCCTGTATCTGCGCGAACCAATCCGGTCGTACTCGCAAGGCATGAGGGCGCGCCTCGCTTTCGCAATTTCCATGATCATCGAGTTTGACTGCTACCTGATCGACGAGATCAGCGCGGTAGGCGATGCGAAATTTCATGAGAAATGTGAAGCAGAACTGTTTCACAAGCGGCGGGACCGTGCAATGTTGATCATCTCACACGATACCGAATATGTTCGAAATCACTGCGGGCGATTTGCCGTCCTGAACGAAGGCAATTTGCTTTTCTATCCCGAGTTTGATCAAGCGCTTGACGCTCATAAGCACAATTTGCACACAAATGCTGGTTAGATTTTATATGTTTCTGATTAAAACGGAGCTTTCATATGAGTAAGACTGCCCTGATCACCGGCGTAACCGGACAGGACGGTAGTTACCTTTCCGAACTTCTTCTTGAAAAGGGCTACCAGGTCCACGGGATGGTTCGCAGGTCAAGCACTGTTAACACTTGGAGGATCGACCATCTTCTCGAAGAAGAATATAGCGATCGCTTCTCACTGCACTACGGTGACCTTTCGGATGCCAACTCCTTGCGGCGCCTGGTCGACGTTACGCAGCCCGACGAGATCTATAACCTGGCTGCGCAAAGCCATGTTCGCGTCAGCTTCGATCAGCCTGAGTATACCTGCGACGCTACGGGAACCGGCGTCCTGCGCCTGTTGGAAGCAATTCGCGCCTCCACCCAGTACGCTCCGCGCACCGTGCGCTTCTATCAAGCCGGATCAAGCGAAATGTTTGGCTCGGCTAAGCCACCGCAGAGCGAGGACACCCGTTTCGAGCCACGCAGTCCGTATGCCTGCGCCAAGGTCTATGCGCATTACCAAACGGTGAACTACCGCGAGAGCTATGGCATGTTCGCCAGCAACGGCATCTTGTTCAATCACGAAAGCCCGCGCCGTGGGGAGGCTTTCGTCACGCGCAAGATCACGCTGGCGGCTGCGCGCATCAAGCTGGGTCTGCAAAAGAAACTCATGTTAGGCAACCTGGACGCCAAGCGCGACTGGGGCTTTGCCGGCGACTACGTCGAGGCCATGTGGCGTATGTTACAGCATGACACTCCCGGCGATTATGTTGTGGCGACAAACAAGGCAATCTCGATCCGAGATTTCCTGGCTCTGACGTTCGAGCATTTGGATCTCAACTGGGAGGATTTCGTTGAAATCGACGAACGATTTTATCGTCCGGCCGAAGTGGACTACTTGCTGGGCGACTACAGCAGGACCCAAGCCGACTTGGGATGGACCCCGACCCACGACGTTTCTTCGCTTGCCAAGATGATGGTCGAGAGCGACCTGCAACTGGCCAAGCGCGAAAAGCATCATCGCAACTTCGACGAACTCGAGGCTCAGATTGTCCAGTAAACCTGGCCTTCTGCTCACAGGTGCATCGGGTTTCGTTGGAAGGCACGTAGTTGCCTTGGGACGCGGACGGTTCGACATAGTCGCTTCCGGACGCGGCCCACGGCCGGAGTGGTTACCGGCCGACGTTGCCTGGTGTTCTGTGGACTTGATGAATCGGGCCTCGGTGGCAGCATTGCCCACCGAGGTTCCTTTCGTCCTCCATTTGGCCAGCGAGACGGTTCCTTCAAAATTCTTCAGCTACGATCCTCTTCTGGATTCGGTAGAGATGACTTTGAACTTGTGTCGGCATCTGAGGGCGGGCCGACTGCTTTTTGCCAGTTCGTGCCTGGTCTATGCCGCCAGCACCGCACCGCTGAGGGAAGAGGATCCGGTCGATCCTCGCGGTCATTACGGCCTCACGAAGCTGCTGTGTGAAGCGGTCGTGTCACGAACTGGCGAAGCCGGCGCTCTTGAGACCGCAATCGCGCGACCGTTCAACCATGTAGGCGCCGGGATGCGCCCTGATCTTGCGATCCCTTCAATCGCGCGCCGCGTGCGTGCCGCGCCCGACGGGGCCATGATCGAGATGGCCGGACTGGATAGTGTTCGCGATTTCCTGGACGTCAGCGACATTGTCGAGGCGTACTTTGCAATCCTAGAAATGCCCGCACTACCCCAGCGAATCTTTAATGTTGCTAGCGGAAAGGCTTCCAGCATAGGTGATGTCGTTAGAACGTTAGCTCGCATTCTAAACAAGCCCATTAGCGGCATCACGTTCGCCGACCAAGGTAATTCGGCGGACGATACTTCGACTGTCGTTGGTAATAGTGATAAACTGCGGCAGGCTACAGGTTGGTTGCCCAAAAAAAGTCTGGAAGAAGGCTTGTCAGGTTTAGTCTCCTGATAAGCGAAGTGCAAACTTCAGCCTAATCAACAAGAATGACGTTCAGCCATCACGTAAGTCCAGATCCAAATCAGAGAAGCCAAAATTATGTACCGCGCTCCCGGTGACGTTGATGATACGGATTACATGATAACGTCCTATAATGATCTTTGCTCTTTCGAGGGTGGTGATTTCATAGATTGGGCATACCTGGCTCTTCTGGACAGATTACCCGATGTCGGGGGTAAGCGATATTATCTTTCCAGACTGCGGGCGGGATATTCAAAAATCCACATTCTGTCTCAGATCAGTCGCGCAGCCGAGAAAGATGGGCGAGGAGCATCCCTGTCTGGCCTTGGCGCTAAACTGCGTCGGCATCGGATTGCATCTGTGTTCGGGCTTGCGTGGATTTTTCGACTGTTTGGTTACACTGAGGGTAACACCCGGTCCGAACGCAGGGATCGCGCCCYTTTGTTCGCATTGGCGGATATCCGCTTGCAAGTGGGTCAGCTAGGCACAGAGATACACGGGGCCGGAGTTCGGTACGGCACTCAGTCCGAGACGGGAGCACCCCGAACTCAGGCGGCTATCCTCGCTGAATCCGAAGCCGAGGTAGCTGCGCCGATCACGAGGCAGGCGAGGCAAACGCTTAACCTCGGAAATCAGGAGTTTGCTTTGCCCCTCTCGATGGATAGTCGCACTAGGCAGCTCGTCGCTGCGTTGGAGCGGGAAATTCTTTTTGCAAAGAAGGCAATATGAAGCTTCTTTTCGATCTTCAGGGTATCCAAAATCACAGTCGGGAGAGGGGTATCGGCCGGTATGTCCTGAACCTGTTCAAGGCAGTGGCAGCGCGGGACGACGTTGAAGTTTATGCTCTTCTGAACGGGGCGCTGTCGGGCAACCTGGAAGAAGCCCGGGCCATCGCCAGTGCTGCGGTGGGGGAAGACAACATCCTAGTGTTTCCGGGCATGCCCGCGACAATGCCTCACAACGAGCCGCTCAAGCAGCGCCGCGAGTTGTGCGAGGCCGCCTACGAAGCTTTTATTGAGAACGCTGGCTGCGACGCCTTCCTGGCGGGGACGCTGGTCGAGGGATTCAACGATGAAACCATAGTCTCGATCAGGCGCTCGTCCACTTGCCCGGTGACCGCTGTCATCCTCTACGATCTCATTCCCCTTATCGATCCTGACAAGTACCTCGGCTTTCATCTGGCGCGCGATTGGTACTTCGACCGGATGGACCAACTCCTTGAAGCTGATCTACTTCTGGCGATTTCGGAATCTTCTCGCCAAGAGGGCATCAAGCATCTCGGTTTCACGGTCGAGCAGTGCATCAACGTGGGATCCGCAATTAATCCCGACGTCTTTTGTCCCGGACCGCCCGCAACGGCGAAGGAATTGCGGGCTTTGAACATCACAAAGCCCTTCCTAATGCATACCAGCGCGTTTGACGAACGGAAGAACTTCGAAGGCTTGATCGAGGCGTTTTCGCTGCTTCCTGCGGCGCATCGTGCACAATACCAACTCGTCTTGGTTGGAGGTTCTGATGGAGAAGCGGCGGCTCGCATCCGGCGGCATGCGGCCAGGCATGGTTTGAACGAGCAAGACGTCATTCTTCCCGGCTTCATTTCCGACCCTCAGCTTGCCGCCCTGTACCGTTCGTGCAGTCTTTTCGTGTTCCCTTCGTTTCATGAAGGCTTCGGCCTGCCAGCGCTCGAGGCGATGTCCTGCGGCTGCCCTACGATCGGATCAAACGTGACAAGCGTTCCCGAGGTCATCGGCCTGGATGATTTGCTTTTCGATCCGCGCGATTCGGTCGCGATGGCTGAGTTGATCAATGAAATCCTGACGGACGAGAAAAGGCGGACCTCCGCGGTTCGTCACGCGCGTACACATGCCCGCACGTTCAGCTGGGACAAAGTTGCAGCGCGGGTCGTAATGTCGTTGAAGGCATCGTGCGCGAAGAAGGGGAAAAAGGCCTTTGTCTATCCCAACGCAAAAAAAATGCTGGCCGACATCGCATCTCGCATCGACTTGTCGCGCTTCGCACCTGGTGACTTGCTTGAATTCGGGAGCGCGCTCGTCGATAGCGAACGGCGCATAATTGAGACAGCTGGGCGAAAGGGTAGCGAGGAGGGAGCGATTTGGCGGATTGAAGGCCCCTTTGACAGTACCTATAGCCTTGCTTTGCTGAACCGTGAGACAGCCCGTGCGCTGGCGGATCTTGGATACGAGATCGCCCTCAAATCGACTGAAGGACCAGGTGATTTCGATCCTTCACCAGATTTTCTTGTGGCCAACCCCGATTTGGCTGCAATGCACGTGCGTTCGAAGCGCTCGACCCATCATGACGCGGTTGTTGTCAGCCGTAATCTTTACCCTCCTCGGGTGGAGGACATGTGCGGCCCAATTAATGCTTTGCACCATTTTGCATGGGAAGAGTCAGGATTCCCGTCAGCATGGACGGACAACTTCAACAATCATTTGACGATGTTGACATGCCTGTCGACGCATGTCGAAAAGATCATGATCGACAACGGAGTCACAGTGCCGCTGGTGACTAGCGGATGCGGCGTCGATCACTGGGAACGCATACAACCCGATCCAACTTACAAGGTTGATGCTAAGAGCTTTAAGTTCCTGCATGTTTCATCCTGCTTTCCGCGTAAGGGGATCGATAGCCTGATCGAGGCGTATGGCCGTGCCTTTACTTGCAACGACGATGTCAGTCTAATTATCAAGACCTTCGAAAATCCGCATAACGAACTGCGGCGGTTGCTGGACGAAGCCAAGGCGCGCAATCCGCTGTTTCCCGATGTAGTGACAATTTTCGGTGACATTTCCGATGCACAGTTGAAGGCCCTGTATGCACATTGCGATGTAATGGTCGGACCCAGCCTTGCGGAAGGGTACGGATTGCCTTTTGCCGAAGCGATGCTGAGCGGCATTCCGGTTATCACGACGGGTTGGGGAGGGCAGACCGATTTCTGCAACGAAGGCAACTCGTGGCTGGTGGATTATCGCTTCGAGCGGACCGATACCCACTTTGGCCTCTGGGCCTCTGCATGGGCCCGGGTGGACAGCGACTCCCTCGTTGCCGCAATGAAAGATGCTCGAAGCTCGTCGCTTGAGCAGCGGCGGGCAATGGCTGCTATGGGCCGCGCCCAGCTGCTTCACGAACACAAGTGGTCAGATGTCGCCACGCGACTTTCGGCCGCGAAATCGATGTTGCCGGCAATGTCAGGAAAGAAAGAGCCACGCATAGGGTGGATCAGTACTTGGAATGAACGCTGCGGGATCGCAACCTATTCGGAGCATCTGATCGGTGCGATGGATGCAGATGTCGTCGTTTTCGGGCCGGAGAACTACGTTGCAGTAGATGTCCAGGACACGGCACAGCGGCTATGGACGCGAACGAAGAGCAGTTCAAACTTAAGCAGGGTTCTTGACAGTCCGCTCGCCGAAGACGTCGATGTGTTCGTCGTCCAATTCAATAACACATTTTTTGACCACAACGACCTGACGAACTTCATCTTGGCCGCCCGCCATCGTAACAAGCGCATCGTTGTCAGCCTGCACTCGACCAAAGATCAGATCGAGACAACGCCACCGGAGGATTATCATCTTTCGCACATGGTTGCCGCGTTCGCGGTCTGCGACCGGCTGCTAGTTCATTCTATTGAGGACTTGAACCGTCTTAAATCGTTGGGCTTGGTCGATAATGTGGTGCTGTTCCCCCATGGAACGCTGATCCAGGCAACCACGCCCCCCTTGTCGATCAACAAAAAGCGCGTGCCTATGGTCGCCACTTACGGTTTCGCGCTGCCTCACAAAGGGCTGCTGGAAGTTATGGACGCGATCCGGATACTGAAGGAGCGCAGTTATCCGGTTCGGCTGCGAATGGTGAATTCCGAATACCCCGCCGACATATCGACCACGCTGGTCAACAAACTAAGTCCGACCGCAAAGCGTCAAGGCACATTCGATCTAATGGAATTCCATAATGGTTTTCTGAAAGACGAGGAGAGCCTGCAACTTCTTTCCGAGGCGGATCTGGTGATTTTCGCATATCAGGAAACCGCCGAATCGGCGAGCGGTGCCGTCCGCTACGGCATGGCCGTGGGCTTGCCTGTGGCAGTGACTCCTATTTCCATATTTGATGACTTAGAAGGCGCCGTCTACAGGTTCTCAGGCACGTCTCCAGAGGACCTCGCAGAAGGCATCCAGGCATTCTTGGGATCCATCGACAAACGCGATGAGGATTACACCCGAATAGCTTCTAAGGCGGAGGACTGGCGGCACAGCCATGATTACCGCGCCGTGAGCAAACGGCTTTATAACATCTGTAAAGCTCTTTTGTAAAATCGGCGTCGCTTTACTGCGATAGATTTCTATGCAGAGATTTGATGCACATTCTGTACTTTCTCACCAGCAAGGCTGCCATCCACCGATGACCTCAACCGCATCCCCCATACGCCTGATTGTTCCCCGCCGGCATGGTGATGACCGAGGTTGGTTCACTGAAGTCTATTCCGAGCCTACTTTCGCGGCTGAAGGCATCGGTTGCCGATTTGTACAGGACAACCATTCGCTGTCCGCTCCAATATTCACTCTGCGCGGCCTGCACTTCCAAACGCCGCCGCGTGGGCAGGACAAACTGGTACGTTGCATCCGTGGGCGAATCTTTGACGTGGCAGTGGATGTGCGCAAGGGATCGCCGACCTGGGGAAACTGGGTTGGAGCTGAACTATCGGCGCAAAACGGCCACCAGCTGTTTATCCCGATAGGCTTCGCCCATGGCTTCGTAACGCTCGAGCCGGACTGCGAGGTGACATACAAGTGCTCGGATACTTACGTACCCGATCATGATGGTGGAATTCGCTGGGATGATCCGGCGATTGGGATTGATTGGCCTATTCCCGCTGGATTTGTGCCCGAACTTTCCCCCAAAGACGCAGTTCAGCCTCTGCTTGCGAATTTTGACAGTCCTTTCGCCTACGATGGCCGACCTCTTCTTCCAATTGACTAAGGAACTGCCATTATGCGCGTAATTGTCACTGGAGGGGCTGGCTTCATCGGCTCCGCGCTTGTGCGCTATCTCGTCCTCGAAAAGGGCTACAACGTCCTCACCGTCGATGCCCTGACATATGCCGGCTGCGAAGCTTCGCTGCACGAGGTCGAAGCGAGCAATAATCACCGCTTCCTCAAGGCGAACATCTGCGATCGGGCTGCCATGGACGCCGCGATCGCCGATTTCCGCCCCGAGCGAATCATGCATTTGGCGGCCGAAAGCCACGTCGACCGTTCGATCACGGGGGCGGCGGACTTCATCGAAACCAACGTTGTAGGCACTTTCACCCTGCTGGAGGCCGCGCGCGGCTACTGGAATGGGCTCGAGGGCGACGCCAAAGCCGCTTTCCGCTTCCTCCACGTCTCGACCGACGAGGTGTACGGATCGCTGGGCGACAATGGGCTGTTCGAAGAAACGACGCCTTATGATCCCAGTTCGCCCTACTCGGCGTCGAAGGCGGCTTCAGATCACTTAGCCAAGGCCTGGGAACGCACGTACGGAATGCCAATCGTGGTGTCCAACTGCTCGAACAACTACKGGCCGTATCACTTCCCCGAAAAGCTGATCCCGCTCACCATCCTCAACGCGCTTGAAGGGCGCCGCCTGCCGATCTACGGCGAGGGCGAGAACGTGCGCGACTGGCTCTTCGTAGACGATCATGCTCGCGCGCTCGACATCATCAGCGAGAAGGGACGTATCGGCGAGACCTACAACGTGGGCGGTCGCAACGAGCGGCGTAATATCGATGTAGTCCGCCGCATTTGTGCAGTGCTCGATCAACTCGTCCCTGACAAAACCCCTCGCGAGAACCTAATCGAGTTCGTGACCGATCGCCCAGGCCATGATGCACGCTATGCGATCGACGCCACCAAGCTCGAGAACGAACTCGGCTGGAAGGCACAGGAAACCTTCGACACTGGTATCGAAAAGACGGTCCGGTGGTATCTCGATAACGAATGGTGGTGGCGACCCTTGCGCGATCAGTACGATGGCGCCCGGCTTGGTCTGAATGAGAAAACTGCCGAGACGGTTGCATGAAAATCGCTGTTACTGGCAGGGCGGGGCAGGTGGCCACCTGTCTCGCTGAACGGGGACGAGCCGCTGGCCACGAAGTGATTGCGCTTGGCCGGCCCGAACTCGACCTCGCCGAGCCCACATCGGTACTACAAGCTCTTGAGGCGGTCGAGCCCGATGTGGTAATCTCAGCTGCGGCTTATACTGCGGTAGACAAGGCTGAAAGCGAGGCCGACATCGCCCATGCCGTCAACGGCGCTGGCGCCGGAGCCGTTGCCCGGGCAGCCAAGGTAATGGACGTGCCGCTGGTTCACATTTCTACTGACTACGTCTTTGATGGCGAGCTTAATCGTCCCTATCTCGAGAGCGATCCTACAGCGCCCACCAGCGTTTATGGCGCATCGAAGCTGGCGGGCGAGCAGGCGATTCTTGGCATCTATCCAGAGGGCAGCGCCGTGCTGCGCGTCGCTTGGGTTTATAGCCCGTTTGGTGGCAACTTCGTCAAGACCATGCTGCGCCTGGGTAGCGATCGCAACGAGGTCTCTGTCGTGTCCGATCAGGTGGGCAATCCCACCAGTGCTCTCGACATCTCCAATGGCATAGTGAAGGTGGCGGAAAATCTAGCCGCGAGCAGCGACCCAGTTCTGCGCGGCGTCTTCCACATGACCGCTGCCGGTGAGGCGAGCTGGGCGGATTTCGCGCAAAGCATCTTCACAGCTTCCGCTGCGAACGGCGGACCTTCCGCGGCTGTCCGGCGCATCACGACCGACGATTATCCCACCCCCGCTGCCCGGCCCGCGAATTCGCGGCTCGACTCCAGCCGGATCGCCAAGGTTCATGGCGTAATCCTGCCGAACTGGCACAAATCGCTCGAAATTGTCGTCGCCCGATTGCAGGCTGCTGCGACCTAAAACTTATCTAGACAAGGAACTAAAACGTGAAGGGCATCATCCTAGCCGGTGGAAGCGGCACCCGGCTTTATCCAATGACGCTGGCCACCTCCAAGCAGCTGATGTCGGTCTACGACAAGCCGATGATCTACTACCCACTCAGCACCCTGATGCTTGCTGGCATCCGCGAAGTGCTGATCATCTCCACCCCTCGAGATCTACCGGCTTTCCAAGCCCTGCTTGGCGACGGTTCCGCGTGGGGCATGTCGCTCGAATATGCCGAGCAGCCCAGCCCCGACGGGCTAGCACAGGCATACATTATCGGCGCCGACTTCGTGGCGGGCGAGCGCTCGGCATTGATCCTGGGTGATAACATCTTCTACGGCCACGGTTTGCCGGCATTGTTGAACAACGCTTGCGCTCGTAAGACGGGGGCGAGTGTCTTTGCCTATCACGTCCAGGATCCGGAGCGGTACGGCGTGGTCGCGTTCGACGAAAATCACCGCGCAGTGTCGATCGAGGAGAAGCCTGAAAAGCCACAGTCCAACAGTGCTGTCACGGGCCTTTACTTCTACGACGAGAAAGTTGTGGACATCGCATCTAACCTGAAGCCATCGCCTCGTGGAGAACTGGAAATCACCGATGTGAACCGTGTTTACTTGGAGCGGGGAGAGCTGTCGGTTGAGATCATGGGCCGTGGCTATGCCTGGCTTGATACCGGCACTCCGGACAGTCTACTGGACGCCGGGGAATACGTGCGCATCCTGGAAAAGCGACAGGGTTTCAAGATCGCCAGCCCCGAGGAAATCGCATTTCGGCAGGGCTTTATTGACGGGCCACAGCTAGAGACGGCGATCGTCCGGCTCGGAAAATCTGACTACGGTCGATATCTACACGCAATATTGGCAGAGGGCTGAGGATAGCACACTGTCTTCCGCAAGCCGATTCCTCTGGACCCTTTCATCGCTCGGGGGGGGCTCTGCCAGAAACCAAATGAAGCAGGCGGCGATGGACGGTCTCCGTCGCGCGATCCCAATCCTCATATATGAGGAATGTGTCCACTCCGTCTTTGATCAGACGTGCATATTGTACCGGGCAGGCCGCCACCGGGGAGGGGTATTTCGTGCGAAGCAATGCTTTGCCTGGTAGCTTTTCCCACCGGCCTGTACCTGACGTCGGCCAAGTAGGTGACGCGGACCGCAGCAGCTGAAAGACCCATTGCTGGCCTGCCGTGCATTCGAGACCCATGGTCATTGTTTCGGCGATCATGTAGCGATGCGGATCGCGAGAATATGAAATTGTTGATGCCTCGCCCGTGCCGACGCAGCCGCTCAGCCACGTCTCGCAATCCGTCGGACCCAGGATGGCATCATCTGGTAACCCGTTCCCGCTGACATGCCACGTATGGAAATCTGGCGTATGCACGACGCCGCGATAGCCCGTTTTAGAACTCGGGTCATAGCCGTGCATTGTGACAATGTACTGGTCATCGGTCTTTCCGATGATGTCTGGTGTGCCTTCATCGCGTGTCGTCGGGGGGCATTTCTTACCGTGTCCCTGGCAAATTCGAGACCAGAGCTCCCCGCCGACGACGACTGGGTTTTCTGGGTCGGCTTCGAAGCGGCCAAGAGGCGTGGTAGCACGGCGCGTATAATGACATAGTGCCCACAAAGCACCTTTGCCGTCCAGACACTGGGCTAGCATATGCCAAGTGGAAGACTTCACGTCGTGATAGAGGCTGCCGTCCAGAACGGCGCAATGATCACCCTTTGCGCTTGTGCCCGGATCGACAAGAGTTGTGGGCGCGGACCATGTCCTGCCTTGATCGGTACTAGCGCGGATCACGGTGCGCGTATTGTCCGGAGTACAATTGTCCGAAGGGTGGGGGAGTGCTGCCCGGTTGAGGACGTACCATACACCCTTATAAACGAAGAATGAGCCTGCCCCCTCATGCACGGCGTTGTCTCCCGGCTGCCACTGCAATTCGGTCACTTCTTGAAAATGAGCTTTGCCTTGCCACAAATCATTCAAGGTGACCGGCGCCTGTGCCAGTTTCGATGCTGAGGGAGCATCGGGACCCGCTAAACACATGGCAGGCAACATTAAAAGTGATACAAAGACGATCAGCGCTAATTGCGAATAACGCACAGACATTTGCCTCCGCACTTGAAAAAGAATTTTCAGCGATGTCCCAACTCACCTATGCGATGCGCGAGGTCGGCCAAGATTGCCATTTCACCTTGGTAATGCGCGCGTATGGAATATCTGTGCGGGGGCAAGTTGCTTTGAAGAACCCCCATCCTTTTCGCCCGACATCTCACTTTGGATCGGCCACGTAGCGATTATCACGGTCGAACTGTCGCTTGTTCATGGCTCTCGAGAATTTCCTCGCTCTCCGCGCAGCGAATGCGCCAGTGAGCATGGTGTCGTTCCCGTACACGAAGGTGATCACGTCCTCCACTCCAATCACCAACGCACGCGGGCCTGAACGCGGTTTGCGTATTAATGACGACCTTGCGGGCGATCGCTGCCACCGTCCCATTCGAATAGGCAAGACCGCCCAGCAGCACCGGACGTAACACCTCAGAGTCGATGATCGCGTTCAGCGTTTCCAGCGGATCGCCCGTCTCGGACAGGCACTTCAGGTGATCTCCGATCGCAAACAGCCCGGACAACTTCACACGAAGCTCCGCATCTACCTCCTGCGATTAAATCATCTTCGCACCATCAACTCCAGCCGTAATTGGGGCGTCCAGTTCGTAAAGGCGGCTCTGAGGGATATCGGCGATCCGGACGATAACGTCAGTGAACCGTAAGCGGTAAAAATCTCCCACGTGGCGGTGGAGCCACCCCGTCAGGTTTGCCGATGTCTTTTCGGTGATCAAGCAGCGGTGACGATGTTGCTAATTTCGAACATGGTTTGCCC